>JBJETJ010000001.1:0-23189 GCA_051883255.1 Treponema sp.
CTAAAAAAAAGGCGAATGCCGATTTTATCGAACAGGGTTTCGCTTCTAAACAGGATGCCCGAAAAGCCGAAGTTCAGCGTAAAACTGTACGGCAGCAGATGGAAGAGGACAGCAAAAAAAAGATAAACCCGATGGAAATGTGGCTTTCCCGTTACGGCGTCATCGACAAGGACAAGTCAATCGAACAGTACGAACAAAGCCGGAAACTCAAATCGCGCGAATACGTAAAAGATATGCCTGTCGATGCGTATCTTGACTTGCACGGAATGACGCGGGAGGAAGCCTGGAAACACCTTGAAGTTTTTGTCAATGACTGCGTGAGGCGAAAGTTGAAAAAAATTATGATAATTCACGGCAAGGGAAATCACAGTTCTTCAAACGATCCTGTTCTTGGTGAAGTCGTCAGGGTGTTTATCGAGCGTGACCCGAAACTCGGTGCAAGCGGCCACCCCGGCAGAAGTCAGGGCGGAACGGGTGCAACCTGGGTTTTGATAAAAGATAAGTTTATTTAAATAGTTAAAATCGAAAAATGACAGTTAAATAGTCGCCGCGATTACTGCCTTGATTGTGTGCATGCGGTTTTCTGCTTCATCAAAGACGACTGACTGGCTTGATTCAAAAACTTCGTCAGTAACTTCCATTTCAGTAATTCCGAATTTTTTGTTTATTTCTTTTCCGATTTTTGTGTCGAGGTTGTGGAACGACGGAAGGTCGTGCATAAAAATTGCAGTCGGCTTTGCTTTTTTCATCACGGAAGAATTTACCTGATAAGGCTTCAAGTCTTTTATGCGTTCTGCCCAGACTTCATCAGGCTCGCCCATAGAAACCCAGACGTCAGTGTAAATTATGTCGGCATCTTTTACGGCTTCTTCTATATTTTCTGTCAGCGTAATCGAACCGCCGGAAGTTTTGTTCCATTCGTTACATTCTTCAACTAAGTCTTTGTTCGGAAAATATTTTTTATTGGTGCATGCAACAAAATGAATTCCCATTTTTGAACATGCAATGCAGAGTGAGTTTCCGATGTTAAACCGTGCATCGCCGAAGTAAACTAATTTTAATCCTTTGAGCTTTCCGAAATTTTCTTTTATCGTAAGCATATCTGCAAGCATCTGTGTCGGATGATATTCGTCTGTAAGTCCGTTCCATACGGGAACGCCTGAATATTTTGCAAGGTCCTCGACAATCTGCTGACCGAAGCCTCTGTATTCGATTCCTTCAAACATTCTTCCCAAAACGCGTGCAGTGTCTGCGATGCTTTCTTTTTTGCCAATCTGCGAACCTTCTGCAAGATACGTTGTCATTATTCCCAAATCGTGCGCTGCAACTTCAAATGAACAGCGCGTACGGGTGCTTGTTTTTTCAAAAATCAATGCAATGTTTTTTCCGCGGTGAACATCGACAGCAATGTGTTTCTTTTTTTTATCCTTAAAATCCGCCGCAAGCGCAAGCAGGTAATCAATTTCTTCTGCCGAAAAATCTTTTAAAGTAAGAAAACTCCGTCCTCTCAAATCTACGCTCATTTTGCACCTCGCTAAACTGTGAAAGCGAAATTCTACTATATATAGGGAGAAAGTTCAAGCGTTGTTTTTTTTGAGGGAGGGGGCTCCCTCAACTCTCCTGTTTCTTGGAGGGAAAGAACCCCTCTACTTTCGAAGCGGGGGTTCTCTCCCTCCAAACCTCCCTCTTTCCCCAGCACGACTTAGGGCGATGCCCTAAGAACCCGGACGCCACCCGCGCGCGGGGCGCGGGGGCGCGAGCTGACTCCGTGTTTGTGAGGAAGTGAAATTTACGAGCGCCATAACCCCTGAAGCACGAGCGGTTGCGCGGGTTGTGCGTTTGAAATTTATCACTACAACGGTCTGCACCCACATAGAGTTTTGCTTGAGCAAAACTCGTAGCGCGAGATAAATCCACTCCGGTTGCGCGTTAGAAATTTACGAGCGCTGCAAGACTCGTAGCGCGGGTTGCGCTATAAGAAATTTACCACTTCCACTGACTGCACGCCCATAGAGTTTTGCTCAAGCAAAACTCGTAGCGCGAGATAAATCCGTGCTGGGTTTCAATTTGAAATTTACTCGCGCTCGCGCTTTACTTTTACCTTTTCTTAGGGTAAAATATAAGGTATCTTGTTTTTAAGAGGTTTGTATGAGCGAAATATATATAAGTTATAGCGGAGTTAACGGTTTTAAAAGGGCTGGGGACAAAGGGGCTCTTTCTGGAAAGGTTGTAAGCTATGATGAGTTCAAAACTATAAGTGCTGATATAAAGGCCGGTTCTTCAGATGAGTACGGAATCATTCTTGATTCAAAAGACGTTCAGGAATTTATTGCAAACTACGAGGACGAAAGTATTTTTACTGATGCTGAAAAAGCATAAATAAACTCTTATGGAAATAAAAATAGAAAATCTCAGCCGTACGTACAGACAGGGGAATGACTCGGTTGAGGCTGTTAAAAATGTAAGTCTTGTAATTCCGTCTAATGTGATTTACGGGATTATAGGAAAAAGCGGCGCCGGAAAATCATCGCTTGTCAGGCTTATAAGTCTGCTTGAAAAGGCTGATTCCGGCACGATTACATTTGACGACAAACGCGTTGACAATCTTTCAAAAAAAGAATTGATTTTGCAGCACAGGCATATTGGAATGATTTTTCAGAATTTCAATCTGTTCAGTTCAAGGACGGCTGCAAAAAATGTTGCTTATCCTCTTGAAATTTGCAAAGTTCCTAAAAAAGAAATCAATTCGCGCGTAAAGGAACTTCTCGAACTTGTCGGTCTTTCTGACAAATGGAATGCGCCTGTAAGTACGCTTTCCGGCGGTCAAAAGCAGAGGGTTGCGATTGCGCGCGCTCTTGCAAATAATCCTGACATTCTTTTTTGTGACGAAGCAACCAGCGCTCTTGATCCGCAGACTACTCATTCAATTCTTGAATTAATCCGTGACATTCAGAAAAAAATGAATCTGACTGTCGTAATGATTACGCACCAGATGGAAGTCGTACGCGATGCCTGCGATTATGTTTCCGTTTTGAATGAAGGTTCAATCGTAGAAACGGGCAGGGTGTCAGAAATTTTTTCAAATCCAAAATCGGAAGTTACAAAAGATTTCCTAAGTCACATGAGTTCAAACTTTAAGGACTTGCAGAAGGAACAGATTGTACGCTGGAGCAACTTTGGCGGAAAGTATGTCCTTCGGTTTATCGGCGACAAAACGGGAGAGCCTGTAATAAGTTCGGCGTGCAAAAAGTTCAACGTTGAATTTAACATAAGGGCAGGCGGAATTCAAAATCTTTCTGATAATGAAAAAATCGGCATTATGCTCGTTGACTTGTCTGGCGAAAAAGCAGAAGTCGAAAAAACTATTGACTATTTAAAGTCTGCAGGCGTGAACGTTGAACTTGCAGGCGAGGGCTTGTAATGAATTGGTCTGAAATTTTTACTCTGGTCGGAACTGCGACCTGGCAAACTTTGATTATGGTTTTCTTTTCTACGTGTTTTTCAGTAATTCTCGGACTGCCGCTCGGTATTTTGATGTGCGTTACTGATTCAGAAACCGGAATTATGCCAAAGCCTCTGCTTAATAAAGTTTTAAATCGAATTGTTGATGTCCTTCGTTCTTTTCCGTTTTTGATTTTGATGATTGTACTTTTTCCTCTGTCAAGGCTCATTGTCAGGACTTCCATCGGAACTGTTGCGGCGATTGTTCCTCTTTCGATTGCCGCTGCTCCTTTTGTTGCGCGCATTATAGAAGCCGCCCTCAAGGGAATTGACCCGGGCGTAATTCTTGCGGCAAAAGCGATGGGTTCGACAAACTGGCAGATTATAATTAAAGTAATGATTCCCGAGAGCCTTCCTGCTCTTGTTGACGGAATCACCCTTACGATAATTAATGTCATCGGTTATTCTGCAATGGCAGGAACAATCGGCGGCGGCGGACTTGGTGACCTTGCAAACCGTTACGGCTACCAGAGATTCAGAATTGACGTTCTTATTGTTTCCGTAATCGTAATATTGATTATTGTCGGAATAATTCAGATGACGGGAAGTAAAATTTCTTCCAGCCTGATGAAAAAACGCTAGTCTTTTTTAAGAAAAAATTTTTCAAAAAAATGCAGATTTTTTTCAGTTCTCATTGACATTTACCTATAGAAATAGTATGTTAGTGTTATGAATTGATTTTTCTAGAAAACCAGTTCAACTTAATTCAATTCAATTTAATATGGGAGAAATAAAAAATGAAAAAAACTCTTTTTACTGCCGTTGCAGTTCTTGCAGCCCTTGCGCTTACTGGCTGTGGAAAAAAGGAAAACTCAAATGTAATTAAAGTCGGAGCTACTCCAGAACCTCATGCAGAAATGCTTAATCTTATAAAAGATGATTTGAAGGCTGCCGGCTATGAACTTAAGGTCGTAGAGTTTACAGATTACGTAACTCCAAACGAAGCTTTGGAAAGCGGCGAAATCGATGCAAACTTTTTCCAGCACCTTCCTTACATGGACTCTTTTAACAAAGAAAGGGGATTCCATTTAGTTTCTGCCGGCGGAATCCACATCGAGCCGATTGCATTGTATTCAAAGAAAGTTACATCTGCCGCTGACTTGAAAAACGGTGCAACTATTGCAATTCCTAATGACCCGACTAACGAAGGCAGGGCGCTTCTTCTTCTTGAATCAGCAGGTTTAATTGAACTTGATTCAAACGCAGGTCTTGAAGCAACTCCGATTAACATCAAGAGCAATCCTAAGAATTTAAAATTCAGCGAAATCGAAGCAGCTTCCCTTCCAAGAATTCTTGCTGACGTTGATGCTGCCGTAATCAACGGAAACTATGCAATTCCTGCAGGTCTTGTTGCAACAAAAGACGGTCTTTTTGTTGAAGGCAGCAAATCGCCTTACGTAAACATCGTAAGCGTAAAACAGGGCAACGAAAATTCAGCAGGCGTTACGGCTCTTGTTAAAGCCCTTCAGAGCGACAAAGTAAAAAACTGGGTTGCAGACAAATATAAAAACGGCGAAGTTGTAGTAGTTTTCTAAGGAAACACTGAATAAATCCTATAGAGGATTTTTCAGTGTTAACCTTGAATGTAGCTAATTGTCCGTAAGTCAATGACTTACGGCAATTTGACGGGAAGTGCTGAGTAATCGCTTCAAGTGTTAATCAGCACTTCCCTAGAGATACTTCAATTTCTAAAAAATAATGCGCAGGCGGATTTTTTTTGAAATAAAATTCTGCCTGCGTTTTTTTGTTTTTTTTCGATAAATTTTTCAATAATTTTTTTACCTGAATAATATTGAACAAATAGCGTCTATTTATTAAAGTTCTTGATATGACTATGTTTGCCAATATTTTTTCAATGCTACTTGTAATGATGGTGATTGCTCTGGCCGGTTTTATTTTTGCAAAAATCTGCAAAGTGTCGGAGCGCGAAGAAAAATTTTTAAGCAAGCTTCTTTTGTATTTTATAAATCCATGCCTTATTTTTAATTCGTTCAACGTTGAATTTGACAGAACGCAGTTTTACGGACTTTTGCTTTCGGCAGGACTTTCTTTTTTAGTTACGTTTGCAATGATTTTTATTGCAGAAATTGTTTTCCATAGAAAAACGCCTGTTGCGCAAATTCAGAAAATCGGCACTGTTTTTACAAACTGCGGTTTTATAGGAATTCCTTTGATAACGGCAGTTTACGGCTCGTCCGGCGTTTTTTATCTGATGGGCTACATTGTTGCGTTCAACGTAATGCTCTGGATTTACGGCTACTATCAGGTTGCTCAGACAATCAACCTTAAAAAAATAATTACAAATCCAAACATCATTGCAGTTCTTGCGGGAGTCATTCTTTTTGTAAGCCCTGTAAAACTGCCAGAAATCATCAGTTATCCTGTTTCGCTCATTGGCGGACTGAACACGGCAACTGCAATGATTCTTCTTGGAATTTTGTTCGGTAATTTAAAAAAAGAATGGATTGAAAAACTTTTAAAGACTGTCCGTTCTTTTTTTACGCGCGACAAAAGCTGTGCTTCCGGCAGAAAAAAAATCGGTGCAATTTTATTTACGACTTTTGTCAGGCTTGTTTTGTGCGGGCTCTGTTCGCTTGGAATCTGCGTGCTTGTGATTATGGCGGTAAAAAAATTCTTTCCGGGCTTTGACTATGACGCTCTCGTTTTGATTTGCAGCGTAGTGCTTATAGCAAGCCTTTGTCCGTCAGGAATTTCCGTTTCAAGCCTTGCGTGCCTTTTTGACAAGGATACTGTGTTTTCAAATTTCCTTGTCTGCTTTACGCACACAATGAGTGTTTTTACGATTCCTGCAATTTTTGCTTTGTTTCAGGGGCTATTCTTTTAGCTGACTTTTATTTAAAGTTCATTTATTTTGAGTTTTTGAACCTTTTTCAGTTATAAAAATTCTGCGCTGAAAATTCAATTTTTTTTTCTACTCTACTAAAAAAATCGTAATCTTTTTTCTCGAAAGTTGTTGACAACTAATTTCTATTAGGGTATATTTACTTTGTTGTTAGCAGAAACTAACTTAAATTTACAGGAGCTATTATATGCCGTTATCAATCGCAGGTCTTGGAAGTGAAGTTGTAGTTCAGAGAATTCGTGGAAATGGTGAAGTAAGACAGCATTTAAATGAACTTGGTTTTAATGTCGGAACTTCAGTTACAGTCATTTCGTCGCTCAACGGAAATCTTATCGTAAAAGTAAAGGATTCCAGAATTGCCCTGAATTCAGAAATGGCGAATAAAATTTTTTGCGCATAAAATATGGAGGTTGTTCTATTATGAAGACATTGAAAGATGTTGGTGTTGGAGAAACTGTCGTAGTAAAAAAGCTGAACGGAGAACAGGCTTTAAAGCGGCGGCTTATGGATATGGGAATTACAAAAGATTCTGAAATTTATGTCAGAAAAGTAGCACCTTTAGGCGATCCTGTAGAAATTACGATTCGCGGTTACGAATTGTCTGTAAGAAAAGATGATGCGACTTGCATTGAAATCTGTTAATTAACGAGGAAAACGATGAGTATAAAAATTGCTTTAGCAGGAAATCCGAACTGCGGAAAAACTACGATGTTTAACGGTTTGACAGGAAGCAACCAGTACGTCGGTAACTGGCCGGGAGTAACTGTCGAAAAAAAAGAAGGTAAACTAAAAGGAAACAAAGACGTAACTATAACAGACCTTCCGGGTATTTATTCACTTTCACCGTATACGATGGAAGAAGTCGTAAGCCGTGATTACCTTATAAAAGACAAGCCTGATGTAATTCTTGATGTCGTTGATTCGACAAACATCGAGCGAAACCTTTATCTTACGACACAGCTCCTTGAACTTGAGTCACCTGTCGTAATCGCACTTAATATGATTGATGTCCTCAAGAAAAACGGCGACAAAATTGACGTTCAGAAACTTAGTGACGAACTCGGCGTTTCAATCGTAGAAACGAGTGCGTTAAAAGAAAAGGGAATAAAAGAAGCTGCACAGAAAGCAGTTGAAACGGCAGGAAAGGCAAAAAAAGAAAACAAGGTAAAATTTTCTTCGGAAGTAGAAAAAGCCATTCTTGAAGTTGAAAAAAAACTTCCCGACAACATTCCGTCAAACCTTTACAGATGGTATGCAATCAAATTAATTGAACGCGATAAAGTCGTTCTTGAAAACATAAAGCTTTCTGACGTAGAAAAAAAATCAATCGAAGAAATCGTTTCAGGTCTTGAAAAAAAATTCGACGATGACTCAGAAAGCATAATTACAAACGAACGCTATAATTTCATCACTGACGTAATCAAAAGATGCGTAAAAAAATCAACAGGCAAATTAACGACTTCTGATAAAATCGACAGAATCGTTACAAACAGATGGCTCGGTATTCCGATTTTCCTTTTTGTAATGTGGGCAATTTATTATATCTCCGTTACTACAGTCGGAACCTGGATGACAGACTGGGCAAACGACAGCCTTGTTGCAGGAATTCAGGACGGAGTTGCAGGCTGGCTTGAAGGTCTTGGCGCACACGAAGTTTTGATTGACTGTATCGTAAACGGTATTATCGGCGGACTTGGTGCAATTCTGGGATTCGTTCCGCAGATGGCAATTCTGTTTTTCCTTTTGTGCATTATCGAAGACTGCGGTTATATGGTCAGAATCGCATTCGTAATGGACAGGATTTTCAGAAAATTCGGACTTTCGGGAAAAAGTTTTATTCCGCTTTTGATTTCAAGCGGCTGCGGCGTTCCGGGTATTATGGCGAGCAAGACAATTGAAAACGACAATGACCGCCGTCTTACGATTATGACTGCAACCTGGGTTCCGTGCGGTGCAAAGCTTCCTGTAATTGCATTGATTGCGGCAGTTCTCATTCAGAAATCGCAGGTAGTTGTTTCTTCAATGCTTGCTCCGATGATTTATGTAATCGGCGTTCTTGCAGTTCTGCTCAGCGCAATCTGCCTTAAAAAGACAAAGCCTTTCCACGGCGATGCGGCTCCGTTTGTAATGGAACTTCCGCAGTATCACTTCCCGCAGCCAAAAACTGTATTGATTCATACTTGGGAACGCCTTAAAGGTTTCATCGTAAAAGCCGGAACTATTCTGTTCCTTGCATGTATCGTTTTGTGGTTCCTTTCAAGCTACGGCTTTGGCGAAGACGGATTCGGTCTTGTTGACGCGCCTGATTCGATTATGGCTGTAATCGGAAACGCAATCCGCTGGATATTCATTCCGCTTGGATTTGGCGGCGAAACTGGCGGCTGGCAGGCAGCGGCAGCAAGCATTACGGGATTCAGTGCAAAAGAAGCAATCGTCGGAACAATGGGCGTTCTTGCAAATGTAAGCGAAGAACTTGTAGAAGAAGCAGATGCAGTTGCAGCAGCAATAAATACCTGGTTCCCTACGGCATTGAGTGCGTTCTGTTTCCTTCTGTTCAACCTGCTTGATTCTCCTTGTGTTGCGGCAATCGGCGTAATGAGTCAGGAACTTAACAATAGAAAGTGGTTTTGGTTTGCAATCATTTTCCAGAATCTGTTTGCATGGTTTATAACTCTGTCTGTTTATCAAATCGGAACATTGATTACGACAGGTGCGTTCGGTTTCTGGACTGTCATTGCATTTATCTTTGTGGCGGCGTTTATTTATATGCTCTTCAGAAAAGACAAATATAAAAAAGCCGTATAAATAAAAAACAGTCAGTGTAAGCAAAAGAGGTATTGTCATGATTAATGTTTTAATCTGTTTTGTAATTGGAATTCTTATGGCAGCTGCAATCTTTTATATAGTAAGAACAAAACGAAATGCAAAACGTAATGGCTCTGCTGGTTGCATTGGCTGTTCAGCTTGCAGCAGCGGATGTGACTGCTGTAAAAAATAAAAAAATAAAGAGGTTTTTATGAAAAAGATTGTTTCTGCTTTAATGATGTTCAGCACATTGGCTTTTAGTATTTTTGCCGAAAAAAACTGGGAAGTTGAAATTCAGGCAAAATTAAATGCCGTTACAGTTGAAGATGTCGGCGGCGCTCAGAATACAAGTGCTTTCCTTGATGACATTTTTGACGATGATACAAAAATCGGTTTCACTTATGACGGCGATGTTTTTGAAGCCGGATTTGAAATTACTCCTGTGTTCTTCTGGAAAGACGGCGATCTTGAAGACGGAACTCCTGATCCGAAAAATGCTTTTACTGCATTGTATGCAGGCGTAAAACTTGGAAGCGTTGCAAAACTTCGTGCCGGTATTTATGAAAATCGCACTGAAGATTTTATTGAAGACATAAAATTGAACGATTATATTGACGAAATGGAATTTGGATTTTTAGATTCAGATTTAAATACAAACATTGAATCTGACTTGATAACAGGTCCGTTCCTTGCAGATTTTTATGCAGGTCCTGTAACAATTCAGCTTGCGCCTGTTTCTTCTGTTTTTTACGGAGATGAAAAAAAATACGGCGGACAGGTTCGTGTCATTGCCG
Organism: Treponema sp.; assembly: GCA_051883255.1. GTDB lineage: Bacteria > Spirochaetota > Spirochaetia > Treponematales > Treponemataceae > Treponema_D. The sequence continues at coordinate 9,964 of JBJETJ010000001.1, forward strand.
CTTTAGATGCTGTTGACGTAAGCGCAAATTACAGAATCGAAGTTGAAGAAGCAGAAACGAAGAACGTTAAAAATCAGTTTGCCGTTTTTGGAAAACTCAATGTAATAGAGGGACTTCCTATTCTTGCAGGATTTTCTCTTTATGCAGAATCTGATAACTCAGACGCGTATATGTACGGAATTGATTTGAGAACTCAAAAAGATTTCGGCTTTTTGGGATTCAGCTTTCACAATAATCTGACAATCTTAAAAGATGACGTCGTAATGTACAACGGACTTGGTATTGAAGTTCCTTTTGCAGAAAAAATGGCAGTGTGCCTTGAACTTAACAATATGATTGACTTTAAGGAAGATTCTGCAAACGGAAGGTTCATCGCTACGCCGTATTTCAAATACAGCCCTGTTGAGGACGTTGCATTAAAAGCCGGCATTCAAATTGAATCTAAATGGAATGAAACAACGACAATCGACTTTAGCGTTCCTGTAAATGTAGAAGTAAAATTCTAAAGTAAAAAATTTAGTTGTTAAGTAGTTGTTAAGTCCATAAGAAGTTTTGGGCGCATGTCCTCTGGTTTTCAGAAGGCGTGCGCCCTTTTTGCATCAGTTGCTGTTCATCCAGTTCTGGATTCCTGCAACGATGTCAGAGTCTATGACGTGTTCGATTCGGCATGCGTTTTTTTCTGCCTGATCTTCCGGGATTCCCGTGATTTTTACAAGGAACTTTGTCAAAAGCTGATGTCGTGAATAAACGTCAGATGCCTTTTCCTGACCTTTTGCCGTAAGGTTAATCATATTGCCCATTCCAAATTCAATGTAGCCGTCTTTTTCGAGAATTCCCATTGCACGGCTTACGCTCGGTTTTGAAAAGCCAAGGTGGTTTGCAATATCGACAGAACGTACAAAACCATTTTTATTTTTTAATACAAGGATTGCTTCAAGATAGTCTTCGCCAGATTCGTACATTTTAAATCTCCGTTTTTTTTGATGACTTTTATTATATCATATTTCCGCCTGTTTTAAAGCGATTTTTTTGATAAAGAATTTGAAAGGGAAGAAATAAAAAATAAAGTGAACCCAAAACTGATTTTTGAATTTCAATTTTAAAGGTTCACTTTATTTTTTTTGCAGAACTGACAGCTTTAGCCGATTATTGCTTTTACAGTAACTTCTTTTACTCCCGGATTTGCTTTTACGATTGTTCCGTCAGCCTGTCCGCCGCTGACTTCAAGAACGACTTTGCCGTCATTCTTTTTGTTTTCTACGGTGATTTTGTAAGTCACGCCGCGGAATTTTCTCGTAAGCTCTGCTGTTTTAATGTGTTCCGGCAGTCTTGGTTCGACCATAAGTCCGTCGTAAGTAGGACGAAGTCCGCACAGATATTGAGATAAAGTTACAAAGTTCCAGGCAGCAGTTCCTGTGAGCCAGGAGTTTTTTGCCTCTCCGAAACGTCTTGCTGTTTTTCCTGCAATCATCTGTGCATAAACGTAAGGTTCTGTTCTGTGGATTTCAGAAATGTCTTCAAGATAAGCCGGTGCAATTTTCTTGTAGTGTTCAAAAGCATCTTGAGGACGGCCGTTTACGACTTCACCGATGATTACCCATGGATTGTTATGACAGAAAATTCCGCCGTTTTCTTTGTATCCCGGTGGGTAAGAAGAAACTTCTCCAAGTTCAACATGGTAATTCTTGTAAGGAGGATCAAGAATTACGATGCCGTATTTTGAATCAAGATATTTCTTTACGGAATCAAGAGATTTTTCAGGATAACCTTTGTCTTTTCCGATTTGTGCCATAGTTCCGAAGCCCTGAGATTCGATGAAGATTTTTCCGTCTTCACATTCTTTTGAGCCGATTTTGTTTCCTGCATCGTCAAATGCCCTTACGTACCATTCGCCGTCCCAGGCAACTTTACAAATCTGTGCTTCCATTTTTGCAGCTGCGTCTTCGGCAAATTTTGCTTCTGCTTCTTCGCCTTTAATGCGGCACATCTGAATGTAGTCAGGTGCTACGTAAACGAACATTTCTGCAATCATTACTGATTCGGCATTTTTTCCGTCTTTGTTTGTCGAAGTCTGGAATGAATCGTTAGGGTCTGTTGAGAAACAGTTGAGGTTAAGGCAGTCGTTCCAGTCAGCTCTTCCGATAAGCGGCAGGCCGTGCGGACCGAGATGGTCAACGATGTAGTGGAACGATTTTCTCATGTGTTCAAAAAGCGGCTGTGCTTTTGACATATCGTTGTCGTAAGGTACCATTTCGTCAAGGAAAGCTTCGTCGCCTGTTTCTTTGATGTAGCCGCCGACTCCGAGAATAATCCAGAGCGGGTCATCGTTAAAGTTTGAACCGATGTCAGCGTTTCCGCGTTTTGTCAAAGGCTGGAACTGGTGATATGCCGAGCCGTCTTCAAACTGTGTTGCGGCAACGTCATAAAGGCGTTCGCGGATTCTTTCTTTCGGCAACTGGTGAACTGCACCGAGCATATCCTGAGATGTATCACGGAAACCGATTCCGCGTCCGATTCCGCTTTCAAAGTAAGAAGCCGAACGTGCAAAGTTGTAAGTTACGACACACTGATACTGATTCCACAATGCCATGCGGTCAAGTTTTTCATCGCCTGTCTTTACAGTGAAGTTTGAAAGCGTGCTGTCCCAGCTTGACTTTAATGTGTTGAACGCTTCAATAACCTGTTCTTTTGTAGAATAGCGTTTCTGCAAAGCGTATGCTTTTTCCTTGTTGATTATTCCGCTTGCAGTGTTAGTGCGAAGGAGTTTTGAATTGTCAGCGCCCTGTTCTGCGGTTTTTGCCCATTTTGCATTTTCATCGTTTTCGATATAGCCGAGTACGAAAATGTATGTCTTTTCTTCGCCCGGGTTTAAAGAAACGTTTATCCTGTGCGAAGCAATCGGAGACCAGCCGTCTGCAACTGAATCCGTGCTTTTGCCTTCTACGACAGATTTTGGTGCGCTGAGGTTGTTGTAAAGTCCGAGGAAAGATTCCCTGTCAGAGTCAAATCCGTCAACGGCAGTGTTTACGCTGTAAAAAGTAAAGTGATTGCGGCGTTCGCGGTATTCTGTTTTGTGATAGATTGCGCTGCCTTCGATTTCAACTTCACCTGTAGAAAAGTTGCGCTGGAAATTCTGGCAGTCGTCTGATGCGTTATAAAGACACCATTCAACAAAAGAAACTAAAGAAACGTCTTTTTTTGCATCGCCGTTATTTTTCAAAGTAATCATCTGGATTTCTGCATTTTCGTGAACAGGAACCATATATAAAACGTCTGCTGCAAGCTTGTTTTTCTCTGAAGAAAATTTTGTATAGCCGAAACCGTGACGGCATTCATATCTGTCAAGCGGTGTCTGAGTCGGCTGCCAGCCCGGATTCCAGATAGTTTCGCCGTCTTTGATAAAGAAGTAGCGTCCGTTGTTGTCAAGTGGAATGTTGTTGTAGCGGTAGCGTGTAAGGCGGCGCAGGCGTGCATCAGTGTAAAATGCGTAACCGCCTGCCGTATTTGAAATAAGCGAGAAGAATTTTTCGCTTCCAAGGTAGTTTATCCAAGGATAAGGCGTTTGCGGTGTCGTAATTGCATATTCACGGTTTACATCATCAAAAAATCCAAATTTCATTGATTTCCTCCAAAGAACTTTATGTTGGTTGACTTTATCAACTAACAATATGCTAGCATGCTAATATCCGTTTGTCAAGAAAAATTTTACAAAGTTTGTTGAAAAAATCAATTAACTGATGTTTGTGAAGTTTGTATGAGGGTTTTGACTTGTAATAGATGTTTTTTTTGAAAGAATTACTGCTGAAAAGAAAGCGTGCACTGCGAAAAAACCTTCCGCCTGCGGTAAGTTCAGCGTGAGGGGTGCAGGTGTAGGGGAGGTTTAAAAATGTTCTTCGAGGATTTTCTGAATGTCGCGGATTAATGCAGTTTCGATTATGCCTTTGATTTCGTCTTTTGATTTTGAAGTATCCCTGAGAAATAAATCAGCAGGATGAACTGACAGCGAATCTGCAATGGCAGTCAGCGTGTCAAATGACGGTTTTGCTTTGCCTGATTCAATCAGCCCGATTAAGCCGTTTGAGCAGTTTGCAAGTTCTGCGAGTTTTGCCTGCGAAATCCCACGGATTTCTCTGTAATGCTTGATATTGAATCTTACGGTTTCAAAGTAATCGGACATATCCTTAGTATAAATTAGTGAAAAAGACTTTTACATATAATGAAATTTAGTTATAATGAAAAATTACTAAGTATAATTTAGTTTTATGTGCAAAAACTAAAAACAATTTGAAATTATGCTTATCCGGGGAACAGTTATGGAATTTCTTTATTCACTTTTTATAGCACCTATAGAATATCTTGTAGAATTTGTTTTTCTGTTTATAAGGACGAGGTTTGAAAGTATCGGCGTAATCGGTGCCGTTCTGGGAGTCAGCGTTATAATAAATTTTCTTGCCCTGCCGTTGTACAATATGGCTGATGCCGTGAAGGAAAAAGAACGCAGTCTTCAGAAAAAACTTGAACCGCGCGTAAAACGCATAAAAGCCGCTTTCAAAGGCGACGAGCAGTTTATGATGCTTTCAACTTATTACAGGCAGAACAATTATAATCCTGTCTATTCTTTAAAGTCATCACTGTCAATTCTGCTTGAAATACCGTTTTTTATTGCAGCTTATAATTATCTGAGTAATTGCAGTGAACTTTTAGGTCAGTCATTCTGGATTTTTAAAGATTTGTCTATGCCTGACAGCCTTTTTTCTGTTTCTTTGTTCGGTCACACTTTGCCGGTGAATGTACTGCCTCTTTTAATGACTGCAATCAATTTGATAAGTTCCGTTGTTTATCTTAAAGAATCTTCCGTGCAGGATAAAGTCCAGCTGTTTGCTCTTTCACTTGTTTTTCTTGTCCTTTTGTATAATTCCCCTGCAGGACTTGTAATTTACTGGATTTTCAACAACCTGTTCAGTTTCTGCAAGAACGTATTTTTAAAACTGAAACTGCCGAAAAAACTTCTGTATGTTTTCTTTGTCTTTGCTTTGATTTTTGTCAGCGCTTTCTATATTTTAAAACGTCCTGATGCAAAGTTTGTAAAAAAACTTCTGCTTTTGTGCATTACGCTGTTTTTTATTGTACTTCCGTTTTTCTGGAGAATTCTTAAAAAAAATAAAACTTTTTGTAAATTTACAGGCTTTGTTTTTGACGGAAATGTTCTTGCAGAAGAAAAAAAGATTTTCTATTTTTCGTGCATTGTACTGGCTCTTTTGCTCGGGTTTGTCCTGCCTGCAAGCGTAATCGGAACAAGTCCGATAGAATTTTCTTTTCTGGGAAAAACTGATTCGCCTTTAAAATATATCTTTAATTCGCTGTTCTTTTATACAGGGCTTTGCGTTTTGTGGCCGATGATAGTTTTTAAAATTTCAGATGACAGGGCAAAAAAAATCCTGTCAATGCTGATGTTTACTCTGGCTTTGTCTGCGATTGCCAATGTTTACGTTTTTAAATCTGATTACGGCAACCTTAACTGTTTTTTAAAAATTTCAACTGATTTGCTTAATATACCGAAATGGATTCATCTTTGCGCAGTGATTTTTCCGGTGGCGGTTATTGCATTGTTTTTTACGGCAAAAAAAACAAAAGTCCTGCGTCATATACCGGCTTTTTTAATTTCGCTCTGCATTGCAGAATGTGGCTTTAGTTTTTATAAAACAGGTTTCATTAAAAAGGAATTTAATTCTTATAAAATTTCACGCGAGAAAAACGGCTATGACGAAGCTTCTGAAAGAATTGAACCTGTTTTTCACCTGTCCAGGACACAGAAAAATGTCGTCGTTCTTTTTTTAGACAGGGCAATCAGTTCTTTTTTACCTTATATTATGCAGCAGTTTCCTGAACTTGAAGAAAAATACGACGGCTTTGTTTATTATCCAAATTGCGTAAGTTTTGGATTGTTTACAAATACAGGGTCTCCTGCAATGCTCGGCGGTTACGAATATACTCCGGAAGAAATTAATAAACGCAGTTCTGAACTTCTTGTCGACAAGCACAACGAAGCGACTTTAGTCATGCCGAAACTGTTTTTAGATGCAGGGTTTGACGTACTTGTTTCTGACATTCCCTGGTCAAATTATGTATGGTCAGGAGATTCTTCTGCTTTTGAAAAAGAGGGTATAAATTCAACCTGGCAGAATGGAATATACAATACAATGTATTTAAAATCACTCGGAAATAATCTTGAAGATTTTGCCGGCATCTGCAAAAAACAAATGTTGAATTTTTCAATGATTCAAGCTTTGATTCCTTTTTTCAGAGAATTTTTCCATTTTACGGTTGATTTTTTCAGGACTAATTCTGTTTTGTCAAATGGTTTTCCAGATAATTTTTCTACGCTATTTTTCTTAGACTTACTTACTGATTTTGAAAGCAATAAAAACACATATATTTTTATCGGAAATGAAACTCCTCATAATCCGACCCATTTGAATGCCCCTGACTATATTTTTGAAGATGAATCCTGTAATGACTGTGGTAAATACATTCCTTCTTGCGAAAATGATTTGATTCATTATCATGTAAATGCTGCTTCTGTAAAAATAATTACACGCTGGTTTGAGTGTCTAAAAGAAAATGACTGTTATGACAATACAAGAATTATTATAGTTGCAGATCACGGGTTTCCTTTAAATTCTGATAAATTTGGCGATTTTAAAGATTCTTCTCTTGCGGTAGGTTGTAATCCGCTTTTTATGGTTAAAGACTTTAATTCCCGGGGAAAAATTAAAACGGACAATTCGTTTATGACAAATGCAGATACTTTGTTTGAGGCAAAAAAGGATTTGCCTGTAAGCGAGTATAATCCGTTTACAAAAAAGCATCTGGTTCAGCAAAAAGATGACGGCGTAACAGTTTATTCTTATTCAAACTGGAACTGCACTGAACAGCGTACCTGGAAAAAATTTGATATTGATGAAACTAAAGGCTGGATTATAAAAGATGACATTTCAAATCCTGAAAACTGGACGCCGCTTTCAGCTGAGATGCCGCCTTTAAAATAATAAAACTTCCGCCTGCGGTAAGTTCAGCGTGAGGGGGCAGGGGGAAGCGTACGAGTAAATTTGCGAATTACTTGCAATTTAATGTGTTTTTATATATATTTCCTGTATGGCACAAATAATTTGCAAGGACCTCTGTGTCGGATATAAAGGCGTTCCTGCCGCGAAGGACATTAATTTTTCTATTGAAAAGGGCGGATACCTTTGCATAACCGGAGAGAACGGTTCGGGGAAAAGTACGTTAATCAAGACTCTTCTTAATCTGCTCAAGCCGATTTCGGGGCATCTGGAATTTGGCGACGGGCTTACGCAGAATTCTATCGGGTATTTACCGCAGAATTCGCAGCTGCAAAAAGATTTTCCTGCGAGTGTCAGGGAAATTGTGTTGAGCGGTTTTTTGGGAAAGAAAAAGGTCAATGCGTTTTATTCAAAGAAAGAAAAAGATGAAGTGTCACGAATTCTTGAACTGCTTGGAATTTCGTTTCTTGAAAAAGAATCGTTTTCTCATTTGAGCGGCGGACAGATGCAGCGCGTTCTTCTTGCGAGGGCGCTTTGTGCATGCGGAGGACTTCTTGTTCTTGACGAGCCTGTGTCCGCCTTAGACCCTGCCGCCGCCGAAGAAATGTATTCTACTGTCGAAACTTTAAATCGCGAACATAATATAAGCGTCATTATGATAAGCCATGATATGAATGCCGTCCAAAAATATGCAAGGCAGGTTTTAAAAATCGGAAAATGATTTTCAGGGAATGATTTATTTATGGAACAGAATTTTTTTAATGTATTTTCGACATTGCAGACTTATTTTTCTTTTGACTTTGTCCGTTATGCGCTGATTGTTGCAGTTTTTATTTCGCTTGCATCATCGCTTCTGGGAGTTACGCTTGTGTTGAAGCGGTTTTCTTTTATCGGTGACGGGCTTTCGCATACGGCGTTTGGTGCGATGGCAGTTGCAACTATTTTAAAACTTGCAGACAGCAATCTTCTTGTAATGCCGGTGACTGTAATCTGTGCGGTCATTCTTTTGTGGATGAACAATTCGTCAAAAGTAAAAGGCGATGCAAGTCTGGCGGTAATCAGCGTTACGAGCATGGCGGCAGGATATTTTTTGATGAACGTGTTTTCTGCAAATTCAAATGTTTCGGGAGATGTGTGTTCGACTTTGTTCGGGTCTACTGCGATTCTGACTTTAAAAAAATCTGACGTATGGCTTTGCATAATTGCATCGTCTGCGGTTGTCATTCTGTACTTTTTTTATTACCACAATATTTTTGCAGTTACGTTTGACGAACAGTTTGCGCAGGCAAGCGGAATAAACGTAAAACTGTACAACACTATGATTGCCGTTGTCACTGCGGTTGTCATTGTCCTTGCAATGAATCTTGTCGGTTCGCTTTTGATTACGGCGCTTGTAGTTTTTCCGGCGCTGGCTGCGATGCGGCTCTGTTCAAGTTTTAAAAAAGTGATAATAACGGCAGGCATTTTTTCGGTGATAACTTCAGTGCTTGGAATTCTTGAGGCAGTTTTGTTTTCTACGCCTGTCGGTGCGACTATCGTCATAAATCAGGCAGTGTGCTATTTGATTGTTTTTCTTGCAAGCCTTGTTTTGCACATTTAGCGTTTGACTGATATGTCTGTACTGTCTGCCATTCGATTTTTTTGTAATTTCTTTGCAAAATAAACAGGTGAACGCTTGACATTTTTTTTTTATTTTTATAATATATGAATATCTCAAGCGGGTGTAGCGAAGCTGGTTATCGCGCTGGCCTGTCACGCCGGAGATCACGGGTTCGAGCCCCGTCACTCGCGAGAATGCCTCTCTAACACGAGAGGTTTTTTTATTTTAAACCGCAATCATAAAATAAAACGAAAATCTTTAAAAACAAAAAATCCGCATAAATCTGGCAGAAAATAAAAAAATGGTTTGTCTGAAAATTCAAACCGCTTTTGATTAAAAACTGATTGAAACTGAAAGTTGAATTAAAAAAAAGAAAAGAAAAAATATCGGGTATGGCGGACTTGAACCGCCGACCCCTAACTCCCGAAGCTAGTGCGCTACCAGCTGCGCTAATACCCGAATATGCTAGATATTTAATCATTTTCTCTTTTTGATGTCAATAACATTTTGTATTTTTTATGAATTGTTCACTGTTTTTGAAAATTGCAGTAATATGAACCTATGAATGACAGGCGTTTTTTTTCTGAACCGGTTTCTCTTTTATTTGTTCAAAATAAATTCTGCTCGAAACGTTCTGCAAAAACTTTTTTCAAAAACAACTTGATTTGCGTAAATCAAAAAAAAGTTTCAGACCCTAAGACTTTTGTAAACATTGCAGATGACGTAATTTCCGTAAACGGAAAAACTGTCAGTTTTCTTCCGCACATATACGTTATGATGAACAAGCCGCGCGGTGCAGTCTGTTCAACTGTGTCAGATTCGCATAAAACTGTTTTTGATTTATTCAAAGGTCATTTTACTGACGGCGAAATCAAAAGGTTAAAATGCGCAGGACGGCTTGACTGCGAGTCTACGGGGCTTTTGATTTTTTCGACAAACGGAAGTTTTGTAAATAAAATCACTGCGCCGGAAAATAAAATCAAAAAAACGTATTACGTAAAGCTTCAGAAAAAAGTCGTTCCTGATTTGCAAAGTGAATTTTCTAGAAAAGCGATGACAGGAATTTTTATTCCGCCTGAAAAAAAATCTGACGGCTTTTTTTTAAAAGATGCCCAAATTGAATGGCTTACGCAGGAGTCATGCAGCGTAACTATTTCAGAAGGAAAATTCCACGAAGTGCGCCGTCTTTTTTCGGCACTTGGTAATTCTGTAATCGAGTTAAAGCGCGTACAGACCGGAGGCTTAAAGCTTGATGAAAATCTTTGTCCGGGGCAATTCAAAATTTTGAGCGAATCTGAAATTCTCCTCTAAAAAAAATCTGATAAAAAAAATCTAATGTCATCATAAAAAAATCCGATTTATATAGTAGAAACTTAATTTTGGAGGAAATTTATTATGATGACAGACATTAAAAATTTAAGCCCGTACTCATATAATGGAATTGCCTCCGGCGGTGCAAGCGGCAAGCTTTATGTTCCCGTAAATCCTTCAAATGTAATTTATGCGCAGTTTGACCATGTTTCAGGGATTGCCGCAAAAAACGGTCAGCACGGCGTTTCCATTACAAAAATCCAGATTTTAAACACGCTTATCGAAAACCTCGCAAAACTCAAGACTCAGCCTTCTGCATCTTCTGAATATCAGCAGCTTCATCTTTCTGATGAACAGGTCGACGTTTTAATAAAAAATTATCAGCAGCAGATAAAGCAGGCGGTAACTCAGGCGCAGTCAGTTCAGTATACTGCGGCAGGGATAAATTCACTTTCGGGTGCTCTGTTTGCCATTGATGCCTGATTATTTTTCTGACTATTTTCTTTTTTAAGTTCTATATGATTTTTTTTAACTCCTTTGCATTAATGATGCCGGCATTTTAAGTGCCGGTATTGTTAATGCTGTCATTTTTGCTTACGGTACAATGCGGTATTGACGGCAATATCGAAAATGTTACTTTTTCTCTTTGTATTTTGTTGTTTCTATGTTCATAACTGAGAAATTTTGATAAAATAACTTGATGTTATGTTTATTTTTTCGGAGGTCTTTATGAAAGTTAGTTATGGCATCAATAAAAAGTTTTTTTGTTTTATTTCGAGTATAGGAATTTCTGTAGGTGCATTTGCATATAATCCGCCTGTTCAGGGAGAAAACTTAACAGGGTTCATCAATCCTCACCAGATGACGGCAGGATTTTCGAGTGCGGGAGGTCCGCTTTTTACGGTAACTCCGTCGAATGTTTTTGCAAATCCTGCGCTTGGTGCATATCAGGACAGGGTAAGCCTTGATTTGGGTTATACAGGAATCATTACGGGCGACGAAGTTCAGCCTTACAGTCAGGCATTCGGAACGGGAGTTCTTGTTCCTACAAAATGGTGCAACGTCAGTGGCGAACTGTTCGGCGTGTTTTCTACGACAGAAAAAATGCAGCTTGGAAATTCGCTTAACTTAAAGACGACTGTTTCAAAAGAAGTTGCAGAAAATTTTGCAATCGGTATCGGGCTTGGCGGCGGCTGGCTCTGGGGCGAGGGCGAAGACTGGAATCTTGTTTTTGACGTTGGCGCAATTTACAGATGGGGAACTTTAGGCCCGATGAAAAATTTCAGGATTGCCGCATCTGTTCTGAATATCGGTAAGGTTTACAACAGGACTTATACTGCCGGAATCTACGGCAAAAACGACTTGAGCGAATGGTCGACTTTCCCGGGCTTTATGACTATCAAAACGGGAGCTGCCGCAGAATTTGTCAATACGAAGAATTTTACGCTCGGACTTTCACTTGATGTTTCAACTCCTTTCTTCCAGAACCTCATTTTTGATGCAGGCGTTCAGATGAAAATCGTAAACTGCATAATGCTTTCTTCAAGCTGGCAGTTTGATACGCAGGCATTCTTTACGGGAACTCAAAGCTGGCTTCCGACTGTAGGTCTGTCGTTTACGTTCGCACTTGATACAAGTTTTACGAATAACAAAAACTGGACAAAGAGTGATATGGAAATCGGAACTGCCTGGAAAAACGTTTACGGAAATGTAAATGCGATTTCTGTCGGTGCAACTGTCAACCTCGGTCAGCCTGACAGAAAAGCGCCGGAAATAAAAATCAATGCAGATTTTGAAGAATAATCAGGAGAGATCAGGAGAAAAATGAAAATTCAAACTAAAATAACTGCCGTGTCTGCGGTAATCGCCGTGGCTTCGACTTTTGCCTTTAGCGCAACGATTTTAAAATATTTTTCACCGAATAACGACGGAGTACGCGATGTCCTTGAGTTTCCGTTTTCTGCGACAGATGACGGAAGGATTGTTTCCTGGAAAATGGTAATTGAAAATTCACGCGGAAAGGTAATCAGAACGATAGGAAACAAAACTACTCTGCCTGAAAAAATTACTGCAAGTTCAGTTTTAAAGCAGATTGGAAAAGCAAAGGAAAGCGTTATAATTCCTGAATCTGTAGTCTGGGACGGAACGATGGACGACGGAACTATCGCGCCTGACGGAGAATATTTTTACTATCTTTCGATTACAGACGAAAAGGGCAACGAGTCAAAGACTAAAAAATACAATGTCTTTATTGACAACACTGCTCCAAAGGCTTCCCTTACAGTTCCCGAAGGCGATGCACTCGTATTCGGCGAAGGAGCAAAAGCCGTATTCCAGATAAAGCAGACCGGAACTCAGGAAAAAAAATGGACAGGTACGATTTCTGACAAAGACGGAAATGTAGTCAGGACTATAAACTGGGAAAATTCAAAACCGTCTAATTTTACCTGGGACGGAACTGATGACAAAGGAATGATTGTGCCGGACGGAATTTATGATTATGTCCTTACAGGCGAAGACCGCGCCGGCAATATTTCTAATGATGCTTCGATAAAGAACATTATTTTTTCTGCAGAAAAGCCTGCGGCAAACATAACGATAAACGGCTCAAAATATTTTTCAGTGCCGGAAAAAAGTACGCAGACAAAAATTACGTTTGACGTAGATATTCCTTCTCCGACAGGAAGCGCAAATAAACTTGTCGACTGGAATGTTTCTGTATGCAATAAAAACGGCGATGTCATAAGGACTTACAATCCGTCAGTTTTAAAAACGCAGACTCCTGTTTCAAAAATTGAATTTGACGGAAAGGACGACAACGGCAAAATAATTCCTGAAGGCGAATATTTTGCAAAAGTTTCTGCGCGGTATTTAAACGGATATGAAACGCTGCCTGTAAATACGAGTGTCTTTGTATTTGATACGACACCGCCTGAAGCTTCGATTGTTTCAAGCGGAAATATTTTCAGTCCTGACGGCGACGGCAGAAAAGATTTTATGAATTTCAAATTCGGCGCAAAACAGAAAGGCGGTTCTCCTTTGCAGAACTGGAATATGAAAATCGTAAACGTAAAAAATCCTGAAACTGCCGTTCTTGAATTTAACTACGGCGGATTCTGTCCTACGGAGTTCACCTGGAACGGTCTTGATAAAAACGGAAAGATTGCTCAGGACGGCGAATACGATCTTATCCTTACAGGAACTGATATGGCAGGAAATAGTGTCGTTCAGAAAACCGCAGAACACTTTGT
>JBJETJ010000002.1:0-4310 GCA_051883255.1 Treponema sp.
GATGTTTTGCAAGGGAATCGAGAATCCTCTGCTTTTGTTCGTAAACCGGGAGCGATTTGTAATCTATTGCCATGTTATGATTTCCTTCTGCTGCTTAAGCAACTTTTTGCGTTCAATTAAATACTCTTTCCATTGGGACAGGCCCTGTTCTTCAAGTGAATTGAAAAAATCGTCGTTCATCAGTTTTATCAAAAAATTATTTGAACTGTCGATGAACGTCGTAATATAGTCAATTTTAGAATTTTCTATAAAAGTCGTGCCGTTTTCTTTTTTTAAATTAAGTGATACTAAAATTCCGTCGCCTGTATATTCCCTCATTGCCGAAGGATTTTTAAAATCAGGTTTTCTTCTCTGACCTGAAATCGTATTCCCGGTGGCGTAAAAAATTGCCTTTTTTATTTTTCCTGACTCACTGTCTGCGATATATTCAACAGGCTTTACGACGTGAGGATGATTTGCCCAGAGAATGTCAACACCCGAGTCAAGCAGGTCAAAATAAAAATCACGGCGTTTTTTCGTAACGTCAAGAACGTACTCAGGCTCGTCCGTGTGCATTGCAAGAATAAAAACGTCACACGGATTATTTTCCTTTAAAAGCCTGATTGTTTCAATTAACTTTTCATTTTGTGACGGCGTATTCGGAAAATAATTGATTAATGCTTTAAAACTCTGCGTATTTAAAAGCTGGGTAATTCCAAGAAAAAGAATTTTAAAATTTCCTTTTGAAAAAGTGCAGTACGAAACTTCGCTTTTAAGCGCGTTTTCAACTGTTGAAATGTCTTTTTTTAACCCGGAAATATAGACAGGCCTTGATGTGTCTGCGTATTTCTGGGTGACGTAAAGTTCCCATTTTCTTGTTGCCTTTATGCCTGTTTCAAGATGGTCATTTGTATGATTGTTTGCAACGGTAATTACGTTTATTCCTGCATCGACTGCCGCCTGCGGGTAAGAATACTGCATGTTAAAAGTAGGGTAGTTTTCAAACGGCGCTTCGTCGTTTACGGGCGATTCGATATTTGCAAACGTAAAGTCTGAATTCTGCGTAATGTGCCTTATGCCGTCCCAGATAAGACTGTAGTCTTTCATTCTGAAATTCTGCGTATGAGCCATGACGTCTCCGCAGAAAACGAGGGAGAGCGTTTCGTTATCCGGCGGTGCGTTAAGTTCAGCATGTTCCTGCCTTGTCGAACTGCACGAAAACAGAATTACAGGCATAAAAAAAAGAAATGTTTTTTGAAATATTTTCATCGCGTTCAATTATAACGCAAAAATGCAGAATTTACTAGAATTTATGCAATTTATTGAAATTTATTGCGGATGAACAATCTGAAAAAATTTTTCTTTTCATTTTGCACATATTAAGATATAATTACCATTACGCACAAAAAAAATTACGAGGTTTTTATGATTAATGCAAGACAAGAAATTAAAAATACGTTCAGCGAGTTAAAAAAAGAAAAAAGCCTTTATCGAAGAATCATTCTTGATACGATATTTGTTTCAGCCTTCGGTGCAATCGTAGTCGTTTTTATTTTGAATTTTATTTCCGGCAATGCCTTAAAATCAGTAAACCGCGAAAATCTTGACGGTTCAATTCCTGTAGTGCTTGATACAATCGAAGAAGAAAAAAAAGACCTCCAGAGCATAATTCTTTCAGCGCGAAAAAATTTCATTCTGCTGAATGATTCGGGCGTAGTTTCTGTTGACGAGCTCAATAATTTTGTAAATGAATTCGGACTTTACGGCGCATTTTACAGCGACAAATCAGGCAACGTAAAAATTCTTTCGGGACGGAGTTCTGCTGACCTGACTTCTGCAGAACTTGATTCAGTCCGGAATGTTTCGGGAGGAACTCCGCAAGTCTATACGGCAGTAAAAGACAGTGAAGTGCTTTTTGTATGTTCCGTAAGCCTTTTCGGAAACGTCCTCACTTTTGAAAAAGATTTCAGCAACCTTTCAACCCTCGAAAAATACGCCAGGCTTATGAACTGCGTACTTACGGTTTTTATTGATGACGAACGAATCGAAACGACTATCAAAGATGAAAACGGCAATTACCTTACGGGAACAAAGCTTAATAACGATGAAATTTACAATGAAATTTACGTAAATAAAAATGTCTATCACGGCGACAACATCATCAACGGAATTGACTTTCTGTCAGTGTACATTCCTGTAACAAACGAAGACGGTCAGAATACGGCGCTGTTTATGGGACTTTCCGTTGACCATGTAAAGAGCGTAAAGCAGAAAATCGTAATTGCGCTTGTTCCTGCAGTAATTTTCATTATTGCAGAAATAATACTCATAATCATGATTCTGCTTGCAAAGCTTGTAATGAAACCTCTAAAGTCAACGGGAAAGGCTTTTGAAATCCTTAACGGACATGCAGGTGTTGCAGACCTTACGATTCAGATTGATAACAAAAATCTTGACGAAATCGGTAAAATTATAGTTGAAATCAACAAATTCATAGCATCGCAGAAAGATCTTTTGATGGAAGTAAAAGATTCAAGCGATTCGCTCTCGCAGATAGGAGAAAGCCTTGCTTCAAGTTCCCAGCAGTCTGCAAGTGCAATTTCGCAGATTATGGCGAACATCGAAAGCGTAAATAAATCTGTAGAAAAACAGAATATTGCCCTGCAGGAAGTTCAGGAATGTCTTGATAAAAACAGGGAAAACGCTTCAGGCCTTGAATCCCTCATTAACCAGCAGTCAGCCGGCATTTCTGAATCTTCTGCCGAAATCGAAGAAATGATCGGAAACATTAATTCCGTAACGCAGTCAATTTCAAAGATGTCACAGGAATATCAGGAACTGATGACAATCACTGAAAACGAAAAACAGCGCCAGAACAGCGTTGCTGCCCAGATTGCAGATATGGCCCAGCAGTCTCAGCACCTTGCTGATGCGAACAACGTCATTTCGCAGATTTCTTCACAGACAAACCTTCTTGCAATGAATGCCGCAATCGAAGCCGCTCATGCAGGAGATGCAGGAAAAGGTTTTGCAGTCGTTGCAGATGAAATCAGAAAACTTGCAGAAAATTCCAGCAAGCAGTCTAAGGCAATCAAGCAGGAACTTACGCAGATTACAAAAGTAATCGGAGATGTCGTAAACAATTCTACGCTTCAGGTTCACGGTTTTGAAAACATAATGCAGAAAGTAAGTTCTACTGACGTTCTTGTAGATCAGATTAACATGGCAATGAAAGAACAGCACACGGCTTCTGAACAGGTACTTGTTTCTTTGCGCAACATAAAAGATTCTTCGCTTAAAGTTCAGGAAACTTCAAAACAGATGGCAGAGGGCGTTGAAGCTGTAGGAAGTGCAACCCAAAACCTTTCGCATATTGCAGATACTGTATCAGGCAGTATGGAAGAAATGCAGTCAGGTGCAAAAGAAATCAATACTTCTGCACAGGACGTTTCAAATATGGCAAACAAGACAAGAGAAAACATTTCTACGATGTCAGAAATTATATCAAAATTTAAGCTGGAATAGAAAAAATGAACGAAGTAAAAAAATCAATCCTCTCAGGAATTTTAATTTCGATTGGAGGATGCGTATATCTTTCAAGCATTGCTTTGGGATATTCCTGGTTTGGTGCGCTTTTATTTTCGGGCGGACTTTATGCAATCTGTGTTTACGGTTTTAACCTTTACACAGGAAAAGTAGGGTACATTGCTTACAATTTTAAAGACGTAAAATACATCGGCTTTGTATTGCAGATTTGCCTTGTAAATATCCTTACGACTTTTTTCCTCGGGCTTTTAATTGGAAAATGTTTTCCGTCAATTCACGAGGTTGCCGTAAAATCGTATACTGCAAAACTTGCAAGTCCGTATTTAAAGGATTTTGTTTCTGCAATCTTTTGCGGAATGCTGATGTTCCTTGCAGTCGACACCTGGAAAAAAGGCAATAAAATCGGACTTTTCATTTATGTTCCCGTTTTTATAATTTCCGGTTTTGACCACTCAATTGCAAATTCTTTTTACAATGGTGCAAGTCTTGGCGATTATACTTTTACGCTCCACAACCTTTTGTTTGTACTGATTGTCATTTTAGGAAACGGTCTTGGAGGAATGGTTTTTCCTCTTTTGACACGCGAATGGAAATCAAAGTAATATAATAATATAAGTAATATAAACCTGCGCAAAAAAAAGCCCTTCCAATTACGGAAGAGCTTTTTTTATCTGAAAAAAATCAGTATTAGAATGAACCTGCAACAGCTACTGCGCAGGCAACTGTACATCCTACCATCGGGTTGTTTCCCATTCCCATAAAGCCCATCATTTCTACGTGAGCCG
>JBJETJ010000003.1:0-78708 GCA_051883255.1 Treponema sp.
AGAAATCTGTTCGATTGCACAGCGTGAGTTCCGGCAGATTTATCCAAAATCAGGCTGGGTAGAACACAACGCAAACGAAATCTGGGCAACGCAGTACGGAGTTGCCGCCGAAGCAATGCAAAAAATCGGCGCTTCTGCAAAAGACATCGCCGCAATCGGAATTACAGACCAGCGAGAAACGACAATCGTCTGGGACAAAAAAACAGGCGAACCTGTCTACAACGCAATCGTATGGCAATGCCGCCGCACTTCTGAATATTGCGATTACTTAAAATCAAAAGGACTTGAACAGTCATTCAGGCAAAAAACAGGACTTATCATCGACGCGTATTTTTCGGCAACAAAACTGAAATGGATTTTAGACAACGTAGAAGGCTCACGAAAAAGAGCACAGGACGGCGAACTTCTCTTTGGAACTGTAGAAACCTGGCTTATCTGGAAACTGACAAAAGGCAAAGTTCACATAACGGATTATTCAAACGCATCGCGCACAATGCTTTTTAACATAAACACACTTGAATGGGACAAAGACATTCTCGCGGAACTCGACATACCGGAAAAAATGCTTCCTGCCCCGATGCCTTCAAGCTGCGTTTACGGCGAAACTGACAAAGACTTTTTCGGTCATCCGATAAAAATCGCAGGCGCGGCGGGTGACCAGCAGAGTGCACTGTTCGGGCAGATATGCTTTGACAGAGGTGAAGCAAAAAACACTTACGGCACAGGCTGTTTTATGCTGATGAACACAGGCGAAAAACCTGTTTTTTCAAACAACGGATTATTGACGACAATCGCCTGGGGCTTAAACGGAAAAGTGAACTACGCGCTCGAAGGTTCTGTCTACGTTGCAGGCGCATGCGTAAAATGGCTTCGCGACGAAATGCACATCATAGACTCCGCCCCTGAAGCAGATTATATGGCATCGCGCGTTCCTGATACAAACGGCTGTTATGTCATTCCGGCATTTACGGGACTTGCCGCTCCTTACTGGGATCAGTATGCGCGCGGAACTGTCGTAGGACTTACGCGCGGCGTAAACAAATATCACTTCATAAGAGCCGCCCTCGAATCGATAGCGTACTCAACTTACGACCTTGCACAGCAAATGGAAAAAGACTTCGGTGAAAAAATACAGTCTTTTAAAGTTGACGGAGGTGCAAGCCGTTCAGACTTTTTGATGCAGGTTCAGGCAGACATCATCAACAAGGAACTTTTCAAACCGACCTGCATCGAAACGACCGCAATGGGCGCGGCATATCTTGCAGGGCTTGCAGTCGGCTACTGGAAAGACACTGACGAAATAAAGTCGAACTGGAAAGTCGAAAAGATTTTCAAAAGTTCCGTTTCTGATGAAAACCGCGAACAGCGCCTCAAAGGCTGGCACAAGGCAGTCAAGTACGCAATGGGCTGGGCAAAAGACGATTAAGGCAAAAAACGATTAAGCGGCGCTTCCAAATTCAACCTTGACCTTTTTGTAGCAGTAGAAAAACGCAATCACCAGAAATACGTCCGCAAGAACCCAGGCAGCAGGAGAAGCAAAAGTCGCAGCCATAAATCCAATCATCGGCACAAAGACAAAACCAAACGCCGCCCTCGCAACCATTTCAAAAACGCCAGACAAAATCGAAAGCTTGCTGAAACCCATTCCCTGAATCATAAACCGGATAATGTTAACGAGCGCAAGCGGAAAGTAAAACGCAGAATTTGAAATCAAAAACTGATGCGCATTTTTTATGATGTCAGATTGACTTTTGTCGACAAACATCAGGCAAAGTTTATCCCCGACAAACATCAAAAGCACAAACGCAAAAATTGAATATACAAGCCCCATAAGGCAGGAATCTTTAAGTCCGTCTTTTATGCGTTCGATTTTCCGCGCACCGATATTCTGACCGGCATACGTTGCCATCGTAGTTCCGAGCGCATCAAACGGCGCACAGAAAAACATGTGGATTTTCAATCCGGCAGTAATCGCCGCAACTGCACGCGAGCCGAGCCCGTTGATTGCAGACTGCAAAATTACGCTTCCGATTGCAGTAATCGAATATTGCAGCCCCATCGGAATTCCCATCGAACACAAATTCCTTGAAAGCAAGAGAGAAAAAATTTTGTCCTCTTTCTGGAATTTTAAAATCGGATATTTTTTCTTTATGTAGAAAACGCAGAGCACGCCCGACACTGCCTGAGAAACGACAGTCGCAACAGCCGCACCGCGAATTCCCATTTTAAAAATCAAAATACATGCAAGATCCAAAAAAATATTCAGCACGCTTGAAAACAAAAGAAAATAAAGCGGCGTCTTACTGTCACCGAGGGAGCGCAAAATTCCTGAAGCAAGGTTATACAAAAAGCCGAACGGAATTCCTGCAAAAATTATGATTATGTAATCAGAGGCATGGTCAATAATGTCATACGGAGTCTGCATGAGCCTGAGCAAAGGCCGGCACAAAATGACAGTTGCGACGGCATAGACAATAGAAAAAACAGCCGTCAAAATAATCGCATTATAAATGTACTGCCGCATTTTTGTGTAATTTTTTGCCCCGAAACACTGCGCGACAGGAATTGCAAATCCACTTGAAATTCCCATACAGAAACCGAGAATCAAAAACGACACAGAGCCTGTTGAACCGACCGCAGCCAGATCTTCAACGCTAAGGCATTTTCCGACGATAATCGTATCGGCAACATTATATAACTGCTGAAAAATATAGCCGCCCAAAACAGGAAGCGCAAAATAAAAAATCAATCTTGCAGGTTTTCCTTCTGTTAAATCTTTAGTCATACGCCGCGAATGTATCTTTTAATTTGAACTTAGTCAATCAGTTATAAAAAGAATTTGATTGAATTCTTAAGGAACATTCAAGGTTAACACTGAAAAATCCTCAATAGGATTTATTCAGTGTTTCCTTAATTTCCCAAACACCTGTTATACAGATTATAAACCTATTGACATTGCCTTTCATATATATTTAAATTCTATATCAAATTAAGAAATTACTCTGGAGGTTTTCTTATGAAAAAAAATTTATTTGTTGTTTTTATCGTTGCATTTTTAGCCGCTGGTGCTTTTGCACAGACATCAGTTAAAGATGCTTTGGATCAGGCAGATGCCCAGATTAACGAAGCTGCAGAACAGTTCCCGAAAGGAACATGGATTGATTCAAATTGGGATGCTGCATGGGAATTCGGCATCAATAATACAATCATTTTGAAAGATTCAAAAACTGGCGAAGTCATCTATAACTTCACAAAAGACAAACGTTCAAACTATAAAATCAATGTAACAGATGATGGGCTTGTAATTTCATTCAGATGCAATGAAACTCAGCGCAACTACAAATTTACAAAGCCTGTAAATTTGAGCACTGACATCATTCTCGAAATTGATGCAGATTTCCTTAATGAACATTACAAAGTAAATATGAAGTTTAAAAAATAGACTTCTGCTTTTTTAATGCAAGCCGCGATGCTGAAAAGTTTTCGCGGCTTTTTTTTTATTTCGCCGTCCCTACCGCAGAAAGCCGTATTTGTACACGAGAGGGCGCAGTTTTTGCCATTGACTAAAACAAGTTATTAATATACAGTTTCCTTATGGAAACAAACAAGCAGTACCTATCTGTAGAAGAACTTTCAACTTTCTTAAAATGTACTCCGCAGTATACACGAAAACTTATCCGTGACGGAAAAATAAATGCTGAACAAGTCGGTAAAACCTGGGTAATCAATTCCTCAATTTTAAATGACAATGAAACAATCTTCAAATTGTGCAAGGACATTCCTGACCAAATCAGAAAATCAGATGATATTCCAAATATCGTTGCTCTGAGTTTTTTTTCCGGCGCAATGGGATTAGACTACGGAATTGAAAAAGCAGGAATTCATCCGCTTCTTGCTTCAGAAATTGAACCGAACGCACGAAAAACAATTTTGCTCAATCGCCCGAATATTGGACTAATCGGCGACATAAACAACTACAATGCGTCGCAAATCAGAAAATTTGCAAATCTCTCCGAAAGTCAGGATATAGATTTGATAATTGGCGGTCCGCCATGTCAGGCATTCAGTACGGCAGGACAAAGGAAAGGTTTTCAAGACAAAAGGGGAAATGTGTTTTTGACTTTCATCGATAGAATTCTAGAACTTCGTCCTAAATTTGCAGTTATTGAAAATGTGCGCGGAATTCTCTCTGCTCCATTTGAAAGTGAAGAAATTGAAAAACGTTTCGGCTTTGCTCCAAAAACCCCGGAAGAAAAAAAAGGCGGTGCTTTGCTTTATATTCTGGACAAACTTAAGAACGGTGGCTATACAGTTACCTTCAATCTTTATAACGCCGCAAATTATGGTGCACCGCAAAAACGAGAACGCGTTGTTTTCTTCTGTTCAAGAGATGGTCAGAAAGTTCCGTATCTTCCGCCGACAAACGACGAATTTGAAAATTATGGGCTTTCAAAATGGAGAACTGTAAGAGAAGTTATCTCCAGTCTGAAAGAAGAAGATCAAAAAGCAATGAAGTTCCCGGAGCGCAGATTAAAGTATTTTAAAATACTGAAAGATGGTCAGTATTGGAAAGATTTGCCGAAAGAACTTCAATATGAAGCAATGGGCGAAAAACTAAAACTTGGTGGCGGAAAAACAGGATTTTTCAGAAGAATTGCATGGGATGAGCCAAGTCCAACTTTGGTTACAGACCCAACAATGCCTGCGACAGATTTATGTCATCCTGAAAAAGACAGACCCTTAAGTTTGCAAGAATATGCTCGGATTCAAGAATTTCCTGATGACTGGAAATTTTTTGGCGAAATGAAGGATGTTTACAAACAGATAGGAAATGCAGTTCCTATAAGCCTGGGGTATGCAATCGGAAAACAAGTTGTAAAACTTTTAAATGGTGAAAAACTGGATTTACCTCCAAAAGGTTTTCCGTTCTCACGCTATACTTACACAGATGACATTTCGATTGAAAAACTGATGAAAAAGCGACTGGAGAAATGTAAAAATTCAGACCAGCTAAATTTGTTTGAAGTTACGGCTTAGTTTTCTTTAATTTATGTGGTCTTTTAGATATTTTTCAACAAAAGTTTTGAAGCCTTCTTCTGAAAGACCAAGACCTTGCATTGGTTCTGGAACAAAATCCCACATTGCTTCGCCAGTTTTTGCATTTGTCCTGTACCATTTGTGAATTTTTGTTCCCGTTCTAATTGCACTGCTTGAAGAATTTTCAGAGTTGCTTCTATTTTTTATTTGAAGTTCATACCAAATTCCATCATCATATTTTAAGAAATCTATGGCACGGACAAAATCGCCACAACACCAAGCCCAACCATTCGGGCGCAAAACGGAATCCAAATAACGTTCAAGCAGAGTTCCGACTGCGTTTTCGCTTGCCATTGACTGCAAATGAGTTTTCTTAATTTCATCAGCCTGTTCTTTTGTATAACCAAATACATTACGCATAATCAGGCTGACCATTTCATCGGGAACAGTCTGCGGAAGTTTCGGAATTGTCGGAGAATAAAACGCATTAAAATATAAATCTGCAAGCAGTCTTATTCCATTTTTTTCAGAAACATTTACGGAATTTTTCTTTGAACGAACTGAAAGGTTTTCTGGATATTGATTTAAATACTTTATAACTGAAATAAAAGCATTCCGTAATGTGGGCTCAATATCATAAATTCTGTCAAGTTCATCCATTGTTTCGTTGCAGAAAATTTCTATTTTTGACATATTTATAACTCCACCAATATTTGATACTAGAAATATCGTCGCATCTCGTTAAAAGCATTAAAGGTTTTGTTTCAGACTATCATTTCAAAAAGCAGAAACCTTCAACACCCTCTCCGAAAACGACAAAAAATCCGTCATCGCACTCTTAAAAGAAATGAAATCCCACAGATAAATCTGCGCTCGGAGGATAGTCAAAGACACAACTTTTTTGTATACTGAAAAAAAATGTGCGTACGCACAATAATTTTCAGTATCCGCCCTAACCTGTATTATGATTTTCATTTCTGTCAAATAGAATTCTTACAAAATCTCTTCTTGAATACAAAATTCTGATTACCCTTACACATTCACCGTCAATTCTGTAAAAAATTGAATAGTTATTTGCAAGCACAAATTTATAATCGGTGGGAAACGAAACATATCTTTCTACAGGAATTCCTGCGTCTGGATAATTTTCTAAATCTTCGTAAGTTTCAACAATTTTTTTTACAGTGTTGCGAGCCGCTATGGGATTTTGCAATTCAGTTTCAATGTAGGATTTTATTCCAAGCAAATCGTCTGCTGCCTGCGGAGAAATTTCTACACGGAACATCAAAGTCCTGCCATCTCACGAACTTCTTTTGTACTGAGCCAGCCTTTTTCCTTTGCGGACTCTTCGCCTTTTTTTAATTCAGAAAATAAAGTCTTTGATGCCGTAAGTTTTTCATAATCGTTTATAGAAATAACTGCATAACAACCGCGTCCGTTCCTTGTAAGAAAAACAGGCGATTCGTCAGCCACGTCCTGCAAAACTTCGTTATAATTCCGTAAATCTGAAACCGGCTTTATAGAAATCATAAGCACCTCAGCAAACTTTCGTAATATTTTACGAATAATATTATTCACTCTTTTATAAAATCCGTCAACCAAAACAACGGCTAAAAAATTCTGCAACCTTTTTAAAAATCCCTTGTCTTATTATATTATGGAAAATCAAATAAAAAGAATATCTGTCTACGGCGATTCCATTTTAAAAGGGGCCGTTACAGGAACTTCGTCGGGTCATCTTTTTGACATAATCGAAGAAAACAGTCTTGCGCTCGCAGGAAAAGCACTCGGTCTTGAAATCAACAACCAGAGCGTGTTCGGAAGTACAATCGTCAAAACGCAGAAACGGCTTAACAGAGATATCGAACGAAACACAGCCGCAGACCTTGCAATCATCGAGTCAGGCGGAAACGACTGCGACTACGACTGGACTTTTATCTGCCAGAACGACCTTTCAGCAGCTGAACCGAGAGTAAACCTTTCTGACTTTATAAAAATTACAGACGAAATGGTAAAGACCTGCCGGGCGAACAAAATAACGCCGCTTATCATGACAATGCCGCCGCTTGTCCCTGACAGATGGTTCACTCATATATGCAACAACCACGATGCAGAAAAAATCAAAGCCTTCGTCAAAAACACGCCTGACGTCCTTTACCGCAACCACGAAAAATACAATCTCAATCTTTTAAAATACTGCTATGCAAACAACGTTCAGTTTGTCGATATGAGGCTTGCAATGCTTGAACATTCAAATTACAGGAACTTAATGTGCCTCGACGGAATTCATCCGAATCAGGACGGCTACAAATTTATGGCAGAAATCTGGGAGAAAGAACTTCCAAAAATAAAAAAGGAATTCCAGGTTAACACTTAAAAATCCTCAATAGGATTTATTCAGCGTTAACCTAAAAAGAATCAGCAAATGCCGGCAAGTTCCCTGATAACTTCTCCTGCAATAATCAGCCCTGCAACAGACGGAACAAACGCCGTGCTTCCGGGAATGTCGCGGCGTTCCGTGCATTTGTGTTTTGCGCCGGGCGGACAAACGCACGAAGTCCTGCAAGTGTCAGCCATATCATTTAACGGACGGCGCGGCTTTTCCGTTGAATACAAAACCTTGACGTTTTTTATGTTACGCTTTTTACATTCCTGACGCATGACGCGCGCAAGAGGACATACGCTTGTTTTGCTGATGTCTGCAATCTGAAACTTTGACGGATCAATTTTATTTCCTGCACCCATACAGCTTATGATTTTTGTTCCGCTTTCTTTTGCCTGCATAATCAGCTGGATTTTTGCAGAAACTGTATCAACCGCATCAATGACATAATCATATTGAGAAAAATCAAACAAATCTTTTGTTTCGGGAAGGTAAAAACACTTGAACACATTTACGCTTGCAGAAGGATTGATGTCAAGGATTCGCTCTTTCATTACGTCGACTTTGTATTTTCCGACAGAAGAATGAAGCGCAATAATCTGGCGGTTTAAATTTGTAAGACAGACTTTGTCATCATCGATTAAGTCTATATTCTGAACGCCGCTCCGGACGAGAGCCTCCACTGCAAATCCGCCGACACCGCCTATTCCAAAAACTGCAATGCGAACTTTTGAAAGCCGTTCCATCGCTTCTTTACCGAATAAAAGTTCTGTCCTCGAAAATTGATTTAGCATATCATTAACATACTACTTTTATCGGTAAATCGCAATATTCCGCAAAAGGTCAGCAGGAACGAAACGAAACTAATCGAAAAATGGAAAGCGGCTTTTTTAAGTTCTATTTTAAAAGATATTCGACAGTTGTAACGACGCGGATTGTCTTTCTTTCAGAAAGTTCGGCGGCGGCATCTTCAATCGTAAAAAGACCTTGCGATGCTCGTTTTATTTTTCCGACTTTGCTCCCTGAATCGCGTGCAAACTGTTCTGCGGCAGTACGAGCATTTTTTGTTGCCTCTGCAATCATCTGCGGCTTGATGTCGTTCAGCTTTGTGAACTCAAAAGAAATTTTGCTTTTATAATCTTTTGAAACGGCAATCCCGTCGCTCATCAGTTTTAAAGAATCGTCCTGCGCCTTTTTGACCTGTTCAACTTTTGAAGAACGGACAAGAACGACAGTTTCTGCGATGTAAGTATAGCGCACCTGATTTCTGTCCATATACGGATTTATCGAAGTATCAGTTATGCTCGGCGACTGCACCGTAAAATCATCGCCTGAAAGTTCATACTCTGCAAGATAACGTTTTACAATTTCCGTTTTTGCAAGAATGTCTTTCTGCAATTCAGAAAGGTCGTTGCTTCCCAGAGAAAAAGTCAGCGGCCACACGGCTAAATCTGCATCGACTTCACGCTCGGCAAGTCCTCTGACACTGACAGTTTTATCTGAGCGGGCAATGTTTGACAGCCCGACTGCAAGAATGACTGCCGATGCAATAACCGAAACAGAAACAGACAGAATAATCGTTTTTAAGTCTTTCATATTTATTCCTCTCGTCATAATTTTGTCTTTCGTAAAAAAAAGGCTGCCCGGTGAGGACAACCCTATATATGTAAACGAACCGCGGCTTAGCCAAGACCGGCTCGAAAAAAAAGACTTGCGCGATGCAAGCCTTTTTGAAGGCGTCGCTCAGAATCGAACTGAGGCATGATGGTTTTGCAGACCAGTCCCTTACCACTTGGGTACGACGCCGTGTAAGACTATTTATACCATAAAACAGATTCTTTGTCTAGCGCTTTTTCTTTTCTTCCGTTCTTTCTTTTGAACGATTTTTCGTTTTAATATTCCCCGTGGATAAGGCGGTAACCGATTGAACCCGGCTTCGGGCTTGCAGGACAGTTGCTTCTGTCAAACCATTGTGCATCTGCGATTTCTTCTTTCTGCAGAACTAAATCGCCGCTTTCGTATTCAGCAGTAAAGCCGAGCATCATCTGGTCAGGGAACGGCCAGCTCTGGCTTCCGCGGTATTTGATGTTTTTAATTTCGATGCCGACTTCTTCTCGGACTTCGCGGCGGACGGCTTCTTCGGCAGATTCACCGGCTTCTATAAATCCTGCAATGCAGGCGTAAATATCCTGATTACGGTACGCATGGCGCGCAAGAAGAATTTTATCGCCTTTTGAAATCAAGACAATGACACACGGCTCAATTCTCGGGAACACGATTTTATGGCAGGAAGGACATTCCATCGCAGTCAGTTTTGAATGAGGAACTAATTTTGTTCCGCACGCCCCGCAATACTTTGCTTCCGCATGCCAGGAAAAAAGCGCCTTCGCCCTGAACGTCAAAAAATTTTCTTCCACGCCGTGAGTTGAATAAAACTCCCGAAGATGAATTGCCTCGTATTCTTCCGGCAGATTGTCTTTTGACAAAAGCGCAAGAACCTGAAGTTCATTCTGCTTTTCTTCAAAAAACTCCGCAACCGGATTTGCAGATTTTATCTTCTCAAAATCACCCGTAGAAAGCGGCTCACTGTCTTTTCGTATAATTACTTCTTTATCAAAAATCGCAGCACAATACATAATTCCCTCTATTTACGTCTATTCAAGAATATCACTTTTTAAATAGGTAGTTCAATATAAGAAAATTTTTTAAAATGTTTTTGCCGATGGAAAACCCAATGCCTACTCCGAAATTTACAACTACAAAAATCTAAACGCCCATAGAGTTTGCCCCAAGCAAACTCGTAGCGCGAGATACTCCAAATGCCAGTGACCACTCCGAAATTTACGAGCGCCCCAACCCTAAACCCCCATAGAGTTTGCGCCCAAGCAAACTCGTAGCGCGAGGTACTCCAGTGTTAGTGAGCAATCCGAAATTTACGAGCGCACCACTCTTAAACGCCCATAGAGTTTGCGCCCAAGCAAACTCGTAGCGCGAGGTACTCCAGTGCTAGTGAGCACACAGAAATTTACGAGCGCCACAACCTTAAACGCCCATAGAGTTTGCGCCCCAAGCAAACTCGTAGCGCGAGGTACTCCAATGCTAGTGAACGCGTTGAAATTTACGAGCGCACCACTCTTAAACGCCCCATAGAGTTTGCCCCAAGCAAACTCGTAGCGCGAGATACTCCAATGTTAGTGAGTACACAGAAATTTACGAGCGCCCGACTTCCCACATACCGGCCTTTCTGTTAAAATAAAATCTATGGTAATTTCTTCTATAGATTTAAAAGACGGACATGTCGTTCAGCTGAAAAACGGCAGGGACTTAGTTCTTCAGCGCGATGATGCAGATAACTTAATTAACGAATTCAACTTTTATGGTGAAGTAGCCGTAATCGATTTAGATGCGGCAATGGGAAATGTTGATGCAAAAGGCAACACTGTAAACACAAATCTTTTGAAAAGCCTTTTGCGCAAAGGCAATGTCAGGACAGGCGGCGGAATACGTACAGTAAAACGTGCACGCGAATTAATTTCACTCGGCGCTGAAAAAGTAATAATCGGTTCAAGCGCCTGGAACAAAAATCCGTCGTCAAATGATTCTGTCCTTAACACAGAATTCCTCGAAGAACTCGTGCAGGCAATCGGCAAGCAGCGCATTATAATCAGCGTCGATGCCATCAACGGAAAAATTGCCGTAAAAGGCTGGACAGAAACAATCGACGTTTCTTTAATCGAAGGTGCAAAACAGGCTGAACAGTATTGCAGCGAACTTCTCTTTACGTGCGTAGAAAAAGAAGGCTGCATGCAGGGCACAAACATCGATATGGCGCAGGAACTCCGCAATGCCGTAAAATGCCGTGTCGTAGTTGCAGGCGGCGTTTCAACAGAAAGCGAAATCGAACAGCTCGAAAAAATAGGCTGTGACGTTCAGCTTGGAATGGCGCTCTACACAAACAAGGTTTCACTCAAAGAATCTTTTATCCGATGCCTTGACTGGAAAAAAACTGACGGAATGATTCCTGTAATCGCACAAAGTGAACACGGCGAAGTTTTGATGATGGGTTACGCAAATCACGAAGCGTTCAAAAAAACTTTTGATACACGCAAACTTACTTTCTGGAGCAGGACAAGAAATACACTCTGGACAAAAGGCGAAACAAGCGGACATTTTCTTGAAGTAAAAAAACTTCGTGCAGACTGCGACAGGGACACAGTTCTTGCAACAGTCGTTCCGCACGGAGGCGTCTGCCACACAGGAAGCTTCAACTGCTTTTCAAGCGAGGCTGACGAAAAATCAACTCTTGAACGTTTATATGGAACAATCGCAGAACGCTTTGCAAATCCAAAACCGGGCAGCTACACTGCAACGCTAGATTCAAAACGAGTCCGCGAAAAAATCGAAGAAGAAGCCGAAGAACTTTGCGAAGCCGACGGCAAAGAAGAAGTCATCTGGGAAGCCGCAGACCTGCTTTATTTTGTCAGTGTCCTGATGTACAAAGAAGGCGTAAACTGGAACGACATCTATTCAGAATTAGACAGACGTCATAAAGAAAAATAATTTTATAATTTTTCAAAATTCAAAAAAAATGCCATAGTGAAAATGCGTTCTGCAATCACCATGGCATTTTTTTATCTGCTTTCGCTTAAAGCTTTAAGCAAATATTATACAAGACCCTGAGCAATCATTGCTTCTGCAACTTTTACAAATCCTGCAATATTAGCACCTGCAACGTAGTTTACCCACTTGCCTTCTGTCATTCCAAATTTAACGGCAGTGTTATAAGCATTTTCGTGGATATCAATCATAATGTTGTGGAGTTTTTCGTCAACTTCTGCAGCAGACCAGGCAAGGCGTTCTGAGTTCTGGCTCATTTCAAGACCAGATGTTGCAACACCGCCGGCGTTAGATGCTTTTCCCGGTGCATAAAGAATTTTTGCAGCAAGGAATTTTTCAACTGCATCAAGGTCAGAAGGCATATTTGCACCTTCTGCAACAAGTTTACAGCCGTTAGCAAGAAGTTTGTCAGCATCTGCACCAAGAAGTTCGTTCTGTGTAGCACAAGGGAATGCGCAGTCACATTTTACTTCCCAGACTTTTCCGCCTTCAACATATTTTGCAGAAGGGAACTGTTTTGCATATTCAGAAATACGTCCGCGTTTTACGCACTTGAGGTCTTTAACCCAGTCAAGTTTTTCCTGAGTAATTCCATCAGCATCGTAAATGTATCCGTTTGAGTCAGAAAGAGTAACGACTTTTCCGCCAAGCTGAATTAATTTTTCTGCGGCATACTGAGCAACGTTACCAGAACCAGAAACAACACAAGTCTTGCCTTTGAAATCTTCCCCAACTTTCTTGAGCATTTCCTGTGCAAAATAAATAAGTCCGTAACCTGTTGCTTCCGTACGAATCAAAGAACCGCCGAAAGTAAGTCCTTTTCCTGTCAAGACACCTGTGTATTCATCACGGATTCTTTTGTACTGACCGAAAAGGTAACCGATTTCGCGGCCGCCTACGTTTTTATCGCCAGCCGGAACGTCAACGTCTGCTCCGATATGGCGGTACAATTCTGTCATGAATGACTGACAGAATCTCATAACTTCTTTATCTGATTTTCCATGAGGGTCAAAGTCTGAACCGCCCTTACCGCCGCCCATCGGGAGCGTTGTCAAAGAATTTTTAAGGACTTGTTCAAAGCCTAAGAATTTTAATACAGAAAGATTTACTTCCTTAGAGAAGCGCAAGCCACCTTTGTACGGACCGATTGCACTGTTAAACTGAACTCTGAAACCGCGGTTTACATGATAATTACCGGCATCGTCCATCCAAGGAACACGGAACATAATAACACGTTCTGGTTCGACAAGTCGTTCCAAAACAGCATTAGCTTCAAGTTCCGGCATCTTGTCCACTACTGGCTCAAGAGTTGTGAGAACTTCCTGTACTGCCTGCAGGAATTCAGGCTCGCCAGCATTTTTCTGCTGAACGTCAGCCCATATACGTTTAACGTATTCATTTTTCATTATGTTACCTCTATTCGCTTACTCTATATAGTTTCTATAAGCGATAGTAAAAAGTTTAACAAAAATTAAAGATTTGTAAAAGAGTTTAATTTTAATTTATCAAAAAAATCTTGAATTCTAAAAGCAGACTTATTATTTTTATACAGGAGAATTTTTTATGGACAAAAAACAAATCAAAAATGCCGTTTTCGGCGGAATAATTGCTTTAATTGCAATTATCGTAATCGCAAGTTCCTGCACGGTAATCGCTCCTAACGAAAGGGGAATTCAAGTTACGCTGGGACAAGTACAGGGAGATGTAATTCCTCCGGGAATGAAATTTCACGCACCGTTCATCACTCAAATCAGGAAATTCAGGCTTGAACCAAAAACTTACGAAGTTTCGTTTTCCTGCGGAAGTGACGGCGCAATTACAAAAGATATGCAGACAGTCGGAAGTACTGTTGCAGTGCGCTACATTTATGACGAAAAGCGAATTATGGACATCGTAACGCGCTACCAGAACGACAGCGTAATCCAGAGTGCAATGCGCGACAACGTAAAGGCTTCGCTAAAAGAAACTGTCGGACAATATTCAATTTATGATCTGGTCGAAAAACAGAACGAAGTTACTACAAAAGTTGCACAGACAATGCTGTCAAGAATGGCAGATTACCCGATTGCAATTTCGCAGACAACGATTACAAACTGGGACTGGTCAGACGACTTTGACAAACAGATTAAGGAAACTGCAAACCGCGCTCAGGAAGTAAAAAAAGCCGAACAGGATTTAAAACTTGCAGAACAGCAGGCACAGAAACAGGTAAAAGAAGCCGAAGCCAAAAAAGCCGCAATCGAACAGGAAGCCGAAGCTGCCCTCATCAAAGCGCAAAAAGAAGCAGAGGCAAAAAAAGTCGAAGCTGATGCACTCGCCTACTACAACTCAAAAGTTGCACAGAATTATCAGGTAGAAATCAAACTCAAAGAACTTGAAATTGAACTTGAAAAAGCAAAGCGATGGGACGGAAGACAAGTTCCTTCGTACGTTCCTTTGACTGCCGCAGGAGGAATCGTAAATCTCCCTGAAGCAAAAGAAAAGTTCTAAATTTTTTCTGAAAAATTTTTAATCACGAATTTTGATTTAGAAAGATTTTTATAGAACAAAAAGAAAGACCCTGACTTTTTTGTAAAGCCGGGGTCTTTCTTTTTTTACTCTCTGGTGCTTGTTCTAGCTAGCGCTTTTTCATCAGATAATCAGCAACAGCTTCGTATGCAGGAATTGAAATCGGATCGATGTATTTATTTGACGCAAGCGGATTTGAAGCAAACCTTACGATAACCATTTCAGCAGCCGGGTCTATGTAAATTGCCTGACCGTGAACGCCTCGCGCCATAAAAGCATTGTGGTCATTGTTTGTAATCCACCACATATTATGATAGCTCCAGTTTTTTAACAAAGGATATTCTCCGCTCTTGCTGAACGCTTCCTGACTTCCGCCTTTTGAAACGTCAACTGCCGCGCTCTCTGGAATTATCTGCTTGCCGCGAAGTTTTCCGTGATTGCGGACAAGTTCGCCAAAGACTGCCATATCGCGCAAATTCAAACTGAAACCGCCGCCAGCAAATGCAATGCCTGCCGTTCCAAGCTGATAAAAGCCGTCATACTTTGCACCCATCGGAACCCAGATTTTTTCTGAAATCAGTTCCGTAATACTCTTTCCTGTTACGCGCGAAATTATCCAGCCCATCAATTCCGTGTTTATCGTTTTATAACCAAAAACTTCGCCGTGTTCCTGTCCCGGAATCTTTTTTACAGTTTTCAGATATTCGTAATAATTCTGCGGACCTTTGTAATTTGCCGGTCTGAAAATATCTCCTGATGCCGAGTATTTCCAGATTTCTGCATTCGGGTCATTGTAGTCCTCGCTGTACTGAATTGCAGTCGTCATATCAAGAACCTGCTGAACTGTCGCGCCTTCAAAACCAGAACCTTTCAATTCAGGAATATAATCAGTAACAAGTTTCTGCGGATCAATCGTGCCCTCTGCAATTAAAATCGAAGCAAGCATACCCGTAAACGATTTGCTCACAGACATCGCAGAATGAACTCCGTCTTGAGTTAAACCTGCCGGATATGCTTCATAAACGATTTTTCCTTTGTGCAGGACGATGATTCCGTCAGTATAATTCCTGTCGAGCGATTCTTTCCAAGTTATCGGTTTTTCTTCTCCCCAAGGAATAAACTGAACATTATCAATGCCGTTGTCAATTTTTGTTTTAAACGTATAATAATTTTCTTTTGCCGCAGGAACTGCCCTTGTCGGATAAAATTCCCGCATGTGATTTACACTGTAGCGCAAAGCCGGAAAGTTAAAAAACGAACCGTCGCTTGCCGAAAGAGTTTTATCCTTTTCAGGAGGAAATCCCTGCATCCAGCCCATTTCCAAAGGATTGGATTCTTTTGAATTTAAATTTGCCTCTGCAAATAAACTACCCATTCCAAACACCGCCAATGAAATTAAGTTTGCAACTCTCTTCACTGCTTTTTCTCCCTGCATTATTCAATGCAATACTTTTCCAGACGCATAAAACTGCGTATCCCAACAGTTTTAAAATACGTACAAATTGTCTGCATCGTCAAGTTTTAAAAAATGCGGTTTTGTTTTCTGAAAAAAATCAGACATTCTGATAGAGCTTTGCATACGCGCCGTTCAGTTTCATAAGTTCATCGTGAGTTCCGCTTTCGAGAATTTCTTTATCGCCGACAACCGCTATGCAGTCTGAATTTTTTATCGTAGAAAGTCTGTGCGCAATAATCAAAGTTGTCCTGCCTTTTGAAAGTTCGTCAAACGACTTTTGAATTTTAATTTCCGTCGCCGTATCAAGTGCCGAAGTCGCTTCGTCCAGAATTAAAATCGGCGGATTTTTTAAAAAGCACCTTGCGATTGAAACACGCTGTTTTTGTCCGCCTGAAAGTTTTATTCCGCGTTCACCGACAAGCGTGTCATAACCATTCGGCATTTTTAAAATGTCATCGTGTATTTCTGCACGTCTGGCGGCATTTACAATTTCCTCATCTGTCGCATTGATTTTTCCGTAAGCGATGTTTTCTTTTATAGTGCCGGCAAACAAAAACACGTCCTGCTGAACAACGCCAATCTGTTTCCTGAGCGATTCAAGTTTTATGTTTTTTATATCGATTCCATCAAGCAAAATTTTTCCGCCCGTAATTTCGTAAAAGCGCGGAAGCAGATTGCAGATTGTAGTTTTACCGCCGCCAGAAAGTCCGACAAGCGCAAACTTTTGTCCCGGCAGAATATTTAAATTTATATTTTTTAAAACTTCGATTCCGTCAGTATACGAAAAATCTACGTTTTCAAATTTAATGTTTCCGCGCGCGCAAAAAAGTTCGACTGCATTTTCAGATTCCTTTATGCTCGTATCTGTTTTCATAATTTCGACAAAGCGTTTAAAACCTGCCATTCCGGTCGTGTACTGTTCGACAAGAAAAGCAAGACGGCGTATCGGAGAAGAAAAAGCCGCGATAAAAAGATTTGCCGCAACCAGATCAGAAACAAGCATTTTTCCTTTCATAATAAAAATTCCGCCGACTGCAAGAACGAGCACATTCAGAAGATTGCTGAAAAATTCTATATTTGCATGAAACGCCGCCATACTTTTGTAAAACTTTTTCTTTGCATCTCGGAATTCAGAATTCCCTTTTTCAAACCGGCGCATTTCGTATTCTTCATTCGTAAAAACTTTCGTCACGCGAATTCCAGAAATGCTCGATTCAAGAACTGCATTAATTTCTGCGGTAGTTTCCTTTACCTTTTTTGAAGTTTCGTTCAGTTTTGAACGCGAAACCATCGTAACGATAATTATCAGCGGAATAAAAATAAAAACGATGACTGCAAGTTCCCAGCGGATTTTCAAAAGCAGAAAAAACGAACCGAGCAATGTCAAAACAGAAATCAAAAAATCTTCCGGCCCGTGATGAGCAAGTTCCGTAATCTCAAACAAATCTGTCGTAACGCGCGCCATCAGTTTTCCAGTGCGGTGCTTGTCATAAAAATAGAACGACTGCTTTTCAAGATGAGAAAACACATCGCGGCGCATATCAGTTTCAACAAGCGTTCCAAAATAATGTCCCCAGAAATTTACAATCCAGGTAAAACCTTTCCTGAGCAGATACATTGCAAGAAGCACAATTATCAGAATAAAAAAAGTCTTGAATTTCTGTTCGGGCAAAATTGAATCAATCGTAAACTTACTTATCATCGGAAAGCAGATATCAATCAGAGAAATCAAGACTGCGCAGAACATATCGAGCAAAAAAATTTTTAAATGCGGTTTATAATATGAAAAAAATATTTTCAGCGGTTTTGAATTATAAAACTCCGTATCTTTTAGATTTGATTTTTTTTCTGACATAAAATTCCCTTATCAATTTTTTTTCAATTTTTAAAATTATTATAAAGACTTTTAAAATTTTCAACTAGTAAAACAGACAGGCAAAAAACGAACCTCTCACGCACGCCCCACACAAAAAAAACGCGCGCGCAAAAATCTGCACTCAATTTATTTTTAAAATCATTTTTCTCAATAATCAATAATAGAATTGTAAATTTTTATTTTTGAGCTATAATTAATTTATGGTTTTAGATTTTTCAAATATTTTTGTTTTAATTTATGTTATCGGAAAAGTTTTTACTTTTGCATTAAATAACGTTCTGGAATACATTGACTATTCTTTCAGAAAAAAGAACGGCGGCACGCTCCCAAAAGAATTGC
Source organism: Treponema sp. (assembly GCA_051883255.1). Lineage (GTDB taxonomy): Bacteria > Spirochaetota > Spirochaetia > Treponematales > Treponemataceae > Treponema_D. Next base: position 18,217 of record JBJETJ010000003.1, read on the forward strand.
AGGACATCGAAACTGCGCGCACTGTTTTTGACAAAGACAAACTCAAAAAGATTTCAGATTATGAAAACGAAAAATATTTTTTATGGATTCCAAAATGTACCGCAGGATTTATCCTGACAATGGCGCTAGTACTTTTCGGATTTTACCCATGGCTTTTTTCTGCAATCGGAAATTTCAGCCGGGTCAAAGAATGTGGTTTTCTGCACGTTTTTTTATTTATGTTTCTATCAGGAATTCCGGCTTCAATCCTTGACTTTCCGTTCAGCATTTACCGCGAATTTAAAATCGAAAAAAAATACGGCTTCAGCAATATGAGTTTTAAACTCTGGCTTATCGACCAGTTAAAGTCATTTTTAGTTTCGCTTGTTTTCAGTTTCATTTTAGTTTTTGCAATCGTATTCCTGCTGAATAAATTTCCGTCATTCTGGTGGCTGTTGCTTGCTACCGTAATGATTGCGTTCAGTTTTATAATGATGATTGTCTATCCAAAATTCATCGCACCGATTTTCAATAAATTCTCTCCGCTCGAAGACGGTGAACTTAAACAAAAAATTCATACCCTGCTTGAAAAAACGGGATTTATCTCAAGCGGAATTTTCGTAATGGACGCTTCAAAACGGAGCAACCACTCAAACGCATATTTTTCAGGATTCGGAAAAACAAAACGCATTGTACTGTACGACACGCTGATGAAACAGCTTTCCGATGACGAACTCCTTGCAGTCTTAGGTCACGAACTCGGACACTATAAATTAAAGCACATCGTAAAACGGCTCGTCGTTCTTCTTCCGATGGAATTTATCGTTATGTTCATTTTATTTTTGCTTGCACAAAATGTTTCGCTTTACAATTCATTCGGCTTTAATTTTATAAACGCAGGCAACATCGCAAATTACCAGATTCTCGGACTGTTACTCTCGTCAATGCTCTACGAAGCCGTAACGATAATCATCTCGCCACTGTCAGCAATTTCAAGCCGGCGTCAGGAATATCAGGCAGACAAATTTGCTTCACAAATCTGCGGCACTCCCGACAATCTGATTACGGCGTTAATTAAACTGAACAGCGAAAATCTCTCGGAACTTTTACCGCCAAAAATTTATTCATTCTTCATGTACAGTCACCCGACTTTAATCGAACGAATCGAAGCCCTGCAAAAAACAAAGGAAGCAAAAAAATGAAAAAAATTTTTTTTATAATTTCTGCAATTTTTGTTTTGTCAAATTTTTCTTTTTCAGTTCATGCAGGAGAATTTGATTCCGTAAAAAATCAGGCTGAACCAAACAATGCCGGCAGTGAAGTTTTTATAAATTACACCGGCGGAAAAAATTACACTTACGTAGAGCGGACAGATTTACGGCGCTATGACAATGGAAAATACACGGGACTTGTAAGCCGCGAAGTGCGTTCATTCATAATCCAGACTGACGAAGATTCAAACGGCGTTTTTTACGACGGAAGTTTTTTTGTAGACGAAGGAACAAAACGCGCCGCCGTTTCTGTCTTTGCAGAAATCTCAGATTCAATCGAATCATCTTTTAAAATCCTCAACGACGGAACTATCGTTATGATAAAAGACAACGGCTATCCGACGTTCCGCAGTTTTCCGTCTTACCCTAAAAAAAATATCGCACCGGGAACAAAATGGCAGGCAAAAGCAATTCGCTGTGCCGACCCGCTGAACAAAGGCATCGTCACAAAAATTCCGTTTTACGTTGAATACACTTATTCAGGCGAACTGGAATGGAACGGCGAAACTGTTTTTCTCGTAACGGCAAAATGGGCGACACGATACGGCGCAAAATTTTACATCGACTTCGGAGGCGACAGAGATTTAGTTGAAGCGCAAGGCAGTCACTCTGCAACAATTTACATAAGCAAAAAAACAGGAGCCGCAATCGTAATACGCGATTCAGTCGACGAAACTTTTACTTACAGTGACGGAAACAAAATTTCGTTCAAGGGAACGATAAACCTTTTTACAAAATATCCGCCGACAATAAATCAGGAAAAACTCCTGCCTGTAATTCAGCGTGTCGCAAAATTATCTGACGAACAAATCGAACAGCTTGCAAAACCCGTAAACGAATCAAAAAACATTGCAACTGATTTTAAAACCGGTACCGAGCCTGACACCACTTCAAAACCACAAGTCGCTTCCGCAGATTTAAAACGTGACACGACTTCTGCAAATTCAAAACCTGACATCGCGCCTTCAAGTTCAAAGTCACCTGTCACTTCTGCAAGTTCAAAACGCGACGCGACTTCCGCAAACTCAAAACCTGATGTCACGCCTTCAAATTCAAAACCGTCACTAGGCAGTAAAACAAAAAACCAGACATCGGACACAACCGCGCCGTCTGAGTCCGACAACTCTGCAACAAAAATCGACGTTGAAAAAACTTCACTCGGCATAAAACTTACACTGCCTAATTTACAGTTCAAGCCGGACTCAAAAGAACTTCTGCCAAGCGAACGCCGCCGCCTCGAACAGATTGCAGAAATCCTTTCACAGACAGACGGCGCAATGCTCCTGCTCGAAGGACACTCTGCATCAACCGGAAACAAAACAGGCGAACTTGAACTTTCAAAAGAACGCGCCGCCGTAATCGCAAAAGAACTTTCAAGTCGCGGCATAGATTCTTCGCGCTTCATTCTAAAAGGCTGTGGAAGCGACCGCCCTATTGCAGACAATTCCACAAAAGAAGGAATGGCAAAAAACCGCCGTGTAGAAATCACGATTTTAGAATAACAAGTTATAACTTGCTAGAACTTGTTGTAACTTGATAAGGGAATTTTTTTATGAACGCAAACGAACGCAACGACATCACAATCCGCCTCGCAAAAAAAAGCGATGCAAAATCTCTGCTCGACATTTATTCGCATTACGTGCAGAACACGGCAATCACTTTTGAAATCGAAACGCCGTCCGTCAAAGAATTTAAAAACCGCATAAAGCAGACTTTAACATTTTTCCCTTACATCGTCGCAGAAGTAAACGGGAAAACTGCCGGCTATGCTTATGCAAGCCATTTTAAAGAACGCGCCGCTTACGACTGGGACGTCGAAACTTCAATTTACGTTCACAAAGATTTCAGACAGTGCGGCATCGGAAAAAAACTTCTTTTAAAACTCGAAGAACTTTTAAGCTCGCAGAATATTTTAAACGTGTACGCCTTAATTTCTGCGCCGGAAAAAGAGGACGAACATTTAAATTCCGACAGCATAAAATTTCATACCAGAATGGGCTACACACAAACTGCGGAATACAAAACTTGCGGTTTCAAATTTAACAAATGGTATTCAATCGTTACAATGCAGAAATTTCTTGGCGAGCACAGTTCAAACCCCAAGCCCGTCATCTACTGGAACAACAGAAAATCATTCTAAAAAAAATCGCTTTAATAATTTTCTTCGATTATTACAGACCACTCTTTTCCGGGATACGCATTATAACCTGAAGTCTTTGCAAAACCTGTAATCGCTTTTGTCATTGCAGTCTGCCGGCTAAAACAAAAGCCGTACTTCGTGCCGTTTTTAATTTCCGTAAACGCATCGCTGGTTCGGACATTCATTTTTAAAATTTCATCGCGCTTAGCTGAACCTATTACAATGCCGTCATTATTCACAAGCCTTATACTGCTTGTCTTTGCAATCTTTGCCCTGTCAATAATGTCAAGGACAAACTTCCAGTTAAAGCGCGTAGAAATTACGCCGACGATATTATAATCAGAATCAAGCACAGGACTTGAATAAGTCATTACATAATTGTCAATCGTTTTTGAAAAATACATATCTGTATAAAACGGAGCGCCGGTGCGCATAACTTCTGCAAACCAGTCTTTGTCAGAAAAATCAGTTCCTGCAAGATTATCCCTCACACCGCACGTAATGACCTTTCCAGAAACATCAGTCAAAATAATGTCATAGTAAACTTCATAAATTTTTACAAGGTGAGAAAGCGTTGCCTGCGCGCGCCTGCAATTTTCTGCATCAGGATTTTTGCATGCTTCAATAATTTTTCCAAACGTTGCCCAAGCCTGAACATCACAGTAACGTTCAAAAAGATTTCTGTCGATTTTATCTATCGTATCAAAGGCGACGTCCGCAGTCCTTATTCCGATTAAATCATTCATCTGTTTTTCAATTTCATCAACTACAGAATTGCAGGCATCGTTTACAGCCTTGTTGTTCTCGGAGATTTTTCTGATTTCCTGCGAAATTATATGAAAGCCTTTTCCGGCGTTACCGGCGCGCGCTGCTTCAATCGAAGAGTTAAAAGAAAGAATCCTGATGTTCTGACTCTGGTTTTCAATTTCTTTAAGTGAATTACGCAACATTCCGTAATCGCTCAAAAGCCTGTTGAATACGGTTCCAAGTTCTGCAATGCCTTCAGCCATAAAAAACCCCGCAATCTAGTTTATTCGCAACACAAGCATCAGATGCAATGAATCACAAAACTTCTCTCCGCGCACATATCTTCAAAAACAAAAAAAGTCCTAAATACAAAATGTACTTAGGACTTCATTGCCGATGAAAAGATATTACCTGTTTATCATAAGAGTGTCAATGCTTTTCAGTTTTTAAATTGATTGCCTCTCGCATTTTCCAGTATAATGTCAGTATGGAACAGAATTTTACAAACCAAAAAATTCGTGCTGAACGAAACAGAACCCTGACATTACGCCAGGATGAAATTCCAGAATTGAAAAATCAGATTTTAACGATTGAAAAAATCAATTCAAGCGGAATAGATTTTTCAGACAAAGTTCAGCTTGAAAATTTAGTCACTGACAAAATCATCAACTGCGATATTTTTGAAGGTTTAAAATTCATTCCTGATGAATTTGCAGATTTAATCATCATCGACCCGCCGTACAATCTTACAAAAAATTTCAACGGCGTTACGTTCAGCGCAACTTCTGAGTCAAATTACGACAGATATCTTGAAAGCTGGTTTTTTCTCGTCTGCAAAAAACTCAAAAAAAACGGCTCGCTTTATATGTGCGGCGACTGGAAATGCACTTCAAGCCTTCAGCGCGTAATCGAAAAAGAACTCACGATTTTAAACAGAATTACCTGGCAGCGCGAAAAAGGACGAGGCGCCAGACAGAACTGGAAAAACTCAATGGAGGACATCTGGTTTGCCGTAAAAAATCCCGACGACTATTATTTTAACGTTGAAGATGTCAAACTGAAACGACGTGTTCTCGCACCTTACAGACAAAACGGAATTCCAAAAGACTGGGACGAAAGCGACGACGGAAAATTCCGCCTGACGTATCCGTCAAATTTCTGGGACGACATAAGCGTTCCTTTCTGGTCAATGCCGGAGAACACTGACCACCCGACACAAAAACCGGAAAAGCTCTACGCAAAATTAATCCTCGCGTCATGCAGAGAACACGGAACAGTCTTTGACCCTTTTGTCGGAAGCGGAACGGCAAGCGTCACTGCAAAAAAACTGAACAGACATTTCTGCGGAATTGAACTGAATGAAGAATATTCACTTCTTGCACAAAAGCGCCTCAATCTTGCAGACATCGACAAATCAATCCAAGGCTATCGCGACGGAGTTTTCTACGAACGGAATTCATTTCAGCAAAGACATCAAAGAGGAAAATGAGGAAAATAAATTTTATGAAAAAAATCAGACAGCAGCTGCGATTTACAGGACAGGTTCAGGGAGTAGGATTTCGCTACACCGCATTTCATCTTGCAAACGAACTCGGCATTACAGGCTGGGTTTACAACGATTACGACGGCTCTGTTTTAATGCAGGCGCAGGGAACAAAAGACCAGATTTCGTCCCTTATCAATTCCCTCCAAAACGGAACTTTCATTCAGATTGACAATATCGACCGCACAGAAATTCCAGTTGAACTTACAGAACGCACGTTTAAAATACGATAAAAAAAATTTTCGTATCACGGCGTATTTTCTTTGCAAAATTCCGCACGTCAAGGCATTTTTCCTGTTATTTTTCGTGCTCGTGCACGTTTACATTCCCGTTTATTTCTGCTATACTTCAAAAAATGCCGGGCAAAACCCGGTTCAAAACTTTTTTTGTAAGGCAGGCAAACGAAATGTCAAACATCGAAAAAAAACCTTTGGTCACAGATTTATACACGGCAGATCCGTCAGCGCACGTGTTCAACGGAAAAATTTACATCTATCCGTCGCACGACCGGGACATCGACGTTGAAAACAACGACAACGGCGATCAATACGATATGACAGACTACCACGTTTACGAAATGGACGACGAAAACACTCTGCCGCGTGACTGCGGTGTTGTCCTCGATTTAAAAGACATTTGCTGGGCATCAAAACAAGTCTGGGCGCCGGACTGCGCAGAAAAAGACGGCAAGTATTATTTCTTCTTCCCTGCGCGCGACAAAGACGGATTTTTCAGAATAGGCGTCGCAACAGGCGATTCCCCAAAAGGTCCGTTCAAGCCTGAACCGAATTATATCCCGGGCACATTCAGCATTGACCCCTGCATTTTTGAAGACACAGACAAAAACTATTACCTGACATTCGGCGGAATCTGGGGCGGCCAGCTCGACAAATACAGAAACAACATCTACGACGAAAAAAACGAAGAACCGACAGGCGACACTCCTGCCGTATGCCCTAAAATCGCCCGAATGAACCCCGACTTAAAAACTATTTCCGAATCCCCGCGCGACCTCGTAATCACTGACGAAAACGGAAAGCCCCTAACAGGCGGTGACCACGACAGGCGCTACTTTGAAGACCCCTGGCTTTTCAAAAAAGACGGCACATACTACTTTACTTATTCAACAGGCGACACTCACTTTTTAAACTGGGCAACTTCCAAAAACGTTTACGGCCCTTACACATTCGGCGGAAAAATCCTCACCCCGGTTTTGGGCTGGACAACCCATCACTCGATTTTAGAGTTCAACGGAAAATGGTATTTATTCTATCACGACTGCGAACTTTCCGGCGGAATAAATCAAAAACGCAATGTCAAATTCCGCGAGCTTAAATTTGACGATAAAGGCGCAATCATCACGATGGACGGACTTGAAAAATAATCACGAGTTTCAAAAGACAAAAAAAGACATTCAGTTTCCTGAATGTCTTTTTTTGGGCCATCTAAGATTTGAACTTAGGACCAAAGGATTATGAGTCCTCTGCTCTAACCGCTGAGCTAATGGCCCGAATTGGATAGAAACTAATATATCATAGAAGACTTTGTTTAGTCAATATGGCGTATCAGGTGCATAGGGAAGTTTATACAAAGCTTAATAATCAACTACCGGCTGTTATGCTTTATAACTATCAAGAATCTGCTCATTTAAGAGGTTCTTTTTATCTTTCCAGTCCGGCATATATTTATCCATATTTGCAATAAAATCTTTTCCATGATTGGAAATCTTTAGATGTGTAAGTTCGTGAAGAATCACATATTCCAGACATTCAAGAGGCTTTTCTACCATCTGCAAATTTATCCAGATTCTTTTTGCCTTTGAATTACATGTTCCCCAGCGCGTCATCATATATTTTGTTTGAAATGAGTCGCAATAAAGCCCCGTTGTTTTCTCCCATTTAGGAATTAAGCGTTCAAGCTGTTCTGTTAAAATTTCACGAAACTGTTCACGCACAAAACGCTCACGCTGACCGACAGTCGTATTTTCTTTCATGCTTAAAATGATTTTATTGCCATCTATTTTGAAATCTCTTTTTGCTGCCGGCACAAATTCAAGAAAATACTGCTTCCCCCAGATGTAATAGGTTTCTCCACTAACATATTGCCTTGCACTCATTCTTGGTTGATTTACAAATTTTTCCTGCTGTTTTCTTATCCAGCCAGAATTAAGACGGATAAAATTTTCAATAGATTTTTGGCTCATCAAAAGCGGTGCAGAAACGACAACTTTTCCAAGAGGAGGTTTTACTGACAAATGCATATTTTTGATGTTCTTTTTGTTTATCTGAACATCAATCCCACCTATATTTATATTCATTAATATTCTGCCTGTTCTTTTACAACGTTATAGATTTTTTCAACAGTGCTCATTTGTTCTTCACGTCCTGCATCCGGCATATACTTTTGCACGACTTTATAAATGCTGCCTTTTATCTGTCGTTCTTTGATAAGGTCGCCTCTAAAATGATCCTGTTTTGTATCAAGAACTGCCTTATGCAAAGCCAAAGCATAGTTTTCATCTTCGCCAAAATTATCATACAAAGCGCATAGTGCCAGGCTTGAACGAATAGAAACAGGATGAGAATCGTTCTGTCCCGGGTTTTCAACCTGAATTACAAGGTCTGCATATTTTACGAGCATTTCTTTGTAAGAAGCCACTTCTTCTTTTCGTTCATCAATCAAAGTCTGGAACAGTTCAGACATTTTCTGGTAATACTTTGGATTAACAGGTGTCTTTTCAATTATCTTTCTGCGGATATTGTTTTCAATTGTTTCTTCAATATTCTGTTGTGCAGTTGTATGTTTTTTACCAGATTCTGAAGTTCCATTTTTCAAATCTTCTTCTTGCTTTTTCTGAATGTATGCAAGCAAAGTGAAGTTTTCCATATCTCCAAGTTTTTCAGAATCGGAAGCAGAAATATAATTGTCTATAAGATGACGCATTGCACTGTCATACTGCTTTAGGTCAATAAAGTCTCCGCTTGAAAGTCCAATTTCAGCCTTCATATCAATATAATCTTTTACAAGGCGATTGTATTTTTCCTGTTGCTCTTTTGAATAACCGACATCATCAAACGCAGGCTTTAAATCTGCATAGGCACGAGCCAAACTTGAAACAAGTTTATACATCTTGCTTCTGAGTTTTGCATAATCATCGTCATTATCTGGATCTACAGTTCCGCTTTCACCACAGAAAAAATGTTTGAATGCGAGTTGGTCGCGAGGATATTCAACATCATCTGTTAATGTATCAAGTTCCTGCAATAAGAATTCAAAGCGCTTTTTGCCTTCTTCAAGTCTGTTTTTTAAAAGACCAGAAACATCTTCTTCATCAAAACCGCTTAAAGCGTTTCCTGTGTAAGAATTAACAGCATCTTTTAAATCTCCGAACAGTTCCTTGTAATCAACTACATAACCAAACTCTTTGTCGTCACCATCCAGACGATTTACACGACAGATTGCCTGGAACAGACCGTGATCGCGCATCGGCTTATCGATATAAAGATATGTACAAGGAGGAGCGTCAAAACCTGTAAGAAGTTTATCTACAACTATCAAAAGCCGCATGTTTGCAGGTTCATCAACAAACATATCTTTTACACGTTTTTCAAACTGTTCAATTTTTTTGTAAAAATCATCATCTTCAACAGAAACATTTGGATCATAGCCCAGCATTTTTAAATATGCTTTCTGCTTCTTCCAGTTTTCAGAATCTTCTGTCGTACTGGAAAAATCTGTACGCAATTCTCCGCGGCTAGGCTTGTACGAAGAAACTATTGCACAGTTCTTGAAGTTTTTATCCTGAAAGATTTCATAATAACGGCATGCTTCTGCAATACTGCCTGCAACTAAAAGCGCATTTCCACGACCATCACACAAACGCTGTTTTGTTTCAAAATCAAAAATGATGTCAAGTGCAATTTTTTCCAGACGTTCTTTTGAACTGTAGAGCTGCTGTAAAGTTGCCCATTTTTCTTTTAAGGCAGCAGCAGCTTTTGGCATAAGACCTTTTGTTTTGGCTTCAAACCAAGCGTCAATTTTATCTTTGCTGCATATTTCCTGAGGAACATTACGGGCTTCGTAACGCAAATCAAGGACAACGCCATCACGAACGGCCTGGTCAAATTTATATGTGTGAATAAAACCGCCAAACAGAGTTGCCGTTGTTTTTTGTTCCTTATCAACTTTTAAAAGAGGAGTTCCTGTAAAACCGACAAAAACAGAATCAGGCATTATAGATTTCATTGCAAGATGAAGCTTGCCGGAATTTGTACGGTGACATTCATCTACAAAAACAAAGACTTTATCTTTAACACTAAAATCAGCAGGAATAGTCTTTTTAAGTTCTTCTACATATTTTTCATAATCAAGGTCGCTCACTTCGCCAGTTCTTCGCCCGAACTTGTGAATAAGAGAACACATAAGTCTGTTTTCGTAACTGTTTAAGAGCGATAAAAGGTTATCACTGCTTTTGGAACGGGCAATCTGCAAATCAACACCGGTAAAAATCTTTTCTATCTGATCATCAAGTTCTTCTCGGTCTGTAATGATAAGAACTCTGGAACCTGTAATGTTTTCGAGAATCCATTTTGTGAGCCATACCATAGTGAGTGATTTACCGGAGCCTTGTGTATGCCAGACAATTCCGCCCTGATTACGGGCAAATCTTTTCTGACAACGCTTGATTGCATAAAACTGATTGTAACGGCAGATTTTTTTGATGCCAGAATCATATATGATAAAGTTATGAATAATATCCAAAAGCCGTTCTTTCTGGAAAATTCTGTAACACTGTTTTTCCAAAAGATTTAACTGATGACTGCATTTATCTTCAATGAACTTATCCAGATCATCTTTGTCTTGAAGCTGGTCTGCAAAATTGTCTTCTTTCCATTCCAGATAATATTTTTCCGTAGTTCCGCTTGTTCCATAGCGCAAGCCTTCACTGTCATTTGCTGCAACACAAATCTGTATTGAAGAGAAAAAACGCTGAATAAACTGATCCCGCTGATTTGTTACATTCTGGCGGATACCGTCTGCTACACTAACAGTACTTTTCTTAAGTTCCATAACGGCTATTGCAATGCCGTTTATGTACAGCACTATATCAGGTCGTTTTTCTACATTATCATTTACAGTAACTTCTTCTGCAATATAAAAATCATTTTTCTCTGGTTCTTCCCAGTTTATAAAGTAAACTGTTTTTGGTGCTTCTCCCGGATGTTCTGCAAGTTTAAGACCATATTTTAAAATGCGGTAGACTTCTTTGTTTGTGTGATATGGAGATTGAGAAAAATCAGAAACAATCTGTCCGAACTTCGTTTCAATTGCATCAACAAAATCAGTAGAATAGCCGGAATTATACAAAAATCTCTTCCAGTCACCCCAGCGAATATTGAAGTTCTGATCATCTTCTAAATTACCAAGATATTTATATCCAAGTTCTTGTTGAAAAAATTTAATAATACGATTTTGTGTTTCGCGTTCCGGGTGAGCTGATTTTGCCATAACATTTTCTCCTGATTATTTTTCTTCCTGTTTTTGAGATAGAATATCATTTATTAAATATACAGCATACAATGGAATATTTGTAAGCCAATCGTCAATTCTAAAATCAGAAAGCGATGTACGCACAGAATAAAGATTATTATATTTCTGATGAAAAGCCTTTAAACTTTTTGCCTGAAGATTTTCTGCAGATTTTACTTCAATTGGAACAATATGATTTTCGTACTGAATTAAAAAATCAATCTCACCAGAAGAGTTTGGAGATGAATAATAAAACGGCTTAAAATCAGTACATGAAAGCAGTTGCTGCAAAACATACTGTTCAGTTATAGCACCCTTAAATTCAACAAAGAAAACATTATCATCTAAAATAGTTTTTACATCTGTGTTTCCAAGTGCGCACAAAAGACCAATATCATTCATATAAATTTTAAATGAATCTAATTCTTCATAGACCTTTAAAGGATAACCGGGTTTTGAAAGGCTATGCACAAGATGAATCAAACCACAATCAGAAAGCCATTGTATTGCCAGATCAAAATCTTTTGCACGAGCACCTTTCTTAACTTGCCCATACATAAACTTTTTATTGTCTTTTGAAAGTTGTGCCGGTAAAGAAGACCATACCTGATTAAGCCGAGTACTGAGAGTGTTTGATGCATATTTTGAAAAATCCTGAGCATATACTTCAAGAAGATTGTTCTGAACTTCGCGTACCTTAAACCAATCCTTTTCTTCAATAAAAGTCTGGACAGCCTGCGGCATACCACCAACATAAAAATATTCTTTCATTCTGGAAATGAATTTCGATTTTAAAGGTGTAATCAAAGACCAGTCACAGGATTTTAAAACAGAGACCATCTGTTCATTTTCACATGCCATAAGAAACTCAATAAAGGAAAGCGGATACAAAGTTAATAAATCAACTTTACCAACAGGAAAATTTGTTCCCTTATGCAAAGCAACACCCATCTGGCTCCCTGCGGCGATTATTGCATATTCAGATGCATTCTCGCAAAAATATTTTAAACTTGAAAGAGCTCTTGGAACTTCCTGTACTTCGTCAAAAATAATAAGAGTTTCATTCGGTTTTACAGAAACTCCGGTCTCAGCACCGATGGCGAGTATAATACGGCTAATGTCAAAATCAGCTTCAAAAGCATTTTTCATGGCTGCATTATTATCAAAGTTTATGTAAGCCACATTTTTAAAATAACGCTTACCAAATTCCTGCATCACCCATGTTTTACCAACCTGTCTTGCTCCCCGTAAAATAAGAGGCTTTCGATGAGGAGAATTTTTCCATTGCTCCAGTTTTTTAATAATCAGCCGTTCCATATGTTATATTTTACACTTTAAAGGTGGACTTTTCAAGAAGATATTACATTTTTAAGGCGGACTTTTATGTTAAAAGTTACACTTTTCTTGGGGAGATTTCCAAAAGCAATCCTTTGTTCAAGTAATAAATTATCCCTTCATACATATATTCTTTACGATGAACAACCCAATTTATACAAAAGATAAGTCCAGGAACCACCAAAATTCCAAGTATTGATACTATCAATGCTTTAAATTCTTTATTTTTTATTGCAAAACTTGTAAGGATTGGACAAATTATTGTTGTTACGTAGGTTACAACCTCATTTTTTTTGTATATTTTTTTCAAGTTTAATTCATTTGTAAAATAATCAATAAATAACCTGTAAGAATCTCTCTTGATACCATACGCTTCAATTTTTTCTTCGAAGTAGTTTAAAAAATTTATTTCCTTTTTTGCCCCTTTTATATACACTTTTGTTTCTCGTTTTAAAATATATTGCTGAAAGGCATATGCAGATATTACAATGCAAACCCAACATATAAGGCTAATTACCCAAGCTATAAAATTATCGATAAAAACATTTGTAATAAACAATGCGCCGGAAATTATAAAAAACAAAAGTAGAATTAATATAAAAAACACTTTATCCTTTTTGGAACCATCTTTAAGAATTTTAAATCCTTTATAAGCCTCTATAATTTCATTTGCTTTTTCATCCAATTCTTCTGCTGTCATTTTTCCCCCTTAACTGTTTCAATTATCAAATATCGTTTTTGTACCCCAAATAGCCATATCCAAAATAGCAGCTTTTTTTGCCATTCCTTACACCTGTTTCTTAAACTTTTCTTCCAACACTGTAAGGAATTCTAAATCTTCTTTTACACGGGACTCAGTTATATTATTTGAATCACGATTTAATTCTACCAAAGCTTTGAGAGAAGCAAGATTATTTTCATTTGTTGGTTCAAGCCATCGTGTTCCACAATCATGGATATATGCTTCTTCTAGAATTTTTCGACTTTCTGATTCTAAGAGATAATCTGCTTGTTCTTCATTGTAACGACCACATTCAAAGAGTTTTAAAACCATACCTTTATAAGGCATCGCAAAATAATCCATAAAATGAATCAAGTCATTCAAATCAGAATCTGTAAATTCTCGGCCTGTAATTTTAATCTGCTTTTCGATTTGCTCTCTTGGAGCAAGAATTAAAGCGGCAAAAGCATTTGCTTCTCTGTCTTCTTCAGATACATCTTCTTCATCAAAATCTTTTCTTGTAAGAATTGAACCTTTTTCGATGTATTCTTCCTGAGAATCTTCTATATATTTATAGATGTGATAAAGTTCATGTGTTGCAGCAAAAATTTGATTATTAAGAGGAAGTGCAGTATTGATTGTAACAAAAATGATACCGTCCTTAAGGCAAGTAAAAGCCCAAAGTTCAGTATCATCAATAGGAAACTTCAAAAGCTTAATTTCATGTTCTTTTGATTTTACATAGTTCTGAATTACATCAAAAATGCTGTCACGAACTATGGTATCACCAATATAAGCATTGCGAAAATCAAGAGCCTTAGTTCTTAGAGTATTAAAGCGGGCTTTGTCTTTTAAGAACAAACAGTTTTCAATAAGTTTATTCATCACTCCATACCTGATTGCATTTATTTATGTATTCTTTTGTCTGAAATTTGTGATGGAATGAATACAAATCCATAAGCTTTTCTGCAGTTTCAATTGCAGCCTTACCACCTGCAGATTTTACTTCTCCCATAAATACTTTAATTGGGGAATAAGCAGCCTGCGATTTTTCCTGCACGAGAGAATCCATTGAAACGCTGAAATAGTTAGCAATCTTACTCAGTTCTAGAGCCGAAATCATTCGTGCTCCATTAAGCATTTTGCTTATAGTCTGCTTTGGCATATTGAGAGCATCTGCCAAATCCTGCTGCTTTTTCTTAGATGACTTGAGAAGATTGCTGATGTTCATAGCAATAACCTCATTCATACTCATAATCATTACTCCCATCTACTAATATATTATAACATATTATATTGATAAAAGTAACGATTTTTACTACTTTTATGTTAAAAAGTAACTAAATTAACTACTTTCAAAGAATTTCCCAATGTCCAGTTTTCTCTGAACCAACACGCTTGATGTAATTCAATTCTTTGAGCTTTGCTGTATGATTACGGATTGTTCGTTCAGATTGATTTGTTCTAAGCGCCAGTTCTTGATTTGAAGCATGATTATCTTCACAAATCGCTTTATATGTAATTTCAAGATTACTAGGAAATTTTCCTAGTAAGTCATCATTTACAGGCTCATTTGCCTTGAACAGCATCATAATATCATTAGGATGAACGGTATATTCTGGCTCCCCAATTCCGTATTCCTTACAGAGCCGGCATATCTTTTCTATTCCGCGTCCCCAGCTTTCTATAAAGCCAGCTCGATTACTGATGCAAAGTTTATCTTTATATACACTAATTTGAACAGGAACACCGACAGAAAAAATCATCACGCCAACTTTCTTTGCATTCGATTAACTGGGATTCGGGCATTAACTTCTCCTATATTCCAAATAATTCGGTTCTTTTATGACATAAATTATTATATGCATCTACAGTATTCTGAATGGCAACTGGTAATTCATTAGTTAAATAATCATAGTACTGTTTTTGATATTCATCATTTAACAAAGGTCTATTCAAAACTAGAAGATTCCTGTCAGTTTGTGATAAAGCAAATCTAGAATTAATTGTACTTGATAATTTAATAAAAGATTTATTCAATATATTACAAAGATTTCGCAATTCCTCATTAATAAGATAGTTATCATTGTCTTTAATTAGTTCTTCAAAATCAAAGATATAATCAAACTCATGGAATTTATACTGCCGATTTTCTAACAATCTGTGTTCAAGATTTCGTTGAATTGTTTTTGGAATGCTTGAAAGAAGTCTTCCCAAAACTTCAATATCATGTTGCTCCTGTGGTGTATAACTTTGTTTTGGTGTTTCAACAATAATGATATTATTGTTGTTTCCAAAAACAGAATTTTTAATATTTGAATTATTTGCAAGATTACCTGTATTACTATTAATTTTATTGGGGAGATTGGATAAATCAGAATTACACATAACTATTACCTAAAATAATTACATTCCTGATTTTTGTAGTATAAACGGCTGTATCTTTGCCCAGATTCCGCTAGCAATAATTCCTGCACTTACATTTGTTACAAACCCTTTTATACTATTCAAACATTTTTGAACAACAGACAAATTTTGCTGTTGTATTGCTATTTTTATTTCATTAATATCTGTTGTTATTTGATTTACTTCTTCTGCTGAAAAAGATTCTTCTTTTTTGTATAGCTTTTCTATTTCATCTATAACAGACTTAAGAGCTTGATAATCAAAATTTGTCAATGAGTTACCATCACCAATTATGGAATCTTGTACATTTGAGTTCAAAACCATATTACCATAGTTAGTAATATTCCCAGAATTTAAGTTAGTCATTTGTTTATCTCCTTCTTCTACATATTTTATTCCTTTAGTTGTAATTCTTACTTTAACAAATTGCTGTGTATTACCATCAAATATTTCAATATAATTATCATCTTTTAAATCTAATAGCAATTTCCTATATTGATTATAATTATCTTTAAAACTATCTTGTCTGATAACAAAGGCAGCACTTTCAATCTCATTAATCGTATATTCAGTTATATCAGAAACTTTATCTCTTTTATTATAAATATCTTTTAATAACATTTGTTCTTTTTCTTGTAACGTTTTAGGTATAAACTCTCTAACGACATTATTAGTAATAAGATTATATTTAATATTTTCAGAACTAGCTTTTTCTGTCTCTAAATGATATTTTAAAGTTTTTTCAGTTCCAATATAATTACGTTCTTGCTTTATATGAGTATCACGATCAATATGATGATAATATAAATAACTTGGAAAATTTATATATTCTTTTTGTTTTTTAAAATCTAACCATGGATAAACATTCATTCCATCATAATAAATATAAGTTCCACATGTAGGACATATATAAATTCTATGCCAGACATCTCGCAGATTTACAGCGTCTGAAACTTCACCACAAACCATACAATTCATTTCTTTCCATCCAAACATTTTTATATTTCCTCCCGCTACTTTAACCTAATCTTCCCAGTCAGCAGTTGCTGCATCATGGCGGTTTTGAGGTTGCGGTATTTTTCTAGTTTTGTGTTTAAGGTTTCTATTTCTTTGTCCATACTGGAAAGAACGTTGGTGATTGCTGTTAATTCATCATTATTTGCAGGCATTGGTATCGATAGTTTTCTAACATCAGCGATTGTTAGATTATGTTGTGCACCTGATTTTTCATTTGCAAATATCTGTTTCTGTCCATTTGGCGATAATAAATATCTCATACAATACTTTATAATATGTTTATTATAAAAATGAGCTATTCCTACCGCACCACCAATGAAAGCATCCTGTGTATGTTTAAAATATGCAACATTACCAATTCGACCAGAAATAGATATTAATAAAACATCCTCATTTAAATAAATTTTAGGGAATTTTTTTGCAATTTCATCTGGAATAAAAAAATCGGTCTTAAAATTGATTTTTTCCTCTTCAAAATCTTTGTTCTGAATAAATGGCAAAGTATTCTTCTTCGGTTCTGTTACTAGCGCAGGTTTTATTGTTGCAGAATAATCAAAACCTGTTTGCTTAGTTATTAAAGAACATAACTCTTCCAAAGCCTTTACTTCCCAATCCTCTGGGATTTCGCCGAGTTCGGTTTGTTTGAATTTGCTGGTAGTGGCAAAGCCGGGCAGGCGTTTTTTGCCGGTAAGAAGATTTTGCATTGCGCCTTGCTTGATGTTCTTTTTCTTTTGAAGAAGCTTTTCTGTGGTGCTTATGACGGCATCTACATCGGAAAGGGCTTTTGCAATTCGATGCTGCTCGGCAAGAGTTGGTGGCAGAGGAATTTGCATTTTAGTTATCATTTCACGTCGTACAGAATCAACAGAAGATTTTGCCGTCATAGAATGAACTCTTTCGTAAAAATTTTTACTGAAATTGAAATAAAAATATTTTGGTTCTACATCCTTAAAATTATGAATTAAATATGCTCTCTGGTGTAATCCAAATTTTCCTTTTGCATAATGAAATACTTTTCCTGTTCCAACTCCATCTCCTGCGGTTATTATTCCTTCAGAGTCAAACGAATAGTCATTAATTCTTTCAACAATTGGAGAGCGCACATAAAACGGATATTTTCCATTTTCAACTGCATCTTGGGTATTTTTATTTCCTGTTGTAACATCAGCGAAATCTTTTATTTCTTTTACTTCCCAATCATCAGGAATCAATCCAATTTCTGTCTGCTTCATTTTTTTACCTTTCAATTTTCATAGGAACTGCGTAATTCTTCATAATTCATTTTTTACAAAGAGCAAAAAGGGCTGGATTCCTTGTCGAAAAATGTCACCAAAAGTATCTTTCTTGCATGCGATTGTGTGCATGTCAGGGTTCAGCCAGCAGATAAAATTCATCAGTAAATCATGTTTCTGCTCAAGGTCTTTCCAATGAGCAATGCGTTCGTGATGAGCAATCCTGTTCCGCAAATAGCGGATTTCGGCGAGATTCCTTTGAACAGCAGATGAATTCTTTTGATTCGCAGGACATTTGTGCAGACATTTTTTTATTATCGCATATTGAAAACTTTGATTATTGTACTTTCGTCCCATAAGTGCCACCCAAAATCCAAGCGTCAATTCAGCGACAAGCCTTCCATGAGAATATTTTTTACCGTTACGCTTTATCTTCAAATTTGCATCAGAAATCATTGATAATTCTGCACTTAAAAGCGGGATAACATTATCCCAGTCTGCATTATTAAAAAAGTCAACCAGTGCATTGTCCATAGAGTTTCTAAGAGTTACCTCAAAAATATTAATAAGCGGATAAAAAGCCTTGCACAGTTCAATGTTGTAAATATAGCGTGCAATTGCAGTTTCTTCATCCGCACCATCAGCTTTATAAACAGCAAGTCTTTCTTCCGAGATTGATTTTTTTAGACTTTCATAGGTTTTTATATCCATAAATCCGCCTTGACTTTTCGACTATTCTACCATATATTTAACCTGTAAGCCACGTTATCCTTTCTCCTGCTTTGCAGTGCTAGGGACCGTGGCAGTCTTTTTTTAACTTCTGTCTGTTTCATTTTTAACTTCCCTGTCCTACAACTTAAATCCCATTGCTTCAAGATGAGCGGAGACCTGTTTTTCTTCTTCGGCAAGTTTTGCAGTGAGGTCAGGCAGAGTGTCTTCGTAGCGTTCGCAGAGTTCAGAAATGCGTTTTGTAAGATGATTTGCAACGGTGATATAAAGATTCTGGATTCCGTCTTGGATTGTCTTGTACCATTTGCGGTTTACAAGAAGGTCTTTTATTTCTTCGTCTGTAAATGTGTCGTAGCGTTTACGGCAGTTTTCATCCAGAGATTTTTTGAGGTCTGCAACTTTTTTCTTTTCCGTTTTGATTGAACTTTCATAAGCCTTAACTTTATTTAGAATTTCCGGTTCCAAAGAAAGTTCATCTTCTTCTGTATGCTCCTCGATAAATTCTTCCAGTTCGCTTTCTGTCTGGTTCAAAATTTCTTCTGCATTTTGAATTTCTTTTTGTTCGTTTGTAAAGAAAGTCTCCAGCACAACCTGTTTTGGAATAAGACGGCCTTCCCAGCCAATTACTTTTGGTTCTTTCGGCTTCTTTTCTTTTGCAGAATCTTTCTTTGTCTTTTTACTTTCCTTTGGTTCTTCTTTTATGTCATCAGTGATTTTCGCAAGACTGTAGCCGCTTTCATCCTGAATAATCAAAAGAACATCATCATTCATTGTTTCGTTCCAGTAGGCAAGCAAAACCTGATACACATCGTATTTATCGAGCAGTTCAATCTTTGAAAACTTTGAAATGATTTCCTGAGAAAGCTGGAGAATAATCTGCTTGTTTGAATCCGATGGCTTTAATTCCGTAAGAATCGGATTTGCAAAAGACTTCCATTCTTCAAAAGCTTTGTTCACTTTTTTGTTGTATTCCAGGAATTCAGCATTTTCGCAGATTGTTTTGTGAACATCATCTTTATTTATAAGCATTTTGTAAAAACCTTTGCGTCCTGCATATTCTTCAAAAATCTGCTTTTTAAGATTTGGGAAAACTTTCCAGAAGTTTGGAATATTGTCAATATCTTCCTGCGGAATTCCGCCGTAAAGATGGGCTTCTATGCTCTGCAAATCTTCTTTTTCACTTGAGTCGATGTAGCGCGGAATATTCAGGTTGTATGCGTTCTTTTCGATTATTTCTGAAAACGGAACAAAACGGCTGAAACCCGGAACTTCTGTCATTGAATTAAAGATTGTTACGATTTTGTAAATGTCCTGCTCACGAAGGCGGTTCTTGTCTCCATCTTTTATAAAGCCGTGGCTTGCATCTATCATAAAAATGCCGGAACGGCTGGCTGTGTTTTCTTTATCAAGCACGATAATGCAGGCAGGAATTCCTGTTCCATAAAAAAGATTTGCAGGAAGTCCGATTATTCCTTTTATAAGATGGCGGTCAATAATATTTTTGCGGATTGATTCTTCTGCATTTCCACGGAACAAAACTCCATGCGGAAGAATTACAGCGGCTTTTCCTGTATTGTTTTTCATTGATTTTATGATATGCAAAAGCCATGCGTAGTCACCGTTTTTCTCCGGCGGAAGTTCATCATAATCATCAAAGCGTCCGTATTCTTTTAGTCCGTCCATCCAGTTTTTCATGCTGAACGGCGGATTTGCCACGATATAATCAAACTTTCGGAGCTTTGTGTCGTCATTATCATCTTTGTACCAGGGGTCAGAAAATGTATTGTCCGAATGGATTTCGCCAGACGGAATGTTATGAAGGACAACATTCATCTTTGCAAGACCTGCGGTAGAGATGTCTTTTTCCTGTCCGTAGATTGCAAGCGGAAACGGTGCTTCATTTGCGGCGCGAATCAACAGAGAGCCAGAACCGCAGGCAGGATCATAGATTGTAGCATTTTTGTCTGTGCAGTTTGAAATATCAATTACCTTTGCAAGAATGCGGCTTACTTCGGCAGGAGTGTAAAACTGACCTTTGCTTTTACCGCTGGCGGTAGCAAAATTGCGCATAAGGTATTCATAGGCATCGCCAATCAGGTCATCATCTTCTGCCTTATTATTTTTAAAATCAAGTTCCGGCTTTTGGAAAATGGCAATAAGTCCTGTAAGTTTATCAACCATTTCATCGCCTTTTCCGATTTTGGATTCATCGTTAAAGTGGGCGTTGTTTATGATTCCCGTAAGATTGTTTGCTTCGGCAAGTTTTGCAATGAGCTTGTCGATTTCTTCACCGATGTTTTTGTTTCCTTTGAGCGCGACAAGGTCTTCAAAACTTGCGCCTTCTGGAATTGCGATTGCGCCGTAAGGGTCATCTTTGTATTTATCTGAAACGTATTTTACAAACAGAAGTGTAAGAATATAGTCTTTATATTGAGAGGCATCCATACCGCCGCGAAGTTTGTCGCAGCTTGCCCAAAGAGAACTGTAGAGTTGTGATTTTTTTACTGCCATAAAGATGCCTCACTTTTGATATTGTTTTTCTATTATATCACACAACTCGGTATTTTTGTAGATAATCAAGGCAAGGAGTCCAAGTCCTGATTGTTTGTGTTCCAATGGCAAAACGCAAGCTGTGATAAAACGGCAGAGCGGGAAACGTAGATACAGAAGAGTGA
The DNA here is from genome assembly GCA_051883255.1 of Treponema sp. Taxonomy (GTDB): domain Bacteria; phylum Spirochaetota; class Spirochaetia; order Treponematales; family Treponemataceae; genus Treponema_D. The sequence continues at coordinate 39,541 of JBJETJ010000003.1, forward strand.
AACGAGGTGAAAAAAAAATCGGAAAAAGAAGTTGGGGAAATATTTTAATTTTGTAGATTTTCAAGGATAGGATACGGGAAAGTTTGGTTCTCCCATAATAGCATTTTTTTACTACTTCGGCAATATAGAAACAGTAAAAATTTCGTTCGTTTCGCTAAATTTTATTATTTCGATATTGACACAAATTCGGGTTTTATATTATATTAGAGACATACATTCCCCGATTGTGTAATGGTAGCACCTCAGATTCTGGTTCTGATTGTGGGGGTTCGAATCCTCCTTGGGGAACTAAGGTTGCCTGACGCGGCAACCTTTTTTATTTAAGGTTTTATGCAAACCTTAAAAACGGCAAAGTCAAGGCTTTAGCATAAGCGCGCCTTAATCTGACGTTTTAAAACTTCATTTCTGGTCCCTTCGTCTATCGGCTAGGACGTGACCCTCTCAAGGTCGAAAGACGGGTTCAACTCCCGTAGGGACCGCTCCTTTATTTTTCTACAAAAATCGTAAAATCGTTTTCAAGATAATCATCAATTATCCTTACATTCTTTGCGCCGACGGCTTTTGCAAATTCGCAAGTATCTTCCGGGTCATAATAAAAATACGGACTTTCTTTATCTGTCGAACGCTCATTCAGCATAGAACAGACAAAGCCGTTTTTACCCAGTTCCATAAACCGCGCAAAAGCCTTCCGCAAAAACTCAAAATTATTTCCCAGATTCAGATTAAAAATCCCCGAAGCATAAATCCAGTCAAAACCGCCGCCACTTTCTTTAACAGAAGAAAAATCAAGCGCATTGACAAAATCGCCGGCAAAAACATCTGATGCCAGAAACCTCACAGTCGATTTATTTTCCGCAGGAAGGCTAAGCCCGTTTTCCCGTAAAATTTCCAGCTGCGACTTTGCAGTTTCAATCATTCGCTCTGAAATATCAATCCCGACATAATTTACAGAAAGCCCCAGCCCGCTCGTCAAAAAATGGAACAAATCGCCAAGCCCGCAGCCGACATCAAGAACCGCCTTTCCGTTCAAATCAACATTTTTCGCAAACGCGGCAAACCGTGCATACTGCGCCTGACGGCTTTCCCACCCGAGAATTTTATAATTGTCAGCATTTATATTTGACTTTGCTGCTTTACTCAACGCATCGTGCAGTTTTTCAAGTTCCTTAAAATTCTTTTCGTAATACGAATTTATTTTTGCAATTTTGTCCATAATCTGTAAATTTCCTGATTAATTTTATCACAAATAAAAAATTATGACAGTAATTATCCAAAATTATCCCAAACATATCAAAAATCCCGTTTAATCAAATTGAACTTAACGCACAAAAATATCCAGATTTTTAACAGAAAACCGCTTAAAGTGTCAAATTGACACAAATTTTCGTCCAAATTTGACACAACTTCCCGTTTTTACTCTGTTCAATTTTTGAAATTTGTTTTTCGCTCTAAATCCCTGCCCAAAACTACGCAAAAAGCATTTATTTTTCACTTTTTTTCTGCTTTTTTATGACTTTTAAAAAGTTGGCACGCTTTTTGCTATATTAGTTAATGTAAGGCAAAACACCTTGCAGAAACTAAAAACAATGAAAGCAAAAACTTTCAAACATAATTTTAGATTTTATAGGAGATACATTATGAACGAACTTTCACTTTTTAATTCACTTTTTAACGGCGCATTTGACAATCAGATGCAGGAATTTGGCTTTGGAACAGGAATGTCAGTTCCAAAAGTAGACGTAACACAGAATGACGATTCATATAAACTTGAAATGGATTTGCCGGGACGTACAGAAAAAGACGTAAACCTTGAACTTGACCACAACGTTCTGACAATTTCATCAGTAAAAGAAGAAGTCAAAGAAACAGAAGAAAAAGACAGCAAAAAAGACGAAAAGAACAAACAGAAATGGCTTATCAAAGAACGCCGCACAAGCAGCTTTACACGCCGCTTTACTCTGCCAGATGACATCGATGCAGAAAAAGTTGCCGCAAGCTTCAAAAACGGAGTTCTCAACGTAGTAATTCCGCGTAAGGCACTTGCCGCTCCAAAACGCATTGCAATTACTGCATAATTACTGCACAACGCCAGACAGGGGAAAGGCAAAAACCTTTTCCCTGTTTTTATTTTATTTTCCGTTCCCGGACGACAATATCCGTAAATCCGTTTTTACAAAGCAAATCAACCGTATTATTTACATCAGAACTTTCTACGGCGCGCAATGACACGCGTACAACAGTCGAAGTATTCTGCAAAACTACATTTTCAAAACCGGCCTTCTTTACTTTCCTTGCAAAGACAAGCGCATTTTCCTTAAGCGAAAAAGCGCCCACCTGAATGTCCCACAGTTTGCCCTGTTCACGCTTTACGCTTTTTATCTGTTCAATTTTGTCCGTAGAACTCCCTGTTGCAGAAGCCGAACTTGAAGCCTGATTTTCTTTTACAGAAACAACAGTAAAAGGAATCCCTGCCATCTGGCACGCCTTTTTCGCAGTCTGGATACTTTCTTTTGTATACGCCCCGAGCGAAACGATTTCAAGCCTGACTTTCGCAGTGCCTGTTCCAATCATTCCAAGCTTGCTTGCCGCCCCTTTTGACAAATCGATTTCGCGGTCGGCAACAAACGGACCTCTGTCGTTCACCCTGACCTGAACGCTTTTTCCGTTGGCAAGATTCGTAACTTTTAAAATCGTATTAAACGGAAGTTTTTTGTGAGCGCAAGTCATCGCCCACATATTGAAAATTTCGCCGTTTGAAGTTTTTTTACCGTGAAAATCGCCGGCATAATAAGAAGCCGTTGCAGAAGCCTTGTAGACAGTGGCGGCAAAAATTGAACTTAGTCCGACCGACATTATAATCAAAAAAACAGAAAATCTTTTCATATAATATTTATCGGAATTTGCAAAAAAAAACTCACTGATTTGAAAATTACTTCATCAGAAAATTCTCAAAATCAGTGAGTTAATGATTGAAAAATTATTTTATTTTCTCAACAATTCAGCAAGTTTTTCGCTTGTAAATCCAAGGTGTTCTGCAACTTTATTTGCAGGGCCGGATTCGCCAAAGCGGTCAATGCAGAAACAGTTTTCTTTGTCTGTAAACTGGAGCCATTCCATAGAAATTCCGGCTTCCGTGCAGACAACGCGCTTTGCATTTCCGATAATCGATTCACGTTTTGCCTTATCCTGTTCAGCAAATGTCTTTACGTCAGGAACAGAAACAATGCGGATTGTCTTTTCGCTTACAAGTTCTGCAGCAGCAAGAGCCATATTAACTTCAGAACCGCTTGCAAGAATCGTAATATCAGGAGCATCGCTTCCTTTTTTTACAACGTAAGCACCGCACTTCATCGTGTTCTTCCAGTCTGCATCATCTTTCGGATAAACTGCAAGTGCCTGTCTTGTAAATGCCATACATACAGGGTGGTCTTTAGAAGCATACGCAATTTTCCAGGCTTCCATTGATTCTTCTGCATCGCCCGGCCTTATCACCTGAACGCCCGGAATCGCACGCAAACTTGTCAAAGTTTCAATCGGCTGATGAGTAGGACCGTCTTCTCCAACGTAAATCGAATCGTGCGTAAACACGTAGATTACAGGCTGTTTCATCAAAGAAACTACGCGCAGTGAAGGCCTCAGGTAATCTGCAAATACAAGGAACGTTGCGCAGAACGGACGCAAACCGCCATGCAGGGAAATACCTGCACAAACGGCAGACATCGCAAATTCACGGATTCCGTATTCAATCGTACGACCTTTCCTGTTAGCCGCAGAAAAAGTGCCGTTATCGCAAGATTTAAATGCCGTTTTATTCGGGCCCATCAAATCAGCAGAACCACCGACAAGATTTCCGTAACGAGCCGCAATTACATTCAAAGCCTTGCCGGAAGCATCGCGCGTTGCACATGAATCTCCCGGTTTGTATTCAACATCAGGAACATCGCCTGTAGCGCCGTCACTATAGAAAGAATCCCATTCTTTTTTAAGTTCAGGATTTTCTGAAGCCCATTGCTCAAACTCTTTGTTCCAGTCGCTTTCGGCTTTTGCCCATTCAACTCTTTTTTCTGCAAAATAATCATAAGCTTCCGGCAAAACATAAAAGTCCTTGTCAACAGGAAGCCCGAGTTTTTCTTTTGCGGCCTTTACTCCGTCTGCACCAAGCGGTGCACCGTGAACATCGGCAGTACCTTCTTTTGGTGCGCTCTTTCCGATTACGGATTTGAGCATAATCAAAGAAGGCTTGTCAGAACATTTCTTTGCCTTGTTAATAAGTTTTTCAATGCCGGAAATATCGTACATGCTTCCTGTCAAAACCTGCCAGCCGTAACTTTCGTAACGAGCCTTTATGTCATCTGTAAAAGTAATGTCAGTAGAACCGTCAATCGAAATTTTATTTTCATCGTATAATACAATCAGCTTGCCGAGTTTCAAATTGCCTGCAAGCGAACATGCTTCAGAAGCAACACCTTCCTGTAAGCATCCTTCGCCAACAAGAGAATATGTATAATGATTTACAATTTCATGATTTTTTGTATTGAATTTTGCAGCCAGCATCTGTTCAGCAACAGCCATACCGACAGCCATAGAAACACCCTGACCAAGAGGTCCGCCTGTACACTCAACACCATCAGTAATCCCGTATTCAGGATGACCACAGCAGACAGAACCAACCTGACGGAAACTCTTGATGTCATCCATTGTCACTTTGTATCCAGAAAGATGCAAAATTGAATACAACAACATCGAGCCATGACCTGCAGAAAGAACAAATCTATCTCTGTCGACCCACTTTGAATTTGCAGGGTTGTGCTTTAAAATTTCTCCGTAGAGAACGCTTGCTAATTCAGCTGCACCAAGAGGAAGTCCCGGATGTCCCGAATTTGCCTTTTGAATCGCATCCATTGAAAGACTGCGAATACTAGTTGCAACAGCAGAGATTGCTTTTTCATTCATAAAATTTACCTCACAATAATTCTTGAATAGCTTTTACAAGTTCTTCTTGACCAGCGTGTTTTTCCAATAACTGCTTGATTGATTCTTCTTTAAACAAAGTAGCCAGTTGTGAAAGTACCTGCAAATGAGTTTGCGAATTACTTGTCAATAAGACAAACATCACATAAACGTGCCTTGCATCTGGTGCATTCATATCAATAGGTTCTTTAAGATAACAAACAGTTATCTGCTGGTCTTCTTCATTTTTAAGGATAGTTCCTCTTGAATGTGGAAGTGCAATTCCATAACCGACAGCTGTACTCATAATCCGTTCCCTGTCGCATAACGCTTTATAAACGTTTTCCTTACTTATTCCTTCAGGCAAAACAATAGAATCACATATATTCCTGTAAATTTCCGATGTTGTTGCACCTTCAACATCAAACAGCACGCCGCCACGTTTAATCAAATCTGCAACATTATTCTTCATAAATCTCTATCTCCCTATCTTATAAAATTTCTAATCAATTACGATAAAATCCCGTTTTTTACAGGCAAAAAGCGCATCCCGTAATTCCGCTTCAATATCTTCAAAATTAAATTCCATACCTTCAAGAGAAGCATCAATAGTATCCATATCCCTTGTTACATAATCAGAATCAAAAGAAATAGACTCTATCAACTTTGTCAAATGAGTATATAATTGAATTAGAATCACCAGTTCCTGCTGCGGATAATTATTGAATTTTCCGCCCGCCCTGTCTATTTCATAAACAAGCGTACTTATTTTTGTATAAAGTTTCAGCGCTTTATGCCGGATTTCTCCAAGCTGATGGTCTGCAAACCAATTATATTTTTTTAAAATTATATCATTTCGATTTGCTATGTGCAATAATAACTCTCTGTGATACTCAGGCGAAATATAAAACGACTTCGGAAAAATCTCTGCAATCAGTTTCTGCAAATCAGTTTCTTTTTGATATGCAAGATCCTTGAGGTATTCGTCCAGAACGTAATCAGGAATTGAATAAAGCAAATTCTGAACGCCGGACTTTTCATCGTTCTCTTCATCTCCGTTCCAGCTTCCGATTGCAGGCACAGATTCGCCTTTATACCAGAGCCGCGTTTCAACTCCAAACAATTCAATCGAAACTTTTTTTGTCTTTTTAAGGAACTCTTCAACAGAACCACTGTTCCAGCCTGTCAGTTCTTCGATATGCTCGGAGAAAACATTTACAAGCTGTTCTTCTATAGAAGCGCACGGCCCGAATTTGCGGAACGACTCAAGCAGGTATTTTTCAAATTTTTTATACCACAAATTGCGCTGCAAATCTTCTTCCGTTAATTCCAGCGTAGAACTTTTTGAACGGAGCAAAGGCTTTATGTCTATAATTCCCTCGTCCCAATCTATAACTTTAAGCAAAAACCTGTCGCCCGGTTTTATGTCATAGACTTTAAACAGCGGCGAAAGGTCAACGCTGTAAAGGCTGACTTCCATCGGCAATTCAAATTCATTGTCAGAAAGCACAAAGTCTTTCATTCCCGGGTCGCTGGAAATATACTGCGATTCATATTCTTCGCCGTAAAGCAAAAAATGTTCCAGTGCAAATTCTTTTGTAAACGTCACGGTTTTTTGCGGCAGGATTTCCTCGTTCCAGGAAAACAAAAGCGAAAAAGAAAAAACGTCCTGATCAACAAAAGGAATGCACCTTTGCGCCGGAACAAAACATTTTGCATCACATTCTTCTTTTGTAATTGCAAAACTAAAATATTTGCCAGTAAAAGCGCCGGCACGCGTCTGATATTTTCCCTTTGCTACTTTCAGCAGATACTGCGAGGTCTCAAGAATTTTTACAGCTTCGTCTTTAGAAATTTCACAGTCAACATAAGCCATATAATTTATAAATTCTTTCAGCGTAAACACTTCAGGAAAAGCGCGAAGAAATTTATTTATGTACAAAGCCTTTGTCTGATTTTTCATTTCAGTGATGCTGCCATTTTATTCTAGATAAACCGTAAATCCTGAACCTCAAAACCGCAGTTTTCAAAAATCGATTTCATTTTTGATTCGTCAATTCCCGTGGCTTTCAGCGTAATGCAAAGCCTGTTGTCGACATCGTGTTTTGTAGTAACGGCACTTATTATATTTGCGTTCAAATCAGAAATTTCTTTAGTCACTTTTGCAAGCTGTCCCGGTTTGTCGTCAACAAATGCAACGACACGCACACCTTTTTGCCTTGCCCCAAACATATCAGTAAACAAATTGAACAAATCGCTTTCCGTAATTATTCCTATAAGCGCGTCATCTTTAACGACAGGCAGACAGCTTATTCCGTTATCAACCATAATTCTGGCAGCTTCTTCAACAACTTCGTCAGGAGAAACTGTAATGACATTTGTCATCATAACTTTTTTTACAGTCAGCTTTGACAAAAGATAACCGATTTCAAACATATCAAGAGTAGTTGCAAGCGACGGCTCGGCTTTTAGCAAATCATTTTTTGTAACGATGCCGACAAGTTTGCCGTAATCTACAACAGGCAGTTTGCTGAATTTGTTTTCCATCATTATATTTTTTGCTTCCGTAATTTTCGTTTCTGAACTTATGAAAACTACATTTGTCCGCATTACTTCTTTTACTATCATACTAGCCTCCTAAATATGCAGATTTTACAGCCGGGTCGCTGATTAAGTCTTTTGCATTTCCCGACTTTGTAATCAGCCCGGTTTCCAGAATATATGCCCTGTTTGAAATCGAAAGCGCTTTATACGCATTCTGTTCAACAAGTAAAATCGTAGTTCCGGTTTTATTTATCCGTGTTATAATCGAAAAAATTTCATCAACTAAAATCGGTGCAAGACCCATACTCGGTTCGTCAAGCAAAAGCAGTTTCGGACGTGCCATCAGTCCACGACCCATCGCAAGCATCTGCAATTCGCCGCCGCTCAAAGTTCCTGAAATCTGTTTAATGCGTTCTTTCAGCCTCGGGAACAGTTCAAAAATCATTTCAAGGTCGTCTTTTATTCCCTTTTTGTCGTTGCGCGTATACGCACCCATTTCAAGATTTTCCTTTACAGAAAGATTTAAAAAAATGCGCCTTCCCTCAGGAACCTGAATCAAATTCTGCTTTACAATCAAATCAGGCGGCATATCCGTAATGTCTTTATCTTCAAACAAAACAGTGCCGCTTTTCTTTTTTATGATATTGCTTATTGAATGAAGCGTCGTAGTTTTTCCTGCGCCGTTTGAACCGATTAAACTTATAATTTCGCCTTTTTCAACTTCAAAACTTATTCCCTTTAAGGCATTAATTGCACCATAAGAAACGCATAAATCTTTTACACTAAGCATTAACAGCCTCCGAACCAAGATATGCTTTAATAACCTGCGGATTAGATTTTATCTCATCAGGATTTCCAGATGCAATCACGCGCCCGTAATCTAAAACCATAAGCCTTTCGCAGATTCCCATTACAAGTTTCATATCATGTTCAATCAACAAAATCGTCAGATTAAATTCTTTGCGAATGAACGAAATCAAATTCATCAATTCTTCCGTTTCCTGCGGATTCATTCCGGCAGCAGGTTCGTCGAGCAAAAGCAGTTTAGGATTGCTTGCAAGCGCGCGGACAATTTCAAGTTTCCTCTGTTCACCGTAAGGCAGGTTTTTTGCAAGTTCATCTTTTTTATCTGCTATGTGGAACAGCTCCAAAAGCTGATTTACGCATGCAGTCATTCGCTTTTCATCACGGCGAAACCTTGATGTCCTAAAGAGCGCATCAAGACAATTACTCTGCCTTGAAGAATGTAAAGCAATCCGTACATTGTCGCTTACTGAAAGCTGATTAAAAAGCCTTATGTTCTGAAAAGTCCTTGCAACGCCGATTTTATTCAGTTCAGCAGGATTCATCTTGTTGATGTTGCGAGGCTTGCCTTTTTTATCCCAGAAAGTAATCAAGCCTTCTGTCGGAGTATAAATTCCGCTGAGCATATTGAACATCGTAGTTTTTCCGGCACCGTTCGGCCCGATTAAACCGACAAGTTCGTTTTCGTATAATTCACAATTAAAGCCGCTTACTGCACGCAATCCGCCAAAAACAATGCTTACTTCGGAAGCCTGCAAAACAAGTTTTTTTGGTTCACCCATTACTTTGCCTCCTGAGTTTCGCTTTCTTTTTTACGCTGAATTTTTGCAAGCACTTTTTTCGCGTTCTGCGGAAAATTGACAAACGAAAATTCCTTTGTTCCCAAAAGCCCCTGCGGTCTGAAAATCATCACGAGAATCAGCACAACAGGATAAATCAAAAGCCTGAAATCCTTTAAGAAACGCAGGACTTCCTGCAAATATGTCAGAACATACGCGGCAAGAATACTTCCTGTCGTAGAGCCCATTCCGCCGAGAACGACAAAAATCAGATAGTCAATGCTTTTTGTAAACGATGCCTGATCAGGTTTTATAAATCCGATTCGGCTTACATAAAGAGCACCGCCAAGTCCTGCAATAAACGAAGCTATTACAAAACCAATCATCTTGTATTTAAATACGCTGATTCCGTTTGCATTTGCCGCAACTTCGTCTTCGCGCACTGCAAGAATTGCACGGCCGTAAGTAGATTTTATAAAATTCTGAATAAACACAATCAGAACGATTAAAATTGCCGTAATTATAAGAAATGCCGGAGCATCAAAAAAAGTCAGGTTCGTGTTAAACTGCTTTCCGTTCGGACCGCCTGTAATCTGCTTTAAGTTTACAAGAATTACCCTGATGATTTCTCCAAAGCCAAGCGTTACGATTGCAAGATAATCGCCTTCAAGTTTCAACGTCGGAAAGCCGATTAAAAATCCAAAAAACGCCGTAATGATGCAGGCAATCAAAATCGCAGGAACAAGCGGAATCCCTGCCATCTGATTTAACAGAATAGTCGAATAAGCACCGATTGCCATAAATCCGGCCTGCCCCAGAGAAAGCTGACCTGTAATTCCGCAAATCATATTAACGCTCAAAGCCATAATCGCATTGATAGCGCACATAATCAAAACCTGTGCACTGTATCCGCTCAATACTCCAAACTGAATGAGCAAAAAAGGAACTACAGACAAAACGACAGAAACTGCAAAAGGAATTGCGTAACTTTTCAATATTTTCTTAGTCATAAATTCCTCCTAAACCTTTACTACTGTCTTTTTGCCCAAAAGTCCCGACGGCTTGACAAGAAGAATTACAATCAAAATCGCAAACGAAATCGCATCTGCATAATTTGAAGGTCCGTAACCTTTAGTCAGCGTTTCAGCAACGCCAAGAATAAAACCTCCGACCATTGCCCCCGGAATCGAACCGATACCACCAAGAACGGCTGCAACAAATGCTTTAAGTCCCGGCATATATCCCATCATAGGGTCAATCATAGGGTACGCCGTCGCATACAACATTCCGCCAGCCCCCGCCAGAACAGAACCGATTGCAAAAGTAGTACCTATCGTTTTATTAACATTTATTCCCATCAAGCTCGATGCCTGCATATCATACGAAACAGAACGCATTGCTTTTCCCGTTTTTGTATGATTAACGAGGAACGACAATGCAAACATCAAAACAACGCTTCCGATAATTACAAGTGCCTTAATGCCGTCAATCGAAACATCTCCAAAATTAACCGGCTTTACGGAAATCGTCGGAAACTGGCGCGGATTAGGACCGACAAAAGGCAGAACGCGCATAAGATTCTGCAAAATCAATTCAACGGCAATCGCAGTAATCAGAGAATTCAACCTTGGCGCATTTCTCAACGGTCTGTATGCAAGCCTTTCAATAGAAAGTCCGAGCAACGCACAAAATGCCATGGCAACAAACATTGCAACGCAAAAACCAATCGGGCTCGGTCCCATTGCAACTAAAACAAAATATCCGGCATAAGCGCCCATCATCATTATGTCGCCATGAGCAAAGTTAATCAGCTTAACGATGCCGTAAACCATTGTATACCCGAGAGCAATCAAAGCGTAAATACTTCCAAGTGAAAGACCATTTACAAGCTGCTGCAGAAAAACAGATGCACTATTCACAATAACAATAACCTCTCAACTTAATAAATTGGAATTATTAATTTTAGTCAATTAGAAATTTGCATAAAATTTAACGTTTTATTTTATAATATTTCATCTATTTATACAATCAATGTACCAATTTTATAAATTTATATTTGTTTAAAAAACAAAAAGACCCGGTTTCATGCTGAACAAAACCAGGCCTTTTTTCTATGTATTAATTCTGTTTACTACTCGAAAAAAGAATTACGGATTTACAGTTGTCTTGTAAACTGTCTTTAAAGTTCCGTCATCAGCTTTTACGATTTCAAGCATAACTGCAGATTTTACAGGATTGTGATTTGCATCAAAAGTCAAATGACCTGTAACATAATCGCCGTTTGTAGCTTCAAGAGCAACTTTTACGGCAGCAGCTTCTGTTGAACCGGCTTTTACGATAGCATCTTTCAAAAGATATGCACAGTCATATCCCAAAGCTGCAAAAGAATTAGGATCTTTCTGATATTTCTTGTTGAAAGCCTGTACAAAGTTCTGTACTGCAGGGCTTGTTGAATCAGCCGCATAGTGATTTGAATAGAATCCGTTAAGAACTTCTTCACCTACGTTTCCAAGAATTCCATCCCAACCGTCTGCACCAACAATAGGAGTATCAATTCCCTGTACGCGAAGCTGTTTTGCAATCAAAGCAACTACATTGTAATAATCAGGAAGATAAACTACATCAGGGTTTGCACTTTTGATTTTTGTCAGCTGTGCATTAAAGTCTTTGTCATTTGTTGTATAAGCTTCTTTTGCAACAATAGTTCCGCCTGCAGCAGTAAATGCGCTTTCAAAGTTTTCTGTAAGACCTACAGAATAATCATTTCCTGCATCATAAAGAATTGCAGCATTTTTTGCATTCAAAGTTTCAACGGCAAATTTTCCGCCAACTCTTCCCTGGAACGGGTCTGTATAGCATGCACGGAAAATATAGTCACCTGCATCTGTAATTGCAGGAGCAGTAGCAGCAGGTGCAATCTGAACTACTTTCTGAGCCTGTGCACGGTTTGTAATAGCCTGTGTACAACCAGATGTCAAAGAACCAATGATAAGTTTTACATTATCTTTTGAAGTAAGTTTCTGATAAGCATTTACAGTCTTGTCAGGATTTCCTTCGTCGTCTTCGCTGATTAATACAACTTTTTTACCATTGATACCGCCGGCAGCATTAATTTCTTCAATAGCAAGGTCAATACCATTTTTGCATTCAACACCATAAACTGCAACATTGCCAGAAAGAGGGAAAATACCACCGATAACGATTTCTTCAGATTTCTTCTCACCACAAGATGTAAAGGCAAAAAGTGCTGCCAAGACAAGAGAACCTAAAACTGACTTTTTCATATAAGCCTCCTAAATAAGTCAATAAAACAACCTATAACAGTTTTTTTATACTTAATAAAATTAGTATATTTTAATTTTTATTGCAATAGAAATTTAAAAAAAAGAGCCACTCTGAAATATAGAGTGGCTTACAAACAAAGCAATTTTACAAAAAAAACTTATACTTCTGCCGGAGTTTCAGCCGGTGCTTCTACAGGAGCGGCAGCAGGGGCTGCTGATTTTGCTTCTTTTCTTGCTTTATTTTTCAAATTTGCATTGCAAAACTTACAAATCATTGCTTTATTTCCATCAATTTCTTTTTCATAAAGAACTTTGATGTTTTTGTTTCCACAAACAGGACATATTCCACGTCCATGAGCTGGTTGTTGACGGATTCCAGTACCACGATGTGATTTAGACATATTCTACTCCTTAATTATTTGCTGCTTTTGGAGCGGCTGTCTTAGCTTTATCAGCAGACTTTGCTTTTTTTTCAGTTGTTTCTGAATCCAATTTGTAATCAACGAGTTCAAGAATTACTACATCTGCAGCATCACCTTGACGGAAACCAAGTTTTAAAACTCTAGTATAACCACCATTGCGATCCTTCATACGAGGACCAATTTCTGTAAAAAGTTTATTAAGAATTTTCTCATCCTGAATAAACTTAGCAGCTTCACGACGGTTATGAACGCTATCTACCTTACTTCTAGTAATGAGCTTTTCTGCTGATTTACGAACTTCCAAAGCCTTTGCTTTTGTTGTTGTAATGCGCTCAAACCTAAAAAGCGAAGTTACCATATTGCGTGTCATTGCACGACGATGTGCTGTTGTACGCGAAAGCGGATTAAAACCAATTTTATGATTCATCTGATTCTTCCTTTTTATTCTTCATATTGACAGCATTTTTAAGATGACTGTAATCAGTCATTCCAAGAGTAAGATTCCACTCAAGGAGTTTTTCTTTAATTTCTGTCAAACTCTTTTTACCAAAGTTTCTGGTCTTAGCAATATCATCTTCTGTTTTCTTTGTTAACTCACCAATTGTGCGGATATTCGCATTTTTAAGACAATTTGATGACCTGACAGATAACTCAAGTTCTTCAACAGGAGTATTAAGAAGATTGCGGACACGTTCATCGCCTTCGTCAAGTTCATCACCACTTGAAACGTCATTGTCATTAAAGTTAACAAAAATTGAAAAATGATCTTTCGCAATTTTTGCAGCTTCTGCCAATGCGTCGTCCGGAGCGATTGTTCCATCTGTCCAAATTTCTAAAACCAACTTATCATAATCATTTCTCTGTCCTACACGGCAAGGTTCAATAGCATATTTTACCTTGCGAACAGGTGTAAAGATAGCATCCATAGGAATCGTGCCTACAATTCCTTCGATGTAATGCTCGTTTGTTTCTGCTGGGACATATCCTCTGCCTAAATCAACCTGAATTTCGACATCAATACGAGCTTCATCCATCATTGTGAAAATAAGCTGGTCTTTTGTCATGACTTCAAGCTGACCTTCTTTAGCAAAGTCATCACTTTTTATAGTGCCAGGTCCTTTAAACTCATAAAGGATTGTATCCTGTTCAATGTCCTCCGGGAGTCGCAAACGTATCTGTTTCAAGCTGTTCAAGATTTCCAATGTATCTTCTGCAACATTTGCGATTGCTTCAAATTCACTGGAAATAACATGAGGAACACCGTCAGCATCATACGAAGTAATGCGTACGCTGGAAATTGCATATCCCTGAATACTGGAAAGAAGAACACGACGAAGTGTATTTCCGACAGTAGTTCCGAAACCTGTTTCAAACGGATATGCAGTAAATTTTCCGTAGTTTGCATTATTTTCAAGATGCTCAAATGTAATGCTTTTTGGTCTTTTAAACCCTTTAAGCAGATTTTTGCGAGCCATCTAAACTCCTTATCTCGAGTAGAATTCTACTACGAGCTGTTCTTTTATATCAGCTAAGTCAGTTACTTCTTCACGACGTGGATAAGCCATGAAAGTACCCTTTACTGCATCAGCATCAACTGATACGTATGCATATGTTCCTGACTGAGAAACTTCTTTAAGTCCCTCTTGAACAATAGTAAGTTTCTTACTTTTTTCTTTTACTTCAACAACATCGCCCGGTTTTACACTGTAAGATGGAATATTTACAGCTTTTCCGTTTACAAGGATATGTCCGTGAAGTACTAATTGTCTAGCCTGACTGCGGCTTTCTGCAAAATGAAGTCTGAATACAACGTTGTCCAAACGAGCTTCAAGAAGGCGAATGAAATTTTCACCAGTTACGCCAGGCATTCTCTGAGCACGTTCATAAGTAAGATAGAACTGTTTTTCGAGCATACCGTACATACGGCGAAGTTTCTGTTTTTCATGAAGCTGAATTCCATATTCCGTACGTTTTCCCGTACGTCCTTTAGGATCTTTTCCGGGTGCACTGCGTTTTTTGTTAATAGGACATTTGTCACTTTTACAGCGTTCACCTTTCAAAAATAATTTTTTTTGTTCTGCCCTGCACAGACGGCAGACAGGTCCTGTATATCTTGCCATTACTCGATATTCTCCTTGCTATTACATACGACGTGTTTTACGCGGGCGGCATCCGTTATGCGGAATAGGCGTAACATCTGAAATAGATTTTACCTTAAGCCCTAAAGCACCAAGTGAGCGGATAGCATTTTCGCGGCCAACTCCAGGTCCTTTAACGTATACATGAACTTCACGCAAGCCATAGCTTACTGCCTTCTGAACAGCTGTTTCGGCAACAGACTGTGCGGCAAACGGAGTAGACTTTTTTGCTCCACGGAATCCAAGCCCTCCGGAAGATGCCCAGGAAAGAGCATTTCCCTTCAAGTCTGTAATTGTTACAATAGTGTTATTGAAAGTTGCCTGAATATAGACATTTCCTTCATATACACTTTTCTTTTCTTTTCGCTTTTTAACAATAGCCACTTAACTTACCTCCGCCTTATGCCTTTTTCTTATTAGCAACAGTCTTTTTCTTACCCTTGCGAGTACGAGAGTTAGTTCGAGTACGCTGACCACGAACAGGAAGACCTTTTCTATGGCGCAATCCACGATAACAACCAATATCCATAAGACGTTTGATGTTAAGACCGATTTCTGAGCGAAGACGTCCTTCAACTTTATATTCTGCATCGATAACTTCACGTAATTTACCTAAGTCATCCTGCGAAAGATCATTAGCCATTGTTGTAGGATTAATTTTTGCCTTTTCGCAAATTTTTAATGCTGATGAACGGCCAATTCCATAAATATAAGTCAAAGCAATACTAACATGTTTATTAGGGAGGTCAACTCCCGCAATTCGAGCCATCTATTACTCCTTGAGCTTAGCCCTGGCGCTGCTTATGTTTAGGGTTTGTACAAATAATACGGATAATACCGTTTCTTTTAATAACCTTACACTTATCGCAAATGGGCTTTACGCTGGTTCGTACTTTCATAAAAGTCCCCCAAGAAAATGTGATATATATTCTCAATTATGGCAATTCGCAATGAACTACAATTGAGTTCAAATAATATATCACAATTTTCCAATTTTAATCTACTGGTATTTCAAAAAAACTATAGTTTTCTTGAACGAATTTTACCTTTCTTGATAAATCCATCTTGATGATGCATCTTCAAGAGAGCTTCAATCTGCGCCATCGTATCTGTAGCAACACCAACCATAATTATCAAAGAAGTTCCGCCCATCAAAGTTGTAACAGCCTGCGGGAACTTAAAAATAATCTGAATGACAGTTGGAATTACTGCAATAGCTGCTAAAAATAAAGAACCCGGCAATACCAGTCTGTTCAATATTTTCTGTAAAGTAGCCTCAGTCTTATCTGCACTTACCTGGGGAATCGAGCCGCCGTTTTCCCTGATTTGCTTTGCAATTTCCGTAGGGTTCAGTGTTACCTGAGTGTAGAAGTACGCAAAGAAAACAATAAGTACAACCAGCAAAATGTTATACCAGATGCCCATAGGATTCAAAAAGCTTGATAAAGCCTGAACCCATTTTGGAGCACTTTCACCTTTAGATGCCACTGACGAAATAATCTGCAACGGCAAAGTAAGGAATGAAGATGCAAAAATCAAAGGAATAACATTTGAAGGATTTACCTTGAACGGAATATAAGTACTTTGACTTCCATACATTTTTCTGCCTACTACGCGTTTTGCATAGTGAACAGGTATTTTTCTCTCGCCGCCTTCTTCAAAAGCAACAAGAGCAATTACTGCAACATAAATAATTAAAGCTGCAATAACAAACATAAAGTTAATTGAACCATTCTGAACCTGTGTAACAAGTTGACCTATAGCATCGGGAATACGTGCAACGATACCGGCAAAAATCAGAATAGAAATTCCGTTTCCGATACCGCGTGCAGTAATCTGGTCGCCAAGCCAGACTGTTATCATAGAACCAGTAGTTACAGTTAACATTGCAAGAAGCTTAAAAGCAACTTCATTATTAAGAGAAATGACACCAATATTTTTTGCATATACTGTTACGGCAAAAGACTGTATCAGACATACAAATATTGTACCAACCCTTGTCCATAATGCAAATTTCTGCTGTCCGCCGTCTTCCTGTATAGCACGTTTCAAAGACGGAAAAACAATCAGTAAAAGCTGCATAATAATCTGTGTAGAAATGTAAGGCATTACACCAAGCATGAACACAGAAAAGTTAGAGAATGCACCGCCGACAAAGAAGTCCATATAACTAGCAAAAGCATTACTTTTGTTCTGGCGTAATAAATTTTCAAAGTATTCGATCAATGCCTGAGCATCTATACCTGGGATTGTTAAAACACATCCCAAGCGATAGACAACCAAAACAGCAAGGGTAAACAAGAGCCTGTTACGAAGTTCTTTTACTTTGAACATATTAACTATCGAGTTGCCTGCCATTTATAACTCCAGTTCTACTCTTTCTTTTCTGCTGAAATAAGAGTTACAGTTCCGCCAGCTTTTTCAATTTTAGCCTTAGCAGATTCTGAAACCTTTTCTACATTAAAAGTAAGTTTTTTTGTTATTTCCCCATTAGCGAGAATCTTTACAGAAAGGACAGAACCTTTCAAAAGTCCCTTTTCAATGAGAGTTTTCTTGTCAACAGTTTCTCCATCAGCATATTTTGCTTCAATATCACAAAGATTGAAACAAGCATATTCTTTCTTAAATGGAAAATTAGAGAAACCTCTGCGAGCAATACGACGATACAAAGGCATCTGACCGCCTTCAAATCCAACGTATACTTTTCCACCTGAACGAGACTGCTGACCTTTATTACCACGTCCTGCAGTAGAACCACGGCCAGAAGAGGAACCACGGCCTACCCTTCTGTCCTTTTTGTTTGCACCGTAAGGCGCAGTCAAAACCGGATTGTAATCTGCCATAATTAGATCTCCTCAACCTTTACCAAATGAGCTACTGCATTAACCATACCACGAACAGCAGGTGTATCTTCCTGTACAACTGAAGAACTGATTTTCTTCAATCCAAGGCTGCGAACAGTTGCAACCTTTTTAGGTTTTTGACCAATTGTACTTCTTGTAAGTGTAATCTTAAGTTTTGCCATCGATTAACCCCACAACTCATCTAGAGTTTTACCTCTATTTTTTGCAATACTACCGGCATTCATCATATGTGCGATTGCATCGAAAGTTGCCCGTACAACATTTACTGATGTGCTTGAGCCCAATGACTTTGAAAGGACATCTGTTGCTCCTGCAGCTTCAAGAATTGCACGAACTGCACCACCGGCAATAATACCAGTACCTGAACAAGCAGGTTTCAAAAGAACCGATGAACTCTTATACTTACCGATTACATCGTGCGGAATAGTTCCGTTCTTTATCGGCATAGTAATAAGATTTTTCTTAGCCTTATCAATACTCTTCTTTATTGCTTCAGATACGTCATTTGCTTTTCCAAATCCATATCCTACACGACCGTTCTGATCGCCGACAACAGTAAGAGCAGCAAAAGACATACGACGTCCACCTTTTACTGTTTTAGAAGTTCTTTTAAGAGTAACAAGTTTTTCTACAAACTCTTTCTCTTTTGAATCTTTATCAAAATTCTTCTGGTGTTCCATAATGTCTCCTAGAATTGAATCCCGGCACTACGGGTTCCATCTGCAAGGGCTTTTACAACACCGTGATAAAGATATCCGTTACGATCAAAAACGATTGCAGTAATATTTTTATCTTTGAGGCGTGCACCCAATGCTTCACCAAGTTTTGTAGCACCTTCAACATTTGGTTTCAATGCTGCAAATTCTTTTTCCATTGTTGAAATTGAAGCGAGTGTTTTACCCTCGTCATCATTAATAACCTGAACAAAAAGGTTCTTGTTACTTCGAGTTACTGTCATGCGCGGGCGTGCAGCCGTTCCATAAACAGACTTACGAATATGAATCTTTCTGTGAAGGCGTTTTCTGTTTTTATCATCCAGTTTCTTAAACATATAGCTTCACCTTATTTAACACCAGTCTTACCGACTTTACGTCTGATAACTTCATTATCATAACGGATACCTTTTCCTTTATAAGGTTCAGGCATACGCAATGTGCGAAGCTGCGCACTGAATTCACCAACACGCTGCTTATCAATACCAGAAATAATAATCTTTCCGCTTGGATCTGTAGTTACAGTAAGTCCTTCAGGAATAATTGCAACGAAATCACTTGAATAACCAAGGTTCATTACAAGTTCTTTTCCCTTAACTTCTGCGCGGTATCCAACACCATTAATAACAAGTGTCTTTGTATAACCTTCTGTTACACCTTTTACCATATTATTAATAAGTACGCGATAAAGTCCATGAGCAGCATTAGCAGCTTTGGAATTATCAACAGGATTAACAATTACTTCGTTTCCTTTTACTTCTACAGTTACTCTGTCATTTACAGCCTGTTTAAGTTCACCTTTAGCACCTTTTACAGTAACAAGTCCAGGAGCAACTGTAACTGTTACACCAGCCGGAATAGCTACAGGAAGTTTACCGATTTTTGACATAAAATTCCCCCTATTACCAAATAGTGCAGACTAATTCACCGCCAACCATCTTTTCTGCTGCTTTTTTACCAGTTGTTACACCAGAAGATGTTGAAACGATAACTGTACCGTAACCATTATAAACGCGCGGTAAGTCTTTATAGCCAGAGTAAACGCGGCGACCAGGTTTTGAAATCTTTTCAAGACCATGAATAACCGGTGCGTTTACTTCATCATATTTCAGGAAAATACGAATAACGCTTTTGTTATCTTCCTGTACTTTTTTGAAGTTTTTAATATAACCTTCAGTTTTCAGGATTTTCACGATTTCCAGCTTAAGCTTAGAAACAGGTATATCTACCTTTTCGTGGCGGGCCTGTGCCGCATTACGGATCTTTGTGAGCATATCTGCTACTGGATCTGATGCACTCATATTTCTTCTCCTACCACTACCAACTAGATTTTGTTACACCTGGTAACAAGCCTTCACTTGCATACTTACGGAAGCAAAGACGACACATCTTGAACTTTCTTAAGTATCCTCTTGGACGTCCGCAAATCTGACAGCGATTGTACTTTCGTGTGCTGTACTTAGGAGTGCGGGCAGCCTTAATAATCATAGATTTCTTAGCCATAGTTTCTTCTCACCTACTTTCTGAAAGGCATATTAAACTTGGTAAGCAAAGCTTTTGCTTCTGCATCAGTCTTTGCACTTGTTACAACAGTAATATTCATACCGGCAACTTTTGTAATTTTATCAAAGTCGATTTCCGGGAATATAATCTGTTCCGTAATACCAAAAGAGAAATTGCCGTGACCATCAAAGCCGGTAGCTTTAATTCCACGGAAATCCTTAACGCGCGGTAAAGCAACATTAATCAAACGATCCAAAAATTCATACATAATTGAACCGCGCAATGTTACCATAACGCCTACTTCTGCACCCTCACGAAGTTTGAAGTTTGCTATGCTTTTTCGAGCTCTTGTCTTAACCGCTTTCTGACCTGTAATCTGAGTAAGGTCAGTAACTGCAGCATCAAGAAGTTTCTTATTTGTGAGAGCTTCGCCGACACCCATGCTTACGATGATTTTCTTAATAGCAGGAATCTGCATTGGTGTTGTGTAATTGAACTCTTTATAGAGTTCTTTAGCGATAGTGTCATTATAGACTTTCTTAAGCCGAGGTATGTAATTTGCCATTACAATGTTTCTCCACATTTGCGGCAGACACGAAGTTTCTTGTCTCCGTCAAGCTTATAACCAATTCTTGTAGGACCGCATTTTTTACATACGATTGCTACATTCGAAATATTAAGCGGAGCTTCAATCTCAACGATACCGCCTTGATCTTGCTGACTGCGCTTTTTCATTGCCTTTTTGACAATGTTAATCCCAGATACAATTACTGCATTTTTAGCAGGAACGACACGAACAACAGTTCCTGTTTTTCCTTTGTCTTTTCCTGCAATTACCTGTACTGTATCGTCCTTACGGATTTTGAATTTCTTTTCCATATTCAATTCCTCTTAGAGAACTTCTGGAGCCAATGAAACGATTTTCATGAAATCTTTATCACGAAGCTCACGAGCTACAGGTCCAAAAATACGTTTTCCAACAGGATTCTTAGAATCGTCAACGATAACGCAAGCATTATCATCAAAACGAATATAAGTTCCGTCTGGACGGCGGTATTCTTTCGCCTGGCGAACGATTACTGCCTTTTTAACTGCACCCTTTTTAATTGTAGAAGTAGGAATTGCATCTTTAATAGCTACAACTACAATGTCACCAATGCCTGCATAACGGCGATGGGAACCGCCAAGAACTTTGATACACTGAGCAATCTTAGCACCAGAGTTATCAGCAACTGTCATACATGACTGCATTTGAATCATACTTCTAACCCCTTACCTTATTTTGCACGTTCAATAATTGATTCGAGGCGCCAGCACTTATCTTTGCTGAGTGGGCGACTTTCAACAATCTTAACAGTATCACCGATGTGTGCTTCATTCTTTTCATCATGAGCCTTACACTTCTTTGTACTTGTTACATATTTTTTGTAAAGACGGTCCATCTTCTTTGTTGAAACTGAAACAACAATAGTTTTATCCATTTTATCACTTGTTACAATTCCCACATAAGAGCGTTTTCCAGCTTTAGCAGTTTGAATAGCCTTGTCTTCCACGAGTCAACTCCTACTTATCTAACCCGGCAATTTCTTTCTGCCGAATAAACGTATTTAAACGTGCAATTTCACGACGAATAGTACGCTTTTCCATTGGGTTATCTACATGGGCGATTACCATCTTGAACCGCAAATCCATATACTTCTGTTTAAGCTCATCACGACGAGCAACAAGTTCAGCATAAGACAGTTCTTTATCATTCTTCTTTTTTGAATTAGCCATCTTATCCTCCTTAGTCCTTTGTCGGTTTAAAAGCTATTTTTGTTACAATCGGAAGTTTGCTTGCTGCAAGACAAAGAGCTTCTTCAGCTACAGCAAGATCAACACCGCCAATTTCAAATAAAATCATCCCTGGTTTTATGTTTGCTGCCCAGAATTCCGGAGCACCTTTACCTTTACCCATACGAGTTTCAGCAGGTTTCTTAGAAATAGGCTTATCAGGGAATACACGAATCCAAACATTTCCTTTGCGTTCAAGCTTACGGTTGATAGCAACACGAGCTGCTTCGATAACACGTGCATTTAACCAGACTGGTTCCATAGCTACAAGAGCGATGTCACCAAAGTCAATATAATTATCACGAGTGGCAAAACCATGCTGCCTGCCACGCTGCACCTTACGGTGCATTACTCTTTTAGGTGCGAGAGCCATCGTTTAACTCCTTTCCTTTGCTGAAGCATCTGCTTTGCCAGCTTTATCTGCAGCCGGACGAGAAGGTCTTTCTCTGCGTGGCTTTCTTACAAGCTGTCCTGCATCTTCGTTTTGTTCGTGACCATAGTTCATACCATTGTAAACCCAAACTTTTACACCGATTTTACCGTATGAAGTAAGGGCTTCGTACAAACTGTAATCAACGTCCGCTCTGAGAGTGTGAAGAGGAACACGTCCTTCTTTATGTTCTTCTGAACGGCACATTTCAGCTCCGCCAAGACGACCAGAAAGACGAATCTTGATTCCCTGAGCACCACCACGCATTGCACTTGAGCAAGCCTGTTTAAGAGCCTTACGGAATGAAGCGCGTCCTTGAAGCTGACGACCAACATTCTGCGCAATCAA
The DNA here is from genome assembly GCA_051883255.1 of Treponema sp. GTDB lineage: Bacteria > Spirochaetota > Spirochaetia > Treponematales > Treponemataceae > Treponema_D. The sequence continues at coordinate 62,153 of JBJETJ010000003.1, forward strand.
AGAAGCGTTCACATCAGCACGTTTGATTTCTTTAATCTTAATCTGAACTTTCTTTGTAAGCTGCTTCTGAATATCTGTGCTAATCTTTTCGATTGTAGCACCTTTAACACCAATAATTACACCCGGGCGCGCTGTATGAATAACAATAGTAACGCGCTGAGGATGACGAACAATTTCGATTTCTGCAATGTCTGCGTTTTTACATTCAGGAAGTTCAGAAACCAATTTACGAATCTTAAAATCTTCCAGAACGAGGTCTGCATATTCGCGAGGATCTGCATACCAGCGAGACTGCCATGTCTTGTTAATTCCAAGACGCAAACCGATAGGATTAACTTTCTGTCCCACTTTTTATTCCCCCGCCTTCTCGTCAACTACGACGGTAATATGACACATACGTTTCAAAAGCTGGTCAGCTCTACCGCGAGCACGGAACCATACTCTTTTCAGTCTTGGACCTTCATCAATGCGAATTTCCTTAACATACAACATATCTTCATCTAACTTGCTATTAGCATTAAGTGCATTTGCCATTGCAGATTTCAAAGTTCCGCGAATGAGTCTTGCACCTTTTTGCGGCATATTTTCAAGAATAGCCATAGCTTCTGAACAAGGCTTCTGATTAATTACATGAGCTACCGGGCGAACCTTTGTAGGTGATGTAATTAAAAACTTAGTAGTGGCTACATAACCTTTATTTACTGTCATATTCTCCACTCCTATTTACCAGCTTTTTTATCGCTACCGCCATGTCCGCGGAATGTACGTGTAGGAGCAAACTCGCCGAGTTTATGACCAACGAGCTGTTCAGTTACGTAAACCGGTACCCATGACTTACCATTATAAACAGAAATAGTATTTCCTACCATTTCAGGAATAATTGTAGAACAGCGTGAATATGTTTTTACCATTTTTCTATCAGCTGCTTCAACTTTATTCATTTCTAATACCTTTTTGTAAAGGCTTTTCTCTACAAAAGGTCCTTTTTTAACAGATCTTGACACAGTTATCTCCTAGACTACTTCTTTCGACGAGAAACAATGAAACGGCTTGATGTCTTTCTCTTGTTTCTAGTTTTATAGCCCTTACAAGGCTGTCCCCATGGAGTAACAGGGTTACGTCCTTTACCTGCGCCTTCACCACCACCAAGCGGATGATCAACCGGGTTCATAGCCATACCACGAACAGTAGGTCTGACACCCATCCAGCGTCTGTGTCCTGCTTTTCCAAGCTGAACGTTCATGTGATCTTCGTTACCAACAACACCAATCGTTGCATAGCACTTTGCGTTTACACGACGAAGTTCGCTTGAAGGAAGACGGATAGTTACATAATCGCCTTCTTTAGCAGCTACAAGTGCACTTGCACCTGCAGAACGAGCAAGCTGTCCACCACGACCAATTGTAAGTTCAATATTATGTACAGTAAAACCTACTGGAATAGCTGAAAGCGGAAGTGCATTTCCTACTGTAGGAGCTGCATTTTCTCCAGCCATTATTTTCTGTCCGACTGTAAGACCTTTAGGTGCAATGATATATCTCTTGTCACCATCAGCATAATAAATCAAAGCAATATTTGCACTGCGGTTCGGGTCATATTCGATTGACTTTACAGTTCCAGGAATACCGTGCTTATTGCGTTTGAAATCGATATCACGATATCTCCTTTTATGACCACCACCCTGATGACGTACAGAAATACGACCACCAGCGCCACGTCCTGCATGAGATTTCTTTCCTGACACCAAAGTTTTTTCGGGTCTATCAGTTGTCAGTTCATCTCTTACCAGGTCAATACGTGTTCGAGTACCTGCAGTTATTGGCTTAAATATCTTAAGAGCCATTTTTTTCCCCTTAATTCACTAAAGTTAGGCTTATACGCCTTCGAACACTTTAATTGTTTCACCTTTTGCTAAACGCACAACGGCTTTTTTGTAACTAGAAGTATATCCGGGGCGACCGCGAAGTCTTTTTTCTTTTCCCCTTACATTCATAGTTGTACAAGAAACAACTTTTACGTTAAACAGCTTACGTACAGCATCCTTAATCTGAGTTTTTGTTGCATCAGGATGAACAACAAAAACATATTTATCCTGTTCCCGAAGGTTTGTTGCTTTTTCTGAACTAACAGGTCTAATAAGAATGTCTTGATACATCATTATTCAGCCTCCTTTTCGTTATCAGCATAAAAATCAGAAAGATTTTTTGCAGCACCTTCAAGAAGAATAACCTTTCGGCCATAGAATAAATCATGTGCACGAAGACGGTTATAAGAAAGGAACGAAAGATGAGGAATATTTCTTCCTGCCTGTTTGATTTTTGCATCATCATCTTTAAGAATGATTACAGTGCGTTCACCTTTTGCAAAATTAGACAGAATTTTTACCAAATCTTTAGTCTTTCCCGATTCTATAGTAAAATCTTCTACTACAGTGAGTCTATCACTCTGAGCTTGAAGACTAAGAATAGACTTCATTGCAAGGCGTTTTGCCTTTTTAGGGATAGAATAGCTAAAATCTCTAGGTTTTGGTCCAAAAATAGTACCACCGCCTACGTTAATAGGTGATTTTTTATCACCACGACGAGCGTTACCTGTACCCTTCTGTTTATAAGGCTTAGCATTTGATCCGTGAACTTCTGCACGACCTTTTGTACATGCAGTTCCTACACGCATATTTGCTAATTCATTATTGATGGCATAATAAATAACATCTTCGTTAACCGGGAGACCGAATACTTTATCATCAAGTGAAATAGTACGCAGCTCTTTACCATCGGTTGAATATACTTTCTTTTCCATATTCTAATTCCTCTGATTATTTCTTTACTGCGGACTTCACGATAAGTGTGCAGTCTTTGTTTCCTGGAACAGCACCTTTTACCAAGATAACCTTCAATTCTGGATCGATTTTAACGATACGAAGATTCTGTACTGTAATACGGTCAAATCCCATTCTACCAGGCATTTTCACGTTTTTGAAACAATGTCCAGGAGTAGTACAAGATCCTGTACCACCTGCTTCTCTGTGGAACTTAGAGCCGTGAGTTGCACGTCCACCATGGAAGCCCCATCTTTTCATTACACCTTGAAAACCCTTACCTTTTGATGTTGCAGTAACATCAAGAAAGCGAGTTTTTTCAAATAACTCAAGACCAACAAGGTCTCCAACTTTCACCTCTGAGTCAAAATTGCGAAATTCTTTTAAAGTTCGTTTTGGGGTGATATTTTCCGGAAACTGTCCTGCATAAGCTTTGCTTACTCTAGAAGGCTTTAAATCTTCCAAACCAAGCACCACAGCATCATAGCCACAGTTTTCTTTTGTTTTTGTAGCAACAACTACATTTGGTTCGACGCGGATCACGGTGACTGGTGTCAAATTGCCGCTTTCGTCAAAAACCTGAGTCATTCCCACTTTTTTTGCGATCAGACCTTTCATTCTGATTTCTCCTATCTAAAAGTACTTCTGTTTTTCAAGAATACTTTTCATTTTTTTTTAGCCGCCATCCCAGATCCAGGGGACCGTACTATTTTCAGTAATCTAATGCTTAAAAAAGCAAAAGACTTACTGTTTAATTTCTACATCTACACCGGCTGGCAATTCAAGCTTCATCAATGAATCCATAACTTCTGATGAAGGTTCAAGAATGTCAATAAGGCGTTTGTGCGTACGCATTTCGAACTGTTCACGTGATTTTTTGTTTACGTGAGGCGAACGAAGTACTGTCACCTTATTAATTCTTGTAGGAAGCGGAATAGGTCCTGAAACCTTTGCTCCTGCTTTCTGAACTGTCTGCACGATGGCCTTTGCACTCTGATCGATCAACTCAACGTCAAATGCTCTGAGTCTGACACGAATCTTTCCGTTAGCCATTTATGCACTCCTAACTTTTATGCAAGCCTGCAAAAACAGACTTGCATAAAAAATTTTTAACTATTCAATAACTTTTGTAACCTGTCCAGAAGCGATTGTACGACCACCTTCACGGATAGCGAGTTTAAGACCTTCGTCCATAGCGATTGGGTGAATAAGTTCACCAATAATTTTTACGTTATCGCCTGGTTTTACCATGTCTGTTCCAGCTTCAAGTTCTACTGTACCAGTAATATCTGTTGTACGGAAATAGAACTGAGGGCGATATCCAGTAAAGAATGGTGAATGGCGTCCGCCTTCTTCTTTTGAAAGAACGTAAATCTGTGCTTCGAATTTTGTGTGCGGGTGGATTGATCCAGGAGCTGCAAGAACCTGACCGCGAACAACGTCTTTCTTTTCGATACCACGAAGAAGAATACCAACGTTATCACCAGCCTGACCCTGATCAAGAGTTTTCTGGAACATTTCGATACCAGTTACTGTTGAAGTCTGTGTAGGGCGGATACCAACGATTTCAACTGCATCGTTCATATTAACTACACCGCGTTCGATACGTCCTGTTACTACAGTACCACGACCAGAAATTGTGAAGATGTCTTCAATAGGCATCAAGAATGGTTTTGATTCATCACGAACCGGATCATCAAACCAAGTATCCATAGCTGTAAGCAATTCTTCGATACAAGCTGTGTTAGCAGGATCAGTTGCTTCGTTCAATGCTTTGAATGCAGAACCTTTGATGATAGGTGTATCTGCTGCAAATCCGTAAGATACGAGAGTATCTTTAACGTCTTCTTCGCAGAGTTCAAGCATATCAGGGTCTGCAAGGTCAGCTTTGTTCAAGAATACGATGATTTTTGGTACACCTACCTGACGAGCAAGCAAAAGGTGTTCTTTTGTCTGAGGCATTACACCGTCAGTTCCGGCAACTACAAGAACAGCACCGTCCATCTGTGCAGCACCAGTAATCATGTTCTTAACGTAGTCAGCATGTCCCGGACAGTCGATGTGTGCATAGTGTCTTTTGTCTGACTGATATTCCAAGTGACGAGTGTTGATTGTAATACCACGCTCTTTTTCTTCCGGAGCGTTATCAATTTCGTCATACTTAAGAACCTTATCACCGTACTTGTTACCGCAGTACATTGTGATAGCTGCTGACAAAGTTGTCTTACCATGGTCTACGTGACCGATAGTACCAACATTCATGTGAGGTTTAGTTCTTTCAAACTTCTCCTTTGCCATGTGTTTCTCCTTACCGACTTTCAGCCGGCACTCAAAATAATATTTCTGTGTTGCACTTTAAGCCAGAATAGCGATCTTTAAACTAAAAGAACAACCATTCGCATACACATTTTTTTTCGTGATTTTATTAAAGAGATTTTTGGTTACGGAAAAGTGAACTAAAGCAAAACAGAAGAACCTGTTTTTACAGTAATTCTCATACGACATTCCATCTTTTCGGAATATCTATGGCCGGAACCACCTATCATCATTTAACAAAAACACGTTTAATGACTGGTTTGGCATCCCAGAGCCTGACAGCAATACGCTGCAGCAGAAACCCTTAATGCTTTTCTACCAAATACTGCCGACGGCAGCATACACAACAAGGGCCGTAAAATCTGAATACTCGCATAAACTCGTAAACTTTACGATTTTACCGGATTAAATCCGCCTGACTCTCAAAGAACCCATTATTCACCTATTCTATTAAGATAGGTTTTAATTTTATACACTTTTTTTAAATAAGTTTCAATACTAAATAAAGAAAAAAGTAATAAAAAAAAGGGTTTAATTCCATAAAAATACAGAATCAAACCCCTTATATACACAAAAGTAAATACTACCAGCGGAAATGAGCAAATGCTTTGTTTGCTTCTGCCATTTTGTGAGTATCTTCTTTTTTCTTAAATGCTGTTCCAGTGTTATTGAAAGCATCAAGCAGTTCAGCAGAAAGAGTATCAGCCATTCCATGACCGCTTCTCTTGCGTGCAGCTTCAATAATCCAGCGCATAGCAAGGGCTTCGCGACGAGAATCACGAATTTCTACAGGAACCTGATATGTAGCACCACCAACGCGGCGTGATTTTACTTCTACGAGAGGTTTTACGTTATCAATAGCCTTGAGGAAAACTTCCAGAGGTTCATTTCCTGTTTTAGCCTTTAACTTGTCCATTGCTTCATAAATGATTTTTGTACAAGTATCTTTTTTGCCGTCAAGCATCATACGAGTAACAAATTTTGAAACAACCTGACTGTTGTATTTTGCATCCGGCATAATCGGACGGTCTACAGATTTCTTATGTCTTCCCATCTTAATCCTCCTCTATTATGCCTTAGGTCTCTTGGCACCATATTTAGAACGTCCGCGTTTGCGGTCTTCAACACCAAGAGTATCTTTTGTACCACGAATAATATGATAGCGAACACCAGGAAGGTCTTTTACACGACCACCACGAATTAAAACTACCGAGTGTTCCTGCAAGTTATGTCCGATACCCGGAATATATGCAGTAACTTCAATACCATTTGACAAACGAACACGAGCTACCTTACGTAAAGCTGAGTTCGGTTTTTTTGGAGTAACAGTCATTACACGTGTACAAACACCACGTTTCTGCGGACAAGACTCAAGTGCGGGAGATTTGGTCCTGTTTGCAGCTGACTTACGTCCCTGACGAATCAATTGATTAATTGTAGGCATCTTAAAAATGTCTCCTTTTTATAATTACCGGTCAGCACCCCGGAAAAATTGCAAAATACACCTAAAGATAGGTTTTAACAGTTTAGTAAATTTTATAAATGAATTCAAGTAAATTCTGATAAAAAGCAAAAAGATTTTTTTATTTCAAAATTCACTTTTTAATTGTATAATGTTGTTATGGCAGTTATTGACGTTAATTTTTTTTCAAAGAGTCTTTTCAGAAGCGTAAGTTTTAAAGCGATTATTCCGGTTGACAGACTGTCGCTGACAGAGGACACGGGGTGGGACAAAAAGCCTTTTAAGACTTTGTATCTTTTGCACGGTGCTTTTGACGATTGCAACGCCTGGATAAACAACACGAGAATCGTAAGGTGGGCGTCCGAACGCAATCTTGCAGTCATCATGCCGTCAGGCGAAAATATGTTTTACGTTGATGCGCCTGCAATTAACGGCGGAGAACGGCCTGCCCCTGTCGGCGAACAGTACAGTAAATTCATAGGCGAAGAACTCGTAGAAACAACGCGGAATTTATTTCCTCTGTCAAAAAAGCGGGAAGACACATTTATCGGAGGGCTTTCGATGGGAGGTTTCGGCGCGCTTTACAACGGGTGTAAGTATTACAAGACGTTCAGTCATATAGCGGCGCTTTCTCCTGCAATGATAATAGAAGATGCCAAAAATTCGTCTTACAACAAAGCCGTCGTTTTAAATAACAAGGCGTTTTACGAAAGGTTTTTCGGTGATTTGTCAAACCTTGACGAAAACGAAAAAAATCCATACCGGCTTATCAAAAAACTTAAAACAGAGAAAATCGAACTTCCGAAAATCTATCTGGCATGCGGAAAAAACGACCATCTGTTTAAATATGTAGAAGATTTTGCCGCCTTTCTTATGACTCAGGGAACGGACTTTGTTTTTGAAAAATCAGCAGGCGGTCATGACTGGAATTTCTGGGATACATACATTCAGCATGTACTTGACTGGCTCAAAGTTTAGTTACAAGTTCAACTCGACGTCTTTTTTCAGTTCAACTTTTTTAAGTTCAACGTTTAAAGTTTAAAACACAAACCACCTGTTTTAAATCAGATGGCTTGCATTTTAAACGCAGGATTATTTTTCAACCCCGGATACTACAACGCCTTCTATAAAGAATTTCTGTGCTACGATGAAAATTATAAAAGGGAAGATGCAGGCTATCATACTCGTTGCCATAACAAGATGAGTTTCCGTTGAATACATATTGCTGAACGATGAAAGCCCTATGCTGATAGGATATTTTTCAGGGTGTCCTGCAAGGTACAGAAGCGGATTAAAATAATCATTCCAAGCCCAGAAAAAGTGGAAGAGCCCGACAGAAATAACGGCAGGAACGCACTGCGGTAAAATGATTTTATACAAAGTCGCAACAGGACCGCAACCGTCAATTCTTGCCGCTTCGTCCATTTCCCTTGGAATTCCAAGCATAAACTGCCTGAGCAAAAATACGTTATAGGCATTTGCAAAAAAAGTGCGGAACAACTAAAGGCAGCCAGGTTCCGACCCAGCCGATTTTATAGAAAATAGTATAAAGCGGAATTAGCGTAACGGCGCCCGGCAAAACAATCGTCGCAATCAAAATCATAAAAAACTGCTTTTTCCCCGGAAAGCGAAACCTTGAAAATCCGTATGCAACTACAGTCGACGAAAGCAGCGTCCCGAAAGTCGTGATAAGGGCATAGAACAAAGTGTTTTTAAAGAGCCGCAGAAAATTTACCGCGTCCCAGCCTTTTTTGTAGTTTATAAACTGAAAATCAGTTTCCCAGACTTTTTCAAGCGAACGCCATTTTCCCTGCCAGACAATTTCTCCGCCGCCGGGTTTTTCGGGGTCAATAAAAACGGAACTGTCACGGCCTTTCTTTATGACGGCAAGCGCTTTTTTTGTTCCGTCGTCCATAGGAACTAATAAAATTTCGCAGTCCTTTCCATTGTATTTATATTTTTTAGGCGACATCGGAATCGGCGACTGATTAAGCGAAGACAGCTGTTCCTTGCTTTTAAACGAACTTGACACGCCGTAAAAAAACGGAAGAAGAAACATTACGAGCATAAACAAAGTTATTATTGTCAGCACACGGCCTTTTGCAGTTCTTGATTCTATTAATGTCATTTTGCACCTCCATCAGTTTTTATCATTTGCATAGAACACCCATTTGTTCGATGTTCCGAACAGTACGATTGTAAAAATCATTCCTATAAAGAAAATAAGCCAGGCAATGACAGCGCCATACCCCATATTGAAATACGAAAACGCCTGTCTGTAAAAATATACCATCGGAAAATTCGTCTTTCCGTTCGGGAAGCCGTTTCCGTTGTTTATTACCATCGGTATCAGGAAAAACTGCATAAGGCTGATTACATTGATAATCAGATTATAGAAAAGAACAGGTGTCATCATCGGAATTGTAACAGCCGTCATTCGCTGCCAGGAATTTGCGCCGTCTATAGTTGCAGCTTCGTAAAGTTCTTTAGGAACGCCCTGCAATCCGGCAAGGAAAATCAGGATTGTATTTCCGCAGCCCCAGAGCCCTATCAAAGTGTAAGAAATGTAAATCCATTTTGAACTTGAAAGCCATCTTACACCGGGCAAGCCTTCTTGTTTAAGAATCAAATTAAACCAGCCGGTCTGTTCGTTCATAATTCCCTGCCAGATTAAAACGCTCGCTACTAAAGGAATCATACTCGGCAGATAGAACAATGCACGAAAGACTTTTTTTCCGAAAACATATTCGTTATTAAGTAGAAAAGCGACAATCAGCGAAAAGCAGAACGAAACAGGAAGCGAAATCAAAGTATATTCAAAAATGTGCGCTATCGATTTCATTACGACGGGGTCATCTACGAGCGCCCTTTTCCAGTTGTCAATCCCCACAAAAGCCGTCGCTTCAGGCTGAATTAAATTGTAGTTAAAAAACGAAAAAATAAACGAGGCAATCATCGGACCTAAGAAAAATGCTAAAAATCCAACAAGCCAGGGCGAGATAAAAATCAAGCCCCATTTCTTTTCCCAACGCTGAACACCACTGGTATTAAGTTTTTTTGTCATAGCAATAAGTGCGGAACACCCCTGGAGGAAGATGTTCCGCCTGCCTCCTTTAGATAATTTTATTTATTCGCAGCTGAAAAAATGCCTTCCAAATTCTTCCGTAATTTTTCAGACTCTTTTTCAACAGAAAGGCCGTCATTATTTGTCAGGTTATCCCAGAATTCTCCGTAGCACGTAGAAGCTTCCTGAAAACTCGGCATCCAGGATTCATGGTTAGGGTTGTCTGCATACTTGATGCTTTCTTTGATAATGTCTGTATTTACAGTTACGTGCGGATAGCGTTCCTTGAAGAACTTTTCAAGAAAGCCGTCCTGTCTTGCAGTTATTGCAGGCATACCGCCGTAGATTTTCAAAAGATCGTCTGATGCAGTCGTTACCAGATATGAGAGAACTTTGAATGCCTCTTCAGGATGTTTTGAGCCTTTCGGAATTTCAAAAGTATCTGCGTGCATTTTTGCAGTTGTCTTTCCGTTGTAAGACGGCATCGGATATACGTCCCACTGATAATCCATCTTTGCATAACCTGAATACCAGAGATGACACTGGAACATTGCAATTTTTCCAGATTCGCCCCAACTGCCGTTTGAAAGAATGTCAGAAGAACCATAAGGTCCGTTAGGAATAAAATGATCTTTCCACATTCCGTCGTACGTCCAGTCCCAGGCATTAAGCCAGTTTGCAGGAATCTGCGCCTTGTTGTTCTTGCCTACAAAAGTTCCCGGCCCGAACATAGTTCCGTAACCGCGCGCATCACCCCACACAATTCCGAATCCCCACTGAACGATATGTTCAGGATCAAAATAAGGGTCTGTTGCATCATTTCCGTTTACGTCAACAGTAAGCTTCATACCGATACGGCGAACGCAGTCATAATCCCAAGTCCATTCCTTGCCGTTTTCGTCAATGTATTTTTCTCCGTAATTTTTCGGCGGAAGCGGAATTCCTGCTTCTTCAAAAAGTTCTTTGTTTACATAAAGATACGACGGATAAATTCCAAACGGAAGCCCGATAAGCCCGTCCTGCTCGTCACGATAAAAATCAACCATCGAAGCATCAAACTGCGAAAGGTCAAAATTGCTTTTTTCTACCAAAGGCTCAAGGTCAAGCCAGGCACCTTTAAAACTGTCACGTCCGCGGATTCCGACAGGGCCTACTACATCAGGCGCATTTCCGCCGGAAATCTGAGTTGCCAGAGTCTGAAATGCCTGTCCGTTGTCTACGATTTCAAGGATAAGTTCAATTTCATTCTGTGACTTGTTGAACTTATCAACCACCGCTTTCTGTGGAGCAAATGTCGGCTCATCAGAACCAGCCCCCAATCCTACAAACCATCTTACCTGCACTCTTTCGGTCTTTTTGCCGCAGCCCGAAAACAGACCTGCAATTCCCAAAACCAAAGCACCTGCAGCAAGCACTCTCTTCAAAGTTTTCATAATTCCTCCTGAAAAAGCCAATCAAGAAGTCCCGGCTTCTGATTTAACTTTTTTTATGCACATTCACAACAAAATGAAAATGCGCAGTTTTGATAAATAAGCTTGCAACGCAAACTTTAACCGATTACCAGTAATGGTACATAGCTATAATGTTTGCGCAAACAAAATAGCACTAAAATTAGCAGCAGAAATAAATTACCGCCGCTTTATGTTTACGTAAACATATTCTAAACCCCGTTCTTTCATACTGTCAAGCATAAAATCAATTTTTTTGATGTTTTTAAATTTTATTGACAAAACTGACAAACAGATTTATCATATTTTTGTTTGCGCAAACATTTTTTTTAAGGAAATTTTATGAAAGTATCAAAAATTTTTGAATCTTCAAAAGATTCAGAAAAACGCATTGCAACAATTCCGCCGGACAGCAGAAAAGCGCCTGACGGAAAGAACCTGTCATGTATAATCAATCTTGATTTGAAAAAACAGTTTCAGACAGTAAAAGGATTCGGCTGCGCAATAACAGAAAGCGCAGGATATGTCCTTTCTAATTTATCAAGCGACGATAAAATGAAAATCGTCGAGTCGTGCTTCGGACAAAGCGAAAGCGACAACAACTATCAATTTGCGCGCACCCACATAAACTCCTGCGATTTCAGTCTGGAAAACTGGGCATGCGTTCCCCAAAAAGACGAATCGCTTGAAAGCTTTTCTTTTGAACGCACAGATTTGTACATCACTCCTGTTTTAAAACAGGCACTAAGTTTTAACAAAAACCTTTCAACGCTTGCAACGCCCTGGTCGCCTCCCGACTGGATGAAGACTAACAACGATATGAACCACGGCGGAAAACTCAAGCCTGAATACAAAAAACTCTGGGCTGACTATTTTGTAAAATTCATCAAAGGAATGAACGAGCGCGGAATAAAAGTTGACGGCGTATCAGTTCAAAACGAGCCGGAAGCAGTACAGACTTGGGACTCGTGCATCTGGACAGGAACAGAAGAAGCAGAATTTGCCGTAAACTTTTTAAAGCCTGCATTTGTAAAAAACGGGCTTGAAAAAATCAAGATTTTCATCTGGGACCACAACCGCGACAATATGTTAAAACGAATGAAAGAAAGCTTTGGCGTTGCAGGAGCAGACAAAGCCATTGACGGGCTTGCATACCACTGGTATTCAGGCGACCAGTACGACAATGTAAAAGAATGTGCCGCACTCTTCCCTGACAAAGAACTGTTTTTTACGGAAGGCTGCATAGAAGGCGGAGCGCGTCCTGACAAATGGTATTGCGGAGAACGCTACGGTCACAACATCATAAACGATTTGAACAGCGGCTGTACTGCCTGGATTGACTGGAACATGGCACTCGACATTGACGGCGGTCCGAACCACGCAGGGAACAACTGCGATGCACCGATTCTCGTAAACACCACTACAAAAAAAATCGTTTACCAAAGTTCATTTTATTTTATCGGACACTTTTCAAGATTCATACTGCCCGCTCAAAAAGAATTTCGTGTACGATGATTCCGTTTATGACACCTGCGACTATAGACGGCAAAATGGGAAATACGATGGAATCGACGTCATTCATTCGCCCCGACGGAAAAATTGTCCTTGTCGTAATGAACAGAACGGAAGACGATATGGTTTTTGAATTGAACTGCGCAGAAAAAAATTCAAAAGACAAAAACGAAAAAATGGATTATACTGTAAAAGTAAACAGCGAAAATTCGAACAGAACATTTTTCTGTCCGCCAAGAAGTATTCAAACTTATCTTCTGGAAAATTCCTGACACTTTATTACAAGTATTCTTGAGGTCAATATGGTCACACAAAAAGATGTTGCAAATCTTGCCGGGGTTTCTTTTATTACAGTTTCCCGGGTAATAAACGGCGAACAAAACGTAAAAGAAGAAACCCGCCTCAAGGTACAGTCTGCCATTGACAAGCTCGGCTACTCCCCGAGTTTTGCAGGTCAGGTTTTAAACAGCGGCAAATGCAATACGATTGCAATCCTGACGCCAATTCCTTTCCGCCAGTCAATGAGGACATTTTATTTAATGGAAATTCTTTCAGGCATTGAAGAAATCTGCTCCAAAAATAAAATTGACATGCTGATTGGAATCGTTCCTGAGGCAGAGAATGATTCGAACTTTGATTACCTGAGACCTTACAAACAAAAAAAAGTCGACGGAATAATTTATGTCGGTTTAAAAAAAATCCCAAAAGAAATGTTTGCTGAACTCGACAAGCGCAAGCTTCCGTGTGTCGTCATCGGTGACCGCCCCAAAAACAAACTTATGTCCTGGGTCGACACAGACAATTATGAAGCCGGCTATAATTCAGCACAGCAGATATGGAATCACGGACACAAGCAGATTGCCTTTATGGGAATTCACAAGGACATTTACAACGAAAACATCAATGACCGCGAAAAAGGTTTTTTGCAGGCGCTGAATGATCTTGGCGTAAAATATAATCCCGAGGACTACATAATCCGCACGGGGCTTCTCTCGCCTACGATAGATTCGGAAGTGCAGGAGGCTTTTTCAAAATGGAAGAAAAAACCGACTGCAATTTTTTGCAGTGCCGACTGGATGGTTCCCGGTACGATTCAGGGAATAAAAAAATGCGGGCTTTCAGTTCCTGAGGACGTGAGCATCGTCGGTTTTGACGGCTTTATAAACCTGACTTATTTTTATATGAACATAGCAACGTTCCCTCAGCCGCTTAGAGAAATGGGACAGCGCGCAACAGAGATTTTGCTGAACCACATAAAAAATCCGGCGCAAAAAAAAGAAACTGCAATTTTTAAAGTTCCTTTTCAGGACGGAGATTCACTGCGGAAAATCTAGGGAAGTGCAAATAATATAAAAGAAAATCCGTGGATTTTTTAACAGCACAATCCGCTAAACTGCACCTATTTTCCTAAGACAAATCCGCCAGCAAGCTGTCCAAGGCACACGCATATAATGCCGGAAACCAAAGTCAACGCAACATATACACCGCCAGCTGATGCGTGTCCGCCAGAGAAAAGTCCTGCACTTTCAAGCGCGAATGTGGAAAAAGGCGTAAATCCGCCGCAAAAGCCTGTTTTCAAAAACAAAATAAGCGCAGGGGAAATCTGTCCGTCTGCCTTCTGCACAGCTCCCGAGGCAAGTGCCGCAATCACCCCGACTGCAAAACATCCCAAGATATTTGTAAAAAATGTCTGAAACGGAAAAACAGCCTTCACCGGCACAAGAGAAATCACATAACGAAGCGATGCACCCAGCGCACCGCCGAATGCAACACAAAGTATATTCAAAATCATACACAGATTATACCACATTTAATCCGCACACTGAATACCGCCTGTCTTTTATCACCCTTAGTCTGGATTTGATTCTGCAACTTTCAATGTACCATAATCATCCATAAGCATTTGACTCACACCCGCATAGCGGGTGTTTTTTTATGAAATTATTCCGCTTCGCTCCATATTTTCACAGGCTCACGAGCCGTAACAAAAAAAAACACAGTCCCCTGCATAAGCAAAGTTCTGTGCTTTTCTTATTTTTTCAACTGTATTTATCTGTCTTGTTACTATGCCATTATACTAAGAACTGAGAAACGCTACTTTCTTTGGATTTCTTTGTCAATAGCATATTTGGTATTCTAGCATAGTTGTCGGGGAATTGCAATTTGTTTTTTTTATTCCGCAGAAAATTATGACTGTCCGCCATTCCGTTCTAGCCAATTCTCCCACTATTCAATCAGCCACTCTGTCAGCTGTTTTTCCGTGCTTGAGTAGTTTACGCCGACTTTGACGATTTTTCTGCCGTCGTTTTTGTAGGAAATCGGGTAATTCTGACTGTTTATCTGCTCAAGGGCTTCTTTTGCAGTGCCGTCCATTTTGAACTCAAAGATGTATATCGTATCTTTTTGCCATACGACTGCATCGCTCCTGCCCTTGCCGTTCTGCACTTCGCAAAGGACAAACTCGCCCATCAGCTTGAATATGAGCCACACAAACGCCTGACAGTTAAGCTCGTACTGCTTCTGGTTTGACTGCTTTGGGGCGGCGGCAAAAATATTGTTTATGCGTTCCATAAATTCGTTGACCTTGCCGTCGCGGAGTTCTTTTAAGAAATTTACGATTTCGATTTTTTTGTCGTCAGTCGGATAGCCTAAATAAAGCGGAAGAAGCCTTTTGTACATTCCGAATTTTACTTCTTCGTTCGGGACGGCTATCGTGTAACTGTCAAAATCTTTTTCATAATTCTTGATTGTAAGGTAGCCTGTCTGATACAGCAGCGGAACAGGCTCGGTTGCATTGAGGCGGTATTCTTCAAGCGAGCGGGAATCGACGTCAATTCCTTCTTCAAGCGATTTGTAGTCAAAACTCATATCGAGCATCATTTTTGTAAGGAACGTCGGCGTGCCTGTTGAAAACCAGTAACTGCCGAAGTTCAAATCAGAAAACGCCTTTAACAGGCTGAACGGATTGTAAATGTCATTATTCAAGATTTTTGAAAAATGGTAGCCGTCGTAATTTTTTTTGAGTTCTGCAAGACATTCTTCTTTTGAGTAGCCGTTTTTTTCTGCCATTGCTTCAATTTCAGGGACGAAGTTTTCTTCAAGTTCAGTCTGAGATATTCCGCAGATGGCAGAATATTTTTCGGAAAGGGAAATGTCGTTCAGATTGTTCAGGTCGGAAAAAATGCTTACTTTGTCAAAACGCGTAACGCCTGTGATAAAGACGAATTTGAGGTGCGCGTCCTCGCCTTTAAGTACGCCGTAAAAGGTCTTTAGGATTTTTCTGAAAACGTCTACAAGGTGAGGGTCGTCAATTGCGTTTAACAGGGGCTTGTCGTATTCATCAACGAGAACGATTGCCTGAAGCCCTGTCTGCTCGTGTGCCTGCTGTAAAAGATTGCTGAAGCGGTCGGCAGGGCTTGAGGCATTTTTATTCCTTACGCCGTAGATTTTTTCGTAGGAATCGAGTTTTAATCCGAGCGATGCCCTGAAATTTTCTTCCGTAGTAAAATCGCCGATGTTAAAGTCAAAATAAAATACAGGATATTTTTTCCATTCTGTTTCGACTTTGGAAATTGCAAGTCCGTCAAACAAATCCCTGCGCCCTTCAAAATAACTCCGCAATGTCGAAAGAAAAAGCGACTTGCCGAAACGGCGCGGACGGCTCAAAAAATAAGGTTTTCCGTTACGCACAAGGCTTTCTACAAAAGAAGTCTTATCAATGTAGACATAATCCTTCATGCGAAGTTCCTCAAATGTCTGAATGCCGATTGGCAGATAACGCGTTTTATTCATATACATAATATAGCACGAAAATCAGTTTTTGTCATTGAAGGGAAAATTAATCAGCGGGATTTATTATGTAAATTGAATTTTGTGTTATGTCGTAAAAATATTTTAGGGTGAGCCGTCTTAAGCCGGCTCACCCTAAGCTAAACA
>JBJETJ010000004.1:0-78405 GCA_051883255.1 Treponema sp.
ACTGTAATTCCGCCTTTGTTGTCCCAGGCATCTGTAATATTTGCGCTGTCTAAATTCCATTCTTCAAAAAAGATCGGAAATGAATATGTTGAAAGCGATGAAAGCGAATGATTTCCGCTTGTAAAAAGAAATTTTGCACCGCAGGCAATCGAACAGAATTTTCCGATTTTCAATTTGTCGCCGTTCACAGGATAATGATACAGAACATTGTTCTTCTGAAAATCGCGCGGGTCATTTACAAAGTCATTGTAAATCGTAAAATCCCCGACTTCAATATTCTCTTTTGTAATCACATTTTTCAGATAGACAATCTGATTGTCATTTGTGCGCGGATAGATTTTATTTTTATTCACGATTATTTTTCTCCCACAAAATACTTAATAAAAAATTCATAACTGAACTTAAAAAAATCACTTCTCCACCACATACCTAAAATGTTTCATATCTTCGCCGCGGTAATGTTTTATTCCTGTATCCTTGATTTTCATTCCGTTGCGAAGTGCTACGTTTTGCGATGCTTGATTTGTGTCGCGGATTATCGAACATACTTCACTGGCACCGAGTTTATTAAACGCGTATTCTTTGCATGCAATCGCGGCTTCCGTTGCGTATCCTTTGTGCCAGAAGTTCCGTTCAAATAAATATCCGACTTCAAGAACTTCATCGCCATTCCAGGGCTGCATCGTAAGACCGCACTGACCTATCATTCTGCCGTTTTCTTTTAAAACAACCGCCCACAAACCAAAGCCGTATTTTTCGTATCGTTCAAACTGCCTGTCAAGCCACTGCTGAACTTCCTCGTCAGAAAACGCTCCGTTGTAAGCGTACATCGTTTCTTCGTCCTGAAGAATTCTTTTTAAGGCGGACAAATCGCCTTGTTCAAGTTCCCTCAAAAATAAACGCTCTGTTTCCAATATCATTTTTTTCATAATAAATTTAAAAGCCAATTCTGAATTTCCGCGCACGATTACTCCAATCCGTACAATTTGAACGGATTGTTTTCAAGCTCTCGCCTGTAAATGCTTACGACGTCCCAGATGTCAAAAAACATATAGCGGCACTTTCCGATAAAGCCTTCCTGAACCAGACCTTTTTCACGCGCCATATCATAAATCGTGTACCAGGGTTTTACAGGCGGTGCGCCTGTTTCGATGAACCACTGGTCTTGCGGATATTTTTTGCAGACCTCTTCGCCGGGCGCAAAAATGGCGCTGATTTTTTCCGGCAGAATGTCCTCCATATAGTGCATTGCCGTGAACTTGTAAATGTCAACGCCAAGAAGAAGCGCTTTTCCGCCGTTGTGAATTGCATAGTCAAGTCCGCCTTTTGAAGCTTCCTGTGCGTGCGCTCCCCAGCCGGAAGTCCTGATAATTCCTTTGCCTGTTACAACGTCATCTCTTTTTCGGAACGTGTCGGCAATAATTCCCATCGCAGTTTTCGGCGCGTTTTCTTCGAGCACTTTGATTTTTACAGTTATGCCGAGTTCCGTATCTGCCTGTGTCAGAGGAAGTTCCGGGCTTAACCTGAGTGCCGGCATAAAAATGCTTCCTGATTTTCCGACACATTCCATCAGTGAACTGATTACGGTTTCTGCACCGCCTTCGACATAGCCAAAACTGCTGAGCGAACTGTGGACTTCGAGAATCATTCCTTCGCAGAGTCCGATTTTTCTGAATGATTCAATCAATTCGCTTTCGTTCATTCTGAAATCAAGCCTTCGCAAAACAAAACGGCATTTTTAATTTCTTCATCGTCGGGATGATTTTTATTTTTTCCGCCGACAAGTTTGAACGGGCCGTAAGTGTCATAACCTTTGCAACCGTACTTGCCTTCAAAAGTGCATTTCCTTTCAACGGCAATTTCCTTTATCTCATCGCCCAATTTACCGCTGATACTTCCGCAGGTGAACATAGCAAAAACTTTTTTTCCCTCTGGAAGTGTCTTTGCAATATTCACGACAGGCTCATAAAATTTGCCGAAGTCGATGCCCGAAGCAAAACCTATCAAATCGTAATTTTCAAGATTGACCAAAGAAGTCTGTTCTGCATCAACTACATCAATCTGAAATTTCTGGCTGACTGCATCAACAATTTTTTTTGTGTTCCCGTGATGATGTGAAGCGTAAACGATAACTGTTTTCATATTTTCCCCTGTAATTTTTTTATTTTGTAAAATCAATTTCGTATCGATTTCCGTTTGAAAACAAAATTCCGTCTGTCAGTTCGATGCAGAGAATGCAAGTGTTTTCATCGTCAAAATTGTTGTGACCGTTATCTATCCATTCGGAAAAAACTTTTTTCATTTTTTCTGCAATGCCGGCATTTTATTTTCGCCCTTGTGCCGTGAGTTTCAGTTTAATCTGGAATAAATGTAAGTGTCCTTCCAGAGCGGATTATTGTTTTCGTCTTTCCAGAAATAGACGTTCTGCTTTAGATGTGCTTCACGCAAAAAATTAAGCGACTCAAGAAGCTTGCAGGAATTCTGATTTTGAGGGTCGCACTCTGCAAAAATTCTGTGAGTTCCATTTTCAAATGCGTTTTCAATCAATCTGGCACAGCTTTCTTTTGCATATCCTTTGCCCCAGTATTTTTTATTGAACACATATCCGATTTCAAGCGAATTAAAATCACGCTTTCCAAGATATACATTGCCTATCATTTTGTGATTTTCTTTTAATTCAACCGCAATCATTTCTTCCGTTGAAATGCGCCACTCAAGATTTTGCTCTGTTTCAGATTTTGACATCGGCTTATACGGTTCATATTTTACGACTTCACTATCCGAAAGATATTCAAACAAATCATCAAGGTCATCTTTTCTGTAACGCCGTAAAATCAGCCGCTGTGTTTCCGCAATAATATCCTGCATTTTTTCATTTCCGTTTTTAAAAAAGATATTTCATTATACAATATAAGTCAAATTCATTCCGTGTATTTTAAAACAAAAAAAATCTGTCCGCTCCATGACAAACGAAACGGACAGATTTTGAAAAATCAGTTTATAAAAAACTTATTTCATAATACCTGCAGATTTGAATTTCTGAAGTTTTGCTTTCTGATTATCTACAACTTCTTTTTTGCCTTTCTGAACCATTTTTGCGCGAACGCCATAACCTTTCTGGATTTCAGCTTTTTCATATTCGCCTTTTGGTTCTACTGCAGCTTTTACAAGATTTGTTTTTGAATTAATTTCAAATACAATTACAAATGCAACAGTTTCTTCTTCGTATCCAATTACATCACCTGTGTAAGGGTCTAAGAGTTCTTCACCGTTTTTGTAAATTTCAAGAACATCGCCTAATTCATAATCAGCATTTATAGTCTGAATTATATTTCCAGGATTTTTTACAGACAATACCATTGGTGGGTAAAGTTTTGTTACAACTTTTGCAATCAATTCACTGGCAAGTTCGTTTGCAAGTTTATCAAAAGTTACATTCTGACCGTTTTCTTCTTTTGTCATAACTTCTGACAATACAATCTGACCTGTTTTTACATCTGTAAATTTAATGCTTACTGCAAGTTTATTTTTTGTTACCGTAACAGTTGTCAATACAGCATCAACTGTCTGCTGAGTACGTTCACAAGTTACGATTTGTCCAGTAAGCATAAAGTCAAGCTGGGAATTAGGATTTACAGCTCCGTCTGTTTCAATATTTTCACGGCGGATTTTATCAAGTTCATCAGCACTGCGTTCCATTACTGCAAATCTTTTTGAATTTACAATTGCAGAAGAAAAAGCTGCACGTACTTGTGTTTCAATATTTTTGTAATTCTGAGGAACACGAGTACCATCTTCAAAACCAATCTCTGTCAAACCAATAACAGGTTTTCTTTCCTGAGCAAAAGAACCTGCAACAATACTTAATGCAATTAATGCACTTAAAATAATTTTCTTCATTTTCTACTCCTTTGTGAGAAAAAAATTAATAACCAAATCTTCGTGTTAAGGAATCATTTTCCTTTACTTTTTCTTTTTCCAGAAGTTTCTTTTCTTCGTCAGGCGGAACTTTGATTACAGAACACCCTTCCAGAATTTCGTCAGCAGAGCCTTCGACAATTTTTGCAACTGCATAAGTCTGCGTTACAGATGTAATCTTGATTTTTCCTATTTCGTCAAAACTTGCTTCCCAGCTATCACCGCCGTCATCACTCGGATAAACTCTGTAATACTGGTCTTTTTCAATAAATCCATTTCCGTAATTCAACTTAACAATTTTCTTTGAAGGCTGAACTGCTTCAACTTTTAACGGAACGATAGAATTTGCTACTAAGAACGCTGCCTGTAAGCTTGCCTTTCTCATTGCATTCGGAATAAAATTTTCACTTGAAGTTTCTGTATTATATCCGCCGCCAGAAATTTGCGTCATTGATTCTTCGTTTACTTCAACAAAATCAGAAAGCGCAATATTTCCTGTAGTTGTATTAACGACTTTAAAATCAATTCCAAGCTCAAGAACTCTTTTTGTCTGTTTGTATTGTCCGACTTGAACTGGTGTTTCTGTAAATCCGCATTTTGTAACTGTTCCCATCATCAAAAATTGAACACCTCTGACGTGTCCTGAAACAGCGCCTAAATCTTCTGCAACAATTCCTGCAGCAGTTAATCCCTGTTCAGCAAGAAGCTTATCCAAATCCTGACGTTCGATTACTTCAAAACGACGTGTCTTGACCAGTGCTGTCGTAATCATTGTTGTAAAAGCTTCTACGTCAAACTGAACAGCACTATATCCGTATCTGTTTTTTGAAACCGCACTTGATTTGTTGTCAAACTTAGCAAAACCAATCTTGATTCTGTCTTCAAATGCACCTTTGTCTTTTTCGTCTTCCTGCGAAAAAACATTAAAACTGCTGATAACAAAAAAAATTGTCAATAAACTGAAAATCTTTTTCATTGCCACCTCCAGAAAAAAATTTGTTTTCTATTATACCCCCCCCCGTAAAAAGTCAAGAGAGAATAAAGAGAAAACAAAAAAATTATTTCTGGACAGATATGCCGGAATTTGATTTTGGGATGCTTCACTGCGTTCAGCATGACACAATGTGAAGTTCAGTATAGCATACAAAAAAAACTGTTATTCAATCACCCACTCGGTAAGCTGTTTTTCTGCGCTCGAGTAATTTACGCCGACTTTGACGATTTTGCGGCCGTCGTTTTTGTAGGCTATCGGATAATCTTTGCTGTTGATTTGTTCCATGGCTTCTTTTGCAGTGCCGTCCATTTTAAATTCAAAAATATAAATCGTATCTTTTTGCCAGACAACAGCATCGCTTCTGCCCTTGCCGTTCTGCACTTCGCACAAAACAAATTCGCCCATCAGTTTAAGAATGAGCCAGATAAATGCCTGACAGTTAAGTTCGTATTGTTTTTAGCTCGTCTGTTTTGGAGCGGCGGCAAAAATGTTATTGATGCGCTCCATAAACTCTTCAACTTTGCCGTCGCGGAGTTCCTTTAAAAAATTTACGATTTCGATTTTTTTGTCGTCAGTCGGGTAGCCAAGATAAAGCGGAAGAAGACGTTTGTACAGACCGAATTTAACTTCCTCGTTCGGCACTCCTATCGTATAACTGTCAAAATCTTTTTCGTAATCTTTGATTGTCAAATAGCCTGTCTGATACAAAAGCGGAACTGGCTCAGTCGCATTCAGACGGTATTCTTCCAGCGAGCGGGAATCAACATCAATTCCTTCTTCCAGAGATTTGTAGTCAAAACTCATATCGAGCATCATTTTAGTAAGGAACGTCGGTGTACCGGTAGAAAACCAGTAACTTCCGAAACTCAAATCTGAAAAAGCATTTAACAGGCTGAACGGATTATAAATGTCGTTATTCAAGATTTTTGAAAAATGATATCCGTCGTAATTTTTTTTGAGCCGGGCAATGCATTCTTCTTTGGTGTAACCGTTTTTTTCCGCCATGGCTTCAATTTCAGGAACAAAGTTTTCTTCCAGCTCTTCCTGAGAAATTCCGCAGATTGCAGAATACGTTTCTGAAAGCGAAATGTCACGGAGATTGTTCAAATCAGAAAAAATGCTCACTTTGTCAAATCGTGTTACGCCTGTAATAAAAATGAACTGCAGGTGCGCATCCTCGCCTTTTAAAACTCCGTAAAAAGTTTTTAATATTTTCCTGAAAGTATCAACAAGTGCCGGGTCATCAATTGCGTTTAAAAGGGGCTTGTCGTATTCATCAACAAGAACGACCGCCTGAAGACCTGTCTGCTCGTGAGCCTGCTGTAAAAGATTGCTAAAGCGGTCGGCTGGACTTTCTGCATTTGGATTTCTTACGCCGTATATTTTTTCGTAGGAATCAAGTTTTAATCCAAGTGAACTTCTAAAATTTTCTTCCGTAGTAAAATCGCCCACGTTAAAATCAAAATAAAAAACAGGATATTTTTTCCATTCAGTTTCTGTTTTGGAAATTGCAAGTCCTTCGAACAAATCCTTGCGGCCTTCAAAGTAACTGCGCAAGGTAGAAAGAAAAAGCGACTTGCCGAAACGGCGCGGACGGCTCAAAAAGTAAGGTTTTCCATTACGCACAAGACTATTTATAAAAGAAGTTTTATCAACATAAATATAGTCCTTTGTGCGGAGTTCTTCGAATGTCTGAATGCCAATCGGCAGATATCGCAGTTTGTTCATGTAGTCAATATAACAAAAATTATAGCAATAGTCATCAACTATGATTTCAAGCGTATGCGTTCTATCACTGTTTCTCTTTTTCGTCAAATCCTACTTAATAAATATGCTCCCGAGGGTAACATCTACGGCTATTAATTTTCTTTTGGCAATCTTTACATTGTACCGCCGTGTTTTATCAGGGCTTTTACAGCACCGGAAGTATCACTGTCCGTAAGCTGGCTTTTTGCCAGGGTAAGGGCAGTTTTTCCGCTTTTTGTCCGGGCGTTTACCTTTGCACCGCACTCAACCAGGGCATCGATTACGCCTCCACAGCCGTACATTGCTGCAAGCATTAAAGGCGTTTCGTCATCGTCTGTTCTTGCTTCTACGTTCATTCCGGCTTTTGCAAGGTAGCGCACTATTTCAGAAATATTGTTGTACCGGGCAGTACCGGCATAGCTTTTTGTATTGGCATATTCTCGTGTGGCTGCTACGTGAAGCGGAGACATGCCGCCTTTTGCCGTAGCTTTTAAATCTGCCTTTGCCTGAACAAGCATCTTTACTGCTCCAAGGTTTTCTCCCCGAACTGCTTCCACAAGCAGAGTAGATTTTCCCCAGCGTCCTTGATCCACAACTTTGTTTACGTCTGCCCCGGAATCGATAAGGAATTTTGTAACTTCGTTAAGGCTTGGAGCACCTACAGGAATATAGGTGTTTACGTCTGCCTTTGCTTTTACCAAAAGTTTAACCTTTGCCAGAGAATCTGCCGGGGTGGTAGGATTTATGGACATAGAAATTGGTGTCGTGTTTCCGTTGGCATAGTTTACGTCTGCCCCGCTGTCAATAAGTATTTTTACGACTTCCGGGGTGGAGTTTTCGCAAGCCCTGTGCAGAATGCTGTACCTGTCTACCGTTGCATTTACATCTGCTCCGGCTGCAATCAAAAGTTTTACGAGGGCAGGAGAAGCCCTGTCTGTTCTGGCAGCGTTCATCAGCGGAACGGAGCCGTATTGGTTACAGGCTGCGTTAGGATCTACCCCTGCATCCAGAAGCACTTTTACAACCTTTGCAGAACCGTGGGTTGTTGCTTCGCCCATCATCGTAATTCCGTTGAAAACGCTGTCCGGGTTTTCTCCTGCGGCAATAAGGCGTTTTGCTTCTGCTTCGTTGTCGTCGATGGCCGCTGCCCGCAGTTCACTGCTTGCCTTTGGAAGGGATTTTATTCTCTTTTTTGCTGCTTCTTTTTTTGCAGCCTCTGTGGACGCTTCCTTTTTTGCTTCGGAATTATCTTTTGCCTTTTCAGAGGATTTTTTTATATTTTCGATTTTTTTTTCAACTTTTTGGACTTCTTTTATTGCTTTTTTTAAGTCGCTTAAGCCAGGAGCGGCAAAAGCAGAAAATGCTATTGAAAAAAGCAGGAAAAGCGAGAATGCAGACTTTACATGAAAATTGATTATACTAAACGCAACTAATTTGTTTGATTTTGTTTTGAACATATTTAAGCTCTCTGTAAAAAATAATGAAGAAATTTGCAACGCAAATTCTGTAGATGAAACTGAGTTATCTCATCAGTTTTTATATTATACCCATGACCTCCCGTAAAAAAAATCCGTTTGCCATAAACATATTCTGATTATAACACAGGTTTTTAGTTTTGAAAATTAAAATAATAAATCGAAAATAAAAAAAATAAATTTCCCTTGACGTTTGGTATAAACAGGTTTATATTAAAGATGTCGTGCACGAGCACGATAAAATTCTGTAGATGTTAAAAATATTTTTATCAGGAGCGCATTTATGAAAATAAAATCTGTATTTTCAAAGGCCTTTACAAAATATGGGAAAATCCTCAAAGGCTACGACGTCACTGATCTTCTGGCAAAACTCGAAGAAACGACTAAAAAACCTGACGGCGAAGTAATTTACGAACCGGGCGATGCAGGACTAGAAAGCCTGCCGGTTGCCAAAGAGTTCAGCAACAACGCTTATGGCGGAATGCCGGTTCAGATTGGCTATTGCAACGGAAACAACACAAAGCTGAACTGTCTTGAATGGCACCGCGGTTCTGAACTGAACATTCCTGCAAACGACATCGTTCTTTTACTCGCGCCGTTGCAGTCCGTAAAAAAAGGAATGTTGAGCACAAACCTTGTAGAAGCCTTTTACGTTCCAAAAGGAACAGTCGTTCAGATATACGAAACTACCCTTCACTACGCTCCGTGCAACGCCGTAAGAAACGGTGAAGTTTCAAAAGAAGGATTCCGCGTAATCGTAGTTCTTCCAAAGGACACGAACACAGAAAAGCCTGCAATCAAAGAAATCGATTTTGAGGACAAACTTCTCTGGGCACGCAACAAATGGCTCATCGCTCACCCGGCTTCTGCAGAATCAAAAGCAGGCGCTTTTACAGGATTAACAGGCGTAAACATCGACCTTGCAAAAAACTGATTTGCCTGTCTTGAAAAATCAAGTCTGGCAAAAATTATAAAACTATAACTATACTATTTATATCATTATGGAGAAAAAAATTATGATGAAAAACATTCCTGACGTAAAACTTGGAATTATTGCCGTAAGCCGTGACTGCTTTATTATTTCACTTTCAGAAACACGCCGTGCCGCCATTGCAAAAGCCTATGGCGCAGACCTTTATGAATGTAAAGTAACAGTAGAAAACGAACTCGATATGCTCAAAGCCGTTGAGGACGTAAAAAAAGCCGGCTGTAACGCACTCTGCGTATTCCTCGGAAACTTCGGCCCTGAAACGCCCGAAACTCTGATTGCCAAAAACTTTGACGGCCCTGTAATGTACGCCGCCGCTGCCGAAGAACGCGGTGACAACCTGATTGACGGACGCGGAGATGCTTACTGCGGCGTACTGAACTGTTCATACAACCTCGGGCTCAGACACCTCAAAGCCGTAATCCCAGAATACCCTGTCGGAACTGCAGAGGACGTTGCACAGATGATGAAAGACTTTGTTCCTGTTGCACGCGCATTAATCGGACTTTCAAAACTCAAAATCATTACTTTTGGTCCGCGCCCTCAGGACTTCTTTGCCTGCAACGCACCTATCAAAGGACTTTACGACATCGGCGTTGAAATTCAGGAGAACTCGGAACTTGACCTTCTCGTTTCTTACAAAGCACACGAAAACGACCCTCGAATTCCCGAAGTCGCAAAAGATATGGCAAACGAACTAGGCGCAAAAGGAAACCAGTACCCTGACTTCCTTCCGCGTATGGCTCAATTTGAACTTACGCTCCTCGACTGGGCAGAAAAAAACAAAGGCGCACGCGAATACGTTGTATTTGCAGACAAATGCTGGCCTGCATTCCCGGAAGCATTCGGATTTGAACCTTGCTACGTAAACAGCCGCATGGCAGCAAAAGGAATACCTGTTGCATGCGAAGTAGACATTTACGGCGGTTTGAGCGAATACATCGGAACTTGCGTAACGGGCGCTCCTGTAACATTGCTCGACATCAATAACTCAGTTCCTGCGGATATGTACAATTCAGAAATCAAGGGCAAATTCAAATACGACTACAAACTTACAGACACGTTTATGGGCTTCCACTGCGGAAACACTCCGTTCTGCTGTCTTAACGAAAGTTCATGCCCTGCCGTAAAATACCAGCTTATCCAGCACCGCCTGCTTGAACCAAAAGGAAGCGACCCTGACTTTACAAGGGGAACTCTCGAAGGCGACATCAAACCGGGCGAAATTACGTTCTTCAGACTGCATGCAAATGCCGACGGAAAATTGCAGGCGTATATTGCACAGGGCGAAGTCCTGCCGGTTGCAACACGGTCATTCGGCGGTATCGGCGTATTCGCAATCCCGGAAATGGGACGGTTCTATCGCCATGTATTGATTTCAAAGCATTATCCGCACCACGGCGCAGTTGCATTTGGTCATACAGGAAAGGCACTGTTTACGATTTTCAATTATCTTGGAATCGAGGACATCGCTTACAACAAACCTGCCGGTCAGCTTTACGCAGACGAAAATCCGTTTGCATAAAAAGCTAAGGCAAAACCAGACAGGTGCAGGGCTCGACAAAATTCAGCCTTGTCCTGTCTTGGGTTTTGCATTAAAATCGTAATTTATATAGAAGAAATGGCAGTAACAATAAAAGACATCGCATTAGAAGCCGGCGTTTCAAGAGGAACTGTAGACAGAGTTTTACACAACCGCTCAGGCGTAAACCCGGAAGTAGCAAAAAAAGTCAGAAAAATTGCAGACAGGCTCGGTTTTATTCCGAACAAGGCAGGCAAAATCCTCGCCGCACGAAAACAGCCGATTACCTTCGCATATCTTCTGCCTGCAAGCGCGCGCCCGTTTTTTGACAAAGTCATCAGCGGAATAAAACGCGCCCAGAAAGAACTTTCTGACTACGGCGTTACTGTCGACATAAAATTTTTCAAAGACTTCAAGACAGAAACTCACATCAAAGAAATAAATAAAATCGCCTCGCAGGGATACTCGGGCTATTGCTTTACGACAATCGACACGCCTGAAGTTCAGCTTGCGGTACACGAAATAATAAAAAGCGGCAAACCTGTCGTAAGCGTAAACACGGATATTCCCGACAGCGGACGAATCTGCTACGTCGGCACAGACTACAACCGCGCAGGAAAAACCGCCGCCGGAATGTTAGCCCTTACAACGCAAAAACCGCTTGAAATTTTAATCATCACAGGTTCGTATAACATACGCGGACACAACGAACGTATCAAAGGCTTTACGGAAGGACTTGCGCTCCACAAAATTCCGCATAAAATAATTGACTCAATCGAAGCGCAGGACGACGACACTTTTTCTTACGAAAAATCAATCCAGCTCATAAACCAGAACGCAAGCATAAACTGCATTTTTGTCGCAGGAGCCGGAACAGAAGGCGTATGCCGTGCAGTCGAAGAATTAAACCGCCCTGACATTCAGGTAATTGCGTTTGACGAAGTTCCCGGAATAAAAAAATACATTCACTCGGGCATTTTAAAATTTACAATCGGACAGGAACCGGAAATACAGGGCTACATGGGAATACAGAGGCTTTTCAGCTGGCTTATGGAAGAAGGCAAGCGGGTTTCAAACGATTACATTACGCAAACGATAATTAAAATAAAAGAAAATATAGAAGAATAACTCATTATCCGCTATAATGCTTGCTATGAAAAATAAATTGAACAAAGAGTTAGCCGTTTGTGGATTTTCTGCCGTAAAAACTCTCGAAAAAAACAACTCAGACAAAATCCGGCGTCTGTATTTTACTCAGGAACGCGCACCTCTTTTTGGTGGTCTTTGCAAAGTTCTCTCAAAACGAAAAGCACCTTACAATGTCGTAGAACCAAAGGAACTCGAAAAACTCTGCGGAAGTATTCATCATCAGGGTGTCGTTGCAATGATTGACGAACCGCAAATTCAGGAACTGACACCGGAAATTATAAATTCTTTTTCCAAAAACAACGAACACACGATTTTACTTGACCGCATAGGAAACGCAAACAACCTTGGAGCAATCGTAAGAAGCGCCGCTTTTTTTGGAATAAAAAACATCGTAATCCCAAAAGACGAATCGCAGACTTCAATAACGACAAGTTCGTACCGCGTTGCAGAAGGCGGAATGGAATTTGTGCAGATTTACAGTACAAATTCCGTGCTGGGTCTGTTAAAATCCGTAAAGGGAAAAATGGTCAGAATCGGCACTGATTTAAACGCCAGCAAAAATGTTTCTGCCATTCACGATTTGTGCACAAAAAAACCGGCACTGATTATTTTAGGCAACGAAGAAAACGGCATTTCAGAAAGCGTGCGTGCAAACTGTGACGAACTTGTAATAATCCCGTTTTTTGGTATGAAAAAGGGCAAAGCCTCGCCGGTCGAAAGCCTTAACGTTGCTCAGGCGGCGACAGTAATTTTGTACGAACTTCAAAAAGGAAATCAGGCTTTTTAAAGTTCTATTAGCATAAAGCGTGGCAAGGCAAAATAAAGCGGAACGACGCATAACAAAGCGAATATAAATTATAAAACATAAAACACAATGGAAACACAATGGAGAGGAAAATGAAATATTTAATCTGTTCTGACATTCACGGTTCGTACTCGGCATGCAAAAAAATCATCGAACATTTTGAGTCTTTAAAATGCGATTACCTTGTCCTGCTCGGCGACATTCTTTACCACGGTCCGAGGAACAACCTGCCTGACGGCCACAATCCAAAAAAGACGGCGGAACTTTTAAACAAATATTCAGACAAAATAATTGCCTGCCGCGGAAACTGCGATTGCGAAGTCGACCAGATGGTTTTAAATTTTCCCTGTATGCAGGATTACGCAATGCTCATTGATGACGGCACGAGAATGTTCTGTACGCACGGACATCTTTTTAACGCCAACAGCGCGCACCTGCAATACGACGTGTTTTTTTCGGGGCACACGCACATTCAGGTTTTAGAGCGCGGCAAGCACAACAACATTATCTGCAATCCCGGTTCGACATCACTGCCAAAAGCATCGTCAAGTTCCGGGTTTGCAGTGTACGAGGACAACATCGTAACGCTTTACGACATTGACGGAATAATGCTCAAAACAATGTCTTTATAAATTCACAAACAGTCAGAATTTATATATTATGTAATCTGAAAAATCTCAGCAGATTTGGAGTTTTAAATTATGGAAAAAATCGGTTTTATCGGAATGGGGAATATGGCGCAGGCAATCGCTCAGGGTTTTATAAATTCAAATAAAGTAAAAAAAGAAAATCTTTTTGCATTTGCACCAAACCAGCAAAAACTCAACGCCAACGCACAAAAAATCGGTTTTACGCCATGCACGACAGTTACTGACCTCGTAAAAAAATCATCGCTCGTAATCATCGCATGCAAGCCGTATCAAATAGAAAGCGTCCTCTCGCAAATTCATTCTGAACTTAACGCAAAAGCCGTCATCTCCATTGCGGCAGGCTGGACATTCAGTTCGTTTGCCAGCATCTTAGGCGACAGTGCGCGCATTCAATGTATCATGCCCAACACTCCTGCAATGGTCAAAGAAGGCGTCCTTCTCTTTGAAAAAACAAACTCCCTTACTCAGGAAGAACTTTCTTTTGTAAAAGACCTCTTTTGTGCACTCGGCACTGTCGAAGAACTCCCAACCGAACTTATGGGAATCGGCGGCGCAATTTCTGGCTGCGGACCTGCGTTTATGGATTTGATTATGGAGTCTTATGCAGACGCCGCAGTCAAATACGGCATCTCGCGCGACCTTGCATACCGCCTCGTAAGCCAGACAATGCTCGGAAGCGCAAAACTCCAGCAGGAAACAAAAAGCCAGCCCGGCGTGCTCAAAGATGCAGTCTGCTCTCCAAACGGCACGACAATCCGCGGAGTATGCGCCTTAGAAAAATACGGACTGCGCAACGCCTGCATACAAAGCATTGATGCAATTATGAATTTTAAAAACAGATAAAACCTTCCAGATTGCAGTATTTTTAATTCAATGATATTATAAATAAATCATATTATTCTTTATAAAGGAGATAAAGTAAAGATGAAAAAAATTATTTCTATTTTAGTCTTTGCTTTTGCCGTCGTGTGTGGTGGGGGGGGGGTATGCCCAAAACGCAAAATACACAGAACTGATGACAAAGGCAAAAGAATTTGAGGCTAAAAAACAGTGGGTGCATGCAGCAGGAACTTATGCAGATGCAATTCTCGCTGACCCGACAAATGCCGGTGAAGCTTATACTCTTATGCAGACACTGCTAGACAGTATAGAAGAGGGAAATCCGGGACGTGATAAAGTTTCTAAATTTGATTTAGAAAGCAACTGGAAAAAACTTTTGCTTGATGCAGAACAGTATTGGACAGTTAACATGCCGTACAACATCAAACTTTCTGATTTTCAACAGACTGATATAGATTCAAAAACGAGGACTGCAACTTATACAGTTGAAATGGAGATTAGACTTGAGTCAGAAAAAACTAATAAAATAATGTCATCCTTACGAAAAGGCTATGAAAAAGTGTATCAGCCGTCATGGAAAAGTTCACTCCCAGAACCAGAAAAGTGGCCAAAAGAAAGTTCTCAAAAACCGGCAGGTGCCAAAGCAATACAGATTCCTGGAAAATTAGAATTAGGATACGAAGAATTCGATATGCATGGCAAGACTTATGATACAAGATCAGCATATACACTTATAACAGATCAAAAATTATATAAACCAAACAATGTAGCACTTATAGGACTGCCAGATTATAGAGTTTCTTATCCTTATGTTCAAGGAAAAACTATTGTAAATGGTATCAGCAGGTTTGTTAATGCCTGGACTAAATGCTTCTATTTTGTAAAGCTAAACATTGTTGACGAAAACGGAAAAGTTCTTGCAACTTCAGCACGGACTTTTTCACAATGCCAAAAAACATGGGGTGATATATGGCAAACTGTAACTGTAAAATTTACAGGTATACCGGAAGCCGTAATGGATATTATTGATTCTGGAAAGACACGGGTTGTTCCCGGACAAGTTTTTCTTGAATATGGATATATAAAACCGGATTCTGATTATCACAAATATAATAATCCTTCTGTGGAAGACCCCTTTTCTTTTGCAAATATAATGAAACCTCTCCCGGAAATTTCTGTTCCTGTTGATACGGTAATATCGAAAGATTCCTTTTCTGAAGCGTGTAAAAAAGCAATAGAAGCGTGTGGAAAAGCAATACTAAAACCGGCACTTGAAAAATATATTAAAGATGCAGACACTAATACACATCATATAAAGATTTTCACAAAATCCCAGATTGATGCTGGTAAGGATTATACATCTGACTATGAAAAATATAAACTTAATAGTTATTATAGCTACAGAGATTTGCCAAAACTTTTAAATGAATGTTATCCGGGCAGTGACTTCAAAGAAGTAAATTCACGTTCAAAAGAATTCTCCGAGTTGAAAAACAAATTAGGCTTTGCAGAAAACGAGAGAATTTATGTCAGCAAAGTCGAAATGACTGCCGCAGAAAAAGAAGCTGCACTTAAAAAAGTAAGAGAAGAAGCTTCAGAAATTCTTAAAACTGCAAAACCAAAAGCCGCAGAATATGCAGAAAGCAAAACGGCATTTATTCCGACAGAAAAAGATGCCATTGCCCAAGTTGACGCATATATAAATGCAGTTCAGGCTCTGGAAAATTCTATCGCAGGAACAGACATAGAAACTATTGTCAATGCAAAAATCGCTTTGCAGAATTTAAAGACAGATAAAATTGCAGGCGCACTCGAAAATGCAAAAAAACTTCTGGAAGCAAGAAAAGCCGCAGAAGGAGTATTGCCTATTGCAAAAGAAAAAATTGCAGATTACGAATCTGTACTTGCATTGATTGAAAAATCTGACGATCTTTCTAAACAGGTTGACGCATTAAAATCAGCCGTTGCCTCACTTGAAAACGCAGTCAAAGGTTATGATATTGATGCCGTTATCAAGGCAACCGCAGATTTGCAGAATTCAAAGACAGACAAAATTGCAGCAGCCGTAGAAAATGCAAAAAAACTTTCAGAAGCAAGAAAAGCCTCAGAAGAACCGTTAAAAACTGCAAAAGCAAAAATTGCAGATTACGAATATGCACTGAATTTTGTTGAAAAATCTGATGACCTTTCTAAACAGGTTGACGCATTAAAATCAGCCGTTACCGCACTTGAAAGCGCAGTCAAAGGTTATAGCCCTGATGCCGTTACAAAAGCAACCGCAGATTTAAAGAATTCAAAGACAGACAAAATCGAATCTGCAAGCAGACAGGCAGGAGAAGCAAAAAAAGCTGCGATTGCCAAAGGTAAAGAAATAATGCAGACTACAGGCTTTGAAGTAAAAGAAAACGACAAAGGCGAAATTACAGTTTCTTCTGTTACAGAAAAATCAAATGCGGCAAAAGTGCTCAAAGTTGATGACGTAATTTCAATCGAAGGCGTTTCAAGTCTGGACTCAATGTACATTTACTTTAGCACTAAAAAAGCAAAAGACACTGTAGCACTGACATATTCACGCTTAAACAAAAAAGGCAAGGCAGAAACAAAACAGGGTAAATTATCCGTTAAATAATTTAATCAGGTTTTAAAAGTTTCTGACTTTTAATTTGATTTATGATTGTATTGTATGGGAGCGCAAAAACTCTTGTACAATACAATCGCAAAAAACCCCTTCCCTATTTTTTAATCAGGCATATTTAATTTATAAAAAAACATTTGACATATTTTAAAAACGACATTATAGTATCATTATAGATTTGCGCAATCGGTTGCGCAAAATACGCTTTTTTTTGAGGACTCGTTATGAATACAAATGACAAATTTTCTTTTACAAAAGACTACATTACAAAAGACGGCAAGGCATGGTTTCCTGTAATGGGCGAAATCCATTATTCTCGCTATCCAAAACAGTACTGGAAAGAATCACTTTTAAAAATGAAAGCCGGCGGAGTTACAGTCATTTCTACTTATGCCCTCTGGATTCATCACGAAGAAATCGAAAACCAGTGGGATTTTCAAGGAAGCAAAGACCTGCGCGCTTTTGCACAGACAGTAAAAGAGTGCGGGCTTTATATGGTTTTGAGAGTTGGTCCTTGGTGTCATGCAGAGTGCAGAAACGGCGGTTTTCCTGACTGGCTTTTAAACAAAGACTTTGAGGCGCGCACAAACGACGAAAAATATTTTGCACAGGTTCACAAATGGTATTCAAAACTTTTTGAACAGGTTAAAGGACTTTTATACAAAGACGGCGGTGCAATAATCGGCGTTCAGATAGAAAATGAATTCGGACACTGCGGAGGTCTTACAGGCGAGGCAGGAGAAACGCACATGGCGCGCCTTCTGGATATGGCTAAAGAAATCGGCTTTGACGTTCCGCTTTACACTGCAACAGGCTGGGGCGGTGCAATCACTCACGGAATGTTGCCGGTGATGGGCGGTTACGTTGACGCGCCTTGGGATCAGCGCACTTGCGAAATCGAACCGAGCGGAAACTACGTAATAACTTACGAGCGCAACGACCACAACATCGGAAGCGATTACGGACTGCACGAAGGAATTACGTTTGATATGACAAAATATCCGTACCTTACCGCAGAACTCGGTGGCGGACTGCAACCGACTTTCAAGCGCCGCCCGGTTCCTACTGCAAGCGACATCGGTGCAGAAAGCCTCGTAAAACTAGCATCAGGCTGTAACCTGCTCGGCTACTATATGTACCACGGCGGAACAAATCCCGACGGCAAACTTACGACTTTGCAGGAAAGCACGGCTACAAAATACCTCAACGACCTCCCGGAACTTTCATACGACTTTTTTGCACCGATAAAAGAATACGGTCAGACTTCAAAAACTTACGGAGAGCTCAAACTCTACTCGCTTTTTGTAAAAGACTTTGGCGAAAACCTCTGCAAAATGTCACCAAAAATTCCGCAGGAAAATCCGCTTGACCCGACAGACAAAACTCACGTCCGCTTTTCTTACAGAATCGACGACGACAAAAGCGGTTTTCTTTTTGTAAACAATTACGTGCGCCATCAAACGCAGGACGAAACAAAACAGAAAGTTTTTTCAATCCCGGAAGCACAGATTTCTTTTGAGGCGCTCGACATAAAAAATCAGGATTACTTTTTCCTGCCGTTCAATATGAAAATCGCAGACAGCGTTTTGCAGACAGCGTACGTTTCGCCCCTGTGCCGCCTCAACAACGACGGAGAAACTTTTGTTTTCTACAAAAATGCCGCAAGCTCTCAGGTAAAAAATCTTTACAATTTCAAAGACGGCAAAACCCCGTCAGCAAAAATAATTACCCTCTCCGCTCAAGAAGCAAAAAACAGTTTCAAAGTTGAACTTAACGCAAAAGAATTTTTAATTGTATTTGACGGCGAGCTCATTTCAGAAAACGGCACTTTGACGTTCACTTCAAAAAACAAAATTGAGTTTGCAAGTTATCCGGCACTTGATAAAATTCCGCAGGGCTTTGAAACATCAGTTTTAGAAAACGGACTTACGCTTTACAAATCAAAGCAGGAAGTTTCTTCAAGCGCAAAAATCGAGTTTACGCCGCGCGTTCAGTTTGAACAGGACAAGACAGTGCCTTTTATGGAACTTACAAACGAGTACAAGGCTGACGGAAAAATTTTCTTTGACGTAAAAATTTTTGACCTCGATTTTTCAAAAGACGTTTCTGACTATTTTGCAAATATTTATTACAACGGCTCGTACGCACGGCTTTACGATGCAAAGACAAAACGCCTTGTTGCCGACAACCTTTTCTGCGGAAAATCAATCGCCTGGGAAATCGGCTTAAAGCGTTTTGCAAAAGACAACGGTTTAAAAGAACTTAACTTCGTTCTTGAAATTCAAGGTTTAAACGAAAAAACACCGGTCTATCTTGAGGACAAACCGGTGTTTGAAAACGGCGTTGCAAAAAGTCTTGAAAAGGCTTTGATTGTTCCGCAGTTTACTTTGACTTTTTAAGCAGTGACATTATTGCCGCAAACTTTTTATTGTTGGCAAGATTTACGATTGCATCTGCCTGTTGCCTTGAGCACTTGCCGGCAGTCAAAAGAATTACGCTTTCAATAGGGTTTTCGGTAATTCCGCTGATAACCATTTTCAAAGCAGGGTCGTTTTCAGAACGGCCTTGTTTTTTATTTTCTTCTTTCATCTGCTTTACAAGTCCGTCAAGAATTTTCCGGCATATTTTGCTCTGCTCTGCTGCCTCGCCAAAACTGTTGTAAATCGTAAACGTTCCCGGCTCTGGCAGTTTGTCCTCAGGCAATGGCTTGGCATAAAGCGCTTCAAAATCTTTGTGGCTAAAAAGAACGTCGACATTTACGGCTTTCTTTTCAGGCTTTGCACGCGACTTTGGTTTTTCTGCCTTTGCAGGTTCTGCCTTTGTTTTTGCGCGTGTCTTTGGTTTTTCTTCCGGGATAAAATAAGAAGGCAAACGCTGAGTTTCGTCCTCGCCGTATTTTATTCCCTTTACCTTGAGCGACTTTTTAAGGCGGATATCTTTTATAGATGCCCCGACTTGAATTTCGTACGAACCTGCCGGCGCAACATAAGAATTTGTCTTTACGTCATACAGGCTGAACGCTTTTGAATCAAGTTCAATCGTAATTTTTTTGCTCTTGCCCGGTTCAAGATAAACTTTTGTAAAGGCGCGAAGTTCTTTTGCAGGGCGCAGATAACTGCACTTCGGATTTTTTACATAAATCTGAACGACCTCTGCTCCTGCAACCTTGCCGGCATTTTTTACGGTAAATTTGATTTTCAAGTTCTTCTTGCTTTTAGAAAGCGCCTCGCCGTAACCGCATGAAGCGCCGACGTTTCCGATTGCAGAATTTGCCTCGCTCGCGTCAAACTCCGTCGCAGAAACTTCAAGTCCTGAATAAACAAATTTAGTATAAGAAAGTCCGTAACCAAATTCATACTGAACAGGAACGCCAAAAGTTTCGTAAAACCTGTAGCCTGTAAAAATACTCTCGCGGTATTCAATGGCAGGCTGAGCAAGTCCCCAAGTTGCCTTTGACGGAATGTCGTTTTCTGACAACGGATAAGTTTCTGCAAGTTTTCCGCTCGGGTTAACTTTGCCTGTGAGCAAATCTGCGCACGCCTCTCCGCAAGCCTCGCCTGCCAGATACATGTGAAGAATCGCATTAACTTTGTCAGCAAACGGAATTTTAAACGGAGAACCGCCGAACATAACGACAGTAATGTTTTTGTTCATCTGAATAATTTTATCGATTACAGAAATCTGTTCGTATGGAAGGTTCATATCCTTGCGGTCAAATCCTTCGCCTTCGATTCTGTTTGTAAGTCCGCAGAAAAGGATTACAGGAATTTTCTTGTCGCTTGCCTCTTTTGCAAGTGCAACGGCTTCCTGTGCAAATTTCTGGATTTCCTCAGGAGAAGTTTCTTCAAGCTTGTCGTCGGCAGGATATGCCTGACCGTAGCGCACTTTAAAGCCAGCTTCTTTTAGCGAGTCAATTACGTTTGCGCCCATGAATGCGTTGATGTGGCTTGAACCGCCTCCCTGAATACGCATCTGGCTTGCCATCTGTCCCAATACGACGATTTCGCCCTTTGTCTTGACGTCAAGCGGAAGAGCGCCGTCGTTTTTCAGGAGAACCGCAGAATTGCAGGCGATTTTTTTTGCAACAAGATGAGCGTCTTTGTAGTCAACTTTTGCCTTTGGATTTTTTGCCGTCCGCTGAATTACCTCAAGCAGTTTTTCGCATGCAGAATTGATTTCCTGTTCAGTTACGATGCCCTGTTCAAGTGCTTTCTCAAGCTGAGAAACCTGATAACCGCCGGAGTCAGGCATTGCTAAATTCAGTCCTGATTTTATACATTCAGGAAAATTAACCGCAGCTCCCCAGTCAGAAATTACGGCGCCTTTAAATCCCCATTCTCCGCGCAGAATGTCGTTAATAATCCTTTTGTTCTGGCACGCATAAGTTCCGTTGATTTTGTTGTACGATGCCATTATCGTTGCAGGCTGTGAATTTCTTACGGCAATTTCAAACGGCCGCAGATAAATTTCGCGCAATGCCCGCTCATCTACGATACTGTCAGAATTTTGACGGCGCGTTTCCTGATTATTGCACGCAAAATGTTTTAGCGACGTTCCTACATTTTTAGACTGCATTCCGTCAATGTAAGTTGCCGCCAGAGAACCTGCCAGAAGCGGATCTTCAGAAAAATATTCAAAGTTTCTTCCGCACATCGGCGAGCGCTTGATATTCACTCCGCAGCCAAGGACGATTCCGACTTCTTCCTGCAAAGCCTGATCAGCGATTGCTCCTGCCATTTCCTTTGCAAGGTCAATGTCCCAGGAATTTGCAACACAGCTCGCAGTCGGAAAACAAGTTGCCTGCTTTGAATCATTAACGTCTTTCTGATTGTCAGCCTGTTTTCTAAGTCCGTGCGGTCCGTCAGTCATCATCACAGAAGGAATTTTTCCGCCTGCATCAGAAGTATGCCATGACCCCACACCATTTAACAAACGTATTTTTTCTTGAATAGTAAGTTTTTCAAGAATATCGTGAACACTGGAATTTTTTATAGCTTTCATAAATTGATTATAAACGACAAATGCAAAAAAGTGAAAGCAAAAACACTTGAATTTACAAATAAATTTACAATCCAAATTACAATCAAAATTACAAATAAAATCACAAATAAAATTGAACTTTGTCGCGCCGTCATTCACATAAAATTTCCCCTGCAATTCCCCGTAGCGTGATTTTCTCGTAGCGGTTGCTAGGAAATCAAAATTTACTTATAATAACCACATGGTTATGAATACTATCGGTCAACTTTTTGGCTTTATCGGTTCTCTTTGCCTTCTGCTTTTTGGAATGAATATGCTCTCTGACGGTATACAAAAAGGCGCCGGTAGCAATCTCAGAAAACTCATCGGAAAAATCACCGGCAACAGGATAAAAGCCGTCCTCACGGGAATAGGCGTTACTGCCATAATTCAGTCCTCGGGCGCAACGACAGTAATGGTCGTAAGTTTTGTAAATGCAGAAATCCTTACACTGACACAGGCAATCGGAGTAATTTTCGGTGCAAACATCGGAACGACTGTTACGGCCTGGATAGTTTCGTTTTTCGGATTTTCTTTTTCAATCGAAGCGCTTGCACTTCCGCTTTTTGCGTTCGGTTACATAATCAAGAAATTTAAAAAATTCAAAGTTCACAATTTTGCAGAATGTTTTATGGGTTTTGCACTATTGTTTATGGGACTGGGGCTTTTAAAAAATGCGCTCTCACTCGACGCGGCGGCATCATCGCTTCTGCTGAAAATCTCAAACTTAGGTTTCTGGGGAATTTTGACAGGCGTTTTTATCGGCGCATTCATCACCGCGCTCATTCACTCGTCGTCTGCAATGACTGCAATCGTCCTTACAATGGCGGCCGCCGGTTCTCTCACTTGGGAACTTTCTGCGGCAATCGTTCTCGGCAGTAACATCGGCTCTACAATCGATGCCGTTATGTCCGCAATGAACGCAACTACAAACGCAAAACGCACTGCCTTTGTTCACGTGGCGTTCAACGTAATCGGAACTGTAATCGCACTGCTCGTTTTCAAATCGTTCTTGAGTTTCGTAGACTTCATAATTCCGGGAACGCCGGAGTCAGACATCACGACACACATCGCAATGCTCCACACGATTTTTAACGTCTGCGCGACACTGCTGTTTTTGCCGTTCATCAATCAGATTGCTTCGATAGCGACAAAAGTCATAAAAGAATCTGACAAAGAAAAAGACTCGCATTACAAACTTCCTGCGATTCTTCCGTATTCACACGTCAGCGCCGATTTGTACCTGTTCCAGATTCAAAAAGAAATTTCAAAGATGTCGGCAAAAGTAATGGAAATGATGGACTCAATTTACAATTCCATATTGAACAAAGACAAGGCGGCAGACGAATCAGAAAACGTCAACTTCCTCGAAAACTACATCGACGAAATGAACGATTCAATTACGGACTTTCTCCAGAAATGTTCCCGGCTTCCGACTGCAAACGCAACAGACAGAAACACATTTGCAAAACTCATTCACATTACAGATTCACTTGAAAACCTTAGCGACGAGTGCTGTTCAATTATGCACACGCTGAACAAATATATTTCCAACACAGAATTAAATTCTACCCGAATACAGGAAATCTCCGACTACCTCGAATCAGTGCGCATTTTCTTTGAACAAGTCTGCACGTTCTTTACACTCGGCGTTTCTGACGAACAGAAAGTCCAGAGCGAATTCCTCGAAGAACACATCGATGCAACAAAGAAAGAACTTAAAAAAGCCTCGCGCAAACGTATCGAAAACAACGGCGACGTCAAGGCAGAACTTCAATACATCGATATGGTTCGCAAAATCGAAAAAGCCGGCGACTGCGTTTACACAATCATTCAGTCTATTTAAAATAAGCCTGTCTAAAACTAAAGCGGTTATCTGTTCTATTTTAAAACTGCATCGATATTTTCTTTGATGACTTTTTCAAGAGAATCTTTTTCTACAGTTTCAGGAAAGTTGCGCCAGATTATGTATTTTGATTTTGGCGCAACTTCTGCAAGCGGCTGACCTACAGGATTATGAACGTTGTCAATTATAAAATCAAATCCAGAATTTTTTGCCTGTGCAATCTGCTCGCTCGTAACTTCGCCCGGCCCAAAAGTTCCTGCAATTTCAAAACCGAGGTCTTTTGCAAGATAAATCTGATTTTTATTGCAGAAAACTTTTGCATTTTTTAAGCCCTGATTTTCAAACTGACTTGCGGCATTTTTTACAGTGTTTTCATACGACAAAATTCTTTCGTTTGCAATATCTTCTGTGCCAAAAACAGAGGCAAGTTTTAAAGATTCGGCTTTTACGTTTTCAACTGAATTGTTGCAGGAGATTTTTAACATCTGCGTATTGCCGACAGACTCGCCGAGAGTTTTTATCATTCGTTCAAATCCTGCGTAAACGAAAAAATCGCTCTGCATTACAAGCTGAATGTCGGAAGCCGTTATTTCGTATTCAGGCGGATGGCGAAGGCTCGCAGGCGCAATTACAGTTACGTCGTCAACTCCGGCAAGAAACGCAAAAGCCGCAGTCCAGCTCGTAGACGCAATTACTTTTTTAGAACTTGAAAAAGCCGCTTTGTTTTGTTCAGCCTTTTTACAGCCGACAACGCCGACAGTGCACAATGCGCACAACGCAAAACTTACAGTAAAAAAAAGTGACTTGAGTTTAATTGATTTTTTCATTTTTTATATGACTCCATAAAATTAAAATTAAAAACGTAATTCCTGCAAAAACAGAAATCGCAGATGCCGGCGGTAAGTTTGCGCCGACTGCTACAGTATAACCTAAAACCGAAAAAGAAAAACCAAAAACAGAACTTAAAATAAATATTTTTTTTATTCCGCACGATTTCTTCCCCGAGGCGGCACTCGCACAGAGGACAGGCAAAATCAAAAGCGCGTCAATCAAAAACGCTCCGAGAATTTTCATCGCAAGCGCAACCGTAAGCGCAATTACAATCACCATCACCGTATAATGAAACTTTACTTTTACGCCCATCGACCGCGCAATTTCCTGATTATAAAAAAGCGCAAGAATGTTTTTAAAATTCAAAATGACGTACGCGGCAAGAAACATCGCAAGAACGCAAAGCGTTACCAAATCAAAAAAAGTCAGCGCAAACGGACTTCCCCACATCAGGCTCAAAGTGTCTTTTGCAGGAACGTCCGCAACGTGCATGATAAGGCTTGCAAGCGCCATACTCAAAATCATCGCCGCCGAACTTCCGCCGTTAAACCCAAACGACGAGTCCTGCGTAAAAACCATCATTGCAAAAATCAAAATCAAATTTATCGCAACAGTAACAGGAACTAACGGCATATTCAGCGCAAGCGCAATCGCACCGCCAAGAATTACGCCGTGCATGAGCATATAACGCATCGGCACTAAATCAAGCCTGAGCACCATAACGCCGCACAACGGAAAGCACGCACCGCTTACAATCATTGCAAAAAAACCGCGCATTATCGGCGGAAGCAAAAATAAAAATTTCAGTTTGTCAATTAATTCCGGCATTTCGTCATTCCTTTTGTCAGTCCTTTTGTAATTTCATTATTTCCCAGTTTTTCATCTTTGCAAGTTCTTCATCGTGCGTTACGACTATAATCGTCGGAATTTCAGAAACTGTCAGCGAGCGCAGAATATCAATTACCATTTTCCTGTTTTCAACATCAAGGCTTGCAGTCGGTTCGTCAAGGAGCAGGAGTTTTGCATTCTGTGCAAGACAACGCGAAAGATTTACTTTCTGTTTTTCGCCTCCGCTAAGACTTGCAAAACTCCTTTTCAAAAGATGAAGGCTCGACGTCCTGACAAGCGCGTTTTTTATAATTTGCGCCTTGTCCTTTTTTGCAGGCGGAATTCCCAGCGAAACGACTTCTTCCACAGACAGACTGAAATTTGTATTTTCCGTAAACTGCGGAATATAGCCGACAGAAAATTTTTC
The DNA here is from genome assembly GCA_051883255.1 of Treponema sp. GTDB lineage: Bacteria > Spirochaetota > Spirochaetia > Treponematales > Treponemataceae > Treponema_D. The sequence goes on from JBJETJ010000004.1 coordinate 25,674, forward strand.
AAGTTCACTTACAGGCTTGCCATCGATTAAAACAGAACCGGACAATGGCTTTTTTATTCCTGCGATAATCCGAAGCAGTGTCGTCTTGCCCGCGCCGTTCTCGCCCAAAATCATAAGATGTCCGCCTGACTTTAATTCAAAAGACAGATTTTTTATTGCCCCTTACTCACTGCAAAGCGCGCTTGCCTTAACCTCAACGCCCTGCACAAGCTTTGCCCTCTGTCGCAAAAGAAAATACATCTGTTCAGAGTCAAAAAGATTTTCAAGTTCCGCTTCTGTAGCACACAACAGTTTAGGAACGATATTCCCATACTTAAATTGAATTTTGTCGTGCGGATTTTCAATCTGCAAATTCAGTTTTTCGATATAAGCTTTTGCATTCTCGCTGATTAAATCTGCGTTAATCTTTTTTATTCCAAGCCTTACAGTCAAAACTGCCGCCGCCTTTCCGATGGCACTGTCGTGCGAACACAAATTTGACCGCTCCCCCTGATACGTCTTTAAAAAATTTTCCAGTTCAAACAACGGATTAAGCCACTTTTTTCTGCTTTCAAAAATCAATTCCTCGCCGTCAAAAACTTCAAGCGTAATTCCCTCTGGTAAAGGCTCCAAATAATTCATCTTACCCCGCAATTCAAATCTTGCATTGTCATTGTATTCCAAATCGCCGTCTTAGCATAGCACATTTTTCCGGTCGCTTTATCAGCGCTTTATTTATCGCTTTATTATAGTAATAATTGAACTTTACTACAAAAATCACTAAACTAATAATTACAATTAATACAAAAGGTAGGTTTTACTATGGATGAAATTCTTGACTTATTACGCGAAAACGCACGTCTTTCAGTCGAAGACATTGCGGCTATGACAAAAAAAACTCCAGACGAAGTTAAAGCGATTATAGCCAAATTGGAAGCAGACGGAATTATTCTAAAGTACGCCGCCATTATTAACCCGGAAAAAAATGCAAGCGCAAAAGACAAAGTCTGCGCAGAAATAGAAATTCAAGTTACACCTCAGCGAGAACACGGCTTTGATGCCATTGCAGATAAAATATACAGATTTCCGCAGGTAAAATCTCTTTACCTTATGAGCGGCGGCTATGACCTCAAAGTCATAATCGAAGGCGACAGTTTACAGGAAGTTGCGTTTTTTGTTTCAAGCAAACTGGCAACACTCGAAGGAGTACGCTCTACAAAAACCTGTTTTATTCTAAAAACTTACAAAGAAAACGACGTCGTTTATGTTGAAGATGAACACGACCGTCGCGAAGGGGCAATGGCATAATGAACACACGCACAGACAAATTCTCTCAATCAATGGTAAACATTCCGCCGTCAGGAATACGCAAATTTTTTGAAATGCTCATAGGACACGACGATGTAATTTCCCTCTCAGTCGGAGAACCTGATTTTCCGACCCCTTGGGGAATTCGCGAAGAAGCATATTACCACCTTGAAAAAGGTCATACGTCGTATACTTCAAACTGGGGCTTAATAGAACTTAGGGAAGAAATCGCAAAATATATGGAACGCTACGGAATGTTCTATAATCCTAAAAACGAAATCCTCGTTACAGTCGGCGCTTCCGAAGGCGTTGATGCAGTTCTCCGCGCAATTTTAAATCCGGGCGACGAAATTCTTGTTTCACAGCCCTGCTACGTAAATTACACGCCGCTTGCAGAACTCTGTCAGGCAAAAGTCATTCCGATTGACACGAGCGTAAACGGCTACTATCCGAGCGCCGAGCAGATTGAAAAAGCAATCACGCCAAAGACAAAGGCGCTTATGATTTGTTCCCCGAACAATCCGACAGGTACGATGATTCCTCCTGCTGAACTTGAAAAAATCGCGCAAATCGTAGTCAAAAACCAGATCTGGTGTATCTCCGATGAAATCTACTGCGAACTTGCTTACGAAAATTCAAAGCACGTTTCAATCGGTTCGTTCCCCGGAATGAAAGACTACGCTATCATTCTGAACGGCTTTTCAAAATCGTTTGCAATGACAGGCTGGCGAATCGGCTACATTGCAGCCCCGGGCGACCTTCTGGCACAGATAGTCAAAGTGCACGGCTACAATACAATCTGTGCGCCGATTTTCAGTCAGTACGGTGCAGTCGAAGGCCTGCGCAACTGTTTTAAAGACGTTGAAAAAATGCGCATAAGCTATCAGCAGAGGCGCAATTTAATGTACAAGGCATTCTGCGAAATGGGACTTCCCGTTCCTGAACCGACAGGCGCTTTTTATATGTTCCCGGACATAACTTCTACAGGACTTACAAGCGAAGAATTTGCAACACAGCTTTTCCAGAAATACAACGTCGCCGTAGTTCCAGGAAGCGTATTCGGACTTGGAGGCGAAGGACACATCAGGTGCTGTTACGCTACGGCAGTTGATAAAATCAAAATTGCCCTTGAGCGTATTGCCCTGTTTATCTCGGAATTAAAGAATTAAACCGAATGTTCCGAAACTTATAAATAAGGTTGTCAGTGTCTGCCGTTATGAAAACGTAATGGCAGACATTTTATAATGTAACATTTAAAATTTTATAAAGGTGATTTTTTTATGGACAGTGCATTATCTATATCAATTGCAGTTGTAATCATTCTTGTTTTTGCAACACTTTTGATTTTATTTTCAAATATGAAAAAACGCGATCCGGCAGGAAATCATAAACAAAAAAACCGTGCTGCAATAATAAGAGAAGCCACAAAAAAACTTTCACATAATCCACAAAACGTTCAGGCATTAACTACACTCGCGGAACTTTATTATACAGAGCATCTCTGGGACAAAGCCCTTCCGCTCTACGAAAACCTTTCAAACCTGTCATCACGCTTTACTGAAATCGACATCGCAGAAACAAATCTGAGGCACGGTGTCTGTATGGTAAAACTCGGAAAAGCTGCCGATGCAATCCCGGTTCTTCTGACAGCCTTAAAGGCAATCCCTGACAGTTTTGAAGCAAACTTCTATTTAGGTCAGGCAATGTTCAAAGCCGGCGATTATGAAAAAGCAATTCCGCTGTTAAAAAAATCAATTACATTAAAACCTGATGCGCAGGGAATTTTCCAGCCGCTTGGTCTTGCATGCTATAAAGGACACAAATTCAAAGAGGCGGTTCAGTTTTTGCGCAGGGCCTTAAACGAAAATCCCGAAGACAAAGAAGCGCTTTTTTCCCTTGCAGATGCAATGCAGGAATGTGGTTTCGGCGACAAAGCGCTCAAGATTTTTTCACACCTTCGCCCCGACCCGAAATTTGGTGCACAGTCAAGTCTTGCCGCAGGAATAATCCACACAAAAATGCAGCAGATTGACAAAGCGGCGCAGGACTTTGAAATCGGTTTAAAAATCCCTGACATTCCGCAGGACATTTTCCTTGAACTGAATTACAGGCTTGCTTCGTGCTATTTTAAGACAAACAAAATCGCCGCAGGGCTTGAGTGTCTGTATAAAATTCAGTCGATACTCCCAGTTTACAAAGACGTAAGCCAGCTCATTGCGCGCTACAAGGAACTCAGCCAGAACTCAAATTTGCAGACATACCTGACTTCCGGCACGAGCGACTTTGTTGCACTTTGCAGGAACATCGTAAAATACTACCACTCAAAATCTTTTGTAAAAATCATCGATGTCGAAGTAATTTCTGACAGCGTTGAAATTTTGTGCGAAGTAGAAAATCCAAAATGGGAAGACAAAGAACTTTTCAGGTTTTACAGAAACACAGGTTCTATCGGCGAACTTTTTATCCGCGACTTCCATGCAAAAATCCGCGACACAAAATGCGACAAAGGTTTCTGCTTAACGTCAGGCGTTTTTTCAGAAGAAGCGCATAAATACATTGACGGCCGTCCGATTGACTTAATCGAAAAACAGCAGTTAATGAAACTTTTAAAAGTCATTTCTTAAAATCGCAAATCACTTTTTTATTAAAACTAAATTCCTCTGTCTTGATTCAGTTCCGTCTTTATCTGTCAAAAACGGAACTTCAAGCGGAACGATTTTATACATTTCTTCCGTGTAATTTATGCCGTTCATTTCTTCTTTTATTTTTTCAAGTTTTGCTTTGTACGCGGCAAGGACACCGTTTTGAGAAATCATATTTAAAAGCGTTTTTATCATTTTTTTATCAAGCGGCCGGAACGCTCTGAAAACTGCAACGTCAACAGAATTTTTTTCAACGCGTTCAGCCTCGATATTTTTTACGGTTACGTTTTTTAAACCGAGAACGGCAGACACATTTTCCAGAAAAGCACAGCGCTTGCTCATCCGCTCAACAAGAACAAAATCAAACTCAGGCATACTTGCCGCAAGCGGGATTCCCGGAAGCCCTCCGCCAGAGCCGATATCGCCGACAAGAACTTTTTTCTGCGTTCCGTATTCAGCCTGCAACTCCGATGCAATTTTTTTTATCTGAGCGCACGCAGACAGACTGTCAAGAATATGGTTTACGACAAGTTCATCGTGACTGTCAGTGTTTACAAGATTGTACGCCGAATTAAAAAGCACAAGCTCGCTGATATATTTTTCCATCATCGGTGCAATGCGCGCAATTTCATCAGGCAAAAAACCAAGCTGCCCTAATCCCTGTGTCAATAAATCTGCCATAACTTACTGTCCGATATCAATCAGCAAATCGCTTTTAATGCTTCCGTCAGTCTGACGAAGATTAATCAAATTGCCTTTTTTTTCTGCAACGAGATTTGACTGCGTACAGAACCTGCTCAATGCTGAATTTTTATTTTCAGAACTCTGCGAAAGATTGACTTCAACGTTGAATAAAATTTTGCCGTCTTTAGTTCCGGCAGTTTTAAAAAGCATATAAAAAGTTTCTGTCAATGGATAATTTGAATATAAAGTCTTGCAATCGCCTGTCAAAAAAAACGAGCCGTCATTTTCAACACTGCTAAAATAAACTGCATTGCACGATTTTAAAATATCCTGACTGTTAATTACAAACCGCAGAATTTTAGGACTTACAGAATTTCCTGTCGCGCTGTTTTTTTCCTCTGCCTGCAAAGTAAGCTGACCCTGCGCTTTTTTAATTTCCTGCAATTCTTTTAAAATCTGGTTCAGCACAAGATTCTGGTTTTGCGAAGTTGAACTCGAAAGCGCCGTTCCCGAAAGACCCGAGTTTGTCCCGAGCAGTGACGCCAGATTTGAAAAAAGCCCCTGCCCCGAAAGTTCAGAAATATCGCGGGCACTTAAATCTGTCAGTTTATCAAGATAAGTTCCTGCGTTATTCAAAGACGCGCTCTGGCTTACGCTCGACGTCGTTTCTGCCGTCGACTTGGAAACGCTCTGACTTTTTGTATTCTGATTTTTTTGCCCGGGTCTGTAAAATTCCCCGGAACTTACAGACGACGAAACTTGCGGAACAGTCGGCATATTGACCCCCGAAATTTCAGGCACGGGAACAACAGGGCTGACAGGCACAACAGGTGAAACGGCAGACTGACTTTGCGCATTGCAGTTCATTCCTGTAAAAAATAAAACCGTAAAAATAAATTTTGCTTTACATCGATGCAAGGGATTCCTCCACAAATTCCAGACGCTGCTGAAGCTGTGCAATAGTTTTTGTAAGTCTGTTTTTTTCTTTTTCAAGTTTCTGCTTGGGGTCAGTTTCTTCACGGCATTTATTTTTCATAAGCGAGCGCACCGTTACAGGACTTTCGCCTGAAAGGATTTTTTCCTGAGCAGACGAGCGCTCGTCAGATTTTTTGATTGCCGAAATCATTTTCATATTGTCAAAGCCAATCGAAGGATTTATGTCACTTACCGCGCCAACCCTCGTAATGTCCCGGGCGCTGTTTCTCGGAAGGCACAAAACCCTGTCAATGTAATCTTCGTACCTGATGTTTGCCTGCTGACAAAGTTCATGCGCCTTTGCAAGAAGCCTCCCGAACTCCTGCATAAGCTTGCCGTTTACTTCAAGATATTCTCTGCGGATTTTTTCTGTCAGTTCCTTTAACTCGGGACTTGCTTCTATATCAAGCGAATAATATTTTTTTTCTTCCGCAATTTTTAAAAGCGAATGAAATTTTACCCAGAAGTTTTCAGTGTGGACTTTTGCGTTCGGCATATAGGAACTGCCGTTCAGTGCAAGCTGTTCTTCTGCAATCAGATGATGTGTATATTCGTGAACTGCCGTATAGACAAGTTCGTTTTCTGTTTTAAAATTTTTGTTGTGCAGAATAATCTCGTGCGTATCAGGTTTGTAAAAACCGTTTACGCGCTTACTTTCTTTTCCGCTTTGCGTCACCGTAAATTCCAGCGACGACGGCGAAATGTCCAAAAGCATTTCCTTGATTTTTTCGTTATCCATATTTTCGTATTCTAGCACAACGATTTTCTTTCTTCAATTAATCGGTTTTATTTCCGTCAATCAAGAAATCCGAGCGAGGACAAAATTATGCTTGCACTGACTGTTGCGGCAGTTTCCGTACGCAAAACACGCTTTCCCATCGAACAGAGCGCAAAACCTTTTTCTGCAAGAAGTGCGCGCTCCGAATCTGTCCAGCCGCGCTCGCTTCCGATTGCGGCAACAAAATTTATTCCTGCGCTTTTTATCCGGTCAGGCTCAACGCTGAATTTTGAAACCAGCTTTTGAAGGCTCGATACAGGCTTTACGTTGTCAAGCGCAAATTTCGCGTTCTGTCCGTCCTGCAAAACCGAAGGATTTTTTTCTTCTATCGACTCAAGACATTCTTTTAAGTCCTGATGCAAAAACAATTCAGGGACGTGAGTGCTTGCCGCCTGAACAGTTCCGTCCAAAAGCATTTTGTACGCCGCTCCGCGTTCAACTAAAGTTGACTGCATATAAGATTTTTCGCCAAGTTCCGTTCCCATAAGGTGAACTTCGCAAACCCCAAGTCCTGCGATGTCACGAAGCAGGCGCTTTAACTGTATCGGGCGCGGAAAACCGATAATCATTTTTAAAGGGAAAAGCGGCTTTCCGTCACTCTCGGGTTTAAAATCGAATTTATAAGAAATTTCTGTTTTGTTTGTTTTAGGATTTGTGCACGGGATTGTTTCCGTAACTGTTGCAGTGCCGGCCTGTCCGCCGATTATTCCTGCAGAAAAAGTGTCGCCTGTTTTTTTGTGGAGCACTTTGTTTAAATGAAGAGCGCGCTCATCACTCCATAAAAGCGCTTTGTTAAGTTCAGCCTCAGAAAAAAGACAAATGTTCATAAACTAATTATATAAACTTTTTATGAAATATGATATAATATTTTTACTATGAAAAAAGAAAATACTCCTGCATACACTGTTATAAACACAGTCTGCAAATTAAAAAAATCAGAAAAAATCATAATCGTTGCAAATCCCGAAACTGCCGATATGGCACAGGATCTTTACGCGGCAAGTCTTGAATGTGGCGCAGAGCCGACATTGATTTTTCAGCCGGCAAAAAAAGCGATGGACGCCGCAGAACCTGCCGTAATAAATGCACTCAAATCTGAACCTGACGTTTTCCTTTCGATTTCGTTTATGAAACTCGGCAAAGACCCTGAAGCCGCCGCAAATCCATACACGACTGACGACGGGCAGAAGTTTGACCACATTTTTGACTATCTCTTGAACGGAAAAAAAACAATGCGCGCAGTCTGGACTCCGGGACTTACTCAAAATATGTTCGACAGGACAGTGAACATCGATTACGCACTTCTTGCAGAACGATGTAACCAGCTCGGCAAAAAATTTGAAAACGCCGTAAGCGCGACAGTTACATCTCCAGCCGGCACAAACCTTACAGTTCCGCTTGAAAACAGAAAGGCGCTTTTTGACAACGGCGATTTTTCAAAAGCAGGAAGCGGCGGAAACATTCCCGCAGGCGAAGTTTTCATAAGCCCGGTTGTCGGCAATCCTCAGCAAGACGGAAGTGGCTGTAACGGAACTATCGTTTATGACGGCTCAATGACTTTTGGCGATGGAGATTCGATTATTTCAACTCCAATTAACGTAACTGTAAAAAACGGTTTTGTAACTTCTGTCAAAGGCGGACAGGAAGCAAAGCGGCTTTTAAACACGATTCAGGAAGCAGAAACAAAAGCCGTCAAAATGGAAAAAGAAGGCAAGCTCCCAAAAGGTCAGGGCGAAATTTACAAACGCAATGCGCGCAACATCGGCGAACTTGGAATCGGGCTTAACCCGTCTGCGATAATCAGCGGAAATATGCTCGAGGACGAAAAGGCTTTTAAAACGTGCCATTTTGCAATCGGGCAGAATTACGACGGAGATGCGCCGAGTTTGATTCACCTTGACGGCGTAGTAAAAAATCCAACAATCGTAATAAACTACAAAGACGGCACAAGTTTTACAGCCCTCGAAAACGGGGAATTAAAAATTTAAATTTTAAGGAAACACTGAATAAATCCTACCTGAGGATTTTTCAGTGTTAACCTTGAATGTTGCTAATTGTCCGTAAGTCAATGACTTACGGCAATTTGACGGGAAGTGCTGAGTAATCGCTTCAAGTGTTAATCAGCACTTCCTTAAGTTTCAAGTTCAGCATGCAAAAGGAATTTTTATAAGGAATTTTAATTATGAATATCATAACTTTTAATAACGTTCATTTTTCATATCCGCCGGTAGAAGGCGACGTTGACGAAAACGGCAATCAAATTCAAAGCCCTGTAGTTTTTGACCATTTTTCTGCGGAATTGCCGTCAGGTTTTGTAAGCCTTGTCGGCCCTAACGGAAGCGGTAAATCGACTTTTATGCTTCTAGCAAGCGGGCGCATTGTTCCGCAGGAAGGAAAAATCTGGCTTTTCGGCAAAGACACATGCGCGCTTACAGACGACGACAAAAACGAACTTGCATCGTTTATTTATCAGAATATGGAATTTGACACGGACGACAAAGTTTTTGATTTGCTTGATTACGTCTATTCAAACGGCGCACTAAAAGGCAGTGCACAGGGAATTCAAAATTCCGGCAATGACTTTCTTGAAGAAATCAAACAGGTTTTTGAACTTGACTCCCTCGCCGAAAAAAAACTGAATGTCCTCAGCAAAGGTCAGATGCAGCGAGTATTAATTGCATTCTCCCTTCTGTTCGGTTCAAAAGCCGTTTTTATGGACGAACCTCTGTTTGCATGCGAAGATTACCAGAAAGAATATTCGCTCAAATATTTAAAAGACTTTTGCAAGAAAACAGGAAAGACAGTTTACATTTCAATGCACGAACTTGACCTGACAAAAAAATACGCAGAAACAGTAATGCTTTTTTACCCGAACCACGACATCGACCTCGGCACGCCAGAAGAAGTTATGACAGACGAGGACTTGGAAAAAGCATACAAAATTCCTGTGAGTATGCTCAAACATTCAGAAGCAATGACACGCAATCAGATTAAAGAAGAAAGCGAGATGATAAAAAAACTGTAAGCGCAGGTCACTCAAATTTTTAAAACCGCCGGAATGTTTTTTATAAATTTTTACAGAATATGAAAACTGAATATGACACAACGCCGTCATATTCAGCATGATAAAATCGCCTTATGCACTTTGTAAACGCAAGAACAATTTTATCTTCTCAAAACGGAATTAACATTTACCGCGGTTGTACTCACGGCTGTATTTACTGCGATACACGTTCAGACTGTTACCACACGCCAAAGCCAATCGAAGACGTCGAAGTCAAGCAGAACGCCCCCGAACTCCTCGAAGCCGCCCTCAAAAAAAAGCGCGCAAAATGTATGATTGGCACAGGCTCAATGTGCGACCCTTATATGCCCTGCGAGTCAAAACTTGAACTTACACGGCGCTGCATCGAAACTGTCAGCCGTCACGGTTTTGGATTTACAGTCCTTACAAAATCAGATTTAATTTTGCGCGATCTTAATTTATTAAAAGAAATAAATCAAAAAACAAAATGCGTCGTTCAGATTACAATGACGACTTTTGACGATGAACTGTGCAAAATAATTGAACCTAACGTATGCGTTACTTCGCGCCGTTTTGAAATCTTAAAAATCTGTCAGCAGAACAACATTCCGACTGTCGTCTGGCTGACCCCGTTCCTACCGGGAATAAACGACACTTTTGAAAACGTAAAAGGACTTATGGACTACTGCGTTTCTGCACAAGTGCGAGGAATTATCTGCCCCGCAATCGGTCTTACTTTACGTCAGGGAAACCGCGAATATTTTTACGAAAAACTTGACGAACATTTCAAAGGTCTAAAAGAGTTCTACATTCAGACTTACGGAAACTCATACGGCATCACAAGCAGAAACAACAAACCGCTTATGCAGTACATTCATCAGATATGCGCGCGGCATAACATAATCTGTTCAATGAAAAAATGCTTTGAGTATCTGCACGAGTTTCCGCAAAAAAATAATTTTATTCAATATGAACTATTTTAATTTTTCTATCATCAATGTAAAATGAACTTAAAGCAAATAAAATCGAATTTATGTTTTAAGAGGTCTTTATGTACTCAGCCATTGCAAAAGGATTATTGATTCCCTTCATCGGAACGTCTTTAGGTGCGGCGTGCGTTTTGTTTATGAAAAAAGGTCTAAGCACGTCAGTACAAAAAGCTTTGTCAGGATTTGCCGCAGGCGTTATGGTTGCGGCTTCTGTCTGGAGCCTTTTGATTCCGGCATTAGAGCAGGCAGACGAAAACGGAATGGGAAAACTCGCCTTTATTCCTGCCGTTGCAGGGTTCTGCCTTGGAATGTTGTTTCTGCTTTTTCTTGACGTAATAACGCCGCACATGCACCAGGACAATACAATCGAAGGCCCAAAAACAAATCTTAAAAAAACGACGATGATGGTTCTTGCCGTTACGCTCCACAATATCCCTGAAGGAATGGCAGTCGGCGTCCTCTACGCAAGCTGGCTGAACGGCGCAACCCAGATTTCAGAAGCATCTGCCCTCGCGCTCGCAATCGGAATTGCAATTCAGAATTTTCCTGAAGGCGCAATCGTTTCAATGCCGCTCCACACAAACGGACTGTCAAAACAAAAAGCATGTCTGCAAGGCATTCTCTCCGGCATAGTCGAACCTATCGCAGGCCTTCTTACAATCGTACTTGCAAATTTTATCATTCCTGTTCTGCCATACTTACTAAGCTTCGCAGCAGGCGCAATGATTTATGTAGTCGTAGAAGAACTCGTACCCGAAATGTCTGCTGACTCTGAAAAACATTCAAACGCGGCAACGCTTCTGTTTATGGCAGGATTTTGCGTTATGATGATTCTTGACGTTGCACTGGGTTAAAAAAAAGACATCTGTTAAAAACAAAAAGGCATTGCCGGTTCTGACAATGCCTTTTTGTTTTTAATAATCAAGCAATCGTTATTGTTTTGTTCAGCTTACATAATCTTGAACTTGTACTTCCAAGAAACAGGAATTTCAACTCCGTTGTAACCGTCCTCTGTAAACTTAACTCTTGCACCTACACGGATTGTTCCGACTGTAGTTCCAAAGTCAGCAAACGGATAAATGCTCCATGATGTTCCGTCGTCTGTCGGCTTGATGTTTGCAAGTGCGCGTACATTAAGAGTTACGTCTTTTACAGGAATGTATTTAACAAGCAGACCTGCGTGAACAGGAATTCCGTCTTTTGAATATTTAGTTTCTTTTCCGCCACCCTTTACATTATTCAAACCAAAAGCGCCTTCTGCATAAACTGCAAAACCAATGTCCTTAAAGTTGTATCCGACTGCGGCAGTAACTGCGTGCTGTGTTGAAGGCAGATTGTCATCACTTCCCTGATTGTAAATATATCCGACATTTGCCACCAAGTTTTCAACGCCAGTAAATCCTACATATCCTGCGATAACTCTTGTATCTTCCGTAACGTCCTGAGCTACGACAGACAAATCAAGAATATCTGCAATGTTGTAAGAAGCGCCAAAGTTCAAGTTCAATCTTGCAACTGCGGCAACATTAGCGGCAACTTTTAATCCTGCAACGTCAACAATAACAGAAGCACCAGAGTTTCCTGTAAGTTTTCCTGCTACCCTGTAATCATCTACAACAGGAAGGTAAGCGCCTTTCAAACCATATTTTGAAAAGTAATTGTTTCCGGCATTAAGGTGAAGCCATGACCAAGGTTTGTAATCAACATATCCTCTTAAACGGAGAGTTGCATTTTTGCCGTCAACTTTTGTACTGATATCTTTTCCCTCACTATTTTTTTCATTAAATTCAAATGTAGGAGCAGCCAAATCAAGTCGAACACGAGCATCAAGTTTTTCTGATGATACGTCTAATTGAATTCTGTCACCGATTGAACTTGTAGTTTCTTTAGTTCCGTCTTTATTGATAGAAATAAATTCTCCGTTAGAACTGATATTATCTGTATCTCCACCAAAAGTGTTTGTAAGAGAAATTGACTGTGCAAAAGCACCGCCAGCCAAAACCGCACTAACAAGTGCAAGTCCCAAAATCCTTTTCATAAAAAAACCTCCAAAGTTTTGTTTATATACTCGTTTTTATGAGTGCATATTAAAACTCAAATGTTAAGAATGTGAGAAGTTTTTGTTATGACTTTGTAAGAAATATGTAAAATTCGATTTTTCTTGCATAGATATAGATAAAATGCTAAATTCATAAAACTCTATTCTACACTTTACTGGAGCTTATTATGCTTTTTATTTTTAACAGCATTTTACTTGGAACAGGACTTGCAATGGACGCTTTTTCCGTTTCGATGGTAAACGGTTTAAAAGAACCAAAAATGCCTTTACGCAAAATGAATTTGATTGCCGGCGTTTATGCTTTTTTTCAGTTTGCAATGCCGATGACAGGCTGGATTTGCGTTCACACGATTTTAAATTATTTCAAAAAATTTGAAATTTTTATCCCATGGATTGCACTGATTTTACTTTTATATATCGGCGGAAAAATGTTAATCGAAGGAATACGTAAAACAGAAGAAGAGTCTGCGGACAGTTCAGCATTGAATTTTTCAACTTTGCTCGTGCAGGGAATTGCAACTTCAATCGACGCGCTTTCTGTCGGATTTACAATCGCAGATTACGGACTTTTGATGGCGGTCATCTGCTCGCTGATAATTGCCGCCGTTACTTACGCCATTTCAATTTCAGGAATCATCATCGGCAAAAAGGCAGGAACTAAACTAAGCAGTAAAGCTTCTGTTTTAGGCGGAGTAATCCTGATTGCAATCGGAATCGAAATTTTTATCAAAGGAATTTTCTTTTAAGTTTCAGTTTTCAGATTTCAGCTTATTCAGAAAAACGGCAGACAAAGTTCAGCTTTTAAAAACAAAAGAATGATTCATCGGGCCTGCGCCTTTGCCCAAATCAAGCATTGCACCGAGCGCGCCAGAAAGATATTCTTTTGCATCGCGCACGCTCTCTTCAAGACTTTTGCCTTTTGCAAGATTAGAAGCAATCGCGCTGGAGAGCGTACAGCCAGTTCCGTGCGTATTCGGATTGTCTATGCGCTTTCCGTAGAACCATTTGTAAGTGCCGTTTTCAAAAAGCAGGTCGTTCGCATCGTTTAAGTTATGACCGCCCTTGCACAAAACTGCGCAGCCAAATTTTCTGCTGACAGTTTCGGCTGCTTTCACCATATCATCTGCGCTCGTAATTTTCATTCCCGACAGAATTTCACATTCAGGAATATTCGGCGTAATGACAGTCGCAAGAGGTAAAAGTTCTTCCTGCAAAACTTCGATTGCCTCGTCCTCTATCAGTTTTGCACCGCTCGTTGCAACCATCACAGGATCTGCAACAATGTTTTTTATTCCGTAAAACTTGAGCCGTTCTGCAATTACCTTTATCAAATCGCTTTGAGCGACCATTCCAATCTTTACGCTGTCAGGAAAAATATCAGTAACGCACGAGTCAATCTGCGTCTTCAAAAAATCAGCAGGAACGGCCATAATCCCCTGAACGCCTGTCGTATTCTGCGCCGTCAGCGCCGTCACTGCACTCATCGCATAAACGCCGTTTGCAGTCATCGTCTTTATGTCAGCCTGAATTCCAGCACCGCCGCTTGAATCACTGCCGGCAATCGTCATTGCAACTTTCATATTCACTCCAAGTTAAAGAATTTCCGACACTTTCTGTTTTAAAATTCTTGCCGCGCCGGTAATATCGTCTTTTGCAAAAATCGCGCTTATAACAGAAATCCCTGCAATACCGCTCCCTTTAAGCTGAACTACATTTTCAGAAGTTATGCCGCCGATTGCGACCACAGGAATTTTTACGGAAGAACAAATATTTTTTAAAACATCATAAGAAACAGAGTCCGCATCATCTTTTGAACTTGTCGCAAAAACCGCGCCCACGCCAAGATAATCTGCGCCCTGCCGTTCTGCAAGAAGCGCCTGTTCAACAGTCTGCGCAGAAACACCGAGTATTTTATTTTTACCGATAATGTTTCTGACATCAGGAACATTCATATCGCTCTGTCCTACATGAACGCCGTCAGCATTAATTTTTTTCGCAAGTTCAACGTTGTCGTTTATCACAAACGGAACATTATGTTTTCTGCACACTTTCTGAACGTCAAGCGCAAGTTCATAAAACTCCTGTTCGCCGGCATTTTTTTCGCGCAGCTGAACAAACGAAGCACCGCCGATAATGGCTTTTTCTACCTGTTCTGCAAGAGTTTCGTTTTTAAGCCAGTGCCTGTCAGTCACTGCATAAAGAGAAAGGCTTTCCTGTAAGTTCATCATTTATTTGATTTCTACCTTTGATTCGTTTTGCAAAACATCATCGTTAATGAACATCAGCTCGTCAATAATCTTGTCGCGCAAAGTCATATTGCCTTCGTTTTCTTTTAACGATTTTACTGAACGCTCACCGCAGATTCCCATAGCGCAAATGCAGGCAGCCGCAGCTTCAAGTTTATTGTCACGGTTTGCCGCAACAAAAGCCGCCATCAGTCCTGAAATCATACAGCCAGTTCCGCAGACTTTTTCCATAAGCGGATGTCCGTTTGTAATGACAAAACATTTTTCGCCGTCAGTAACAAGATCAAATTTTCCCGTAACGGCAATTATGCTTCCCAAAGTCTTTGCAAATTTTTTTACAAGCTGAATATTGTCAAGCAGGTTTTTGTCTGTAATGACGTCGTTCTCGTTTACGTCAACGCCTTTTGTCTGGCTCGCATTTTCAGTTTCATCGACATAATCCTTGCAGACAATATTTGCAAGCGTTTTGATTTCCGACATATTTCCTTTGATTACGTCAAAGTGAATTTTTTTAATCAGCTTAATGCAAGTCTGTGTCCGCACTTTAGTCGCGCCTGCTCCGACAGGATCGAGGACAACAATTTTGTTCAGCCTGTTTGCGATTTTTCCTGCGGCAAACATCGACTTGACAGTTCTTCTGTTCAGCGTGCCGATGTTAATGTTTACCGCACTGCTTATTGCATCAAGCTGTCTGACATCCTCAATTTCATCAGACATTACAGGGCTTGCGCCGATTGCAAGAAGCGAGTTTGCAACGTCATTTACAGTTACGTAATTCGTGATGTTGTGAACTAACGGATTTTGATTTTTAAGATTTAAAATAATTTTATCGAACATTTTTTTCTCCCTACGCCGGTATTATCCTGACAGGTTCTATGGGTCAAGGAAACTCCTACTCTCAGCCGGCCCGTGCCAGCTCCCCTTCTTAATTTTAAGAGATTGTATAATAACAAAACAAATCAGTCAATAATTGAATAAACTAGACATAATTGAACTTTGTCATATCAATATGGTATAATTAAAATCTATTTCGGAGGTCTTATGAAAAAGATTTTTTCTGCATTATTTGCAGTTCTTTTCTGCGGCGTGTTCCTCAGCTGTGAAAGTACAAAAGTTGAACGTGTTTCTGCCGACACTCAGACAGATTTAAGCGGCTACTGGAATGATACTGATGTCCGCATTGTTGCACAGGATTTGACAGACCAGCTCATCAATGCAGGCTGGTACACAAACTTCATCAAAGAGAACCAGAAAAAGCCGGTTGTCATCGTCGGAACGTTCCGCAACAAAAGCGACGAACATCTGGACACGACAATCATTTCCAAAAAACTGGAAATCAGCCTGATAAACACAGGCAAAGTTACGTCAGTCGCAAACTCATCTGAACGTCAGGAAATCCGCGACGAACGTGATGACCAGCAGATTAACTCAAGTCTGGAAACTGCAAAAAACTTAGGAAGCGAAATTGCAGCAGACTTTATGCTTCAGGGCGATGTAAAAACTATAGTCGACTCAAACGGAAAAACTACGACACGTACTTACTATGTTTCTGCCGAACTTGTTGACCTTGAAAAAAATACAAAAATCTGGCTCGGTGAAAATTCTTCAATAAAGAAAATAATTACCCGCTCGTCTGCAAAATTCTAAAACGGTATTCGTATGAAAAAAATCGCAAGTTTATTTTTTGCACTGTTCTTTTGCAAAAACATTTTTGCAGCCTCAAACCCTTCTGCCGTAAAAACAGAGTCACCTGCCAGAAAAAATACGCAGGCGGAAAACGAAATGCCTGAATGGGTAAAAAATCCGTATTCCGTTTATCAGGAAAAGTTTTATCTGACAGGTGTTGGAAACGGCACTGACGACAATTCTGCAGAAGAAGA
Source organism: Treponema sp. (assembly GCA_051883255.1). Taxonomy (GTDB): domain Bacteria; phylum Spirochaetota; class Spirochaetia; order Treponematales; family Treponemataceae; genus Treponema_D. Next base: position 42,239 of record JBJETJ010000004.1, read on the forward strand.
TGCAAAGTCAGATTTAATCAAAGTTTTAAATCAGCAGATTCTTTCTACAGAAAGCATAAAAACTTACGCAGACAGTTCCGCAGACTTTTCAACTTATACGGCGACAATCGATACTTCATCTGAAATTAAATCGATTTCAGGTTTAAAAATCGCAGAAAAATATTTTGCGCCTGATTCAAAAGTATACGCACTTGCCGTATTAAAAAGACAGGACGTCGCAGATTACTATGCAAAGCGGATTTCCAAAAATGACTCGGCTATAAAAGAATATCTTTCTTTTTCAAAATCAAACACAGGAACTTTGCAAAGCTGCATTTACGCACAAAAAGCACTTGAACTTGGAAAAGAAAACGAATATTTTTCTTATCTCATCGATGCAGTCAATGCGCCTTTTCCGCAGGACGAAAAACTTTCATACGGAAGTTTTGTCCAGCTTTCAAAAGAAATTGCAGAAATCAAAAAAAGCGTAAGCATAAAAATTGAAATCGACGGCGACGACAAAAATATCGTAAAGAATTCTTTTGCAGCCTGTTTTTCTAAACTCGGCATTGTTTCAAACGACAGCGAAAAAAGTCCTTACGTTTTAAAAGCAAAAGTCACGACAGAAAAGACAGACTCGCCTGACAAAAATCACGTTTATTACAATTATTTTCTTACGGCAGATTTAACGGAACTCAAATCGTCAAGCGTTCTTGATTCATATTCAACATACGGAAGGGCAGGCCATATAAATGAACAGGGCGCAAAAAACAAATCCTTTCTGTCGATTGCAAAAGATGTAGAAAGTAAATATTATAGTAAACTGTTAGAATATTTTAATGCAACAAAATAAAAATTATATTCTATAGGAGAAAAAAAATGAAAAAATCACTTTTTATCATTTCTTGTATTTTTGCAGCAATCGTTGTTTCTGGCTGTAAATCTACAGAAGCAGAAAACCAGTCAACAACTGCAGCTCAGCAGGCAGCATCAGCTTCAAGCGTAATCGGCGCAGACGGTGTAGCCCGCCCGGACTGGGTTCTTACAGGAAAAGAAGATGACACAGGTATTTACGCAGTAGGAAGCGGAAAACTGTCAAACGATCAGAATTCTTTAAAGCTTGCACGCTCAAACGCACGCACAGAACTTTCAAGAACAATCGCCGCATCTACTCAGTCTGTATTAAGAACTTACACACAGGATACAGGAAACAGCAAAGACGTACTCAACTACCTCGAAGAAGCAACTCAGATTAAAACTGCAAACATTCTTCAGGGTTCAAAACAGGTTGATATGTGGAAAGCCGCAGACGGAACTTATTTTGTATTGATGTACGTTCCTTACACAGCCGTTTTACCGGAAGTAACGACAGAAGCTGCAAACTTCGTTCAGGACACAAAAACAGTTTTAACAGAAGCAAAAGCTCTCGAAGCTTTCAAAAAATATTTTGATGAACAATAGCAATATCAGTAATTAAAATAAAAACCGGGAAATCCCCGTAAAAAAAAGACTGCCCGTAAAGCAATTTTTCAGGCAGTCTTTTTTATTCATCTTGCAAAAATCATACAGAGTGAACTTATCAATAACCGTCACTCATTTCACGGTTCCTGTCTTTCTTGCACAACTCGTCATAAACAAGACTTCGCGTTTTCAAAACATCTTTCAAACTCTGCGGGAACGGAATATTGCGCCAGAAAATTCCGCGCACTTCCTTATCAAGCCGCTGTACGCCTTCTGACTCTTTTGTCATCCAGAGAACATAATCCTGAATAAAATACTGTTTCAAATCGCCTTTCAATTTCTGCTTGTCAATCCATTCGTAATACTGACCGGTAAGACCTTCTTCCATCCAGTAGTACGAAGCCTTTTCTTTTGCAACCTGCCATCTCAAATCGGCAACGGCAGTCAATACTGCAATCTTCAAATCGCGCGGATACATCGGAACGACAATTCGTCCGCGGCTCGTAACTCGGTTATAACGGTCAAACGGTTCCCAGCAGAAACCCATATCGCCGTAAGTCGGAATGAGCAGAACATACGGAACAATCCTGTTCGGTATGTTTTTGTGAATACGACAGAATGCGCCCGGGTCAATCGATTCTATCCATTTTAAAATATTTACGACATTTTCCCTAAAGCCTGTTCCCTGCGGAAGACAATGATAAAACTCACGCGTAAAAATCGGAAACTGATTTCCCTGTCGTCCGCAAGTCATTTTTGCCATCTGTCGCACAGTTTCAAATTCCGTATCAATGTCGCCGGTATTAACAGTCGTTATCTCAGGCCCCATCGAGATTTTATCAGAAACAGAATTATAAACTTCCTTTGCGTCCTGAAATTCCCTTAACGCTTTTGAAAGTTCCTTGTCATTTTTTGAAAGCTGATGAAGATAATTCGTAATGTCAGTCAAAAGCTTACGCTGAGCTTCTGTATACCCCTCCTTATGAGGGTCACAGCCAGGAGCAATCTGGTGGTCACAAAGATTGTCAATGCGTGATTTTAATTCAGCCTCAAGCATGGCACGTGCGCTTTCTTTCTGCATAAGGATAGATTCTGCATTCTGGAGCTTGCCGGAATTTTTTGTCTGCAACTGCATTAACCTCTGCTGTTCCTGCATTGCCGCATCTTCAGCAGTAGCCGCTTTCCTTGGCTGGCGGACTTCATCAGTCGTAGAACATTTCATCTGACCTGTTGCAATCGCCTTAAACCATTCGTCAAGATATAAAACAGGTTCATTCGTTTCGTTATTTAAAATTGATTTTGCAAAAAGTTCTTTATGCTCAGGCTTAAAAAGTGAAGGCAGAAGAACTGCAAAGCGCATTAACATTCTTTTTGTAATGTCAAGATTTTTGTCTGCCATCTTGGGTGCAAGGGAATGGATAAATTCCCAATACGCCATAATCACCTGCTGGCGGTAAACCATTCTATCTTTTACATCTTTGCAAGTTAAATATTTTGAAAGAACTGTATGAAGCCTTTGCGAATTCTGACCTTCGCCTGCAATCGCAGTTTTGTAATATGCAGGGCTGTCAAACCAGTCAGCAGGTTCATCATTAAAAAAACGGGTTATTTCTTTAAATTCTTTTATTGATAAATCTACGTCAGGAACAAGGCTGTTAGTATTTTTCTTTTTAGGTTCATTTTCTTCTGACTTTGCCAGAATCATTTTTTCAAAATCAAGTGAATTCTTTTTGAAATCATAAGGTTCTGTATCATCTAACAATGCAGCAATTGACGGATCAATATCATTATTACTCATATACAATATACTCCGCTTTCTATTATAAATTGTAACAATGAATTTTGCAAATGTATTTCCCCTTCCCGCCCTCAAAGAACACAGAGCGAAGATTTTATAAAATCCAAAAAAAATCAAAATCCCCCATACAGAACAATTAAAGAAAAAAGTTCTTGATTTTACCCCTTAAAACCCTTATAATTGCCAATAGAGTTAGCAAAAATCGCTTATAATCGCCAACTATATTGGCAATTTCATTATATGAAGCTTATTTATGACAATTAACCGTATATTAGACATTATTCCTCAGATAAGACGGAAATCCCTCTTTTTAATGGGACCAAGACAGACAGGCAAATCTACTTATATAAAAAACCAGTTAAAAGACGAAATTGCGCTTTTCTGGAATCTTCTTGACGGACGGCTTAGAATGAGAGTGCAGGCTGACCCTTCCATTTTAAGGGAAGAAATCGAAGCCCGCGATTTGCATGACTGCCTTGTTTTTATCGATGAAATTCAAAAATGTCCCGAACTTCTGGAAGAAATACATTTTCTTATAGAAGAACGGAATATCCGTTTTTTAATGACAGGTTCAAGTGCAAGAAAACTGCGTTCTTCCGGTGTCAATCTTTTAGGCGGACGCGCATTGCAGTATCACTTTCACCCTTTTTGCTATATGGAAATAAAGGATTTGGGAAACATTACTCTTCCTGCAATTTTTGAAAAAGGAATGTTGCCTTCGCATTTTCTTTCTGACAATATCGAAGAAGATTTATCTGCCTATGTAGACACTTACCTTACAGAAGAAATTGCCGCAGAAGGCGCATCAAGAAATCTTCCTGCTTTTTCCCAGTTTTTGCAGATTGCGGCGCTTTCCAACAGTTCTATTTTGAATTACTCAAATGTTGCAAATGACAGCAAAGTACCGAGGCAGACTGTAAAACTCTGGTACGACATATTGATAAATACGCTTCTGGCTTTTGAAGTTCCGCCTTTTACAAAGACAAAAAAACGTAAGGCTATAGAAACTGCCAAGTTTTATTTTTTTGACGTAGGCGTATTGAGGGCACTAAAAAATATTCCCGTCCCTGCAGAAAACACGGCAGAATTCGGAGAATTTTTTGAAACCTACATCTGCCTGGAACTTAAAACCTGGATTGACTATAAAAGCCCTAAAAGCAAACTGTGCTACTGGAGAAGTACCGCCGGTCAGGAAGTTGATTTTATCGTAGACGAAGAACTTGCGATTGAAGTAAAATCTGCACGGGAAATTTCTGAAAGGCATTTAAAAGGTCTTAAGGCATTACGAGAAGAAAATATTTTTAAACGATACATCGTAGTCTGTCAGGAAGAACGCCCCCGCCTTGTAGACGGAATAGAAATCTTCCCATGGAAATATTTTCTTGAACAGTTGTGGAAGTACTAATCTGTAAAACCGCAATTCAAAATTCAGCATGTATGCACTGCAAAAAATTACTGCTCTACGTGTTGTAAACAAGCCGTATTTTTTGATATACTGACGTAATATCACAGTAAAACAATTTAAAAGATGCCTGACAAAAATCTGATTATGCACGAAGTTTACAGGGCAATCTTTTATTGTGAGGTATAATAAAAACTTTGCCTGAAACGGTGTCAAAGTTTTTATTCACAAGTTTGCGTTGCAAACTTTCGTATATACTGCACATTTTCATTTCATTGCGAATGTGCGTAAAAAGTCAAATCGGAAATTGATGTTTCCTCGCTGGCTTTTTATGGGAGAAAAAATTTATGGCAAATAAAATTGCATTGATTACAGGTATTACAGGACAAGACGGTTCGTTTCTGGCTGAATTCCTTCTGGACAAAGGATACGAAGTTCACGGAATTATCCGCCGTTCATCTTCTTTTAATACAGGCAGAATTGAACACCTTTACATCGATGACTTAATCGAGGATCTTCATAAAAACCGCAAAGTAAAACTTCACTATGGCGACATGACAGACTCTATGGCAATTACCCGCCTTATCCGCGAAATCCAGCCTACAGAAATCTACAACCTCGCCGCTCAGAGTCACGTTCAGGTTTCGTTTGAAGTTCCTGAATATACGGCAGATTGTGTTGCAACAGGAGTTCTCCGTATTCTTGAAGCAGTTCACTTTTTAGGAATGGAAAAGACTTGCAAAATTTATCAGGCTTCAACTTCCGAGCTTTTCGGACTTGTTCAGGAAATTCCGCAGAAAGAAACAACTCCGTTCTATCCGCGTTCACCTTATGGCGTTGCAAAACTTTACGGCTACTGGATTATGAAAAACTACCGCGAGTCTTACGGAATGTTCTGTGCAAACGGAATTTTATTTAACCACGAATCTGAACGGCGCGGAGAAACTTTCGTAACAAGAAAAATCACTCTCGCCGCAAGCCGTATTGCGCACGGACTTCAGAAAAAACTTTACCTCGGAAACTTAAACTCACTCCGCGACTGGGGTTATGCAAAAGATTACGTTGAATGTATGTGGCTCATCCTCCAGCAGGAAAAACCAGACGATTTCGTAATCGCAACAGGCGAACAGTATTCAGTACGCGATTTCTGCCGTCTTGCATTCAAGGAAGCAGGAATTGAACTTGAATTCAAAGGCGAAGGCGTTGACGAAAAAGGCTACAACAAAGCAACAGGCGAATGTCTTATCGAAGTTGATCCAAAATACTTCCGCCCTGCCGAAGTTGAAACCCTGCTCGGTGACCCGACAAAAGCAAAAACACTTCTCGGCTGGAATCCGCGCAAAACTTCTTTTGAAGAACTCGTAAAAATCATGATGAAACACGATATGGAATTTGTTGTCCGTGACAGCATCGCGCGCGGTCAGAACGTAACAAAATAGGATTCATCTTGAATAAACTCCCTGTCGAAAAACTTGATCCAAAGTTAATAGCTTTGGATCTTGATGACACACTTCTTAACAATAACCTGTCAATTTCGCCGCTTACGGTAACAGCTTTGCAAAAAGCCGCAGAGCAGGGAATTTACATCGTTCCTTGTTCCGGCAGGGCAGAAAACGGAATTTTACCGTTTATCCGCGTTTTAAATCTTGCAGGAACTCAGCAGGGACGTTTTATAATCGCATTAAACGGTTCTTCAATTTTTGACCTGCACAAACGGCAGACAATCTATTCAAAGACAGTTCCTGCCGACGTTTTGACATTTGCCTACGAGGAAGCCATAAAGCGCGGTTTTCCATGTCAGGTTTACAAAGGCGACACGACCTTTGCAAATGTCGACAATGACTTTGTTCATCTGGACGCAAAACTCTGCAAACTAAAAGTAGAAATCGTACCAGACTTTAAAACGTTCCTTCAGCAGGGTCATACAAAAATGCTCATTCCCGGCGAAGAAAAACAAATCGCAGAATTCAATCAGTTTTTAAAACGAGAACTCGGCGACAAAGCCGTAGTCTTTACGAGCAAGCCTTACTTTCTTGAAATAATGCCGGCAGATTCTGGCAAAGGCGAAGCCGTCAAATGGCTTGCCGGCTATCTTGGAATTCCGCAGGAAAAGACAATGTCGTTTGGCGACAGTATGAACGATGAATCAATGATAAGAATGACAGGCTTTTCTGTTGCAATGTGCAACGGCCTGCAATACATTCAGCAGATTGCAAAATACGTAACGCAGAAGTCAAACGACGACGACGGCATCGGAAAATTCCTGACTGACTTCGTATTGTAACCGCGCTCAAATTCCACAGTATGCGTCTATTCGATAAAATCGTTAATTCCTACATAACCGTTGTAGCAATAATTTTTGATAAACGGACGCGCAAGCAGAACCTGACTTGCCCCGTAATAATGTGCAAGTTCGACATCTTTTTTGCACCTTATTCCGCCGTCAACCCAGATTTCGCCGCAATACTTTTTCAGCAAAGGCGCGGTTTCTTTTAGCATAAGGGCAGTACTTCCCTTCCGGGTTTCTACACGACCGCCATGGTTTGAAATGTAAACGACATCAGGCTTGACCTCTTTTACAAGTTCGATGTCCTCGCGCGTAAAAATACCTTTGATGACAAACGGAACAGTCACGCGCTTCATCAGGGTCTTTATCTGAGTTGCCGATTTTTTTTCAAGATTTGCTTTATTACGCATAGTCAGAATATTGTAAGAATCAATGTCAATTCCGATGTGGCTCGCAACAGGCAGGCTCCAGACAACTCTGTTCAAAAGGTTTTCGTCAGGATACGGCTTCAAAAAAACCGCCGCACGACAGTTTTTGTCTTTTTCTTTTTGAATTGCCTGAACTGCCCGTATTCCGTACAAAAGCTTTAAATCAGGACAGCCGTCGCCAATCGAAAATTTTACGCCTGAATTATGAAGCGTAACAAAAAAATCGTAGTAAAAATCTTCTTCGTCTTCCCAGCCGATATTTTCTACCGCGCCAGTAACAGGTGCATATCGCAAAAGAGAAATAATTTTTTCTTTCGGAAGTTCCGGAACTTTTGAATCGCCTTCTTCATCGTAAAGCTTTTTCCAGGCTGAACAGTTCAAAATGAAATTTTCGTTTTTATTAACGCCGCCCATTCCGGGAAGTTCGTCAATACAGCCAGTTCCAAGACACTCAGGACAGTTATGACAGCGAAAACTCTCAATCCCCAAAACTAATACCTACACTTTTTGCAGTTTTTATCATCGGATCGTCAAGCGATATGCTCTTTACCTGACTTGCAACGTCCTCAAGCGGAATACCGACAATTTTATGATTTTGCCAGACAAGGATTTTACCAAATTCACCTCTTGCCGCAAAATCTGCCGCAGCCGAACCAAATTGCGTTGCCATAAACCTGTCATAAGAATCAGGAGTTCCGCCGCGCTGTAAATGACCAAGGACAGTAACGCGAGTTTCAAAGCCGGTTTCTTTTTCGATTTCTGCTGCAACGCGCGCACCTATCGACATACCCATTGCGGCACGTTTTTTCTTAAACGCCTTTTTGTCAAGTTTTGCTTCGTCATTATTCAGCGCGCCTTCAGAAACTACGACTATCGAAAAGTTTTTGCCTGATTTTCTGTCGTCACGGATTTTCTCTGCAACCTTCTTTATGTCATACGGAATTTCCGGCAGTAAAATTACATCAGCACCACCGGCAACTCCAGAATAAAGCCCGATCCAGCCGACTTTATGTCCCATCACTTCAACGACCATAACACGGCTGTGACTGAACGCCGTCGTCTGTATGCGTTCGATTGATTCCGTTGCAATATCTACGGCAGTATGAAATCCAAACGTATAATCTGTATGAACGATGTCATTGTCAATCGTCTTTGGAAGTCCGATTACGTTCAGCCCTTCCTTTGCAAGAAGTCCTGCCGTCGTATTGCTTCCGTTTCCGCCAAGAACGACAAGCGCATCAAGCTTCCATTCTTTGTAATGTTTTTTTATGGAATCAACCGCAGACAGCCCGGTCTGTTCAATCTTTTCTTTATTCTTGAATGGTTTTTCACGAGTTGAACCAAGGATAGTTCCGCCTTTCATCAGCAGTTCCGGCAAATCTTTTTTTTCAATCGGCACGCAAAGTCCCTGTTCAAAACCTTTGTAACCGTTTTTTATGCCGACAACTTTCATTCCATATACATTAATTCCTGCAGCGCAGACACCTCTGATTGCAGCATTAAGACCCGGAGCATCACCGCCAGAAGTCAAAATTCCAATAGTTTTTACAGCAGAAGTTTTCATACCCTCAATTATACCAAAAATGAATTAAAAAACAAGAAAAATCACTGTAAAACTCACCGTAAAAAAATCCATAAACATACGTTTTTTTTAACCGATAATTAGATAAAGAAAATCTATCTTTTAAAATTCGAGGAACAGAATGAAGAAAAGCAGAGTATCCCAGATTATTGCCGGGATTATCTTTTTTGTATTAGCAGTTTTTTTCAGCTTCAGCTTGCTCTTTTCTATTTTCAATGCTGAAAACTTAAAAGGCGGATTTTCTGGTTTTATGATAAAAACAGGACTGCTGATAAAAAATTCATACGGAATATGCTGCCTGCTGATTCCCGTTTTCTTTTTTACAGTTTCAATGATATGCCTTATTTCTGACATAACTTTTAAAACCTGCATTTATATAAGTTCAAGCCTCATTCCTTTTTTTACCGCAGTCGCAAGTCAGAACCTCTACAAAGCCTCTGCATCTTCAATGCACGGCCCGATTCAAATCGTAAAACTCGTTCTCACAGTCATTTCAACAATTCTGATTATGGCAATCGAATTCCTCCTGTCAGGCATTATCGCAGAACGCCTTGTGTTCCGCAGGAATTCAAAATTGCGCGCACAAAAAAAAGAAGAAGCGGAACCTGACTTTAACACCGCAGTCAACGACGTCCCGCTTTACGACGGATTTTCTTCATCACAAACCTTGCAGAACAAAACGCAGGACACTACGAAAGCCGACACCGACATCATTTTTGAAAACCTCCAGAAATCAACTGACGAAAATTTTTCTTTTGAGTCAACAGACACAGACCAAACAGAACAAATTGAAGAAAACGCAATCCCCGATTTTACGCTTGACCAGCCCGATGCAGAACCGCTCGTTTCCGACGACGAACTCATCGAGCAAGAAAGCGAAACTAGCGAATACAATGACGAATACGATGAATCTGATGAAACAGATGAAATCGACGAAAACGATATAATTTACAATCTTGAGGACGAAAGCAACTACGCAGACGATTTTGACTCCGGCGATTACATTGACGAAGACGAATATCACGACATCGAAAAATCTGACTTTGAAGATGACAATGCTGAATACAACAAAGACGATTTTCAAACTGAAACACCGGCAGAGCGTTCTGATTTGACAATGGTAAAAACAGACCTTGACGACACGCACGGAATTTCTGACATCTTCTCCCAGATGGACAGAGAAATCCGCGAAAACATCAACAGTGCCCGCGCAATTCAAAACGACATTCAGGACAATTTTAAAACTGACGGAAACGCAGACGAGGACGAAATCGCAATCCCTGAATTTGACCCCGACGAAAATGACGAAAATCAGGACGAAGAATCAGACATCAATTTTGAAACAGATTTTTCTTCCGACACTGACGAATACCAGAACGAGGAATCTGACATCGAATTTGACACAGAACAGGAAAGCGACATTAATTCAGACACAGAGCCAGAGCAGATTTCAATGAAAGAAGCCGCCGCAGAAATCCGTCAGGAAAAATCTGCCGCAACAGAACGCCGAAAAGGGCCTTACAAAATTCCTACAGAAGGTCTGCTCGAAGAATTTGAAGACCAGAAATACTGGGTAATCGACAGCAAAACAAACGATGCCGCGGCGCAGTTAAAAGAAACGCTAAACGAATTCAAAATAAGCGCAGAAGTTACGGGAATCAGAAAAGGGCCTGTCGTAACGATGTTTGAAATCCTGCCTGCACCCGGCGTAAAACTCAGCAAAATCGTCGCATTGCAGGACAACATAGCCCTGCGCCTTGCGGCAAGTTCTGTCAGAATCGTAGCGCCAATTCCGGGCAAACGCGCCGTCGGAATCGAAGTTCCTAACGAGGACCGCGCAATTGTAACATTCCGCGAACTGATAGAACAGAATTTGAGCGAATACAAAAAAATGGCAATTCCTGTCGTTCTCGGAAAAGACATTCAGGGAGAAGCACAGTTCCTCGACATTGCAAAAACGCCGCACCTTTTAATTGCAGGTTCAACAGGTTCAGGAAAATCTGTCTGCGTAAACAGTATCATTCTTTCAATTTTGTACAAGCGCTCCCCGAACGAAGTAAAGCTGATTTTAGTTGACCCAAAAATCGTTGAGCTAAAACTTTACAACGACATTCCGCACCTTCTGACACCTGTAATTACAGAACCAAAAAAAGCGCTGCAATCACTTCAATACTGCCTTTGCGAAATGGAACGCCGCTATGCCCTGCTTGACGGTCTTGGTGTCCGCGACATTATAAATTACAACAAGCGAGTTGAAGAACGTCACATCGCAACAGAAAAACTGCCGTACATCGTCGTCATCATCGACGAATTTGCAGACCTCATGGCAACGACTGGCAAAGAACTCGAATCAACAATCGCACGTCTTTGTGCAATGAGCCGCGCCGTCGGAATCCATCTGGTACTTGCAACACAGCGCCCGTCAATCGACGTAATCACCGGTTTGATAAAAGCAAACATCCCTTCAAGAATTGCGTTTATGGTAGCTTCAAAAACTGACAGCCGAATCATCATTGATCAGGTCGGCGCAGAAAAACTCTTGGGTCGCGGTGATATGCTTTATGCAAGCGCAACTGATCCGTTCCCGGTTCGTATTCAGGGAACTTATGTAAGCGATCAGGAAGTTGAAAATGTAGTTGAATACGTCAAAGGATTCGGCGAACCTGAATACATCGATGACGAAATTTTTGTCGAAGACGAAGACGATGAATTTGCAGAACCAAGTTTATTTGACGAGGGCGATGATCCGCTTTACAACAAAGCACTTGAAATAGTAATAGAAGCCGGCAAAGCCTCTGCATCATACATTCAGCGAAGGCTCAAAGTCGGTTACAACCGTGCCGCGCGCCTTGTAGAGGAAATGGAAGCCCGCGGAATCGTAGGCCCTGCAAACGGAAGCAAACCGCGCGAAATTATCAACGTTCCATAAACAATCCGTAAACAATCCGCACGCGTTCTGCAACGTTCTGCAAACGTTCCGTAATCTGCTATTTTATTACAGCCATTATCTCTGAACTTTGAGAATCAAAATTGTCTTTGTGATAGCCGTTAAAGAAATTTACGGCAGAGAAACCTGCTTCCATTGCAAACTTTTTTATTTCCGACATCGTTATAGGATAAACCGAAGTCTTTGTATAAATCGGAATTACCCTGCCGTTGCCTGTTTCGATTGTCCGCGTCAAAAAATATCTGTTATTCAGAAATTCAAGCTTGCTTTTCAATTTTGCACGCATACTGCATCGTTCCGGCAAAAACACAACAGGCTGATTTTTGTACAAATCATAATTCGTCAAAGTCAGCACAAGACTTCCGTTGTCTGCCAGAAGCTGCTTGCAGTCAAAAAAGAATTTTCTGAGCAGGATTTCATCGTGAATAAAAATAATTCTGTCGTTCAGACATGAAATAACGTTATAAAATTTTTTTCCAAGAAATCTCGCCATTTCAATCGTCGACATCTTGAAAAACCTGATTGACATAAGCTGCGTTCTATGTTTTCTTGTTGCAGAATCAAGCAGTTCCTTTATCGTTTCAAGCCCTGTAACATCTGTAATTTCCTTTGCAAGCCGGCTTTCCAAAACCCCTGTTCCGCAACCGATTCCTAAAAATTTTACAGGTTTTGAATATTCTTCTAACAAAGACTTATAAAAATCAAGCTGCTCAACAGAAACAGGGTAAAGTTCATCGTAATACTCTACTAAATTTTGAATTGCTTCCATTTTTGTCTACTTCTACTTTTTATAAATTATAAACACAAACTGGTGCTGAAAAAAAAATCCAGCACCACCAGACTTTTAAAATCTATTTTGCATTTCTTGCAATTCTAAATCCCGTATTATAATACCTCAGCCCTTGAATTCCGCCGATAGAATCATAAATCTCATACGGGAACACTGCGCCGGCACTTTCTTCGATAAAGCAACCGCCTTTAATAAATCTGTACCGTCCTGCATCAGGTCCTGTATAATTTACATATTCTTTATTTTCAAAAGTGTCATACCAGAAATAATCCCAGCACCACTCGGCAACATTTCCTGTCATATCATACAAACCAAGTTCATTCGGAGTTTTTAAACCGACCTGATGAGATTTTTCACCGGCATTATTTACGTGCCAGGCAACTTCTGATATGTCTTCGCTTCCGCTGTATTTGCCTGAAAATTTTGCTTTTGAACCGCCGGCTGCCGCATACATCCATTCAGCACAAGTAGGAAGTCTGTAACCGTTCTTTGTAAAATCAGCAGACACAACAGCGCGTTTTATAGCTTTGTCTTTTGAATAACGTTCGATATTTTCGATAATATAAACAGGTTCGAGGCCTTCGCGTTCGCTCAGCTTATTGCAGAAAAACAGGCAGTCATACCAGGAAAGCCGTTCTACAGGGCGAAGTTCCTGAACTTCGTTTTCAGCAGGATTTTCGTGAAAATATGAAGGAGAAGCGTTTGCGTCAAGTTCACTTGCCATTACTTCATTATATAATTTTTGAGTAACTTCAAATTTTGAAATGTAAAAATCACTTACCGAAATTGAAAATTTATTTTCTTCATCAGACGAAGGTTCTTCAATATCGATATCACTCATCATTTCAAAACATTCACTTGACAGACTGCCGCCCTTGACTTTTACCATATCGTATTTTTCTTTTCCACAGCCGGTAAAAAAACAGCAGCTCAACAACAACACAGATGATAACGTGCAAATCTTTTTCATCGCAACCCTCAACGAAATTTATAGAATTAATTAAATAATTATAAACCTTAAATTTATACTTTGTCAAAAATTATTTTTAATATATACTGAATTATATGAATAATTTTCAAGACGAATATCAGAATGACAATTATAATCCGGCAGGTCCAAAAACTGCCCTTGTCGCAATCATCGGCAGACCTTCAAGCGGAAAATCAACTTTCCTGAATACCGCAAGCGGCGAGCCCGTTTCCATCGTAAGCCCCGTTCCGCAGACAACACGAAACGCAATCAAAGGAATCGTAAACACATCTTTTGGTCAGCTCGTTTTCGTCGACACACCGGGCTATCACATTTCAGAAAAAAAGCTGAACTTGAAACTCCAGCAGATTGCACGTGAACAGCTTGAATCATGCGAATGCCTTTTGTACATAATCGATGCCAGCCGCGATTTTGGCGAAGAAGAAACGCTGACCGCATCTTTAGTAAAGCCATTCTCCGCAAGAACTGTAGTCGCCGTCAATAAAATCGACATTGCAGAAAACAGAATTTCAAAAGCGCTCGATTTCATCAAAACCCAGCTGCCGGAAATTCCTGCCGAACGCATCATTCAGATTTCTGCAAAAAACGACACGGGCATTAATGACGTTTTAAAAGCGCTTTACGACCTTGCCCCTGAAGCGCCGCACCTTTATCCTGAGGAATTTTACACAGATCAGGAAGTCGGTTTTAGAATTGCAGAGGTCATTCGCGGTCAGGCAATCAACAGGCTTTCAGAAGAAATACCGCATGCACTTTATGTTGACATCTCAGATATGGAAATGCGCAACGAAGGCAAAACTTTGTGGGTCAGGGCATTCTTATGCGTTGAACGCGAATCGCAAAAAGGAATCGTAATCGGAAAAGGCGCTTCAATGATTAAGACAATCAGAGTTGAATCTTTAAAACAACTGCGGAAAATTTTTGACTATAAAATCGATCTGGACATTCAGGTAAAGGTCGTAAAAAACTGGCGCCAGCGTGATCCGATTTTAAATAAACTGATGAAATAATTTTTTCAAAAAAAGAAAAATAGAGCTGTCGGAAAACCCGGCAGTTTTTTTTTGCGCAGTTTTTCAATACTTAAAATCAGGTTCACAAAAAAATTCCATTTGTTTTTCCGTAACAGGATGTTTAAAGCATATATAATTTGAATGGAGCAAAAGCCGCTCATTGTCATTCTGTCTGCCATAAAGATTGTCGCCGGCAATCGGAATTCCAAAACCGAGTTTACTCGCAGACGCAAGCCTAAGCTGATGTGTCCGCCCGGTCAAAGGAGAAAATTCAACGCTCGTAACATTTCGTCCTGCCATTTTCCATACGCGGAGTTTTTTCCATCTGGTAATCCCAAGTTTGCCGTACACTTCATCGTAAACCTGATGCGGCCGGTTATCTACATCAAGGCGGAATTTCAGTTCAATCTGCCCTTCTGTCTGGTCTGGCAAAACATGACCGCATTTATATTCAGAACCTGTTTTGTCAGAGCCTCCAAGAGATGCCGCGTTTTCATTTTCAAAATTGCAGGAACAGCCTAAGACGCCGTCAATAACGCCGATGTATTTTTTTCTGACTTCGCCGTTTTGAAACTGAACTGACAGTTTGCGCTGGGCTTCTGCCGTAAATGCAAGAACGAGAATTCCAGAAGTATCCATATCAAGTCTGTGCACAGCCGGCTGGTTTATGCACTCCGGGAACAATTTTTTTACGCGGCTTACGACACAATCCTGTTTGTCCAGAGTTCTCCCGGGAACTGACAAAAGACCGGAAGTTTTATTTACTACGATGATATGTTCGTCACGATAAAGAATTTCAAGGCCGAGAATCGCAGGCAGAATAAAACGGCATTTTTCATCGCACGGAGAATAAAATTTTTTGTGTTCAAATCTTGTGTTCGCTTTTCCCCAGTAAAACTCTGCAAGGCTTACAGGCAGAAGATTTTTGCTGAACGCATAGCTCAAAAGTTTTGGTGCGGCGCAATCGCCTGTTCCTGTCGGCAAAAGTTTTTCTTCTGATAAATTTGAATTGAATTTTATCTGCGAATTTAAAAAATCAAAATTGCGCTTTACGCCGTCAAAGCAGACAAACTCATAAAGCGAATAAATTTTTTTGAGCGTTTCGTTGCAAAGTTCAATGCGCTTTTTATCACGAAGGAATTTTTCTTCTGCCGTTTCGCAGGAAGGAATTTTTGACAACAGGTGAATCTCCCTGTCATTTTCGATTACGGCTTTGTCATATTCATCTTGATTTACAAGCGCCGGAACAAAGCCTTCGTAATTCCATCTGCTTTTATACTGCCCGGAGAACGCTTTTAAAACTATATCATCGCCTGACTGACTGACAGTTCCGTCGTCGTTTTTTTTGCGGCAGACAAGAACGCCGAACATTCCGTTAAAATCACAGATTGATTTTCCTGATTCAAGTTCGCTTATAAATTCGAGGGCGTACTTTTTTGCACTGTCCGGCGGAAACGGGTTGAACATAATTAATCAAACAGTTTTAAAACTATCGCTTAATTACTTTACTGCCGTCAAACGTAAATACTACAGGTTTGTTTTTTGTAAAGAAACCGACTTCAACGACACCAACAATCGAATTTATTTTGTCTTCCATTTCGGCAGGATTAACAGGGCTTTTCCACAAAATGTCAAGAATCTGATTTCCGTTGTCAGTAATGACAGGGCCGCATTTACGAATGCCCTCGCGCAAAACACATTCAGCGCCAAGAGCTTTCAAGGCATTTTCGACAGGAACGCGCGCCTCTCCGACAATTTCAACAGGAAGCGGAAATTTTGTTCCGAGTGAATTTACGATTTTTGTTGAATCAGCGACAACTACAAACTGCGTTGAATTATACGCAACGATTTTTTCGCGCAGAAGAGCCGCACCGCCGCCTTTTATTACATTGTTGTCAGGGTCAACTTCATCAGCGCCGTCAATGGCCAAATCAAGATGACCGCCGATTACTTTATCGTTCATCGAGTAAACAGGAATCTGGAGTTCTTCGCACAGATTCTGAGTACCAAAACTCGTTGCAACAGCCTTTATGTCTTTTAAAGTTCCGTCATTAATTCTTTTTGCAAGATGCTTTACGGCAGGAATCGCAGTTGAACCTGTACCAAGTCCGATTTTCATTCCTGAAAAAATTTTACCTTCGCTTATCAGTGTATCAACCGCCGTTGAAGCAACAAGTTCTTTCTGTTCACTTTGAGTCATTTCAGTAATCAACTCCTGTAAATAATTTAAACTGTTTATATCCTTGATGTCTTAACATCGAATATCCGTTGGAAACTTTACAGCCGGCGGCTTTTGCCCTTGCCATCATCGGCGTTACTTCCGGGGAATAAATGATGTCGTAAACGCTTTCGTTTCCCTTGAAGTTATAAAAATAAATCGGGTCGTTTTTTTCGTTGGAAGGTCCGTAATAGCCTGCGCCGACAGAAGTAGTCTGAATTATGATGTCCGAATACAAATCAAGTTCGCTGACACATTCAGAGTTTAACTGCGAATAGGCAAAGCCGTATTTGTTTGCGATTATTTTTGCATTTGCGACTGTGCGGTTAAAAATGCACGCTTTGCCGCCGAGTTTTTTTATTGCATACGCTACGGCACGTGCGGCACCGCCAGCTCCGATGATTGCAACACGACGGCGCTTGATTTTTTCAACTCCCAAAAATTCCTGAAGCGCTGTCATAAAACCGCTGGCATCTGTATTATATCCAATCCAGCCGCCGTCTTTTTTTACAAGAGTATTTGAAGCGCGGATTTCCGAAACTTCTTCGTCAATTCCGTCAAGTTCTGCAAGGACAGTTTCTTTATGAGGAATCGTAACTGACAATCCTTCAATTCCGATTGCGTTGCAGAATTCCATAGTTTCAGAAATTTTCTGGCTTCTGACAGGAATGTAGACTGCGTTCATATTGTGGTCTTTGTAGCCTTTGTTATGAAGTTCCGGGCTTGAAGTGTAAGGCAGAGGGTAGCCTGTTATTCCGTAGATTTTGGTGTCTTCGTTAAGTTCCCTGAAGTGGTAAATGTCATTCAATGCAACAGGGTCAAGATGTCCGATTGAATTCATATTGCCGGAAGTTTCGTTAGGCGAACAGTACGTCAGATACGAATGTGTTTTATAAGACAGAATTCTTGACGGCGTTCCAAGTTCACCCATCGCGCAAAGAATGTGGTCATATTCCGTAAAATTTTTTGCCTCTTCAAAAAGGCGCGTTACGTCCTGCAATGAGTGAGGCATAAAAGCAATCTTTGGAATTTCAAAACCTGTCTTTCGCATTGAATTGCATTTTTCGATAATATCGTGAACAGGATTATTTATGTCGTGAAAACTTCGTATAATCTTTGTTCCGAATGCGAGCGCCGCATCCTGCAAACTCGGAATATGGAAATCTTCTTCAAAGTCAACGTAATTAAAATTGTTCCTGTTGTCCTGTGCGGCAAAAGCCATCGCCCGGGCAAAAAGCATTGTCCTTGCAGCCTCACCGCCGACATACTGACCGCCATCAATGCGGCGGCGGATTGTCAAAATGCACGGAATGTTTGCAAGGCGCGGAAACTGCCTGATGTGCAGGCACTCATCTTCGGAAAGATAGTCTGCGCGCAGTTCAACTAAATCGATGTAGGGACGATATTTTTCAATCAGTTTTAAATCTTCTTGTATCGTCGGACAAGTAAGCGTAAGGCAAATTAAAGGCTTATTCATATTCTTATTTTATTGAACTGAAACGCGTTCAACTTCTCTATCAAGAACGCTCAGCACCAGAACAGAGCCGAGAGGTACGGCATACGGAACTGTAAGAGCACCGCCAACATGATTGAAAGTCGCAATTCCATAACGCGAGCCTTCCTGCGGAATTACATCAAGCTTTACAGGAACGGCGTAAGGATATTCAGGAATCATCGTCGAGTAAATTCCGTGAACGTAATTTGTCGTATCACGGACAAGCGAATCTTCTGCGGCTTCTGATTCAGTCCTGTTTGTAATATCCTGCGCTTTTGGCATTTCGTCAGATTCAGTTTCTTCGGTAATCTGCGGCATTGCAAATTCAAGCTGAATGTGTGAATACTCTGAAACGCTGTCTTTACGGTTTGGATTTACCTGTTTTACGACTGTTCCCGGAACTTCTGATTCAGTTGCGATGTGCTGGGTAAAATCAAAAGTAAGTCTTGTCGTGCTCATCAGCGACAGCATTTCCGTGACAGTTTTTCCGACAAAATCAGGAACTTCTACGACAGGCTTCTGCGCACCGCTTGAAACAACGAATTTCAATTCAATCGGCTGGGTAATTGCAGTTCCCTCAGGCGGATCCTGTTCAAGAATAGTTCCCGGCAACGCAGAATCTTGTTTAAAAATCGGAGGTGCAATTTTTATGGAAGGAATTTCAGCGCCGGCATAAAGCGCGTCTAAAGTCGTTTTCAATGCGTCAAGATTTGTTCCTACATAATTTCCGACATAATCAAACACGATTCCACGGCTTACGACAAGAGTAACGCGGCTTGATGCCTTAACGACTGCTCCCGGTTTAGGGCTCTGCGAAATAATCTGTCCTGCCTGCCCCGGAGTGTCAGAATACCTCATCTGCAATCTCGGATAAAGTTCCTTTTCCTGCAAAATCAGCTGGGCGCGGATAATGTTTGAGCCGACTACATCAGGAACAAGTACACGCTCGTAACCTTTGTTTGCGCCGAGAAAAACGGCAACGCAGACGATTCCCATTATCAAAAACAGTGAAATCGTATACCAGACAAAAGCCGAACCGCACTGCTGCATAACTTCTTTTGTATTTGTAATCGAAAAACCTATATTCTGAAAAAACTCTTTTACTGATTTCTTCTTTTTATTATTTTTTTCTGCCATAAAAAACACCTTTTTATTATTTTTAAGACCTGTTTTTATACTATACTTGATTAATTAACTCACTTCAATAGCGTACCGGCAAAATTGCGGGTGCCGTTCATAAAGTCTTTATATCCCATTGCGTTTTTGCCCTGACGCTGAAGTTTCGTAACGCAAAGAATTCCGCTGCCTGTCTTTATCCAGATTCCTGTCGGCTTGTCGTACGCAAGAACAGTGCCCGGCATTTTGTCTTTGAATTCCGGCTTTTCGACATTCAGCACTTTTGCTTCAAGAATACGCAGAGTTTCAGGCTTTTCATCTGTTCCTACCTGACAGAAACAGCCTGGCTCAGGAAAGTACGCGCGAATTTTTGCATCAATTTTTTCTGCAGAAGATGTCCAGTCAATCTGTCCGTCCTCTTTTTGAATTGTCTTTGTATAGCTTGGAGTTCCTTCCTGCGCCTTTCCCTGCGGAAGTGAATTTGTCTGACAAATTTCTGACAGCAGGGTTGAAATCATTTCTGCACCTTTTACGGCACATTCATTCAAAAGCGATTCGGAAGTTTCAGTTCCGTCAAGACTGACTTTTTCCTGCGCAAGAATATTTCCTGCGTCCATCTCCTGCACTAAAGTCTGTATCGTAAACGCCGTTTCATTGTCACGATTTAAAATCGCCGCAGGAACAGGAGAACAGCCGCGGTACTTAGGCAAAAGTGACGGATGCAGATTTATTCCGCCAAAACGGAACATCGACATAAACTTAGGCCCGAAAATATGACCATACGCAAAGCATACAAGAATATCCGGTTCAAGCGGAATGATTTTTTCGCGGACATCGGCTGTCAAATGCTCAGGAGAAAAAACAGGAACAGGATTTTCCTGCGTAGAAAACTCTTTTGCGGTCTGCTCTACAGGGGTCGGCACTAATTCTTTGTGACGGCCTTTTGCGGCAGGCGGATTTGTGAGGACACCGACAATTTTAAAATTATGAGAACTGCTGTTTTGAATTAAAATTTTCAATGTATCCGCGGCAGCCTGCGGACTTCCTGCATATAAAACCTTAATCATTTTTTCCCGCGTGCCTGAAGTTTGGCTTCTATTTTTCTTGCCTTTGCTTCTTTGGCTTTCTGTTTTTCCAAGTATCTTGCGGCGCGCTTTGCCATTGTCTGCTCTGCCTGTTTTGCAAATTCAGGGTCGCCTTTGTCGATAAAGACAATGCCGTTAAGATGGTCGTTTTCATGCTGAATTATGCGCGCCAGAAGTCCGTCTGCATCTATCGTAAACGGCTTTCCGTTTTCGTCCAGTGCCTGAACAGACACTTTTGACGGCCGCTTTATGTTTTCATAAATTTTCGGAAGGCTAAGACAGCCTTCTTCGTAATCAACAAGATTGCTCGATGTCGAAACAATCTGCGGATTTACAAAAACTCGCCGTACATCGTCGTCTGCGATTATGACAAAAAAACGTTTGCCGATTCCCACTTGCGGAGCGGCAAGACCGACACCATTTGCGGCAATCATCGTTTCAAACATTTCTTCTGTCAGCGCGCGGAATTCGTCATTAATTTCTTCAGGCTGAACGTCGACTGCAACCTGTCTTAAAATCTCTTCTCCAAGTTTCGTTATCCTTAACATAATTCCTTCCTATTTTCCAAGCCGAATACGTGCGGCATTTGCGTGGGCGTTCAACCCTTCTGCATCGCCTAAAAATCCGGCAGCTTCGGCAGATTTTTTCATTCCTTCTGAATTCGGTTTTACGCGTAAAGTCGTGACAGTTTTCAAAAACATCCGAACGCTCAAACCGCCGGAATAATGCGCCGCACCGGAAGTCGGCAAAGTATGATTAAGTCCTGCCGAGTAATCGCCAAAAACTTCTGCTGAATAATGTCCTATAAAAAGCGAACCGTAATTATAAACAAGGTTTTGAATTTTACTGCACTGTTCGTCATTTAAAGCAAGTTCAAGATGTTCGGGAGCTTTGCGGTTTGCAAGGTCAGCCGCCTGTTCAAGTGACTCTGTTATGATAATCCTTCCAAAGTTTTCGATGCTTGAGCGCGCCGTTTCTTTAGTCGAAAGAGTTTCAAGCTGAACTTCGATTTCTGCGGAAACTTTTTCTGCAAAGTCTTTGTCAGGCGTTGCAAGAACAGGCTGTGCGACTACATCGTGTTCAGCCTGTGCGAGTAAATCGGCGGCAACCCATTTTGGATCTGCCGAGGAATCTGCAATTATAAAAACTTCCGTAGGGCCTGCAATCATATCAATTCCGACTTTGCCGTAAACCTGTTTTTTTGCCGCCGCAACAAATTTGTTTCCCGGCCCGACAATTACATCGACATTCGGGATTGATTCAGTTCCGTAAGCCATTGCGGCAATCGCCTGTGAACCGCCGCACGCATAGCATTTTCTAATACCGCAGATGTAAGCGGCCGCCATAATTCCTTCGTCAGCATAAGGCTTGCCGTTTACAAAAGGCTTACCCGGAACTCCAAGTCCGTTCTGTCTTGCGTTCTGCAAATCATCAGGGTGAACTCTAGGCGGCGTACACAAAATTATCTCTTTAACGCCGGCAGCCACCGCAGGAGTAACTGTCATTACGAGAGATGACAAAAGCGGAAATCTTCCCGCAGGAACATAAACTCCTGCACGTTCTACAGGAATCGTTCTTTGCCCCGTAAACATTCCCGGCGCAATTTCTTCTTCAAAATCGTCAAAAGATTTTTTTTGCCTCAAAGCAAATTTATATGCAAGTTCGTGAGAATAGCAGACTGAATTATAAACATCAGGGTGCTCGGCTTTTAATTTTTCAGCGGCAGCTTTCAGTTCACTTTCTGAAATCAAAAATTTTTCAGGCGCAGAAACATCAAATTTCTGGCTGTATTTTTTTAATGCTTCATCACCATTCTGAACGACATCAGAAATTACATTCTCTACAGTTTCATTTGTTCCGTCAAAAACACGACCGTTAAACCATTCAGGTTCAACGTCTTTTGCATACATAATCTTTATCATACCTGAATAATAGCAAATTTTTTAACCTGTTACAATTCAAGTATTAATTTAATAATGCACAACCGATGACGGAACAAAAGTTTATGACTGAATTATATCTGTTTGCCGATTTCAAAAGCCTTACCGACAACTTTGCCAAGCTGAATGTAATTTTTATTTACAGGGTCGTAAGTTACCGGCTTTAATTTTTCTGGGTCAATTTTTCCGTCAGTCAAAACAGATTCGTCGGCGGCAACGTTGATGATGTTTCCGACAAGCTGTTCTGCAGTATCATCGTAACTTACGGCTTCACATTCCAGAACCATTTTATAATCGTCAAAAACAGGCGCATCTACAAACCTGCTTTTTGAATGCTTTAGTCCTGCCTTTTCGATTTTATCAGGAGTTTTGTTTGCAGAAACGATGCCGACATAATCACTTTGAACGATGTGGTCAGCATCGGCAATGCTTACGGTAAACGCCTTGCGTTCTTTTAAATTTGCAACTGTCTTGTGACCTTTATCAAGGCAAATACAAATCTGGTTTGTATTGAAAATTCCGCCCCAAGCCGCATTCATCGCATCAGGAACGCCGTCTTTGTCATAAGTTCCGATTATAAGAACCGGCATCGGAAATAAAAACGTCTGTTTGCCAAAATCTTTTTTCATTCTATTTTACCTTCTTTTTTATCATTACTAAAAATCCTGCCATTACTGCAAGACCGAATACGAGCGAAATAATGCAGCTTAAAACTGTTCCGAGTGAATGTGTAAAACCTGCAACGATATATGACAAAAACGAAACGACCGCAATCGAAAGCGCATAAGGCAGCTGAGTTGCAACGTGCTTTACGTGGTCACACTGCGCGCCGGCACTTGCCATAATCGTCGTGTCAGAAATCGGAGAACAGTGGTCACCACAGACAGCGCCTGCCATACATGCAGAAATCGAAATAATGCGGAGAACATCTCCTACAGGGAAAATCGCAATGCAGATAGGAATGAGAATTCCAAACGTTCCCCAAGACGTGCCTGTCGCAAACGCAAGAAAACATGCAATAATGAAAATAATCGCAGGCAGAAAATTCTTAAAGCCTTGAGCAGTTCCTTCGACAACGCCTGCAACATATTCTGCCGCACCAAGACTGTCCGTCATAGCCTTCAAAGTCCAGGCAAGCGACAAAATCAAAATAGCAGGAACCATCGCTTTAAATCCGTCAGGAACGCACAGCATACACGCTTTAAACGACAGAACTCTCCGTGCAACATACACAATCAAAGTAATTACAAGAGCCGCAAATGAACCAAGGACAAGCCCGATTGAAGCATCGCTGTTTGCAAATGAATCTATAAAATTAAGGTAAGTCGGGTTTGCGATAAGTTCACCTTCTGCCTCCCCTGCAACCATCTGCGTAAAAAATCCGCCTGAATAAATCATTCCGAGCGTACAGAACACGATGAGAATCGCAATCGGAAAAACCAAGTCAAAAACAGAGCCTTTTCCCTGCACGGCATTTTCTGCGCTTTCGGAATTGTCGTTCATAATCTGCACGGCTTTTTCGTACTTTGACATTTCGCCGTATTCAAACTTCATAAAGACGAGCGCAAACATAAATACAATAGTAAACAGCGCGTAAAAATTGAACGGAATCGCCTGAATGAAAAGCGAAAGACCATTTTCGCCTTCGCCGGCAAACCCGGAAACTGCCGCCGCCCAGGAACTTATCGGCGCGATAATGCAGACAGGAGCGGCAGTTGCATCGATTAAATACGCAAGCTTTTCTTTTGAAATGCCGTACTTGTCAGTTACCGGCTTCATCACGGAACCTACTGTAAGACAGTTAAAATAGTCGTCGATAAAAATCAAAATGCCAAGACAAATCGTTGCAACCTGTGCGCCGACTTTAGTCTTGATGTGTTTTTTTGCCCAGTTACCGAACGCCGCAGAACCGCCGGCTTTGTTCATAAGGCAGACCATAATTCCAAGCACGACAAGGAAAATCAAAATGCCGACGTTCCAGCTGTCAGAAAGCTGAGCTACCATTCCGTCCTGAAAAACGTGCGTAACGAATCCTGTAAAAGAAAGCCCCGAATAAAAAACGCCGCCGATTAGAATTCCGATGAACAGCGAAGAATAAACTTCTTTTGTAATTAAAGCCAGTGCAATGGCGATGATTGCAGGTACAAGCGACCAGAAAGTTCCTACCATAATTTTGTCCCCGTTTTTTTTAGTTTTAGTTTAAACTTGATTCAGCTTTGTAAAGTCAGTTTCAAGCGGATTTTTTATTCCCTCTCTCTCAAGTTTTTCCATAACTTGCAGAACGTAATCAAGTTCATCAAGCAGCGTCGCAGAACAATACGTTTTAATCTGCTGAAGAGCTTTTATTGCTTTTTCGTTTGTCATAAATTCCTCCGTCAAATTCCATAAATCAAAATTAAAATCAGATACGCTGAACAATATCTACAGCGCACATCCCCTGAAATCCTCAATCGTTTTAAAACCTTTTTTTGCCATAAAACTTTTAAGCCCGTCAACGATTTCAATCATCGAATTCGGATTTGCAAAAGTGTTAGTCCCAACCTGAACGGCTGTCGCGCCTGCCATAATAAATTCAACGGCGTCCTGCCACTCTGCAATTCCACCGATTGCAATGACCGGCACTTGTTTTTCTGCAGGAAGATTTTTTATTGCCTGACACACTTCGTAAACAAGCCTGACTGCAATCGGACGGACAGCAGGACCTCCAAAGCCGGCCTTTACTTTGTCAAAAACAGGTCGGCCTTTGTCTATGTCAATCGCCACTCCCTGAAAAGAATTGCAGAGCGAAATTCCGTCTGCGCCGGACTCGATACATGCAAGGGCAACAGAAACAATGTCAGGCGCTTGCGGAGTAAGTTTTACAATCAAAGGCTTTTTTGTTACCGCGCGGATTTGCTTTGTAATGTCTTTCGCAGTCGAACAGTTCATTCCAAAAGCAGCGCCGCCGGCAGAAACATTAGGGCACGAAATATTAAGTTCGATGACAGGCACTTTTGTTTTGTCAAGAAGTTTTGCGCCTTCGATGTAAGACTCAAGAGTTGAACCTGACAGATTGGCGATAGTAACAGGTTTTAACTTGAGCATCTCTGGAAGTTCATTTTCGATAAAATGCGGAATGCCCGGATTTTGAAGTCCGATAGAATTCATAAGTCCTGACGGCGTTTCCCAGATTCTCACCCCCGAATTTCCCTGCCGTGCTTCAAGCGTAAGACCCTTGCTTGAAATTCCGCCGAGTTTGTTTACGTCAAACACATTTTTATATTCAGTTCCAAAACCAAACGTTCCCGACGAAGCAATCACAGGATTTTGGAAAACGACATCGCGGATTTTTACAGTCAGGTCAGGCTTTACTTTTTTATTTTTAGAAGCCGCAAGAACTTGAGGAGCCGGCGCAGACAGCTTGGTAAAAATCAGTTTTTCGCCGTCAAAAACAGGCCCGTCCTTACAGCATCGTTTATACCCTTCTGTCGTTTCTATCGTACAGCCAAGGCAGACACCCATTCCGCATGCCATTCTCGATTCCATACTGAGATAGCATTTTACGCCGGCTTTTGCACAGATATCTTTTACATACGAAAGCATCGGCGAAGGTCCGCACGCATAAACGCAGGAATATTCTTTTACTTTTTCAGCATCAAGCGCATCGGGCAACATTCCCTTTATGCCAAAACTTCCGTCGTCAGTAGTTACAAAAAGTTTTGCAGGCTTAATGTTTTTAATTCCGTATTTTCCGCTTTTAAAACAGGCATAAAAATCATACGACTTCGGTACAAGCGTTTCTGCAAAGCCTGCAACAGGCGCAATTCCTATTCCGCCTCCGACAATGCACGCTTTTTTTTCTGCCACGCCGTTTTTCTTCTGAACTTTCGGCAGCGGAAAAACATTTCCAAGCGGACCTAAAATATCAACCTTATCTGATTTTTCAAGCGAGCAGAGTTCCTGCGTTCCGCGACCTTTTTTTAAGATTAAAAATTCAACGCAGATGTCTTTTGTTTTGTTTTCGTTTTCTTTTAAGACTGTCGAGTGGAACACGCTGATCGGGCGACCTAAAAGACATTTTCCTTTGTCTGCACGAATCATATAAAACTGACCGGGCTTTGCAACAGCTTTCTCCTTTACAGTCAGATTTACTTTTACAGAAAAAACGCTTCCCTCAGGAACAGCCTCTTTTACGGCATTAATCTGCGAAACAAAACCTTTTGCATAAACAGGAATTGTATTGCCGCCGCAGTCTTTTGTTACACTCATAAATTCCCCTAAAATCTAAAAACTCATCAATTCTTTTTTTGAACTTAACGCAGCTTTTGCACTTGAATTGATAATATCCTGCATCGTAAGAATTCCAGAATTTCGTTTTTCGTCAAGCGCAATGTCTTTTTTCCAGGCGCACAAAATTCCACGGCTTGAATTTACAGTTCCGCCGCATTTTTGCAAAAGTATTCCGCAGATTTTTGCCGCGCCGCCCTGTGCTCCGTAGCCCGGAATTAAAAAGAAAATATTGGGATATGTTTCCCTCAGATACCGGGCATCGCTTTCTTCCGTACAGCCGACAACCGCGCCGACCGGACTGCATTCTTCGTCAGGATATTCAAGCAGGCTCTCGTTGTAAATTGAATTCAGCTCTTCCCCCACTCTGTCCAAAACGCGGCCGCCTGATTTTAACTCCTGCTGTTCAATGTCAGTCATTCCCGGATTTGAAGTCCTCAACAGAACGAACATTCCCTTTGCGCCTTTTTGCGCTGACGTATATTCAGTGAACGGTTTTAAAGTATCAAAACCCATATATGGATTTATCGTAATAATGTCAGATTCAAAATCGCCTGTAAAATGCGCCTTTGCATAAGCGCCTGCCGTTGCCGCAATGTCACCGCGCTTTACGTCGCTTATCGCAATAAAACCGGCATCTTTTACAGCCTTCAAAGTCTTTGCGTAGACTTCCATTCCTGCAAGTCCCATTGCCTCATAATACGCAATCTGAATTTTAAAGCACGCGGCACTTTCGTTCTGTTTAATACGTTCAATCAAAGCAAGATTGTAATCAAGAACGGCATCTGCCTGAGATGAATAATTTTTTAAGATATTTTCCGGAATATAAGACGGGTCTGTATCAAGTCCGACACAAAGCGGACCGAATTTTTTTACAGCTTCCTGTAATTTTTGCATTGAATGTTTCATACAGACAGTATACGTGTTTTTTTACATTTTTACCACACAATTTTCTGTTTATATGAAATTATATAAAGGCAAAAAAACAAATGCCGGATTTTGTACAAATTCAAAACCCGGCATTCGATTGAATTATCAATTTTTGTTAATAATTCGATTAATAGTTTTCAGCGTGAACTTCAAAATAGCTCTGTGGATGTGCACAAACAGGACATACTTCAGGAGCTTTTGTTCCTACTACGATATGTCCGCAATTGCGGCATTCCCATACTTTTACTTCGCTCTTTTCAAAAACCTGTTTTGTTTCTACGTTTTTGAGCAATGCGCGGTAACGTTCTTCGTGAGTTTTTTCGATGGCAGCAACTGCACGGAATTTTGCGGCAAGAGCAGTAAAGCCTTCTTCTTCTGCTGTCTTTGCAAAACCGTCATACATATCTGTCCATTCGTAGTTTTCGCCTTCAGCAGCAGCGGCAAGGTTTTCCGCAGTTGAACCGATGCCTTCAAGTTCTTTAAACCACATTTTTGCATGTTCTTTTTCGTTTTCAGCAGTTTTCAAGAACAAAGCGGCAATCTGTTCAAAGCCTTCTTTTTTTGCTTTTGAAGCGAAATAAGTATATTTATTTCGTGCCTGACTTTCGCCTGCGAATGCGGCTTCAAGATTTTTTTCAGTTTGTGTTCCCTTATATTTATTCATTTTGTCCTCCAGACTAAAATAAGATTTTTATATTATAAACCTTATTCTAAATTACATCAAACCTTTCGACGTCTTTTGAATAATCTACGCCTTCAACATCAAATCCGTTTGCAGAAAGGAAGTCATGTTTGTAACCTGCAAGGTCGCAGTATTCAGCAAGATTTTCGTCAGTAGTTGCATTCATATTTGCAACTGCCTTTGCCTGTACGTCATCTCTGAGTTCCCAGTCGTCCATACGGATACGGTTTTCTGAATCTACAGGAATGTCTGTCATTTCACTGTTAGGACCGCGGTAAAGACGTTCCGTAAACATTCTTTCCATCTGTTCGATACAGCCTTCGTGAATGTTCATTTCTTTCATTACTTTAAAGAGAACTGCAAGGTAAAGCGAAATTACAGGAATTACTGCTGAACTGCGGGTAACAAGACCTTTGTTTTCTGAAATATATGCACGTCCGTTAAGGCTTGCTTTAAGCTGAGCGTCAAGTTCGCGTGCCGTTTTTTCAAGATGTTTTTTTGCACCGCCGATTGTTCCGTCGCGGTAAATTGCGTGGCTCAATTCAGGGCCGATATAAGAATAAGCAACAGTACAGATGCCGTCGTTAAGGACATCGGCTTTTGTAAGTGCATCAATCCAGAGTTTCCAGTCCTCGCCGCCCATTACTTTTACAGTGTTTGCCATTTCTTCTTCAGTTGCAGGTTCTGCGCTTGCTTCCGTAAGTTTTTCCTGAATGATGTCAAGGCATTTTCCGCTGTAGGCTTTTCCAATAGGTTTGATTACTGATTTATACAGAACTTTTGTTTCAGGGTCAGTGCGGACAGGGCTTGCAAGAGAATAAACCAGAAGGTCAACTTTTTTGCCGAGCTTTTTGATTTCTGCAATTACCTGATCGCGGACTTCGTTTGAAAAAGCATCTCCGTTAATAGTAACTGACTTTACGCCGGCTTCTTTTGCAGCCTTGTCAAATGCCATATTGTTGTAAAAACCCGGAGTTCCGCCTTTAGTTTCTGTTCCTTCTTTTTCAAATGAAACGCCGATTGTATCTGCGCCATATTCAAAAGCGGCAGTAATACGGCTTGCAAGTCCATATCCTGTAGAACAGCCTAAAACGAGAACTGTTTTTGGCCCGTTTCCGCCTTCAGTTGCAGACTTAATTCCGCGTTTTGCTTTCTGTGATTTTACATATTCAATCTGGCGCATTGTGTCAGCGGCACAGCCTGCCGGATGAGCGTTAATACATATATTGCTTCTGATTTTTGGTTCTACTGTCATTATATGCTCCCATTGTTTTTTTAGTCTTTGAATTTCTTGAAGATTATACAGCCGTTGTGTCCGCCGAAACCAAATGTACAAGACATTGCAGCATCGATGTTTCCTTCGACACCTTTGTTTGCACAGTAATCAAGGTCACAGCCGCCTTCGATATCCTGTTCATCAAGATTTTTTGTCATCGGGAAGTAACTGTCCGTAATTGCCTTTACGCATACGATGCCTTCGATTGCACCTGTAGCACCAAGACAATGTCCGTGCATAGATTTTGTAGAAGAAATCTTGAGCTTGCGTGCATTTTCTTCGCCGAAAGCAAGTTTTATCATATTTGTTTCTGAAGAATCGTTTTTGTGAGTAGAAGTTCCGTGTGCATTGTAGTACTGAATGTCAGACGGTTTCATTCCTGCATCTTTCAATGCGCGTGTCATACATTTTGAACCGCAGATTCCGTCCGGGTTTGGTGCAGTAAGATGGAAGCCGTCACAAGAAGCTCCGTAACCTGCAACTTCAGCATAAATTTTAGCACCGCGTGCTTTTGCATGTTCATATTCCTCGAACATCAACATTCCGGCACCTTCGCCCATTACAAATCCGTTGCGGTTTTTGTCAAAAGGACGAGAAGACTTTGTAGGGTCATCATCAAAACCAGTAGAGAGCGCATGCAGAACTTCAAACGCAACGACACCAAACTGACAGATTGTTGCCTCTGCACCGCCTGTAAGACATGTATCAAGACGTCCCGAGCGAACCATATCAAATGCAACGCCGAGCGCATCAGAACCAGAAGAACAAGCCGTAGCAATCGACTGAACAGGCCCGTGAAGCCCAAAGTTAATTGCGATGTTTCCGCCGACTTCGTTCGGGATTAATTCAGGAATTGCCATCGGATTTGTCTTTACAAATCCCATTTTCTGCATAGAAAGAACCGATGCTTCTGTTACTTCAAGACCGCCGATTCCGACACCAAGAATAATACCTGTTTCATCAAGAACTTCTGCATTTCCTGCAAGACCAGAATCTTCAAGACACTGTTTTGCAGCAGCTACACCAAATTGCGTAAAGCGAGCCATCTTACGAGCATCTTTTGAATCCATATAATCAGCCGGATCAAAATTCTTTACTTCTGCAGCATAATGAACTTTATTAATTGAAGAATCAAATAATGTAATAGGTCCGATTCCACTCTTTCCTGCTTTGATTCCAGCCCAGAATTCATCAACACTATTTCCAAGCGGGGTGATTGCACCCAAACCTGTAATTACTACTCTTCTCATAAAAATAACTCCTGATAGCGAAAGAAAAACTCGCCGTTAATTTGTTGTTTTATGAATTAATTATACCTAGCGTGACAATCCATGTCAATTTGTCATTCAAAAATCTTGCTTAATATTTTTAGTGTCCTTGCCTTTGTCGCGCTCGCGGATTTCTACACGGCGGATTTTGCCTGAAATCGTTTTCGGAAGTTCCGGGAGGAACTCAAAAATTCTCGGACACTTGTACATTGCAGTATTTTCTTTTGCAAAAGTCGAAAGTTCAATTTCCATTTCCTTAGGGTCTTTTTTATCGTAGCCCGGCGAAAGGACAATCGTTGCCTTTACAGCCATTCCGCGTTTTGGATCTTCAACGCCCGTAACGGCACATTCCATAACGGCAGGGTGCTTCTGCAAAATTGACTCGACTTCAAACGGACTTACGCGGTAACCGGCGGTCTTGATAATGTCGTCTTTGCGGCCTACAAACCAGACGTAGCCGTCTTCGTCCATATAAACGTTGTCACCTGTGTGATATACACCGCCGTCAAACGCATTTGCCGTAAGCGCTACGTCCTTGTGGTAGCCCATCAAAAGTCCGAACGGTCTTCCGTCCTCTACGTGAATGCAAAGTTCGCCGATTTCTCCGGCCGGAACGCTCTTATTGTTTGCATCAAGAATTTCAACGTTATAAAGCGGATTAGGACGTCCCATTGAACCCGGACGGATTTCCGAAAGTTCAAGGAAGTTTCCGCAGATGATTGTTGATTCTGTCTGACCGTAGCCTTCGTAGATTTTCTTTCCTGTCTGTTCAAGCCATTTGTTGTATACTTCGTCGTTCAGTGCTTCTCCTGCCGTGCTGAACCGGGTGCATTTGCTCAAGTCGTATTTGCTCAGATTCTGGCGTACAAGATAGCGGTAGACAGTCGGCGGTGCGCAGAAAGTCGTAAGTCCGTATTTGGAAATCATTTCAAGCATTTTTGCAGGCTTAAACATATTCATATCGTAGACGAACAGCGCAGTGCCGGCAATCCACTGACCGTAAAGTTTTCCCCAGGTTGATTTTGCCCAGCCTGTTTCTGCGATTGTAAGGTGAAGTCCGTCTTCTACAACGCCGTGCCAGTATTTTGCCGTCATAATGTGACCGATTGGATAATCGTAGTCCTGCAAAACCATTTTCGGATAGCCGGACGTTCCCGACGTAAAATACAAAAGCATAGGGTCTTTGTTGTGAGTAGCAGCTTCTCCAACCGGGCGCGGAAACTCTGCCGGCGCTTTTTCATATTCTTCGTGGAAGCTGATCCAGCCGTCGCGCTTTTCCTTGCCGACAGTTACAAGATACTGAACAGTTTTTGAATTCGGCATAGATTTTTCAATTTCGCCCTGAATAATCGGATTGTCATACGAAATTATCATTTTTACATCAGCGGCATTCGTGCGGTATTCAATGTCGCTTTGCAAAAGCTGGTCAGTTGCAGGAATGACGATTGCACCTATTCTGTGAAGCGCCGGCATTAAAATCCACCATTCGTAGCGGCGGCGCAAAACGAGCATTACAGTGTCGCCTTTTTTTATTCCTTTTGAAACAAGCCAGTATGCCGCACGTTTTGATTCACGCGAAATATCGTCGAACGTAAAAGTCCGCTCTTCGCCGTCGTCATTTATCCAGACTAACGCGCGTTTTCCCGGAAAATCAGAAGCGTATCTGTCAACAATGTCATACGCAAAGTTGAAATCCGGCTTTGTTTTTAACTTGCAATTTTTTTTGAAATCTTCATAATCTGTAAAATCTCTGTCCTCAACAAGGTATTCGTGATATAAACTAGACATCAAGCAAACTCCAAAGTATATAGTATATTATAGATATATATAGAATATATATATAGAAAAGAATTAGCGGTTAAACATTCAAGGTTAACGCTGAAAAATCCTCAGGTAGGATTTATTCAGTGTTTCCTTAAAATAAATTCAGTTTAAAGCCATTATAAATAATTAGACTTGAGATTTACAAAAAAGTTGCAAAAATGAGGAAATTTTATCAGGGATTTTTTTCGTTCGAGAAAAATTCGACAGAAAAATCAGGCAGACAGGACGGAAAACCTATCTGCAATATTCAACTAAAGGCATAATCTGGCTTTTGTCTGAATTGTCAAAAGAAGTACCGAGATATTTTGCCATAAATTCTTCCTGACTTGTGCGGTCTGCTTTTTTTGCGACGACTTTTTTAAGCATTTTGAGCATTGCGCGGTAGAGGAAATTCAGTTTTTCAAAACGGAAACCGCCCGGCATATAAAACAGAGGAATGTCATCAAGTTTGTTTTGCATTTTTATAGAAGAAACAAGTTCTTTGTCCGCCGGTGTCGCACCGACTGCAAAAACTGCAAACGGCTTTTTTATGCCGAGCATTTTTTCAAGCCCGACAATGCCACCACCCATAATCCAGCCGCCAAAAATTATACGGTCAAATTCTTTTAATTCTGACTGAGAGATTTTCTTTAATTTTTTACATTCGCAGGCAAGCGCCTCAGAAATCCAGTCTGCGTATTGTTCAGTAAAACCTGTACCTGATTCATAAATTATAATTGTTTTCATTCTGATTTTTATTGTATCATATAAAGGCAAAAAAGAAAACGCATCGCAGAACGGCAGAAGAAATTTATGACTACAGACCAGTTGTTTGAATTTGTTTATATCCTCATCGAAAAAAAGAAAGTGACGGCATCGCAAATGGCAAAGCACTTTGGGGTTTCGCAGAGAACTGTTTACAGATGGGTCGAATCTCTGAGTATGGCAGAAATTCCGGTTTATGCAGAAAAAGGAAAAGGCGGCGGAATTTGTATAGAAAAAAATTATGCCCTTGATACGGCCGTCCTTACAGAAAACGAAAAGCTCAATATTCTTGCAGGAGTTCAGGCGCTGAGCTCGCTTTCGCTTGAAAATGCCGGTTCGCAAAGTTCTGCAAATTCTGCAATTACAAAATTAAAGTCAATCGTAAAAAATGATGCGGACTGGATTCAGGTTGACTTTGCGCCTTGGAATCCCAAAAGCGCGGACATTCGTATTTTATTCAGTCAGTTAAAAGATGCGATTCTTTTGCGACGGCAGGTTAAGTTTGATTATTTTTCAAGCAAAGGGGAATGCAGCGTGCGTTCAGTTCAGCCTGTAAAAATCGTGTTCCGGGGGCAGGCCTGGTATTTGTACGGATGGTGCAATCAGAAAAAACAAATGCGGTTTTTCAAGTTGAACAGAATGAGAAACCTGACAGTCGTACAGGAGGCGGTTCAAAAGGAATTATTCAAAACCGGCTTGCAAAAAAATTCCGCGAGCGACGGCAGACACGATGAATACAGCGAATACAAGGACGACATCAAACTTATTCCTGTTACGCTCAAAGTGTCGTCAGAGGCGATTTACAGAATTATGGACGAATACCGCCTTGATTCGATTAAAGATGAGGACACGGACATAGACACGGCGCAGGGCTCGGGCGGAGAGAACTGCGGAAAGACAAAAATCGTTACGCTTTTTCTGCCTGACGTTTACTGGCTAAAAAGTTATCTTATAAGTTTTGGAACGGAACTTGAAGTCGTTGCCCCGGAGGACTTGCGGAATTCTGTAATCTGCGAAATTCAAAATATGAACAGACTGTATGACGGCAAAAAATAATTTTACTCGTGCCTGATAAAGCAGTTTGAATTTATATTTTCGATGTCCGAAGAATTTGATGACGAAAAGTCATTGCGGATTTCGACGATTGTTTTCCAGTTTTCAAGAACGACGGGCGCAATTTGAGGGTCGTACATTTTGCCGATGTTCTTTTGAATTTCAAGATAGCATTTTTCTGACGGAAGTCCGCTTCTGTAAACTCTGGAACTCATCATTGCATCTATTGAATCTGCAACCGCGATTATTCTTGAGCCGAACGGAATACGGGTGCCGGAAATTCCCTCAGGATAGCCTTTGCCGTCCCAGCGCTCGTGATGGTGCAAAACGATTTTTGAAACGTCTGCGAATGCTTCTATTTTATGAAGGATTTTATAGCCGATTGTCGTGTGCGATTTTATGATTTCCCATTCGTCATCGTTCAGCTTGCCGGCTTTGCGTAAAATGGCGTCGTCAATTCCGATTTTGCCGATGTCGTGCAAATGCGCCGCTATGTGAATAAGCTCAGTTTCGCTTTCTGAAAGATTTAAAAGCGATGCAATTTTCTGGCTCATATCTGCAACGCGCATTGAATGGCATTGCGTATAAATATCCCGTTCTTCTAAAGCCGTAACGATTGCCGCAATTAAATCATGATATTGCTCTATCGGTGGAATACAAATGTGCAAAATAAACCTCTTTAGTTACCTAAGGGTAACAATAAACCTTTGTTGGGAAAAAATCAACTGTGTAGAAACCTTCCCCCCCCCATCTCTTGCCCTCCCCATTCTTTCCCTGTAAAATCTAAACAGGGAACGACTTACAAAATGAACATAACGTACAGAAAAGCAACGGAAGCTGACACAGACACGATAATCGCATTTGTCAGGAACGCGATAAAAGTTCTTGACAGTCAGGGGATTTTTCAGTGGGATGAGGTTTATCCTGCACGCGAAGATTTTGCATCTGACATTGCGCGGGAGGAAGCGTTTGTTGCCGAGATTGCGTGCGGAGAGAATAAAGCGATTGCCGCAGTCTTTACGCTGAATACCGAGTGTGACGAAGAATATAAAAACGGCGAATGGAAATACAACGGCGATGATTTTATCGTCATTCACAGGCTGTGCGTAAACCCGGAGTTTCAGCAGAAAGGTCTCGGGTCGCAGATTTGCAGACATATTATTGACGAAGCACGGCAGAACGATAAAAAAGCAATCCGCCTTGATGCGTTCAGCCAGAATCCGCTCTCGCTCAGAATGTATGAAAAGTTCGGATTTGAAACAGTCGGAACGGCGGACTGGCGGAAAGGCCGCTTTTATCTTATGGAAAAAATAATTTCATAAAACAAGACTTCTGCGTTTTTTTCTTACTATTGCAAGTATTGCAGGCAGTTTGAATTCGGACATTATTTTCAGATATAAAAGCAATCCTTAAATTTTTTCTCCCGGTTTGGTATAATTCAATCGTATGACATTGCAACAGCTTAAATATATTTTGAAAATCGTGGAGTGCCGTTCGATTACGGAGGCGGCGAGGCAGGCGTTTGTAACACAGCCGGCGCTTTCTAATTCCGTGCGTGATCTGGAAAAGGAAATCGGCATTGAAATTTTCAGCAG
>JBJETJ010000005.1:0-22038 GCA_051883255.1 Treponema sp.
ACCCGTTCCCATACCGAACACGGAAGTCAAGCCCTCTTACGCCGATGATACTGCTCCTGCGGGAAAGTAGGCAGCTGCCAGACTTTTTTTTCTCTTTTTTTCGTCTGTTCTTTTGTTATGAAAAATCTTTCTAAAAAACTTTTTAAACTCCAGGATTTAAAATACAAGGAGTTTCAGTCAGCGCTTATTCCAACTATAGATAAAAATTCGATGATAGGAGTGCGTACTCCTGAGTTAAAGAAAATTGCGAAAGAACTTTTTTCTGCTGGCGAATATTCTGATTTTTTGAATTCACTTCCGCATAAGTATTTTGAAGAAAATCAAATCCACGGATTTATTATTTCGTTAATCAAAGATTTTGATGAGCAGATTGTTCAGCTTGAAAAATTTTTTTTGTTTATAGATAACTGGGCAACTTGCGACCAGATAGTTCCGAAATCGTTTGCAAAAAATCAGGACAAACTTTTTGCAAAAATCAAAAACTGGATTCAAGCCGGGGATAAGGCTGAATATGAAGTTCGGTTTGGGATAAGAATGTTGATGAATTATTTTCTTGAAGAGCATTTTACTGATGAAGTTCTGGAAGTGGTTGTAAATATAAAAAGTGAAAAATATTATGTTCAGATGATGATTGCCTGGTTTTTTGCGACTGCGCTGGCAAAGCAATATGATGCTGCGCTGAAGGTTATTCAGTCGGGGCGGCTTGAAAAGTGGACGCAGAACAAGACGATTCAAAAGGCGGTTGAAAGTTTTAGGGTTACGCCTGAACATAAGGAAGAGCTGCGTAAATTGAAAATTCAGGACGGAAAGATTAAGGTTTTTGAAATATGATTTAATTGAAGAAACGGAAAGTTTTGACTGAGGTTTGTATGGCATGCAGCCTACTAGAACAAAATCGTATTTTATGATAGTATATTGTTTTAGTATGAAAACTGATTGCTGTGTGGATATGTTGATTCTCGAAGGGAAAATTGGTGTTTATACTATTTTGATTTGAATTTTAATGGCGGAATTCTTTTTTAAGGGTTCCGCTTTTTTTTGCGGTTTGAAATACAAACTTGCAGGTGAGGGCGCGTTAGGGATTGTAGGGGCGGCGAAGCCGTTGCGGTGCAATGGAGCGGAAGCGGAACCCCGAAAAGCCCGACCCGAACGAAGTGAGGGGAACGCCTGAAAAATTTTGAAATGAAAAACAGGAGAAAATAGAATGAAACGGACAGACATCGACAAAGTTATGATTATTGGTTCAGGGCCGATTGTGATTGGGCAGGCTTGTGAATTTGATTATTCGGGAACGCAGGCGTGCAAGGCTTTGCGCGAGCAGAGGTATAAAATTGTGCTTGTGAACTCGAATCCGGCGACGATTATGACTGATCCTGTGATGGCAGATTCGACGTATATTGAGCCGCTTAATGTTGAGCGGATTGCGCAGATTATTGAAAAGGAGCGGCCTGATGCGCTGCTTCCGAATCTTGGCGGACAGACCGGGCTGAATATGGCGATGGAACTGAACAAGGCCGGCATTCTTGAAAAGTATGGCGTTAAGGTTATCGGCGTTAATCTTGATGCGATTGAACGCGGTGAGGACAGGGAAGTTTTTAAGGAAACGATGAAGGGGCTTGGAATTGACACTCCGCGTTCGGGAATTTGTCATACGATTGAAGGCGCTGAAAAAATTGCGGAAGAGATTGGTTTTCCGCTTGTTGTCAGGCCGGCGTATACGATGGGCGGTCAGGGCGGCGGCTTCTGCTACAATGTTGAGGAACTGCGCACGATTGTTGCCAACGGGCTTGATTTGTCGATGACACGGCAGTGTTTAATAGAAGAAAGTATTTTGGGCTGGGAAGAACTTGAAGTTGAAGTTGTGCGCGATGCCAAAAATCAGATGGTGGCAATCTGTTTTATAGAAAATATTGATGCGGTGGGCGTTCATACGGGGGATTCGTTCTGTTCGGCGCCGTTTATGACGATTGACAAGGCGCTTGAAGAAAAATTGCAGAAAATGGCGTTTAAGATTGTTGAGTCTATCGGGGTCATCGGCGGTACGAACGTTCAGTTTGCGCATAACCCGAAAACAGGGCGCGTCGTTATTATTGAAATTAATCCGCGAACTTCGCGTTCTTCGGCGCTGGCTTCCAAGGCGACTGGTTTTCCGATCGCGCTGATTTCTGCAAAGCTTGCTTCCGGTATGACGCTGGATGAAATTCCGTACTGGCGCGACGGCACTCTTGATAAATATACTCCGGGCGGTGCTCCTGACGGCGATTACGTCGTTTTGAAATTTGCGCGCTGGGCTTTTGAAAAGTTCCGCGGGGTGGAAGATTCGCTTGGTACGTCGATGAAGGCTGTCGGCGAGGTTATGGCTATCGGAAAGACTTTTAAGGAGACTTTTCAGAAGGCGATTCGCGGGCTTGAAAACGGACGGAGCGGGCTTGGTTTTGCGAAGGATTTTAACAGGAAGAGTGCTGACGAACTTTGCGAAATGCTTAAAGTGGCAAGTTCTGAGCGGTACTTCCAGCTTTATGAGGCAATCCGTAAGGGAGTTCCGCTTGGAAAGCTTGCTGACATTACGCATGTAAAAGAGTTTTTCTTGCAGCAGATGAAGGAGCTTGTTGAACTTGAAGAAGAAATGCTGAAAAATCCGGGCCGAGTGCCTTGCGATGATTTGCTGATTCAGGCGAAGAAGGACGGATTTAGCGACAGGTATCTTTCAAAAATATTGAAGGTTGCAGAAAAAGACATCCGTGCGCGCCGAAATGAACTTGGAATAAAAGAGGCATGGCTTGCAGTTCCTGTTAGCGGTGTTGAAAATGCAAATTATTATTATTCGACTTACAATGCCGAAAAAGATACTTCTGTAGCAAGCGACAATAAAAAGAAGATTATGATTTTGGGTGGCGGTCCGAACAGAATCGGGCAGGGAATCGAGTTTGATTACTGCTGCTGTCATGCGGCTATGCAGCTTAAGGAAATGGGGTACGAAACTATCATCGTAAACTGCAATCCTGAAACTGTTTCGACTGACTACGACACTTCTGACAAACTTTATTTTGAACCTGTAACGACGGAAGACGTTCTGCAGATTTACGAAAAAGAAAAGCCGATGGGCGTTATCGTTCAGTTTGGAGGGCAGACTCCGCTTAACATTGCGAGGGAACTTCAGGAAAGTGGCGTAAATATTCTTGGTACTTCGATTGATTCGATTGATATTGCAGAGGACCGCGATTTGTTCCGTCACATGATGGAGAAACTTGAAATTCCGATGCCGGAAAGCGGAATGGCTGTGGATTTTGATGAAGCTAAGGCGCTTGCTGATAAAATCGGTTATCCTATTATGATTCGTCCGTCGTTTGTTTTGGGCGGTCGCGGAATGGAAGTTATTTATGATGAAAAGACGCTGAAAGAATATGTTGAAAAGGCTGTCGGTGTTACTCCTGACCGTCCGCTTTTGATTGACCGCTTCCTGAAAAATGCGCTTGAGTGCGAGGCTGATGCGCTTGCGGACAGAAAGAATGTTTATATTCCTGCGGTGATGGAACACGTTGAACTTGCGGGAATTCACTCGGGAGATTCGGCTTGTGTAATTCCGCCTGTTTCCATTCCTAAGGAAAATCTTGAAACTATCAAGGACTATACAAGGAAGATTGCAGAGAGCCTTCATGTCTGCGGTTTGATGAATATGCAGTACGCTATTGAGGACGGAAAGGTTTACGTAATCGAAGCAAATCCACGTGCATCGCGGACTGTTCCGCTTGTATCGAAGGTCTGCGACACTCAGATGGCACGGCTTGCAACGCGAATGATGCTCGGCGAATCTCTGGAAAGCCTTGGTTTGAAAGACAAGGTAATTCCGTATTACGGTGCGAAAGAGGCTGTTCTGCCTTGGAGCAGGTTCCCCGGCGTTGACCCGATTTTGGGGCCTGAAATGCGTTCAACCGGTGAAGTTTTAGGTCTGGCAGAAAGTTTCCCTCTGGCTTATTATAAGGCGCAGGAGGCGGCTGGCAGTGAACTTCCGCATGCACCGGAAGCCTGGGAAAATAAAAAGGTTTTGATTTCTTTGAGCAACAAGGAAAATCAGAAAGAGCAGGTTTTGACTATCGGCAGGACTTTGAAAGATCTTGGCTTTACTCTGGTTGGAACGCAGGGAACGGCTGACTTTTATAATTCTAACGGAATTAAATGTGATGTCGTAAACAAGATTGGCGGCGGACGTCCTGATGTCGTTGACCTGATTATGAATAAAGAGGTCTGCCTTGTAATCAATACGCCGAAAGCAAAGCGCAACTACGCCGAGGACAGAAAGACTATCCGCAAGGCGTGCCTGAAGTATAAGGTTTCGTACATCACGACTTTGGACGGTGCGCTGGCGGCCGTTCAGGGAATTGCTGCGGTTAAAAACGGCAATGGCGGTGAAGGCGGTGTAAAGAGTTTGCAGGAATATCATGCGATGATTAGGTAAAAGATTTTACAGTCATATAGATAGACAAGGTCAAAAATTATGATAGTGGAAAAATTTCTATTGACTTCAACTTAATTCTGCATTATAGTTAATTATAGAAGGTC
Source organism: Treponema sp. (assembly GCA_051883255.1). GTDB lineage: Bacteria > Spirochaetota > Spirochaetia > Treponematales > Treponemataceae > Treponema_D. The sequence continues at coordinate 4,561 of JBJETJ010000005.1, forward strand.
TCCATTAACCTGCGGTTTCAATCCGTAAAGAGATGAAGATTAAGGAAAGGCTGCTTGTTAGTTATCAGGCAGCCTTAGTTTTTTTAAAGAGGTAAAAAATGTTTTCGCTGAAAGATAACTTGAAGTTTATAAATATCAATCAAGATTATTTGAAATATCTTTACAGTTTTTGCAGTGAAGTTTACTACAAACCGACGGGTTATGAAACCAAGCCATATATCGGAATTCTCGTGCAGGAAAATAATGTTGAATATGTGATACCGCTTTCTTCTGCAAAGGAAAAGCACAAGACTTGGAAAAATGTAGATGTAGACCGTTTTCTTATATTTGAGAATTGTGAAAAAACTGAAAATGGCTCAAAAGATATTTATGTCAAAAATGCAGATGGTAGTTTTAAGCATATTCTTTCTGTGATGGATTTGAAGAAAATGATTCCAATAAAAGCTGGTCTTTATACGGAAGTGCAGTTAAATCCGTCAGAAAATGACAGCAACGCTGAAAAGAAATACAAAGTTCTTTTGAACATTGAATATTTGTTTTGTTTGAAAATAAAAGATTCGGTAATTCAAAAAGCAAGCAGACTTTATGAAAAGCAGATGAATACAGGTCGAGTTATTCCGTTTTGCTGTAATTTCAAACTTCTTGAAGAAAAATGCAAGGAATACAGAACAGATTAGAAAATTTCAAATTGTCTTAGATGGAACGAGCTAAAATAGCAAATTGCGAGAAATGCTGAAAAATATTGGTTCTGTTCAGGTGGACGACCTTCTTATTCACGCTAAAAAAGGCGGTCACGGTGGGGAGGGAAGCGTGAAGTCGCTGCAGGAATATCATGCGATGATAAAATAGTTTTGTAAAAAAACGGATAAGGGTTTTAAAAGACTGTCGGGAAACTGGCAGTCTTTTGTGTTTTAATATAATATATGTCTTGAGTATGCAGGTGAAAATGAATTATCGGAAAATTACGATTGAGGACTATGAAAAAATAATGGATTTGTGGAATTCGGTGGAGATGACGAAAAAGGCACTTAATCCTGTTGATGACAGTCGTGACGGTATTGCCCGGTATTTAAAGCGTAATCCTGATACTTGTTTTGCGGCTGTAAATGATGATGGTGAACTTTGCGGTGTAATTTTGAGCGGGCATGACGGACGGCGCGGAATTGTTCATCATTTGTGTGTTTCGCCGAAGTTTCAGCGGCAGGGGATTGCATCGGAACTTGTTTCTCTGGCTGAATCTGCGTTAAAACAGGAAGGAATACAAAAAATTTTTATTCTTGCGTTTAAGGAAAATGAGAAGGCAAATGATTTCTGGCAGGCAAAAGGTTATTCTTTAAGGACAAATTTAAATTACAGGAATAAAAGTCTTTCTGAGGAAATTCCGCAGGGGGAGTAAAGGGGCGAGAGGGAAAGGGGAAAATAAGAGGAGCTTTTTTTTGGTAAATGCAAAGCGCATTTTGTAAAAACGCTTTCCCTTTTTGTTTTTTCTTGTGCAAACTTTATTTTACAACTTATATTTTTTGTTTTATACACCGGCAGATGATTTTGTAAATGTAGGAAATTTCTTCTTTGCAGTCTTTTGAAATCCAGTTCAGGACGATGGCATTTATTCCGTTCAGGTAGAATTTTAAAATGTAGTCAATCATTGTTAAATCTTTGACGCCGCGTTTTTTGAATATTGGAATGAAAACGTTTTCTGCCATAACAAGGCGCGTATCTGTATTGAAGCTTTCAAAATTGTTTACCAGCGATTTGTAAAATTTTTTGTGTTCCCTTACGAATTCAAGATACGGGACGATGTATTTTTCTGAGGCAAAAAGTTTTGCATCAGTTGTTTCCCGGGTAAAATCAAAAGAGTTGAAAAAACTGTCAGAAAGGTTTTTGTAAGTTTCAGCGTATAAATCGTAAATGGTTGAATAGTGCGAATAGAAGGTCGAGCGGTTTACGCCGGCATTTTTGCAGATTTCTGTGATTGAAATTTCGTTGTAGTTTTTGTTCTCAAGAAGTTCTAAAAGTGCCTGATTCATTTTTTTTGAGGAGTTGTTGAATTTTGATTCTGAGCGGGTCGGTTTCTTTTGCATTTTTTTTGTTTCCAATTTTTTACTTCTGATTTGATTTTTATGCCGGTTTGCAATGAGATGAAAAGTTGCAGTGATGAACAAAGCGCCTTGCAAATTCTGTTTTACAAAACGACACATTTTATTAATTCTGTTGTTGTTTTTACTTTTGCATTATATTAGATTTTATTTCAGAAAACAACAGTTGTTTGATTCTAAAATTCTTTTAATTTTTTTTACAAGGACAAAAATATGAAAAAATTTTTTTCAGGCTTACTTGCAGTGTTTTTTCTGGCAGGGGCGGTTTTTGCAGAGAAAAATTATTCTGCCGATGTTCAGATTCTTAACGGATTCAGTATTGATGATTATCAGATTAAAAAAGAAGATGCGTTTAATGCTGATTCGCTTTTGTTTGATTTGAATGTCGAGACCTGGCATTTCTTTAAAATCAACGGCGTTCTTGATGTGGGATTTATGGCAGGGATTACCGCGGGAATCGGCGGAACGGCATTTATGAAAAACGGTTCAGTTTCAGTTCAGCAGGATGCTCTTGGAGTTGCTTGCCATATAAACGCGGTTACAGGTCCTGCAATCGCTCTTTCTGTAAAAGACATCGTGCGGTTTAACATTGCAGTCGCTCTTGATGTCAGTTTTTTAAACCTCGTAAGCAATACGGAAAACGGCGAGGCATTTTATACTTACTGTGCGCCGCTTGGTTTTGCGCTCGAAGTGCAGGCAAAATTTACGCCGGACAGAAAAGTAAGCCCGGTTATCGCTTACAGGCTGAGCACGAATTTTGGAAACGAGTTTGGCACGCTTAGCAACGGAACAGGCAGGAGTTTTACTGCTGAGTCCCTTGTCGTCGTAACAAACACAGTTTTCGTTGGAATTGCGTTCAACTGGTAAATTGACGGCGGTGGAGGAAAGATAAAATTATCATACCTGCGATTCTTCAAGATATTTGAAAATCTGGTCTATCTGGATTGAGAATGAAATTATGTCGTTAAACAGAATCAGATTTTGAGAAGCGGTGTCGGCAAATTCTTTGAGCTGTTTCAGGTTGCGCTTTTTTACACTGTCAAGAACTGTGCTTATAGTTTTGTGGTTGCAGTCAATCAGTTCAATCATGCTCTCGGCGCAAGATGAATTTGATTTTGCTTCGTCGCCCATTTTGGCAAATATGTCTTTTGAGTGGTCTGTTGAATGAACGAGGGAAGCAAGGAGTTCCGAATTCTGACGGCTCTGCTCTGACAGGATTTGAAGTTTTGAGTGAAGTTCGTTTACGGTTTTTGCAATTTCATCTGATGCCTTTTTTGTGTTCTCGGAAAGGTTTTTGACTTCGTTTGCGATGATTCTGAAACCGGCTCCGGCTTTTCCTGCATGTGCGGCTTCGATAGAGGCGTTGAAAGAAAGCAGTTTTGTGCGCTCTGAGATTTCGTTGATTTCGTCCATGTGCTTCATGATTTTGTGGATTTGTTCGCCGAAGTTTTCAATGCTTGATTTGAGGTTTGTGTTGTTCTTTTCAACTTTGTCGACGTCTTTTGTAAAACCTTCAAAGGTGCTGACAATCTGTTCGCTGGCTTCTTCTGTCCGCTTGAAATTTTTTATAAGTTCGCCTGCGTTTTCTGAAAGTTTTTCGTCTGTGTCTGACAGTTCCTTGAGTGCAATCCTTTCTTCGCTGTCAGCTCCTGATTCGTCTGACATTCTGTTGATATAGTCCTGTGCGTCAGTATCGCCGGATGCGTTTTTTGCACAGTATTCCATAAGGATTTTTGCGAGTTCCTTTCCGCCGTTTATTGCCGTTGTCTTGTCCATTTTATTCTCCGATTATTATGTTGACCAGAGTCTGATTTGAGTTTATGCGTCCAATCTGCTCTCCGTAGCTTGAAAATCCTGCAAAGTTAAGTCCGTGCGATGAATAAAGGCTGCATATTTTCTGACAGAGATTTTGCTGCTGAAAAATAATCGTACGCAGAATACAGTTTATTACGATAGTACATTTTGGATGCGGAATTTCTTTGAGCGCAGTATTAAGCGAGTCTTCGATTTTTTCTTCGATAGGAATAAGCTCCATTATTTCGACAGTCGAATTGGTGAGGACTCGTGAATACATATTGATTGTTCCGTCATCGTTAAATCCTGCAATTGACGAAATGAATGTATGACCGCCGAAAACGCGACCGAACGGATTTGTAAGCGCCGCATCGCCGACTTTTGATTCTGGAATTCCAAGAAGCTGTGCATATCTTGTCCTCGGGCTCATTCCGTCAAGGGAAATGATTTTTCTGATACGCGTGTCTGCCTGAGTTATTTTTGTCCGTCTGCCTGTCGGCTTGAATATGTTTTCTTTCTGGATAAAGAACGGAAGCGGCGTTTTTACAAAAAGAATTACGGCTCCGTCCGAAACGACAGTGCCGTTGTAACTTGCAAAAGTTTTCTGAAATTTAAGGTCGTCGCCGGCAGAACCGCCTGCAATCATAAAACTGTCGTTTTTAATTACCGAATAAAAGAACGAAAGAAGCGCCTCTTCTGCATTGCAAAGTCCGTTTACAAATGTAATTGCGAACGCATCTTTGTGCGACATTGAATCTGCGCACTTAATTCCGATTTTTCCTGCGGCGTCCTCAAGCTTCTGTTTGTGAACAATCGGAAACTTGTCAACTCCGTCAAGCGCGATTCCTGAAAATCTTGTTCTTCCGCAGGAAAGCGCCGAAAGCACGATAGACTTTGTCGTAAATCCTGAATTGGAAATTTCCCCTGATGTTGTAGTTCCTATAACTTCTGCATTGCAAAACTCGTCGTGAAGCAGAGATGAAAGCAGGGAAAAGTCATAATCCGAAGATGCAAAAAAAAGAACTGCATCGTATTTGTCCGGAGTGTTTTTCAACTGCTGGATAAGTTCCTTTACGGCACTTTCTGTTTCCGGCTGGCTGGTGAAAACAATTTCTTGTTCCATTTTTTCTTCATAAGACCTGTAAAAGGCGATGAGGAAAATTTGATTTTTGTTTTGACTGTTTGGGGCACATTCGTAATGCGGTGTACCTGCAACGCAAGTGTTTTGCGGAATGTGCAGTCTGAAAAAACTTTTCCATTTAGTTTTGTATATTTTGGGAAAGTTTTTGTGTTATCCTCTTTTTTTCTTAATTCTAGCATAAATTCCTTTATCTTGCAACTTTTTTCTTTTTAATACAGTTGTTAATACGGCTGAATATAAAGCAGTTTAATTCAGCGCAATGCAATGCGAAAAAAAAGAAGGCTGCCTTTCGACAGCCTGTTGTTTTACGCTTTCCAGAGTTTGTGGATATTGCAGTATTCGTACGCGGCTTCGATTTTTTCGCCGGTGATTATTGCAAAATCGGCTTTTGGTTCTTGTCCTGGTTTGAGCCACTTTTGCTGGATTCCAAGATTTGTCTGTAGTAAAATCCATTCGATGTAATGTTCTGTTTCCATCGGGTGAGTTTTAGAACCGACAGTTACGGTTACCATATTTCCGTCGACGCGGATAATCGGAACGTGTTTTTCAAGTGCTCCGTCTGTCGTTGCCGGCAAGAGAGCTTCCATCGGTTCGCCGCAGCAGATTGTAGGCATTCCGCTGTCTTTTACGATTGCTACAATTTTTCCGCAGTGTTTGCAGTAGAAAAATTTTAATTCCATAAATTCCTCCTGTAAAAAGTCAATGATGGAATTTCAAGTTCCGGTTTGACTTTTTACGCACATTCGCAATTCAATGAGAATGTGCATATAGATAAGAAAGTTTGCAACGCAAACTTGTGAACAAAAACTTTGACGTTGTTTCAGCCAGTGTTTTTGTTACGACTCCTGTTTATCTCCTTTTTATTTTTAATAGAATTTGAAAACTGAATTTTCAGGTTGTATTCCTGTTTCGTAATCGCGAATGTTCTGCAAAGATGTTTTTGCAATTTCTGCAAGCGCTTCTTTTGTGAGGAATGCCTGATGGCTTGTGATGATGACGTTGGGGAATGTGAGAAGCCTGATTAAAACGTCGTCCGTAATTATTGTTTCTGACCAGTCGGAAAAAAAGAATTTGCTTTCTTCTTCGTATACGTCAAGGGCTGCGCCGCCGATTCGCTTGTGTTTTAATGCTTCGACTAAAGCGGAAGTTTCTATGAGAGCGCCGCGGCTTGTGTTGATTAAAACGGCATCGGGTTTTATGAGTTCAAGGGAATGTCTGTTTATTATGTGTTTTGTTTCGTCTGTCAAAGGACAGTGCAGGCTGATGACGTCGCTTGCAGAAAGAAGTTCTTTTAATGACGTGTACTCAAAGGAATTTTTTACTGCCCATTCCTGATCTGACTTTACGTCGTAAAGCAGGATTTCCATTCCGAAGCCGGAAAAAATGCGGGCAGTTTCTTTTCCGATTTTACCTGTTCCGATGATGCCTGCCGTAAGTCCTTTTAAGTTTCTTCCTGTAAGTCCGTCCAGCGTAAAGTTGCCGCTTTTTGTCCTGATGTACGCCTGCGGAATTTTTCTTGTGAGTGCAAGAAGAAGTGCTGCGGCGTGTTCTGCGACTGCGCCCGGCGAGTAACCCGGAACTCTGACGACCGTAATGCCGAGTTTTTTTGCGGCTTCAAGATTTACGTTGTTAAAGCCGGCACACCGCAGGGCAACGAGCATTACGTTACATTCTGCAAGTTTTTGAAGGACCTCTGCGTTTAATGTAGCGTTTACAAATACGCACACTCCGTCATAACCGCAGCAAGTTGAAACTGTTTTTTCGTTTAATTTAAAATCAAAAAAATCAATTTTATTCTGATAAATTTTATTTGCCTCTTCAAACGATTGTTTTTCATATTGATGGGTATCATAAAAAGCAATTTTCATAAATTTCCTCCTGATAGAAATTTTGCCGGGAAGTCAGTTGTACTTAGGGAAGTGCTGATTAACACTTGAAGCGATTACTCAGCACTTCCCGTCAAATTGCCGTAAGTCATTGACTTACGGACAATTAGCAACATTCAAGGTTAACACTGAAAAATCCTCAGGTAGGATTTATTCAGTGTTTCCTTAGACTTCCTTGAGCATTTATGAAAATTGTAGCAGGGTTTTACTGTGAAAAAGCGTCAGAATTCAGTCAACGGCAATCAAAAGATGTCAGAATGGAATTTTAGTTTTTTACTTTGTGCCGGAATTTTCTTCTTCGAGTTCAATTTTAAATTCTTCGATGAGCTGCTGCTTGGAAAGGTGGTTGCGTTTGCAGGCGGATTTTATACGGCGGTAAATTGTTGATTCTGAAAAGCCTTGCAGTTCGATTGATTTTTGAAGGCGGTTTTTGCTAAGTTCAGTCAGAATTTTAATTTCGTCGTCATAGAGTATTAATTTTTTTCTCGGGTAGCGTTCTGCGATGATGTAGTCAAAAACTAAAAAGAGCCATACGGCGCATGCGGTGTGCAGAAAATAATGACAGAGGTTTTCTTCGTTCAGCGCAAAGGCTATGCTTGTTGCAACGAAATAAAGGCGCAGGGAAAGTTTTTTTAGTTTGGGAACGAAGAGTATGACGAGGAAAATTCCGAGAAGGCTCGTGAAATTGTTGTAAAGAAAAGTTTTTGAAAATGCGATTACGAATGTCAGGATTAATGAGTGAACTAAATAAAAATACGGAAAGCCGTTTCTTTTAAAAATTAAAATAAACGGCACGTATAAAAACTGAAGGCTGATTATGACGTATGTCGTAATGTAAAAGCCTTCGGTGAATCCTTTCCAGATGTAAAGACAGCTGATTATGAGCGAGAGGATTGAAGTTGACAGGACAAATTCTTTTTCCCGTTCATTGTTGAATTTTTGCATAAATTTTCCTTTGTGTTTGTTTTAAATATTGTAACATTAAATGAATAAAAATCCAGCATAACTTTTTTGACGTGATTTTCTGGTTTAAGTTATGCCGGACTTCTTTTGAAAGAATTTGAATTATACTGTGAATTATATAAAAAAAATTTAAATTACGTAATCGCTTGGCGGAAGGATTCGTTTTAAAAATTGTTTTGTGCGTTCTTCTTTTGGAGTCAAAAAGAATTCTTTTGGATTGCCCTGTTCGATGATTTTTCCGCCGTCCATAAAAATTACGTGATTTGCAACGTCCTGTGCAAATGACATTTCGTGAGTTACTACAATCATTGTAGTGCCTTCTTTTGCAAGGTTTTTCATAACCGAAAGAACTTCGCTGATTAGTTCCGGGTCGAGTGCCGATGTCGGCTCGTCAAATAAAATGACGTCAGGCTTGACTGCGATTGCGCGGGCAATTCCGACGCGCTGTTGCTGACCGCCGCTTAAGCTTGACGGATAATAATTATAGCGTTCTTTTAAGCCTACTTTGTCGAGCGCTTTTTTTGCGATTTCTTCTGCTTCTTTTACGGGAACTTTTCTTGCGGTCACAAGTCCTTCCATTACGTTTTCAAGCGCCGTCTTGTTGTTGAACAGATTGTAATTCTGAAAAACGAACGCCGTTTTTTTTCGTATTTCTGCAATCGTCTTTTTTGAAGCGTTGTTCAGCGTTGTGTGAATGTCGTCAAAATCCATTTCGCCTTTGTCTGCTGGTTCAAGAAAATTTATTGTCCTCAAGAGCGTTGTCTTGCCCGAACCTGACGGTCCCAGAATTACGACGACATCGCCTTTGTTTACAGTCAAATCGACACCTTTTAATACGTCAAGTTTTCCGAATGATTTGTGTACGTTTCTGATGTTCAGCATAAGTTGTGCCTCCTGATTTAAATCCTTGATTTTTGCTTTACGCCTTTGAACAGTAATTTTTTTTCTGCAAGCCTGAATAAAAACTGAACTGTTCCGCAGACGATTATGTAAACTAAAAAAATATCGATGTATGACTCGATGTAATTGTAGCCGTATGACGCTTCGATTTTTGCAACTGCCGTTATGTCCTTGACTGTCATCATAAAAGCAAGCGACGTATTTTTAATGAGCGTGACTGTAAAAGTACACAAGTTTGGAATTGCAGAAACTGTTGCCTGCGGAAAAATTATTCTCCTGTAAACCTGAAAAGGCGTAAGTCCGATTGTAATTCCTGCCTCGTACTGACCTTTTGAAACTGTCTGCAATGCGGAACGGAAAACTTCGCTCAGCGTTGCAACCGAGTTAAGCGAAAAAACGATGTAAGCGTAAATGACCGGATTTAAATCAAAGATGTTGAAGTCTGAACCGATTGATTTAAATCCGGCATTGAGCAAACTTGGAACTAAAGAATAGATTATCAGGATTTGAAGAACTATCGGAGTTCCGCGGATAATCGATACGTAAAATTTTCCGATTGCTTCTATCGCCTTTATTCTGTTCGTCCTGCCGAGTGCAATTATCAATGCCGGAATAAACGCCAGCAAAATTGAAATGACTGTAATTTTTAAAGTCACGGGAATTGCTTTTACGCACAGAAAAAAAGTTTTTATCATATATTCAGTATTTAACAGCATTTGATTTTCCTTTTGATAAATTCTTTTCCAGCCCGCCGAATCCTTTTTCGATTAATACAGTCAGCGTCCAGTAAATAATTGCAAGCGCTATGTAAGTTTCGATTGCATATCCGCCAAAGTTTCTTGAAATGTAAAGGTTGCCCGCTCCCATTATGTCAACAAGTCCGATAGTGTAGGCAAGCGACCCTTCTTTTAAAAGTGAAATGAGCGAGTTGCCTAAATTAGGAAGTGCCGTGACAAAAGCCTGCGGAATTATGATACGGCACATCGCCTGTATCGGGGAAAGCCCTATCGAAATTGCAGCTTCGTATTGTCCTTTGCCGACTGACTCGTAAGCCGAACGGAAAATTTCTGCAAGCGATGCCGAATATAAAAACGAAAGCGAAATCACTACAAAAATTATTTTTGGCCAGAAGTTTATGTTCACGTTAAAAACTGCGAGAACGAATTTGGGCAGTCCGTAAAAAACGATGAACAGCAGGACGATTGCCGGCGTGCATCTTAAAGCGTTGATATACGCAGAAGCAAAACAGTGCGCAAATTTGTTTTTGCTGAGTTTCCATTTTGCAAGCAGAACTGAAAATAGAATTCCCAAAATGATTGTTCCGAAAACGACTGCAAAAGTTACGCCCAAAAAAGGAATTACGCTTGCCAGTGCCTTTAAGATATGAACTGGCGAAAATGGTCTGTTCATAATGTTCCTCCTGTTTTTTCGTTTTCACGTTTTCTGTTTTGCTTTGGCGTTTTTATCAGTCTGTTACAAACTTGAAAACGTCCTCGCCAAAATACTTGAGCGAAAGTTTTTCAATCGTTCCGTTTTCTTTGAGCGTTCTGATTGCCTCGTCATAGGCATCTGCAAATTCCTGTTCTTTTATATTGAACAATGGCCAGGTCGGAATTCCTTTGTGCGGTGTATAAGACAGTTTGTCTGCAAACTGATGATACGGTCCGTTGTCCTCTACGATGTTTTTCTGATAAGAAAGCTTGATGTCAAAATAAGCATCGTATCTGCCTTCCAAGACCCAAGAGTAAGCGTCTGCAATCTGGAAAGTTTCTGATGGCAAAAGCTTTACTTGTTTGTCCGGGTGCGAATTATTGTACTCGACAACGACATTGTACTGCGCGTTCTGCGGTGCAATCGGTACGAGCTTTCCGCCGCCGTTGTAAGTAGAAAGCGTTTCAAGGCTGTCGATTTTTCCTTCGTCAGATTTTCTGTAGACAATTCCGATTATCGAAGCGCCGATTGGTTCGCTTGGAATTACGAATTTCTTTTTGCGTTCTTCCGTAATCCAGGCGCCTTTTGTTCCCACCTGATATTTGCCTGTTTCGATTCCGATTAAAAGTTCGTCGTCTGATACTCCGTGGAATTTAAACTCATACTGCGGAAGAAGTGCGTCTACTTCTTTTAAGACTGCAACTTCAAAGCCGTCTGATTTTCCATTTTCGTCGACAAAGTCATACGGAACATAATAATTTGTGTGCGCAACGTTTATAATGCGTACGGAATTTTCTGACTGAGTTTTTTTACCGCAAGACGAAAGCGAAGTAACTGCGGAAAGTGAAAGAATAAAAATAACTGCATTGCGTAAAATTTTTTTCATAATAAAATCTCCTGTAAAATCTGTAAAATTTTTTTTCGTTTGTTTTTGCGTTTTTTATACGGCGGCTTGCCTTACCCATTCAAGATGGTTTAAATCGATGTCGTAAGGAACTGTACAGTCTGCGCCGAGAATGATTTTTTCTCTGCCGGCTTTTTCAAGAATTTCTTTTGTCTGTTTTTTAATTTCTTCTTCGCTCCCTTTAAACAGAACGTCTTTTTTTGTATTTCCGAATCCGCCGATTACCGCCCTGTCACCGAAAATTTTTCTGCCTTCTTCAAGCGGAACGCCCTCAACGACTGCCGCCCAGTTTACGATTGAAACAGGGTAGTCCTTGTACCACTCAAGATGGTTGCGCGCGCCTTCGTAACCGCAGATGTGAAGGACGTTGTATTTGCTGACATTTTGTGCCGCTTCAAGAATTTTGATTTCTGACGGCGCAACAACTTCCTTGTAAAGTTTTTCGTCAATGCGCGAATCCTGAATGTTCTGCGCGCTAAGATAAATTCCGTCTGCACCGCCTTCTTTGATTACTGCCTGTGCCAGCTCTGACAAATCCTGTGCGATTACGTCGAACGCGTATTTTACGGCTTCTTTGTTCTGGATTATCAAATCGGCTTCCTGCTTTGCAGCAGAATTGTCAAAAGCGCCGATTAAAATTTTGAGCGAAGTTGCCGGGCTGAAAATGTTGTAAAACGTTACGGGGTTGTAAGAAAAATTGGCGCGCTGTTTTTTTACAAGTTCAACCTGCTGGCGAATCCAAGGGTGGTCTTTGCCGAGCGGTTTGATTTTTAAAAGGTCGTCTGCCGAAGAAATGTTTTTGAGCAGTTCGTTCGGATAGTTAAAATAGCCGTCGCTCATCAGCTTTACAAAGTCAGGCTGGAATTTTTCAAAAAAATGTTTGTGTCCGTCGACATTCTGCTGAGGGATTGACTCGTCAGCAAAGGCATCTTTAATTTCGGGGTGAACAAAATGAAACCAGAATCCCACAGGAACTCTGCCGGTTTTTTTGCCGTTGATTACATCAAGTACAAGTTCTCTTTTATTTTCGCTCATCTTTTTCTCCTCTAAAAAGTCAGCAGGGAAATATCAGTTTCCGATTTAACTTTTGAATTAGATTTTAATAACCTACTTTCTTAGTAGTTAATTACAGATATGGTTATACTGTTAAAAACCTATTAAGTCAATAGGTAAGTAGGGAAAAAGAATAAAAATTTTCAAAAAAAATCCCGATTTAAAGCCGTTCACTCTAAATCAGGATTTTTCTTTTTTATAATTCGCAATGTCTTTCAATATTTCGCAATTCTGCAATTTCGCACTATTTTACGACATTCCGCAATTTTGCACCGTTCCAGATATGCTGAACTGTATCAATAATTTTTTTACGAAAGTTTTAAATCGCCTTCTTTTATCCAGCCGAGTTTTCTGAGTATGTTGCCGAACAAAAGGCTTAAAACTGCCGGCAATACGACGCAGATTAAAACAAGACCGAGCCAGTCAAATCCGTTTGGCGAGATAGCTGCCGCGCCGTTTGCAACTGCCTGTTCACTTGGCGAAAACCAGCCTGTTATAACGCCGATTGGCCCTACAAGACCGCACGTTCCCATACCGGAAGAAATTGCCGCGCCGTTCATTTCCATTTTAAAAATGCACGTTGCAACAGGGCCTGTAATCATCGAGGCAAGCGTAGGCGGAATCCAGATTAACGGATTTTTTATTATGTTCGGCATCTGAAGCATTGAAGTCCCAAGCCCCTGACTTAAAAGCCCGCTTGTCTTGTTCTCTTTAAAACTCATCACTGCAAAGCCGACCATCTGCGCACAGCACCCTGCAACTGCCGCGCCCCCTGCAAGACCTACAAGCCCGAACGCAGAACAGATTGCCGCCGAACTTATCGGGAGTGTAAGCGCAATTCCGATTACGGCAGAAACTATTATTCCCATTATGAACGGTCGCAAAGTCGTCGCCCACATTACGATGTTTCCGATTGAACTTGCCGCAATGCCGAGATATTTTGCAAAAAGCACTGTCAAAAGAATTCCGCTTAAAATCGTAACAAGCGGCGTTACGAGAATGTCAATTTTTGTTTTTTTGCTTACGAGGTTTCCGAGTTCTGCGGCGATGATGGCAATAAACAAAACTGCAAGCGGACCGCCTGCGCCACCCGTAACGTTTGCCGCCGCGCCGACCGTTGCAAGCGAAAACAAAACAAGCGGATCAATGTGCATGGAAAAACCTATTCCTACTGCCATTGCCGCGCCGACAACGTTCGCATTCATTGCAAAATTTCCGGCAGTTACCAGAAATTGAAACGGCGGAATATCGCTGATTTTTAAAAGCTGAAGTCCCAGCGTCCTTACGATAGTTCCGACTAATAAAGAAGCAAACAGTCCCTGTGCCATTCCGCTCATGGCATCGATAAAGTAACGTTTTGCGTATTTGTTCATAAAAATTCCTCTTTTGTGATTTTTAGTAATCTACTATATCGGGCGATTTTTTTCAATTAACATCAATTAATATTAAATTGAATTAAACTGAACTGTTCGCATTTTGTTTTACTTTTGCAGGAATTATTCTTATATTAAGATTATATTAAGAATATTAAGAACAGCACGTTTTTATGGAGGTGCTTTATGAAAGAAATTAATCTTACAAACGAAACTTTTAAAGCCGAAGTGCTTGAAAGTGACAAACCTGTCCTCGTAGATTTCTGGGCAAGCTGGTGCGGTCCGTGTCAGATGCTTTCGCCTGTCATTGCAGAAATCGCAGAAGAGCACCCTGAAATTAAAGTCTGCAAGGTCAACGTAGACACCGAAATGGAACTTGCTTCTCAGTTCAACGTTATGAGCATTCCTTTTGTCGCAGTCTTTAAAAACGGAAATCTTACTGCATCGTCAGTCGGTTATCAGCCAAAAGAAAACCTGTTAAACCTTTTAAATTAGCCGGAAAAAACGGAAAAAAATAAAAAAAAATTATTTTTATGCAGTTTTTCTGTAACTTTTTTATTTTAATTCCGTTTTTTCAGTATACATAATATGAAGTACAAAATAGAAACCTCCTTCGGGGCGGCAGCCATTTACTCCTTTTGGGCTGCCGCTTTTTTTTTGTTCTCCGCGCATTTTTTATTGCGCTGACTGTGCGCTTTTTTGTCCTGTTGTAGATTTTGGTGATGTGGTATAAATTAATGCTATAATGAGCAATTTGAACGATTTGACCGATTTGGATAACTTGAATAACTTGAACTTGAACTGTCAGCCACTCCCCAAAATAATTTTTACGACTTTACTCATCGAAAAATCTCCGCAGGCTCTGCCATTGGGTGCGGCATGCGTTGCTTCGAGCGTAAAGCAGAACTGTCATACAAAAAATCTCTGTTCCGTTTCGCTCATTGCCTTTAACAAAGAAGATTTTGACGTAAGCGCTGGCGCAGAAAGTGTCGAACTTATCGCAGACCAAATTGCTCAGGAACTTTTAAAAAGAAATCCTTTTGCAGTCGGTTTTTCAATTTTTGTATGGAACAGAATAATTCTTGAAAAAACCGCGCGGATTTTGCAGTCGCACGGCGTAAAATGCCTTGCAGGCGGGCCTGAAGTTACCGCAAACCCCAAGTCCTTTGATTTTTTTGATGCCGTCGTTTCCGGTGAAGGTGAACTCAAAGTCCCTGCACTGATTTACAGGCTTCTGACAGGATGCGAAATGCCTGACAAAAATGAAAACGGGTCTGCGTTAAGTTCACTTGAGGGGATATCTTCGCCGTATCTTGACGGAACGCTTGACCCTGCCTTGTACGGTGGCGCACTCTGGGAACTTGCGCGCGGCTGTCCTTTTAAGTGCTCGTACTGTTACGAGTCAAAAGGCGAAAAAACTGTCCGCCGTTTTCCGCTTGAGCGCATTAAAAATGAACTTGATTTATTTGCCCGAAAAAAAGTACCGCAGGTTTTTGTTTTAGACCCGACTTATAACGCCGACAAAAAAAAGGCGCTTGAACTTATAAACCTGATTGCGAAAAAAACGCCCGACACTTTTTACTATTTTGAAGCCCGCGCCGAATTTATAGACAGACAGCTTGCACAGGCGTTTACGAAAATTCCATGCGCATTGCAAATCGGATTGCAGAGCGCTGACGAAAATGTTTTAAAACTTGTAAACCGTCCTTTTGACAGAAAGCTTTTTGTCCGCAACATCGGTTTTTTAAACGAGGCTGGCGTTGTTTTTGGGCTTGACGTTATTTACGGACTTCCGGGCGACAGTTTAAAAGGCTTTAAAAACAGCGTTGATTTTGCAATTTCTCTGTATCCGAATAATCTTGAAATTTTCTGCCTTTCTGTCCTGCCGGGCACTGCGCTGTTTGACAGTGCAAAAGACCTCGCCCTTGAATACGAAGAAAAACCGCCGTACCACATTATCAGGACAAAGACTTTTCCTGCAGAAAATCTTGCGACGGCAGAAAAAATTGCCGTGTCGTGCAGTCTTTTTTATAATGACGGACGCGCAGTACCATGGTTTTACACAGTCTGCCGTGCGCTCCATTTAAAGCCGTCTGATTTTTTTGAACAGTTCTATAAATTTTACGTCCGCCATTACGGCAAAAATTTTTCCTGCCGTGAACATCGTCAGATAGAAAAAATACAGTGCGAATTTGTCAGGCACGTTTTTGCAGATAAAAATCTTTCTTTCTTACTGCCTGCCGCGCTCGACCTGATTTTGCTCAACGGCGCAATCTCGCGAAAAACGGATACCGGCAAATCAGAAAAAGTCCAGCTCCAGTACCCTGCCGAGTACCTCCTGTCCGAATATGCGATGGACTTACAGTTTTTTGTAAAGAACGTAAAAAAGCGCAGGAATGTTTTTACGACTTAAAAAATCTTCCCATATCCCTAAAAATCCCCAAAAAAAACAAATTGCAATTCCCCGACAACTATGCTAAAATACTAGATATGCTATTGACAAAGAAATCCAAAGAAAGTAGCGTTTCTCAGTTCTCAGTTCTCAGTATAATGGCATAGTAACAAGACAGATAAATACAGTTGAAAAAATAAGAAAAGCACAGAACTTTGCTTATGCAGGGGGCTGTGTTTTTTTTTGTTTTAAATAAATCTCAAAGGAGTTGTTTATGAAAAAAATTAAAGTGATTGCCACACTTCTGGCAATGAGTATGGCACTTGCATTTGTATTTACAGGATGTCAGCAGCCTTCTTCGGGCGGTGACAGTTCTAGTGCAAGTCAGGCTAGTCACGAGCATACATTTGCAGAAGAATGGAAATTCGATGCAGGATATCACTGGCACGCGGCAACCTGTGAGCATACAGATGAAGTGAGCGGTAAGGCGACACATACATTTGGTGAATGGAAAATAACCCTCGAACCTACGGAAGAAGCCGAAGGTAAAAAAGAGCGGACTTGTACTGTATGTTCATATAAGGAAGAAGCACCTGTTGCAAAACTCAACCATATCCACGATTGGAAAGCAGAATGGACATACGATGAAACGTATCACTGGCACGCTTGTAATGGTTGTTCAGAAGTAAGTGACAAGGCAGAGCACACATTTGGTGCTTGCACAGAAGAAAGTGGTATTATAAAAAGGACTTGTTCAGTATGTAATTATGAAAAAACTGTAAATTTTTATAGCGCTTCAGATGCCAAAGTAGGTGACATAGTTTTGAAAGACGGAACTTTTATAAGCTATGAAAACTTTACTGACGAAATGAAAGACAACGCCGCCGCCGTAATCGTGCGAGCAAAAATCGGAGATACACCTGCACTTGGCGTAGGAATACATCATAGTGAAACAGGGCTTGTATGGTGTACAATGGGTGCAAAAGGTTATAATACATACATAAACTACTTGACGTCGGATAACTGCACTGACGGAAGCGACGGCTGGTCAATATTAAAAGAAGCCTTGGAAACAGCAGGAAAAGACGATGATACATCAGATGCAGAAGAAAAATATCCCGCATGGAATTTCTGCAACACCTACGGCACGACGAACGGTTTGACAGGCTCTCTTGAGACAGACTGGTACTTGCCAGCGTTAGCAGAATTAACGACGATTTATAAGAATAAAGCTACGATTGATGCAAGCCTCTCACTAGTTGGCGGTTCTCAGTTTGGTACGAGTTTGTACTGGTCTTGTTGTCAGTCCTCTTCCGGCGATGGTGGCGCATGCAGACTGAGTTTCGCCAATGGCATTACGACCAACTACACCAAGAACTACTACAACGGTTACGTGTGTAGTGTGAGGGCTTTTAACTAGTGAGCGTAAGCGAACGGATTTAATTGTTTAGCTAAAATATTTTTACGACATAACACAAAATTCAATTTACATAATAGGTCAAATTTCGAGTTTTAGATAAATTTACAAAAAAAGGCATTCCCTGT
>JBJETJ010000006.1:0-21646 GCA_051883255.1 Treponema sp.
AAAGAGAACCGGAAGCAATTACATCGTATCTGTTGTCCAGCGCCCAGAACTTTAACGAAGTAATTGCCTGTTCACATTCCTGTATTTCGTCAAGAAAAATCAATGTCTTTCCCGGTTCAATCTTTTTTTCGGGGAAGCGGAAGTGCATTGCCGTGACCATATCGTCGACAGTCAGGTCGCCTGAAAAAATTTCTGCGGCGGACGGAAGCTGTTTAAAATTGATTTCTACAGTTTCTTCAAAATTTTCTTCTGCAAAATGTTCAATTATGTATGTTTTTCCGACTTGCCGTGCTCCCTGAACTACGAGGCATTTTTTGTCTTTTGTCGTTATCCAGTTTTTTAACAGTTCCGTTGCCTTTCTTTTCATTTTCAAAATATCCTTAATGTTAACTCATCAACATTTTAGAATAGTATTTTAGCACCTAAATCAACATTTTGGAATACTTTTTTGTTGATATGTCAACATTTTGGAAAGAATTTTTTATTTGTATGACACTATTTTAACCGACATATTTGGCAACAAATATATTTAAATATATAGAAGTTCCTGTTGAGTGGAATCAGGCTGAATTAAACAGAGTTCTGCGGTAGTGCAGAAAGCCCTGTCACGATGTGGCAGGGTATTTTTTTGCGTCAGTTCAGCGTGCGTCCTGCATGTATGCCTAAAAAGTATCAGCGTTCATTCAAAATAAGTATTTTAAATATTTTGCACAAGCAATTATAGTTTTAACGGAAATTTGTTTTCCCGATTTTTTTTAAAAGGAGCTTATCGTGAAAAAAATTTTTAAGAACATAAATCTTGCATGCGTTTTTGTCGTGATGTTTTTTGCCGGTTCGCTGGCAACGGCGCAGGTAAAAGATTACAGGACTTATGAAAGTTCAGATAAAAACGTGCCTGTAGTTTATTTTACAAAAGACATTTCGCCGGAAGGGCTTTTAAAAGTTTACAAGGCTATGGGCTGGACACCACACGGAAAAGTCGGCGTAAAAATCAGTACCGGCGAACCGCCTGCTTCAAACTATCTGCGCCCGGCACTTATAGGTTCACTTGTAAAAGATGAACTTGGTGCGACGATTGTCGAGTGCAATACCGCTTACGGCGGAAAACGCGCTTCAAACGCACTGCACAAACAGGTTGCAAAAGACCACGGCTTTCTGGAAATTGCAGAGTTTGACTTGCAGGACGAGGACGGCTTTATGCAGATTCCTGTTACAAACGGTACTAATTTGCAGTTTGATTACGTAGGTTCACATTTTAAAAATTACGATTCGTATTTAGTGCTCAGCCATTTTAAAGGTCATCAGATGGGCGGTTTTGGCGGTGCAATAAAAAATCTTTCTATTGGTTTTGGCAGCGGTACTTCCGTAAAAAAATCGGGCAAGGCTTTGATTCATTCTGGCGGTCGTTCTGACAACGGCGGTTTCTGGAGCTTTACGCGCGGAAACGAAAATCAGCTTAAATTTCTTGAGTCAATGGCAGAGGCGGCAAAAGCGGTCTGTGATTATATGGGCAACGAAAAAGGCATTGCGTTTGTAAACGTGATGAACCGCCTGAGCGTTGACTGCGACTGTAACGGCAACCCTGCACAACCTGATATGCACGACATCGGAATACTCGCGTCTACCGATCCGCTTGCAATCGATCAGGCTTGCGTTGACTTGATTTTTACTGCAAAAGATTCTTCCAAACTTGTTGAACGTATCGAAAGCCGTATGGGCCGTCATACTCTTGAGCACGCTCAAAAAATCGGGCTTGGCAAGGGAACAAGAAATTACCGCCTTGTAGTAATCGACTAGCATTAAAGAGTAATATTTTTTTTCAGGATTTTTTTGTGAAAACTTTTTTTGAAGTTGCAGGGCGCGAGTTTATTTATCTATGGTATTATTTTGACATTCAGCTCAGGCAGATTTTCTGGTACTGGGTTGCAGGAATTCTTGCAGGCTCTGCGATTTCGGTTTTTGCAAAAGATGGAATTCATAAGGCGGCTTCGTTTTTTGGCGGGCGCGTTCTCGGCGTTGCGGGGCTTTTGATTGCTTCTGCGCTGGGCATTGCTTCGCCGCTTTGTATGTACGGCACGATTCCGATTTGCGCCGCTTTTTCAAAAAAAGGGTTAAAAGATGATTTTCTTGCCGCGTTTATGATGAGTTCAATTTTGCTTAATCCTCAGCTTATAATTTATTCTGCGGCGCTCGGCTCAAAAATTCTTGCCGTGCGGATTGCAAGCTGTTTTTTGTGCGGAGTGTGCGCAGGAATTTTAGTGCGGATTTTTTTTGGCAAAAAAACGTTCTTTGATTTTTCGTCTTTTTCGGAAGTGTGCAGTCGCGACACTGATAAAAATCTTTTTTTTCGTTTTGTAAAAAATGTTCTGCGGAACGTAAAGGCGACGTGTCCGATGTTTCTGCTCGGCATTGTTTTGTCGGCTGTTTTTCAGCGTTACGTTCCTGCACAATCCGTTGCCCGGCTTTTCGGTAAAAACGACGGCTTTGGTCTTTTGATGGCGGCGACTTTGGGCGTTCCTCTTTATGTGTGCGGCGGCGGAACTATTCCTCTTTTACAGCAATGGCTTGCAAACGGAATGAGCGCAGGAAGTGCTGCCTCGTTTATGATTGCAGGCCCTGCGACTAAAATTACAAATCTTGGCGCGCTAAAGACGGCGCTTGGCATAAAGCATTTTGTCTTGTACATTGCGTTTGTCGCCGTGTTTGCAGTTCTTTCAGGCTGGATTGTAAATCTTTTTATTTGAACTTCTTTTAGAATTCTTTTAGAAAAATGTCTGCTCGGATTTGCCCGAGATGACTCTGGAGATTACTGCATTTCAGAAACTGACTTATGGACTTTGAGCAAAAGTTTTATAAGTGCGGCGTGTTCTTTTTCCGTAAGGTTTGCAGAAAGGCGTTTTTCGCAGACTGTTTTTGATTTTTCTGCTTTTTTGAAAATTTCCTGTGCCTTTTTTGTTGCCTTTACCGTTTTTGAAAGGTGACCGTCTTTTTTTGTAATTTCGCTTGTGACAAAACCTTTTTCTTCCATACGTTTTAAAATGCCGTTTATCGTCGGGTGCGAAACGTCAAGATGGTCCTCGAGTGCTTTCTGAGAAGTTTCAAAATTCTTCTGATGCTGAAGAAAAAATACAACCCTCATCTGTGCTGATGTTAATTCAAACGCCTTGAATTCTTTGTTTGCATTCTGGTCAAGTTTGTCATTGATGTTTTTGATAATAAAACCAATGTCCGATTCCATAAATTCTTCCATAGAATAAAGTATATCCTTGTTTTTTGGATTTTTCAATAAAAACATTCTGACGTTCCGTGCGCTTGTGTTGTCTTGTATTTTGCTCTGGTTTTGAAAATTTTTTATAAAAAATATTTTTATACTGTAACGTGCTACACACTAGATTGTTGTTTATAAATGTAGTATGCTATAGTAACTGTATCACGCTACGCTTGAAAAATTAAAACGAAAAAAATAAAACCGGAGGTTTGTTAAAATGAAGTATGCTTTTAAGCAGTTCTTTTGTTCGACTTTGTTTTTGCTTGCTTTTTGTGTTTTTGCGCAGAATGACGGAACTGCAAATTCAGCAGAAAGCAAGACAGAAAAGCCAAAGCTTATACTGACAGTTGACGAGGCAGTAAAGCGCGCACTTGAAACGCACGTTGACATTCAGCGGTCGGCAATAAAACTTGAACAGTCAAAGAGAGAGTACAGTCATTCCTGGAACAAGGTTCTTCCGTCTGTTTCCGTTACGGGCTCTGTAGCAGAAAAACAGGTCTGGAAAGATTCTGACTCTGACGCACTCAACGCAACAGTCGGCGCTTCTGCTTCTCTTTCTTTAAACACTGGGATTGCGTCTGCGATTAAGGCGCTGAAATCTTCTTACGAGGCAGGGAAAATTTCTTTTGACGATACTGTGCGCAGTACGGAAACTGCCGTGCGAAAAAGTTTTTACAGGCTTTTGTATTTGCAGCAGAGCCTTGAAACAAGCAGGAGCACGCTTGACTCGTACCAGAAACAGTACAATCAGACAAGAAATAAATTCAGCAGGGGAGTTGTGCCTGAACTTGATTTGCTTACGGCGCAGGTAAATCTTGAAACCGCACGGCCTGATGTAGACAGCGCGCTTGCCTCTTTTAATAACGGACTTCACGAATTCCTTGATACAATCGGAATTGAGCCGGGAACGGAAGTTGAACTTTCTGGAAGTCTTGACGATGCGGATTTAGTTTTGCCTGCGGATTATTCTCTGCTTGACGACTGCATCGAAAAATCTGCGTCAGTCAAAAAACTTGAGCAGGATTTAAAAACTGCGCGCTACACAAAATCTGCAAAATTCAATTCGCTGTTTTTTCCGTCGCTTAATTTGAGCGCATCCGTAAATCCAGAAGTTTACACGTACAACAAAATTACAAGCAAGAGTTCTGAAACACCAGACTGGAGCGTTTCGGTTGGAATATCGATTCCGATTGACAGCTGGATTCCCGGGTCATCAAGTCGTGATGCAGTTGCAAGTCTTGACGACACGATTAAGGACTACGAAGTTCAGCTTGAAAACTTAAAAAAGACAGTGCGGACTTCTACGGCGCAGAAACTTGACGACATCGCCCTTTCGCAGAAAACGCTTGAGGCGCGCAGAATGAATGTGGAACTTGCGAAAAAATCATACGCGATGACAGAAGAAGCCTACCAGCGCGGAACAAAAGATTTGCTTACGCTCCAGACTTCGCTTGACAAACTTCGCTCTGCAGAACTTCAGCTGAGGTCGGAGCAGTACAATCTTTTGAGCAATGTCCTTGAACTTGAAAACACGCTTTCCGTTCCGTCGGGAACTTTTATGAAGAAAGAAAACTAAGAGCAGGGTGAGGTCTACTGCTCCTGTGCCGCGGCAAGGATTGGAGGGGCAGGCTTGCCTGTTCCGGAGCAAAGCGGAGGAATGGAGCGACAGCGGAACCCCGGAAAGCCTGGTTTTTGAACGGCCTGCGACCGAAGCTCTGCGAAGGAAGCGGGGCGTTCAAAAAGCCGCCCGAATGATTAAAAAACTAAACTTTACTATTTATATGGAGAAAAAATGAAAATTACGAAAAAACGGATTGTGATGATAATTGTTGCCGCCGCCGTACTTGCGGTGATTGCGTGCATTCCAAAGCGCAAAATGGAATTTCCTTCTCAGGCGGAAACTGTCTACACGGTAAAAAGCGAGGAACTTAAAAAAGGCGACTTGCAGGAATATCTGCTTTTGAGCGGAAACGTAAAGGCGGACAATACGATTTCAGTTTATCCCGACATCAGCGGAAAACTTGTAAACGTTCCCGTAACGCTCGGAAGCTACGTCAAAAAAAATCAGCTCATTGCAGAAGTCGATCCGTCAGTGCCAGGTTCAATTTATGCAAAAAGCCCGGTGTACGCGCCGATTGAAGGCTATATTACTTCTCTCCCTTTGACACAGGGAACGACAGTCGGAACTTCAACAGAAATTGCAAGAATCGGAAACATCAACAACCTTCAGATAGAAACAAAAATCCCCGAAGGAAAAATCGGCGTACTTAAAAACGGACTTACGGCACAGGTAAGCCTTGAAGCATACAAAGGCGAAACATTCCCTGCGCACATTTTCAGAATAAGCCCGATAGTCGACGAAACCTCGCGCACAAAAGAAGTCTACTTTTTGTTTGACACAAACGACGAAAGAATAAACGCCGGAATGTACGTCCGCATAAAACTGAACACAGTCCTGCACAAAGACGTAATCACAATTCCAAGCGACTGCGTAATAACAAGCGCCGGCAAAAAATACGTATTCGTCCAGAACGACGATATGACCGTAACCCAAAAAGAAATCACCACCGGCGTCACAGTAGACGCCCGCCTCGAAGTCCTGAGCGGCTTAACCGAAGGCGAAAAAGTAATCGTCAGCGGAATGCAAGTCCTGACCGACGGCGTAAAAGTAAGAGATATAACAAACATAAGTGAGCAGGCAGAATCTTCTGTCTAGTCTTGCACACCGGGTTCTTAGGGCGTGTCGCCCTAAGTCGTGCTGGGGAAAAGGGGAGGTCTGGAGGGGGAGAACCCCCGCTTCGAAAGTAGAGGGGTTCTCCCCCTCCAGAAAACAGCCCGAAGTGCTTAACTTCAAAAAAACAGAAGTGCTTAGCTTCAAAAAAATTTATTAAAGAATTAAGGAAAACCAAATATGAGCGTTTCAAAAAAAGTTCTTGAGCATCCTGTCCTTACAATCTGCGTTTTTGCCCTGATTGCGATAATCGCTATGTTCACTCTGGGAAACGTGCAGATTGACTTGATGCCTGATATGGATATGCCGATTGCGATGGTCTACACAAGCTACGACAACGCAGGGCCTGAATCTGTGGAAAAGTCCGTGACGGAAATTCTTGAGTCGGGACTTATAAGCGTGAGCAACCTCCACAAAATGACATCGGAGTCTTCGGAAGGGTATTCGCTGATTTCGCTTGAGTTCAACTACGGAACTGACATTGACGTTGCGGTAAACGACATTCGCGACAAGCTTGATATGGTAAAGGGAAATCTCCCTGACGACGCGGACACTCCGCAGATTTTCAAGTTCGATTCAAGTTCAATTCCTGTAATGACACTTGCGCTGAACGGAAACAGGAGCGCGGACGAACTTCGCACCCTTGCAGACGACGTAATTTCTGACAAGCTTGAACAGACAGCAGGAATTGCACAGGCTTCTGTTCGTGGCGGCCGCGAGCAGATTGTCCGCGTTGAACTAAACCAGAACAGGCTTGACGCTTACGGACTTACGATTTCTTCAGTCGTCGGAACTCTTGCAAAGCAGAACATCGAAGTCGGCGGCGGTTCTGTTTACGAGGGAACTCGAAAGTATATGGTTCGCACCACAGGCGAGTTTTCTTCGATTGACGAAATCAATAATACAGTGGTGGGAACTGTAAACGGCTACGACGTAAAACTTTCTGACATCGGAGAAGCTTTTATGGGTTACAAAGACCTTACGAGCGAAGTGTACATAAACGGAAAGCCCGGCGTGTACATCGAGCTCCAGAAGCAGAGCGGAAGCAACACAGTGAACGTTGCAAATGCCGTTTACAAAAAAATTGCCGAGATTGAAGAAACGCTCCCTGACGGAATTACGATTGACATAATTTCTGACGATTCAGAATCTGTGCGCGATACGCTTCATTCTTTGATTGAATCTATTTTGCAGGGATTCGTGCTTACAGTTTTAGTTCTCTTCCTCTTTTTGCGGAGTGTCAAGAGTACGCTCATTATGGCAATTTCAATTCCGTTCAGCGTTATGATTACTGTTCTCGTTATGGTCTTTACGGGAGTTACACTGAATATGATTACGATGACAGGCTTGATTTTGGGAATAGGAATGGTCGTCGATGCTTCCGTCGTCGTAATCGAAAACATTTATTCTTATCGTGAGCGCGGAACAAGTGCTTCTGTTTCTGCAGCCATCGGAACTCAGGAAGTTATGGCTTCGGTCGTTTCCGGCAACTTGACTACAATCTGTGTTTTCATTCCGTTTTTTGTATACAAGACGCAGCTTGATATGCTCGGCGAAATGTTTACGACATTGATGGTAGTAATTATCATTGCGCTTTTGTCTTCTCTTTTTGTCGCAATGTTTTTAGTTCCCGTCCTCGCCGGAAAATTTCTGAAAGTCGATAACAGAAAAGAAGTTCCGATTAAAAATAAATATTTAAAAAAGTGTGACGAGTCGGTAGGAAACGCAATTAACTGGGTAACAGGAAAGTATCGCAAGGGACTTCGTTTTGTGCTCAGGCATCGGTTCTCTACAGTTCTTATTTCTTTTACGGTTCTTGCCGGCTCAATTTTACTTTTCAAGCAGCTTCACATTTCGTTTATGTCGGACTTCAACGACACGAGCGTAGGACTGAACGTTGAACTTCCGCTTGGAACAAAACTTTCTGAAACGGAAAACGTCCTTGACCAGTTCTACGAAATTGCAAAAAGCGAAATCAAAGGCTACGAGAACATCGTCGTAAAAATCGGTTCTTCAAGCGGAATGGCGCTGAGTGCGGACACCTCGTACAAAGGTTCGATTACGATTACGCTTCCTGACGCGGCAAAACAGATTGACAATGCCGATTCGATAAAAGAAAAAATGCGCCGCCACTTTGACGACTTTCCGACTGCGACGTTCACTTTTGACGAAGGCAAGATGGAACAGATGACGGGAAGCGACATTGACGTAGCTTTTTCCGGCAACGATTTGAATTTAATTCTTGCAACCGCAAACGAACTGAAATCTCTGATGAAAGAAAAAGTGCCTGAAGTTTCGGAAATTGAAATTGACCTTGAAGAAGGACTGCCACAGGTTGAAATTAAAATTGACCGTGACCGCGCATCTTCATTCGGAATTTCTGTCAACACGATTGCAAACGAAATCAACTACAGCATAAACGGAAAGACTGCAACGATTTACAGGGCAGGCGGAGATGATTACGACGTTGTAGTCCTTCTGTGCGATTCAGACCGCGGAGACATTCCAGACCTTGAAAAAATCTACGTTGCAGGAACGAACGGACGTTATGCAGTTTCAAACTTTGCGGAAGTCATACGAAGCGTAGGCCCTGTTTCAATCAGCCGAGAAAACAAAAACAGAATCGTGCACCTTACGGCAAACCTTCTTGGTAATGCGAGCGCCGGCGAAGTTGAAGGGAACATAAAACAGGTGATGAAAGAAAATATGATTGTGCCTGAAGAAATCACAGTTTCGTTTGAAGGGTCCTGGAAAGACACGATGGATATGATGAAGGTGTTTGTAATCATCATCATTCTTGCGGTCATTCTCGTATTCGGCGTAATGGCAGGAACTTACGAGTCGTTCAAAGAGCCGTTCATAAATATGTTCACGCTTCCGTTCCTGATAGTCGGCGTTATCGTAATTCACCTGATTACAGGGCAGTCGTTCAGTATGGTTTCGATGATTGGGGTCGTTATGCTTATCGGAATTGTAGTAAACAACGGAATTATTCTTGTTGACCAGACGAACCTTCTTGTGCGGCGCGGAATGAAAGTTCTTGACGCGTGCGAAGATGCCGGCGCTTCGAGGTTCCGTCCTGTAATGATGACGACACTCACGACGATTTTGGGAATGATTCCGATGGCGTTCTTCGGCGACGAGAATTCAAGTATGACACAGCCAATCGGTCTTTGCGTAATCGGCGGACTTACTTCAAGTACAATCGTAACGCTTTTCATAATTCCTGTTCTGTACTCGCTCTTCAACCGCAAGGCAGACGACAAAAAGGATTTTGAAATGGACGAGGAACTCGTAAAACTTTTGGAGAAAAAGAATGATTAGGGTAGAAATAATTGCAAACCAGTCTATGCAGGAAAAAATCGTGAACAATCTGGAAGCGGCAATTCCGGGCTTTCTGTACACGGTCATTCCGCTTGTTCACGGGCGCGGCAAAAAATCGCGCAAACTCGGAACGACAACCTGGCCGGAAACGAACGTAATAATCATCGCATATTGCAGTGACGAGCAGGAAAAGACAGTGCGTACTGTAGTACAGTACATTAAGGAAAAGTTCCCGGACGAAGGGATAAAGATTTTTGTGTTGCACGACAGGGGGTAATAAAAAAAGGGGCTGTCAAAAAATGACAGCTTTTTTTTTATTTATATGGAATTATCACTGTGGTTTGAGTTCCTTCGCCCGGGGCTGAATTTATTGAAATTTCAGCGTGAATGGATTGTGCGCGGCGGTAAATGTTTTTAAGTCCGAAATGGTTTTTCTTTTTGAGGGCGGATTTTAAATCAAAGCCTTTGCCTTCGTCTGAAACGATGATTTTAAAACGGTTGCTGTCAAAACTGCGCACAAGAACGCTGATCGTTTCTGATTCTGAATGGTTCGCCGCATTGTTCAGTATTTCCTGTACAATCCTGTAAATGTTCAGGCTCTTGTCTTTAGAAAAATCTTTTATTGCAGGATTGCTTTTAATGTCATCCTGAATGCTCAAAATAATATTCTGCCCTGATGTCTGTTTTGTCATAACGCATAAAGAAATCAGTGCTTCCAAAATACCTTCGCTCAAATCAGACGGCGTAAGTGCATAGCAGTAATTGCGCACGTCACTTGCAATTTTTTTGCAGAGCTTTACGGATTGTTTATCTTCAATCTGGAACTGAAGTACACGCAAATCCTGGCACACCGTATCGTGAAGTTCATTTGAAATTCGTTCGCGCTCATCTTCCTGTGCCATTTGCATTTGGATGGCAAAGGCTTGATTTTCATCGCGGCTTTTTGAAGTTACAAGATACATCAAAAAGAATACAATCAAAACTAAAATCAGGACAATAATTGCCGCAATCAGAATGCGGTAGGAATAAGAAATCCGCCTTGACTGAAACTGGGCAAGATTTTTCTGCAGAATTTCCCAGTCGCAAAGACTTTCATTCATCTGGCGGCAAAGGCTTTCATATTCCTGTAAATCAGATTCATCATTTTTTGCAAGCTCTAAAAGTTTTGCCGAAGCCTGACAGAGTTTTTCGTAAATATCCGCCGCTTCGGGAAAATAATACAAAACAGTACCGTCCGGCTTTGAATTTTCAATTTCGGTACAGCAGGCAGTAAGCAAGTTCAAATATTCTTCAGAAAACTGAATTTCTGCACCGCCGTTATTTTTATCCTTAATGCTGTTTTTATTCCCTGCAATATTCTCGCACTCTTTCCAAATTTTGGTGACAGTCTCAGGTTCAAGCGATTCTTCCTGCATCTTCTGCTCATGACAGAAAACTTCAGTATTAATCAATAAAAACAAAAAAAACGGGAATAAAATTTTCTTCATTTTTTCATTATAGCACGATTTTTTTGCTTTGAAAGAAAGTTTTATTTTCCGCTGGGGCGCGTTACAGACGCGATTTACCATCTTTTTCACCTCAAAAATCAATTATATGTTATAATAAATTTATGAATTTCCGATTTAGTTCTAAAAATCGGGAGAGGGTGTTGTTTTTTGTTTTAAGCATTGTCTGCGGTTTACTTGATTATGTGATTTCAGATTTTGTTGCCTGGATAAATAATCTTCCGCTTTTTTGCGACACGATTTTTATTATGGCACTCAGTTTTTTTGCCGGTCCCTGGTGGGGAATTCTTGCAGGATTTTTCTGCCATTTTATCGCTGCATTTACTGCCGGATGGTACAAAATCCATTTTCTTCAAAATGAAAGGTCAAAATTCAAGATTTTTATAAAGCTGTTCTTTTTGAGCATCCTCTTATGCCTTTTGATGAGCATTTCCGGCGGAATTATAGGTTACTTTTTGCTGAATATTGAATCATACCGTTTTGCAACAAGCCAGACAGATTTTCTTTCTTTCCTGTGGCGCGATGATTTAAAATCGGAACTTCTGCTCCAGATTGTCGTGCGCATTCCTGTAAATATTGCCGACCGTTTTATCTGCGTCTTTGCCGCCTGGGGAGTATATCTTTTGGCAGGGATTCTGTGGAAAGGTGAAAAGAGGGTATTATAAAACATTGCTTTTTCATTACTTTTGTATTATATTGAAATTCTAGAGGTTGAAGTTATGAAGACAGCTGTAATTCAGACAAGAGTTGATATAGGTCTCAAACAGGAAGCTGATGATTTTTTTGAATCTATCGGGATGGATACGACAACAGCAATACGCATTTTTTTGAAACAGTCACTTATTCAGCGTAAAATTCCATTTGAAATCATCCAGGATAATTCTTTTTATTCAGAAAAAAACATGAATGCACTGGAACATTCTAAAAATCAAATGGAAAATGGTCAGCATTCAATTCATGAACTTGTCGAGGTATAGGGAATGCACAAAGACTTTTCAGATGATGCATGGGCTGATTATACCTATTGGATAATGCAGGATAAAAAGACCTTAAAGAAAATAAATCAGCTTCTATCTGATATTGAACGAAATGGAAATGATGGAATTATGTATAAGGGGGTGAGATGAATACAAAATGAAAGTTTTTGTACCATGCCTTTTGCTATATTTCCAGAATTGGCAAAATATGCTATACTAAAGTTACCGGTAACTTTAAAACCATTTATAGGAGGTAGAACTATGACTTACGGAAAACCTGTTTCATGGCGTGATTTTCCTGATTCGCCAGGCAAGCGTATTCTTGAAGAAATTCTTACGACTCCTCGTCCAGATTTTACCCAGCTGGATAAGGATGTTGCCGCCTATGAGAAAAAACGAGCAGAAGAACGAAAGGCAAACGCTGCAAAAAAGGAATCAAAGTGAATTATCTGCCTATAAAAACAGAAACCTTTTATTACCAGCATCTTTTTGACTCTGAGGACAATGTAAATGCAATTAAGAATTTTTCTGTTTCTCAAAAATCGGGGAAAGGTCTTGAGGACTACTTGAAGATTATGTCTGCGGCAGAGGAAGATGAGAATTTTGCGAGGACATACCTTGTAAAAGACAATGAAACTCACGAAATTGCTTCATATTTTACGCTTAAGTCAGGGCTTTTTACATTGGAATTATCAGACTCGCAGTTTTATACAGTTCCTTCAATCGAACTCTCAAACTTTGCAGTAAACTCTTCTTATCGAAAACACCATCCGGAAGTTTCTGAAATAGGAAAAACAACTTTCAGGGAATTTGTTCTGCCTTTGACAAAATTTATACAAACATTTTTAGGTGCAAAAGCTCTGTATATTTTCGCCTTGCCTGAAGATAAATTGATTGAATATTATCAGGAGATGGGATTTACTCGCCTTTCAGAAGAAAAAGAAAAGTATGTTCATTCCCATGTAAAACCAAAGTACGACGATGGCTGTGTTTTTATGTATCAGATTTTGTAGTATTAGAAAATTTCCTATAAAAATAACACAATCCCACGCCCCCACCTAAAGCCCTCTAAAGTAGTTTTTCAAGCTCGTATCTGTTTTTTACGTTGAATTTATCAAAAAGGCGCGAAACGTAATTTTCTACCGTGCGCTTTGAAAGGTTCAGGCGTTTTGCAATTTCTTCGTTGGGAAGGTGCTCCGAAAGCAAGTCTAGGAATTCACGTTCTTTTCTGGTGAGGGTTGCCATAATTCCGCTTACATACATCATATCGCCAATCAGGTTTTTCTGGATATATGTTTCGCCGCGAAAAACTGCACGCACTGCATCAAGAATTTCGCTTTTTTCCGCATTTTTTGAAATAAAGCCCCTGATTTTGTGTTCCATTGTCTTTACGATAAAGCCGGCATTTGAAAATGACGTGTACATAAGGCACTTTATTCCGCGCGATACAAGAAAATCTGCGGATTCAAAACCGTTTTCCCCGTCAAGTTTTATGTCTACCATTACGAGAAGATTTTGTGTTTCTTCTGGATTTAGCTGTTCTATAAAATTTTTGAGTTGTGCAGTTGTCTTGCAGGAATGGAATAAACTTATGTCTTTCGTTTCGGAAAACATTTTTTCAAGCCCGAGGCTAATCATTTCGTGGTCGTCTACGCTGATTATGTTTATCATAATTTTATTTTATAAGATAATTCGCCATAAATATAGAGAGAAAACTCACTGAAATTTATGCGAATTTTGGAAAATCCTGATGAGTTTTCACTGAATACAGATAAAAAATTTGAATTTATAATCTTTATGGCATGGAATTTATTCCTATGAAAACAAAATCTTCTATATCTAATAAATGAATGCAAGCACATAATCAAACTGCACAGCAGAACTTAAAAAAAGTGCCGGCTTCTGCGGTGAATGTGGTGCGGGTATTTAAAAATTAAAAAGAGGAAAAATATGACATTAGACGAAAGAATCAAACAGGATTTAACCGAGCTTTACGAAGGAAAAGAAATCTCATCTGCAAAGGAATTGCAGTCTGTAATAGAAGTTTCTACGAAAGGGCTTCCTCAGCACTTTGTGGGTAAAAGAGATGCAAAAACTGTTTTTGTACATCTTAATCCAGGAAAGGATGTAAAAAAAGCCGATGAAGATTTTGCTTCAGTAACGGCACGTTATGACAGGTCAAGTGCCTCTGCATTTATAGAATCATACCACAATGCAAAGATTGAATTTGGAAACGATGACAAAGACAGAAGAGATAGTTTTGATGAAAAGCAGGCTGCCTTTTTGAAATACTTTGAAGATTCCGGCGTAGAAGTTCCTGAGAATTTTCCTGAAGAAAGGACAGACGAACTCTGCCTGCTTGCAAAACAGAATGTGATTATGCAGAAATGCCAGCTGGAACTTATTCCCTACTGCTCGGCACAGTTTAATTTAAAAACAGAAAATCTTGAAGCGCTTGTTCCGTATGCTGAAACTCTTCTGGATGAAATTTTTAGAGTTGAACGAAAATATGTGATTTTTGGAAGTAGAATATTTGCAGATTTGTTCAAAAAAATGCAGTCTGAAAATATTAAAGTAGAGTTCTTAAAAGATGCTCAAAAAAATCTGGGATTTGAAAAGTCATTTAAAGCGCACCTTGTAAAAATCACAAAAGACGGAAAATCTATAGTAGCTGTAATTGCCTGCACTTTTATGAGTTGGGGTATTGTTAATGCTTATGACGTCATGGCTGAATATGGAAAAATGTGTTTTGAATTATTGAAACAGTAAAAATAGATATAAGGAAATTTTTAGAGGATTTGTTATGAAAAACTTAAAAAAAATACTTGGATTAATGATTTTAGTCTGTGCCGTAATGATGCTTACATCATGCAAGACTATTATTGGTGGAATTGAATTGAAAGCAGGGTATGTTGTATTTGCCATTCTGTCTGCAATAGCATGGGCTGGTACGGCATTTTTTGTTTTTCGTTTAAAAAAACCGTTTTTATCCATTCCGGCATTAGTTGTAGCGGTATTTCCGTTTTTTTGGACACCAACTCAAAAATTGACTTGGATTCTTTTTTTAATTGGTATTCTGATGGCTGGCATTTTATTTTTTATTTTGAAAAAACGTTTTGATGCTGAAAAAAAAGCAGAGAACTCGAAGAAATTTTATGAGATTAAGGCAAATGAAACTGCAAAACTTCAAAATCGATACAAGGAAACTCTGCCAAAAGTAAAACGCTATCTGGATTCAGTTGGCTTTGCACTGCCGCCTGATGAAAATGTATTCTTTATGCAGATTGATGAGACTACTGGAAAATGGAAATATGAAGTTAAATACAACCTTAAAGTCACCGAGTGGGTACCTAATCCAAAGTATGATCCAATTCGTAGTCGTAATAGCTGGAGTTATGGGAAATATAAAAAATGTATAGTGACAGAAAAGAGTCCCTCTGCAAACGGAATTCTTTTGACCGCTGATGGAAAGGCATATATTGGTGCAATTCAGGGTAATAAAACATTCTGGTGGCATACAGAAGATGGCATAGGTGTAGACAACAGTGTCCAGCCGCAAATTCATACGGTAGTTGCCGTTGGAAATATAACTAAGCAGTTATTGTGTGGACTTCATATAAAATGTGCCAATGACACTTTAGGAGATGGTCTTTGCGTAGATACGCCGGAGACTTACTCGACAGACTATTACTGGTCTTCATTCTTTCCAAAAACAGTAAAACGTGTTTTCATTTTGCCATCAGATGAATTTGAAAAGAAAAATACGGTCACTTTAGGAAAGGCTTTTGTGGAATGTTCAAATCTCCGTCTTTTCTACGTGGGCTTTAATAAATGCGAACATGAAAAATTCTTTTGTAAAAATGACACATATAAAGTATTTGCCGATGATTCTCACGCAGAGTTTATCAGCCCTTCAAGAGATTGTCAGAATTTCTTTAATACTGAAAGAAACTGTAAGAACTGGAAATTAAAAGTAGGTAAGACAATTCAAAAGGCAGTTCCTATTGAGGAACTTATAGCAGCCGAAAACCTGGCGACAGTAGAAAACGCGCTAAAGCAATTAGATACGTCAATAGCAGAATTGAACAAGTCAAAGAAAGCGGCAGCAGCAAAAGCGAACAAGGAAAAGGATGCGAAAGCAGCAAAAGCGAAAAAGAAAGCAAAAGAAGAAAATGATGCAAAGCTCGCCAAAACAAAACCTGTTCTTGCTCAGATGGAAAAAGACCTCGCCGCAAAAAAAGCCGAAGCTGCTTCTCTGGGTATGGACGCGCAGGCAATCGTACAGAAAGCCAAACTCAACAAAGAAATAAAAGAGCTTGAGCCTAAGATTAAAGAGTTAAAAGCGGAAGTTGAGCGTTTGAGCAAGTAAATGCGCAAGGGGATGGAGCAGCGGCGAAGCCGGCCACTGGACTTGAGCGAATGAAATGAGCGAGGGAAGAGGCTGAGCGTTAGCGAACTGCGTAACCCCCGACCGACCGCCAAAAGGCGGACGGATGCGCCCAAAAGATTATTCAATATGAAGGTATTATATGAAATGCAATAAGTGTGGAGCGGAAATTGAAGAGGGAAAGAAATTTTGCGGAGAGTGCGGTGCGCCTGCTCCTCAGGAAAAAAAATGTGCAAAATGCGGGGCGACTATTGATGCCGGAGTGAAGTTCTGCCCGGAGTGTGGTGCAAATCAGAGTAATGAGGAAAAACGCTGTCACGTGTGCGGAAGTTTTGTTACGAGCACAAAGGGTATTTACTGCCCGGAATGTGGTGAGTTTACCTGTGAAAAATGCTGCGCTGCCGATAAAAAACGCTGTAACGAATGTGCCCGCAAGTCCAATGACGCTGCTGAAAACCGCTATAGGGAAGCCTTGAATGAGGCTCTTGCAGACGGCAGAATTGACCTTGATGAAAGGCGCATTTTGAATGAACTTGCAAAAAAACTTGGACTTAGTAATGAGCAGGTCGCAAAACTTGAGCGTGAAGTAAAGGACAAGGGCAATGGCAAGGATGCAGAAGGCACTTTTTCCACTGTAGA
This sequence comes from Treponema sp., assembly GCA_051883255.1. Lineage (GTDB taxonomy): Bacteria > Spirochaetota > Spirochaetia > Treponematales > Treponemataceae > Treponema_D. The sequence goes on from JBJETJ010000006.1 coordinate 16,832, forward strand.
AAATCTTGAGCTTGAAAGTGCCCGGAAGAAATTTTATTCATGTGAGGGGGATTTATCTACTCTCCTTTCTGCTGTTCAGAAAATCTATTCTTCACATCCGGTAAATGAAAAGGTTCTGTCTATTTATCTGCCTCTTCTTGCGGCAAACGGAAAGCGTGACGAGGCTTTGAAGTTGATTCAGGAACTTGGTGCAGACGTGCTTTCTGCCTATATTACTTCTATTGATATTTATCTTTCAACAGATAATATGGTCGAAGCCGAGCGTGCCTTGGAAAAAGCCGTTATCCTCTGGTCGGAAGACATCGTGCTTAAATGCTATCAGGTTTATTATTTTCTTGTTATGTATCACAAATACGATGAATTCAGTTTTCTTGAAAAAGCAACTAATATAAATGCTTCTCTTAAAGATGTAAAGGGCGAACTGGCGTTGAGTCACCAGCTTCGCGTAATGTCGCTTTTGCAGAAGGAATCTGGCGAAGAACCTCCTGTATACGACGCTGATTTCTGTAAGCAAAACGGACTTTATCTCCGTATTGTCGGGAATTCAAATTTGGGCGGCGTGTATATTAAAAATGGATGTTCGTATAGCAGTGGTAGTAGTGTTAGTAGTGGCGGAACTGGTTCAGGCGGCGTCAAATTCGATGTTCCTGATGACTATTATGCAGAAGAATGTGGTGATTTAACATATCACAATAACTTCGTAACCATCCGAAATCTTGATAATTCTCCGAATCCAGAACTTACACGTGCGATTGCAGATTTTTGCAGGCGCAACTGGCCTAATTTTGAAGAAAATTTTACGGTTGAGCCGGAAGAAGGTCTTATCTATTCACGCTGGAACAATACCGCCAACGGGCCTGAATTTGATACGGATGAGGACGGCTTCTGTCCATTTACTTGGCTGATAGGAGATTATGGTGTCTATCATGATGCGAACGTGGGCTTTGAAGCTTATGAAAACTTTGAAGAAAACTGGGATTATATTATTTCAAGTTTCAGTTATGACCCAGACGACGGTTTTGATCCGAAAACGATGGATGATTTAGACAGGAAAGTAAAGTATAAGATTCATGTAACTGCTATGAGTAGAAATGGCTATGAATTTATTATTGACAGATTATACCCCGGCTCCGTCTGGGATATATGGGATCCTGATTGGGAGTTCAGATACTGGAGCAGTTTTTACGAGGATGTGAATGATGATGACCACAGCTTGTATCATTACTACGAATTGGACCGTATGCCAGATTACCCGGCAAGAATATCAGGGTATGTAGACGGCGACCATATCCGTTCCCCTGAAAACGGTAACGAGTATGCCTGTGTTCCGCCAGGAGGCTGGAATAACTGTGACAACGATACCGACCACAATATCTATCTAACTACTAAAGATTTGATTATTGTGAACGTTGCCGATGACTGTGATTTTATCTTTAAACCGGAAGATGAAATTGAAGATGATTAAATTATGTCGGCAGCACGTCTGCCGCATTGATCCGGTCGGGGCGTAAGTTCTGACCGGTGGTTTCGGGCTCGGCAGCTGCCCAAGGAGAGGGAGCTGCCATTTTTTTTGTAAAATTTTCATTAAAATCTGGATTTTACGAAATTTTTTCTTATATTATTGTTAAGACAATTTTCTTGACTTTTTTTGGAGGTGGCGGAATGTTGGAAAATGAAAATATGATTACGGTGAGCTGTCCTGACTGCGGACACCAGTTTTCTTTCAGCAGAAACGTGCTTGATTTTGACGGCGGAACTGGAGCAATTCAGTTTTACTGTACTGAATGTGAAAACATTGTGAAAATCTGTTATACAGGCCGCGAAAAAGAAATTTTCGTGCAGATTTTGCATTAATAACAAGGTAAGGGGGAACGAAGGGATAAAGGTTTTTGTGTTGTATGACAGGGGGTGAAAAAAAAGGCTGTCAAAATGACAGCTTTTTTTTCGTTTCGCAAAATAGAAAAAATATTGATTTTGCGAAATAGGAACTGTATAATGTTTCTATGAAATTGATTGAAAGAAACTTCTATTTAGACAAGCTTAAAAATGTAATGGGAACTCCTGATATAAAAGTAATAACAGGTGTCCGGCGTTGCGGAAAATCCAAATTGATGGATGCCTTTATTGAGTGGATAAAGAAAACTGTTACAGACGCGAATGTCATTCATATCAATTTTAATCTTTTTGAGTTTGATTCAATAAAAACAGCCGCTATGTTGAACTCGTATGTTGAAGAACGTTATAAAAACAATCAGACAAATTTCCTAATGATAGATGAAGTCCAGCTTTGTTCAGATTTTGAAAAAGTAATCAATTCTTTTCATGCAAGCGAGAAATATGATATTTATATATCAGGGTCAAATGCTTTTTTGCTTTCAAGTGATCTGGCAACACTTTTTACAGGCCGCGTTTTTCAAATTCATGTTTTTCCGTTTTCTTTTTTTGAGTATCAAAAATATTTTTCAACCGTCAATACAGAAGAAGCTTTTGATTCGTTTGTAAAAGAAGGCGGTATGGCAGGTTCGTTTGTTTACAAATCCAGCGAAGAAAAATATTCCTATATCAAAGACGTTTTTAATACTTTGATAACCCGTGATATTGTGCAGAAATACAAAATAAAAAATGAACTTCTGATGAATAAATTGAATGACTTTATGCTGGATAATATTTCTTCAGAAGTTTCCGTCCGCAAGATTGCTGATACTCTTACAAGTAATCAGGAAAAAACAAATGACAAAACTATAGGTTCTTATCTGAATTATCTTTGCAATGCCTTTGCCTTTTATAAAGTCCGCCGTTACGACATTCGCGGAAAAAAATATCTTGCCAGTCAGGATAAATATTATCTTGCAGATCATTCATTCCGCCACGCAATTCTCGGAACAAAGAATATGGACTACGGCAGAGTTTATGAAAACATAGTTTGCATTGAATTACTGCGCAGGGAATACGAAGTTTACACCGGAGTTTTATACAAAAAAGAAATTGATTTTGTAGCAATTAAACAGAGCGAGAAAATCTATATTCAGGTTAGCGATGATATTTCTTTGCCGGAAACATTTGAACGTGAAGTATCGCCGTTGCTGAGCATAAAAGATGCCTATCCAAAAATACTGATTGCCCGGACAAGGCATGAAAAATATTTATATGAAGGTATCCATATAATAAATCTTGCAGATTTTCTTTTGAACCCGATTTTTCAATAGATGCGCGTTCACACTGTTTGGGAACTCGGGCTTTTCAATGTTCAGCGTGTGTTTTATGGGGGCACGGACGAAGGGATAAAGATTTTTGTGCTTCACGACAGGGAGTAAGTTTCCGGACAGAAAAAAAAGGCTGTCAAAAAAATGACAGCCTTTTCCTCTCCTTTTTTTTAGTTCAGCAATTATTAGAAGCCGGACATCTTTGACATTGCTTTAGAATAGCGCATTGTTAAAGATGTGTATTTTTCCAAGTCCTTGCTTGTCCAGTCACTTGAAGTGTCAAGTTTTCCTGCTTTTTCAGCAAATTCAACTGATTTAACCTGTAATTTCATTAATGCGGCAAGATTGTTTTTCTTTGCAGCGTTTTCTGCTTCTACAACAAATTCTTCATAAGAAGCAAGGAATTTATCAATATCTTTTCTTCCTGCAGCAAAAGCTACTGAACTGAAAAAAATGCCAACTGCAAGGAAAGCTGAAAAAAGTTTTGCAAATTTTCTTTTCATTTTAAAACCTCATATTTTATTCTAAATTAGAATTCTGATTTTTTTGTTAAGAGCAAACAGATTGCGGCAATTACATAAAGTCCGTAAACTGCAAACATTGCAGAAGGTGAACTTATTGACATTACGATGCTTGCGATTCCCCAAAGTCCCCAGTAAATGCCTGTAGTGCGTGCCCATTTTTTGTGGCGAATAACAGAGAATGCAATCAATAAATCAAGTAATGTAAACAGAATTGCATACAATACCATAAATACTTCCATGTCGAATGGAAGTGCACCAGAAATTGCATCAAATCCTTCGCTTACTGCATCCATAAAAACAAGTACAAAAATAAGATTCAAGATACTTGCCAATGCCATACATACAGCACCGATTTTCGCCTTTACATCAAGCGAAGCCCAATTCTCTTTTATACTCATAAAGTCCTCCGCGTTTTATCGTTTAACGAATGTCCGCCGGCTGATTTTTCTTGCAAACAAAAGTTTGCAACGTAGAAGTGTTTTATTCCTGTCTACAGTCATAATTCTACACTCTAAAATTTTATTTGTATTGAGTGTAAGGCACGAAAAAACAGTGACCTTTTTCATAGTTTAATTGTGCGTTACGCACTTGTGATTTATGCGGCGGGGGAGGGATTTGTACTGTTTGTTTTAAGGGAAATTAAAAATTCTAGTTCAGCAAATCGATTTTATTCAGCAGATTTTCAACGGCGGAACAGACTTCTTCAAATTTAATGTTTTCTGCATAAGGCTGTTTTTTAGCATATTTTTGCCAGAGAGAATTCATAAATGTATCTGATTTTATTTTTTCCATTAAATCTTTTGTATTTTCAAGATATTTCTCACTGCCTCGCCGTATGGAAGTATTAAACAATGCTTCACGTAAAATTTCAGTCTTGCAATTATCAGACAATGGATTTAAAGCGAGGATATCATAAAAATCACGCGGACGAGTATTTTCGATATTTCGTGAAAGTATCGTTTCCAGTTTTTCAGCAATAACAGTTTCAATCGGATAGCTGTGAATTTCAATTACATCTTCATCAAAAATTCTTTTAGGTCAAAATTCGAGTTTTGCAAGAATCGGATAATTTGGCAAAAACCATTGCC
>JBJETJ010000007.1:0-74838 GCA_051883255.1 Treponema sp.
GGGGAAAGAGGGAGGTTTGGAGGGAGAGACCCCCCGCTACGAAAGTAGAGGGGTTCTCTCCCTCCAAGAAACAACGGAGGGTTGAGGGAGACCTCTCCCTCAAAGAAACAGGAGAGTTGAGGGAGCCCCCCCCCTCAGAAAAGATACCCATAATATTCCATAAAACCATTTTTACTGTTATAATTTTTATAATTTTAACTATCATTCATTTTTTTTAAGGAATTAATAAATGGGCGGAATTTTTGGTGTTGCTTCAAAAGAAGATTGTTCATTAGATTTATTTTTTGGTGTTGATTATCATTCTCATCTGGGAACAAGGCGGGGCGGTCTTGCGGTTGTCGGAAGTGATAATAAAATTCAGCGTTCAATTCATAATATACAGAATTCGCCGTTCCGCACAAAATTTGAAAAGGACATTGAAAACCTCCGCGGAAAACTTGGAATCGGCTGCATAAGTGATTTTGAACCACAGCCGCTTTTAGTTCATTCTCATCTCGGAAGTTTTGCAATTACGACAGTCGGCATCGTTTCAAATAAAGATGAACTTGTAAAAGAAATTCTTGAAGCAGGTCATACGCACTTTCTTGAAATGAGCGGCGGTGAAATCAATCAGACTGAATTAATAATTGCGCTCATCAATCAGAAAAAAACAATCCTTGAGGGTATTCAATACGTTCAGCAGAAAATAAAAGGCTCGATGTCGATGCTCGTAATGACTTCCGAAGGAATTTACTGCGCGCGCGACAAGCTCGGACGAACTCCCGTTCAGATAGGTCATAAAGACGGTGCGTTCTGCGCTTCGTTTGAAAACTTTGCATACGTAAATCTCGGCTACACTGATTATTACGAACTCGGGCCTGCCGAAATTGTCTATATGACTGCGGACGGAATAAAGACTTTGCAGGAACGCGGAAAGGAAATGAAAATCTGTACGTTCCTCTGGATTTATTACGGCTATCCGACTGCAAGCTACGAAGGCGTGAACGTCGAAGCAATGCGCTACAACTGCGGAAAATATCTTGCGCGCCGTGACAAAGGTTCTGTTTTTCCTGACTCGATTGCAGGCGTTCCTGATTCCGGTACGGCGCATGCAATCGGTTACGCAAATGAATCGGGCATTCCGTTTTCGCGTCCGTTCATAAAATACACTCCGACCTGGCCGCGTTCTTTTATGCCGACAAATCAGGAACAGCGCAATTTGATTGCACACATGAAGCTTATTCCTGTTCAGCCTCTGATAAAAGGAAAGAAAATTCTTTTAATCGACGACTCAATCGTGCGCGGAACACAGCTTCGCGAAACGACTGATTTTTTGTACAAAAGCGGCGCTTCGGAAGTTCACATAAGGCCTGCGTGTCCGCCATTGGTTTACGGCTGTAAGTATTTGAATTTCAGCCGGTCAAAATCAGAAATGGATTTGATTACGCGGCGGATTATAAAGCAGTTTGAAGGCGAAAACGTTTCTGACGAAGTTCTGCAGAAATACTGCAATCCTGATTCTGCTGAATACGAGCGGATGATTGAAGAAATGCGTAAACAGCTTCATTTTACGACGTTAAGGTTTCACCGCCTTGACGATATGCTCGATTCAACAGGACTTGAACATTGCAAACTCTGCACTTACTGCTGGAACGGCAGGGAATAAAAATTTATTAAAAAATTATTTTTCTGCGATGTAATCTTTTGACAGTGAAAATGCTATTAAAAGCTGACCGATATAATAGAAAACGTTGCTTACGACGGCGATTATATAGGCAGTTTTTTCCGGCATCAGTCCTGACGGAAAGACATAAAACTGAAGCATAAAATCAGAAAGGGCAAAAAGCGCAATTCCGACAGGCATTGTTTTTGCCTGTACTGTTTTCCAGCGGAACGAATCAAAGCCCTTTACTACGACGCACGCAAGCGCCAGAATGTAAACTACGACAGGAATCTGCAAATCTCCGAAGTCAAAAAACGGACAGTGAAAGTCAAATAAAAGTATGCTTAAAAATAAAATTCCTGCGCCGATAAAAAAGTTTCTGCTGCATTTTCCGTAATGACTGAAAGAAAGAAAATAAAAAGTCTGGGCGCTCACAAAAAGGCAAAAGCCGATTACAAAGTTCAACTCGATTACGATGTCGGCAATAAAAGCAAGCGTAATCCCGGTTATGCAGAAAACTGCAAATTTTTTAAAAGTTTCGCTTTTCTGTTTGCAGCGGATAAGTGAATAAACTGCAAGGATTAAAAAACAGGCGCTTGCAGTTCCTTTAAAGATTACGGAAAGTCCGCTGTTCCCTGCGATGAGGAAATAGTGGTCAAAAAAGAGGGCACTTAAAGAAAGCAGTCCCAAAACAATACTTATTATCATAGTTCTATTTTAGCAAATAAAACAGGAAATGTGCAATTTATTTTATGTAAAATTTTTTGTTGTCAATTTTTTTGTTGTCAATTTTTTTGTTTTTTGCAATAATTTGCATTATGTTTGTAGATTTTAATTATCAGCCGATTATCGAAGATTTTAACAAAAACGGAACTTTGAAACTGGAAGCAATTTTAAAGGTTTTGGAAAATTCGGGCAACGTTCATTCTGATACTGCCGGGGATAACAATCTTGTGCGCAGTCAGAACAGGATAGCCTGGGTTTTGACAGACTGGAAAATTCAGATAAATGAATATCCTTCGTACAATGATAAAATCGTTGCAAAAACCTGGAGCCAGAAAGTAACGCAGGTTTTCAACGTGTTCCGTGATTTTGAACTTTACGCAGGCGCAAATATCGCCGCAATAGGAACGACTCGCTGGGTTGCCCTTGATCTTGAAACTTCACGGCTTTGTAAAATCGAGCCGTCTTTAATCGAACGCTATGAACCTGAGGACAAGGCAGTTTTTGAAGATTCAAAGCTTGAAAAAATTCCTGTTCCTGAAAAATTTGAAAGCGAAACTCCGATTCAAATCAGAAGGTTCGACATAGATTTTAATGACCACGTTCACAATCTGACTTACATCGATTATGCAATGGAAGCGCTCCCTGCCGATGTCTATGAAAATCAGAATTTTAAGGAACTTCGGATAACTTACAAAAATCCCGTAAAGTCAGGCGAGCAGATTGTTGCAAAGTATGCCCATCTTTCTGACTGTCACATCGTCTTTGTCTACAATTCGGACGGAGAATTAAAGACTCAAATTATGTTGAAATAACCGTTTTTTTACATTAAGATAAAATTATGGTTAAAGTAATGGTAGTTGGCTCTGGTGGTCGTGAACACACTATTGCCTGGAAACTTGCTCAAAGTTCATCTGTAGACGAAGTGATTTGTGTGCCGGGAAACGGCGGTACTGCTAACGAAAGAAAGTGCCGCAATATTCCTCTTTCAGAAGGCTCATATATTGAAATTGCAAAAAGAGAAAACTGTTCTTTTGCTGTCATAGGTCCTGAAGATCCTCTTGCAGAAGGTCTTGCTGATTCTTTCTGGGACGCAGGAATTGCCTGTGTCGGGCCAAAAAAAGATGCCGCACGGCTTGAAGCAAGCAAAGATTTTGCAAAGGAATTCATGCAGAAATACAATGTTGCATGTCCGTCAAGCAGAACTTTTTGCGATGAAAAATCTGCACATGATTACGTAGATGCTCACGGCGCTCCTGTCGTAATAAAAGCTGACGGACTTGCCGCAGGTAAGGGCGTTGTCGTTGCATCAGACATTGCTCAGGCTCACGCTGCAATTACTGACATTATGGTTTCAGGTCGTGTAGGGGAGGCAGGAAAAAAAGTCGTAATCGAAGATTATCTTGAAGGCGTAGAAATTTCTGTCCTTTCGGCAGTTTCCGTTACTCAGGGATTTTCTGAAGAAAACAAATCCGTAATCATTCCTTTTTTGCCTGCACGTGATCACAAACGGCTTTGTGACGGCGCAAAAGGTCCTAACACAGGCGGAATGGGAGCCGTAACTCCTCTTGATGATGTAACTCCTGCCGTTATGGAACAGTTTGAAAAAGACATTCTTGAACCGACTTTAAAAGGTCTTGTCAGCGAAAAATTTGACTACCGCGGTTTTATTTTCTTTGGCGTAATGCTTACAAAAGACGGCCCTAAACTTCTTGAATATAACGTACGGCTTGGTGACCCAGAAACTCAGGTTGTACTTCCGATGATGGATTTTGACTTTGCAGATATGTGCCGTGCGATAATGACCGGAACTCTCAAAGACTTTGATTTTAAATGGAAGAAAGGCTATGCCGTAGCTCCTGTTGCAGTTTCCGGCGGTTATCCTGCCGAGTATAAAAAGGGAATGAAAATTTCTGTTGACGACGTTGCAAGGGAAATGTCCGGCTGTAAAATTTTTATTGCCGGTGCAATCGAGGACAGGCGGGCAAACGGAATGAATAACGGAAGCTCCCTGATTACAAGCGGCGGACGCGTTCTTGCTGCCTGCGCAGTTGCAGACACGTTTAATTCTGCATGGGAAAATGCCTACAGTCTTTTAAAGTGCATTAAATTTGACGGAATGTTTTACAGAAAAGACATCGGGCTTCCCGGCGCTGCAGAAAGCGGAAAATTATAACGCCGGATATTTTATAGAATAAAATATTGAATAAAACAAAGCCGTTTCTGTTATTGCAGTTACTGCACGCTGAAAAGCAAGTCCTCGTAACTCGGGAACGGCTTGTATTCTTCGCCCAAAAGCACTTCTATTGAATCAGCAGTTTCGCGGACTTTTTCCATCTGCGGAATTATTTTTCCTGCATAGGCTTTTGCTTTTTCCATAATCGAATCTATTGCTTTTAATTCTTCGTGCATTGCAAAAAGCTTTTCTGAATTTATGTCAAGTTCGTTTACAAGGTTGTTGAGTTTTTTTAACGTGTTTATTCCTGCATCGCACAGATTGAAAACCCTCTGCATTTTAAATTCCGTGTCTGCGATTACGTTCATATATTTGAACGCTGACGGAATTATGTTTTTGCTGACCATTTTAAGCATCGTTTCAACTTCGATGTTGAGAACCTGACAGTATTTTTCAAGCTTGATGTCAAAATGACTTTGCATTTCGCTTTCTGTGTAAATTCCTGTCTGCGTGTAAAGCCTGACGTTTTTTTCGTCAAGATAGTGCTCCATTGCATCAGGAGTAGTGCGGTAATTTTTTAATCCGCGTTTTTCTGCTTCTTTTATCCAGGACTTGTCGTAGCCGTTTCCGTTAAAAAGAATTTTCCAGTGAGCCGTAATCTCGCGCCTGATTAATTTCTGCAAGTCTTTGTCAAAGTCTGATGATTTTTCAAGTTCGTCCGCAAAAGTTTTGAGCGTGTCAGAGAGAATTGCGTTAAGCGTAGTGTTCGGACCTGAGATTGAAAGTGCAGAGCCTACTGAACGGAATTCAAAGCGGTTTCCTGTAAAGGCAAACGGGCTTGTCCTGTTCCTGTCCGTCGAGTCTTTTGGAATACGCGGAAGAACGTCAACGCCGATAGAAAGTTTTGTGCGCCCTTTGCTGTCGTATTCCGTGCCGTCTTTGATTGACTCTAAAATTTCTTCAAGTTCATCGCCGACATAAATCGACATTATTGCAGGAGGCGCTTCGTGCGAGCCAAGCCTGTGGTCATTTCCTGCGCTCGCAACTGAACAGCGGAGCAAGTCCTGATTGTCGTCGACTGCTTTTATTACTGCCGTCAGGAACAAAAGGAACTGTGCGTTTTCGCGCGGAGTTTTTCCCGGAGAAAAAAGGTTTTCGCCTTTGTCAGTTGCAATAGACCAGTTGTTGTGCTTTCCGCTTCCGTTCACGCCCTTGAACGGCTTTTCGTGCAGAAGGCAGATAAGTCCGTGACGGCGTGCGACTTTTTTCATTATTTCCATTGTAAGCTGGTTCTGGTCTGCGGCAAGGTTTGAAGTCGTAAAGACAGGTGCCATTTCGTGCTGGGCAGGAGCGGCTTCGTTGTGTTCTGTTTTTGAATAGATGCCGAGCTTCCATAGTTCAGCATTGAGGTCTTCCATATATTCGATTACGCGCGGCTTGATTGCGGCAAAATACTGGTCGTCCATTTCCTGACCTTTTACAGGTTTTGCCCCGAACAAAGTCCGCCCGGTCATTTTTAAATCCTGCCGTTTTTGATAGACTTTTTCGTCAACCAAAAAATATTCCTGCTCGGGGCCCATCGTGCTCGTAACGTGCCTTGCATCGTTTCCGAAAAGTTTTAAAATGCGCAGTGCCTGAGTATTGAGCGCTTCCATCGAACGCAAAAGCGGCGTTTTTTTGTCGAGCGCCTCGCCTGTATAGGAACAGAACGCCGTCGGAATGCAAAGCGAATGGTCTTTTATAAAAGGATATGAAGTCGGATCCCAGACAGTGTAGCCGCGCGCTTCAAAAGTAGAACGCTTGCCGCCGCTTGGAAAACTTGATGCGTCCGGTTCACCTTTTATAAGTTCCTTGCCGGAAAAAGACATTATGACTTTGCCTTCCTGAGCAGGGGTTAAAAAGCTGTCGTGTTTTTCTGCCGTAATTCCTGTAAGCGGCTGAAACCAGTGCGTGTAATGAGTTGCGCCTTTTGAGAGTGCCCAGTTTTTCATGCTCTCAGCAATCTGGTTTGCAACTTCGATATTAAGCGGAGTTCCGTTTTCCATCGTGCGCATCAGTTCATCGTAAACTTCTGGTGAGAGAGTCTGTTTCATTACCTGCTGGTTGAAAACCATACTTCCGAAAATTTCCGGTATGTTTGTATCTGACATTTATAGCTCCAAAAAAAATATGCAGAAAAGCCGTTTTTTTTTATTCAGCGGATTTCCTGAATCTATTGAACTATATTACAGGATATTCAAAAAAAAATCGATAAAATTTGTGCAGAATGACTAAAATGCCGGGTTTTTTTTAAGTTCGACAGAAAAGCTTATGTGAGTAAATAACAGTTTGACTTGAACGAATTTAACAGATATTATACTTACTATGAAGAAAATTATACCTGCAGTATTTGTAATTATTGCCGCCGTTCTGGCAGTTATCTTTTTCAGCAGAAAGACTATTTCAAAAAAAGATGCAGATAATGTTCCGTCGCTTGTTACGGCAGACTCGGACGAAAAAAAAGCCGTTCTTGAAGAACATAACGTAACGATTGTAGAAGAAAATACGCCGACTTCTTTTTTGACTTTAAAAAGTGACGAAACGCTTTTGAGTTCAATGGGAATCGATTTGAATAATGACAATCTTGATGATGAAATTATCGTCGTAAAAAAAGTTTCAAATCCGCGCCTTATAATCGTAATCGGAATTTATAATCCGAATACAAAAAATTACGTGCGTGTTTCAGAAATTCAGACGGAGGTAATTCAGTTCAGGTCGTTTTCTTACAACGGACTTGACATTACGGGTGAACATAAAACTTCGCTTGTCTATCAGGGATTTACTGAAAACGGTCTGTCAGTCCTTCAGATGTTTTTGTGCAGCGGAACGGCTGATAATTTTTCGCTCAGCAAAATCGGCGATTTTAAATCTGACGGAACGATTTTTATCCAGCAGTACAACAGGACAGAAACTTATGAACTGTCCCAGAGTTCAGGAAAAAGTTTCCCGGTCTGGGTTTATTCCTCTGACCCCGAAGAAGGCTCAAGTTCTCTAAGTCAGATTCAGACTGAGTACGACTGGGATCCTGTTCAGCGCAGGTACGTCCAGATACGGCAGATAAAAGTTACGGGAAGAAATCTTGCCGCAAAGGAACTTGAAAAAATTCAGGACGGAACTGTAAAGACTTTTGCAAATTATCTTGACGGACTGTGGTATCAAATTTCAGGTGAATCGCAGCAAATCCGCTACATCTTTTTTGACTACGAAAATTCAGAAGTCATTTTTATTGACGGCGACATTCAGGAAGTTTATACCTGGCTTTCAAGCACGCTTTATAAAAACGGAATTTATCTTTCGACTTCAAATATTTCCATTGAAAATTTAGGACGCCGTTTTGCCGTAACGCTGACTGACATCGATCAGGTCAGAATCCGTGCCTACGATGACGTAAGGATGCACATCGGAGCTGACAACCTTTGGGACGGTCAGTACAAAAAGCTGACTGACACTGACACTTTTAACGTTCAGGAAAAAGACAATGCGCCTGTAGAAGAAATCGTAAAAGTACTTGAAGAAACTTCCGGCTGGTACACGTCTGACGGCTCGCTGTTTTCTTTTAAAGGCGGAAAGTATCTGATTACGACAGATGAATTTATCGAAGAAGGCGTGTTCGCGCTTTCGATGGCAGACGGTCAGACTTTCATTCAGTTTAATCCGAAAGAGCACCAGCGCTATATCGGCGATGCGTACCTTATCGGGTTTAAAGAAGTTCCTCGTACTGTCCGCTTAAAAAACGGAAAGACAAGAACGCTTTATGACAAAGACAAAAAGACACTGGTTTTAAAACCGATTGCGATAATGGCATCTACGATAAATGAAATTTCCGGAAAGGTCGTAATGCTTAATGCACAGACAGACTGAAATCGTGCGGAGAAGTTTAGGTTTATGGAAGAGTTGGTTGAATTAGAAGATGATGTCCCGGAACTTGAAGAAGAATTATATATTCCCAAATCGTGCCTTAGTGCAGGTCAGGTGATGAATCTTTTAAGGCGGATGTTACATTCGATAAATCCGTTTTACATTGACCTTGCAGAGCACACGGCTTTTTGTGCGATGAAAATTTTTGAATTTGCAAAGACCGGAAAAAATCTGAACCTTGACATCGACAGGGACAGTCTGATTATGCTGTCAATCTTTTTTACAATCGGCGCGTACAAAAATAAAGAAATCGATTTGTTTGACAAAGAGCGCAAGGGCGACAGTCAGGCAAATATGTTTTTGTATTCGTTCCTGTTTTTAAAACACCTTACGCCGCTGGACGATGTTGCAGAGGCTGTACTGTTCTATGACTACAGTTACGAAGGCGCAAAGGAAATGCAGTTTTCTTATGCCGAATATTCTTCACTGATTTTTACATGCTCGCGCTTTTGCGTAGAACTCAAGAAAAGGAATTATGTTTTTGACGAGAGCATTTTGTCTTCGGAACTTATGAAAGAATGTGCTTCATTGTACAATCCGATGTATATCGATTTATTCCTTGAGGCAAATAAAAACGAAGAAATTACGAAAGAGTTTCAGTCAGGAAATTATGTTTCACTTCTTGATGAATACTGCAATTCGCTTAAGCTGAACTATGACGACACTTTTTCGCTTTTAAAAATGCTCATCTATACGATAGACTTTGTAAGCACGTCGACAGTAACTCACGTAATAAGCACTGCGTTTCATGCTACTGAAATCTGCAAGCTCGAAAATCTTTCTGATGAAGAAACTGACGAAGTTTTTACCGCTGCCGTAATTCACGACCTCGGAAAACTCAACGTTGACGTAAAGCTTTTGGAAAGTTCCGAGCGCCTGTCTGAACCTGACATGGAAAAAATGCGCTGTCATGTAAAAGCCGGAATGAAAATCTGCGAAGGAATCGTAAGCCGGAAAATTGCAGACATCGCTTTCCGTCATCACGAGGCGCTTGACGGTTCAGGATATCCGCTTGGGCTTTCTGAAAAAGATCTGACACTCCAGCAGCGCATTCTTGCCGTTGCAGATATTTTTTCTGCCCTCACTGATGCGAGAACTTATAAGCCGTCGTTCCCCAAAGAAAAGACAATCGAAATTCTTGAATCGATGAGCAATGCAAATAAAATTGACTCAAAAATTTTTGCCGACGTCAAAGCAAATTACGACGACATCATTCTCCAGACCAAGACAAGGCGCCCGATGCTCATCACAAACTTAGGTTACGTATTAGTCGACTACATGCAGCTGAAAAACTACGAAACCCTCCCCGACCTTATCACCGCCCTCCGCCAGTCAGCTATCTAGTTAGCCACAGTGCAGTACTTGTCGCGCGAGCTAGGTAAAATGCCGGCACTTGTTTGATAGTGATGTTCTCAGGCAGCGGCAATGGATAAAGAAATGCTGTCGTCATACGGGTCTTTTCTTCCTGTAATGATTTGCAGATTGATTTATGTCCTGAAAATGTCTTTTAAAATCAATGCGTAAATACGCAAAAATTCTTAAAATAAAACTTGTATGCTCACTTATATGATGTTATAATGGATTTGAAAAAAATGCGTAAATACGTAAAAATTTTAAGAGGCTAAAATGATAGAAAGACCACGTTATTTAGAAAAATTAATCTCAAAAAAAGAAAACGGACTTATAAAAATTATTACAGGTAACCGGCGCTGCGGAAAATCATATCTTCTTTTTACTATTTATCATCAGTATTTAATAAAAAATGGACTTGAAGAGAATCAAATAGTTGAACTTGCTCTTGATGAAACTGCAAATGCTAAATACCGTAATCCAATCGAGCTTGATAACTATATTCGTTCCAAAGTTTGTGATACGTCAAAACAGTATTACGTATTTCTTGATGAAATTCAGAAAGTGGAAGAAATACAGAATCCGTATGTTCCAAATCCAGATGCAAAAATTACTTTTGTTGACACAGTGCTCGGGCTTATGAAACTTCCCAATGCAGATATTTATATAACGGGAAGTAACTCAAAAATGCTTTCTTCAGATATTGTTACAGAATTTCGCGACAGGGGAGATGAAGTCCGGGTTTACCCGTTGTCATTCAGTGAATTTTATAGTGCATATTCAGGAGATAAAAGTAAAGCCTGGAGAGAATATTACACTTATGGTGGAATGCCTCTTGCAGTTAGAAAGAAAACTTCAGATGAAAAAAGTAAGTATTTAAAAGATTTGTTTACAGGTACTTATATCAAAGATGTTCTTGAGCGCCATAAAATTATAAAGGAAACGTCAGATTTAGAAGAACTGTTAAATGTAATTTCATCTTCTATAGGTTCTCTTACAAATCCACTGAATCTTGCAAATACTTTTAATTCTGTAAAACATAAGAAGATTTCTGCGAATACAATAGGAACATATCTGGATTATTTTAAAGATGCTTTCCTAATAGATAGTGCTATCCGTTATAACGTAAAGGGCAGAAAATATATCAGTACACCTCTTAAATATTATTTTGTAGATGTAGGTTTGCGCAATGCAAGGCTGAATTTCCGTCAGCAGGAAGAAAATCATATTATGGAGAATGTCATTTTTAATGAACTTAAAATCCGTGGTTTTGATGTTGATGTAGGTGTTGTGGAACATAATATAAAAGATGCAGATGGAAAAAGTAAGCGGGTTTATCTTGAAATAGACTTTATAGCAAATATGGGAGATAAGCGTTTTTATATACAATCAGCATTCAATATTGATGACGAAGTAAAAAAGCAACAGGAAATAAATTCTCTTTGCCGTATAAATGATTCATTCAAAAAGTTTGTAGTAGTAAAAGATGATATAGAGCCGTGGCAAGACGAAAAGGGAATTCAATATATTGGAATTAAGCAGTTTCTGCTTGAAGAAGACTGGTTAAAGTAGGGGAACTGAAAATGATAACAAAAAACAGTTTTTCTTTATTGATCTGTTTGCCGGGACATAGGGACTTTCCGAAGGTTTTATGCAGGCAGGATTGGTGCCATTTGCACACTTAGAAATGAATTCCTATGCCTGTCAGATACTTGAAAGTCGAGCTTCATATCATTATCTTAATCCACAGTGAAGAGATGTTCTTCAGGTAATGAATGCCCTGAATCTTCTGAAAGATTTCCCTGTGGATAATATTACGATATTGAACGGCAAGTCGAGAAAAGAGATAAATTTGGAGGAAAGGTGCGATTTTCTGAACTTTTATAAGGAAGTGAAAAGAAAACTAGATAAAAACGGCTTTCATATTGGAACTGTTGATGGAATGCCTCAGGAACATGGAAGTTTTATATTTATAGCAGATAAAAATTATATCATTGGCGGTGGAGATGGTTTTTGTCATTATGAATTAATAAAAGGTAATTACGAACGTGTACAAAAAAATGAAATCACTGTTGATGGAATAAAATGTAACAAAACAAATCATAGAAAAGGATACGCTTTTCTTGAACTTCATTTTGAATTTGAAAATAATGATTCAGATTTATATACAATTTACCAGAAAAAATTTCTTCCGGTTATTTCAAAATTATGCTCGGCATCCTATGAATTATTTCGGTGGACAGATTTTCATGAGAGGCCTGTTATTTGTATAAGAGTTAAAAAGTATTACAAACTAGATAAAGATGTTTCTGCGGATGAAATTATTTCCGATTTACATAAGTTTGATAAAGAGATAGGCTCTTCTGTTAGAGAAATATTACTTAAATACAGAAAAAATTTATATTGTGAAAATTACATGAGTACGATAAACGTCAAACCTAAAATAGTTCAAGTTAGGGAATTAATGCATGATAAAATGACTATTCCACCATATCAGAGACCATATAAATGGACTGTTGAATCCGCTGGGATATTGTTTAATGATATTTATTCAAGTTTTAAGAATAAAAATGCAGAATATAGAATAGGAACAGTTGTCCTTCATTATGATGCATCTGAAAATATTTATAATATTGTTGATGGACAACAAAGATTAACAAGTTTATCTATTTTGTCATACTGTTTTTATTTAAAGACAAAAAATGAAGATTATATTTCGTCTTTAATGAGAGAAGACAATACATTTACTGACCTTTCAAGTAAAGCAATTGTGAAAAATTTCAAGTTATTAAATAAAAAGTTTCTTGCGATTCCCGAGTTTGAAAAAGAAGATTTTATGTCATATGTATTAGATAAATGTACTTTTGTAAAAATCGTTACAGAAAGAGAGCAGGAAGCTTTTCAATTCTTTGATTCACAGAATTCAAGAGGAAAGGCTCTAGATCCTCATGACCTATTGAAGTCATATCATTTACGTGAAATGTCAAAAGAGACCAAAAATGAAAAAAAAAGAATTGTATCTGACTGGGAAAATGTTAATCAAAAAGAATTGGCTGCTTTTTTTGAGAGCTGTCTGTATCCATTAGTTCGTTATTATAAGGGAGAGGACGGGTTGTATTATTCATCCAAGAAAATAGGGACTTTCAAAGGTATAAAAGGTATAAATTCATATAATTTCTCAGTATATCACATGGCTGCAAATCTATATATCGAACATTTTAATTCAGAAGGAATGTATGAACCAAGTTCTAGAGAAAAGATAAATCAGTTTCAGTTAACTCAACCGATTATTGCTGGAAAACGATTTTTTCAATATACATTATATTATTTTGATTTAGCACAAAAAATTGATTCAATTATTCAGAATTATGCAAAGCGTCTTGAGATTCCAGACTCAGGCTCTGGCAATCTATATATTTTAAACTTATTCAGAAACATTCTGATTTTCTTTGTTGATAAATTTAATTTCTGCTCATTAACACCAGAACGAATTAAATTTTTCTATAGCTGGGCTTATTCTTTGCGTGTTGTAATGCACTCTGTTTATTTAGAAACAGTGAATAAATATGCTTTAGGACAAAGTGAAAGAGTAAATTGTGGTTTAAATTTGTTTAAAACAATCTCAAATATTCATTCTCCAGAACAATTAGATTTTATAATTCTTGATACTGTAGAAAAATCAAGTCTGAAAGCATACAAATCAGAAGGTTACAAGGATATTTGGAATTGTATTTTTGGAGGAGAAGAATAATGTCTAAGTTTATAGATCCAGAAGAATTAAAAATAACAGAAATATTCTCTGAAAATGATTATATTATTCCCATATATCAACGAAGTTATGCATGGGAAAAAGATCAAATTGAACAATTGATGATGGATATCTATGATTCGAAAGATACGGAAAAGTACTATTTAGGAAGCCTGATTGTAGATAAAGAGGACAATCACTTATTTTCTGTAATAGATGGACAACAACGTTTAACAACTTTGTTTTTATTGTTAACTTATTTAGCACCTGAATTTATATCAACAAACTTGCGTTTTGAAGCACGCGATAAATCAAATAGGACTTTGGATGATTATCGGTATGGAAGAATAACTGAAGATAAATCTTCATATTCTCCAGAAATACTGCATGGTCGAACAATTATAGAAAAATTTTTTTCTGTAAAAGATGAGTTAGATGCTGAATATAGGGAAGTTTTTAAAAAGAAATTAGCAAATGTGGTTATAATTCGTACTCAAGTCCCAGAAAAAATTGATTTGAATCATTACTTTGAAATAATGAATACACGTGGTGAGCAACTTGAAATTCATGAAATTGCAAAAGAAAGGTTACTAAGTGTAATCAAAGATAAAGAGAAAAAAGAAAAAGCAGCAATAATATGGGATGCCTGCTCGCAGATGGATAAATATATTCAAATGAATTTTGATACAGAAAATCGATCTAATATTTTTAATACAGAATGGAATGAATTCTTACCAAAAAATCCCGATGAACTATTTTCATTGATTAAATTAAGTTCTCAACAAAGTGAAAAAAAGTTTTCTTTACTTAGTAAGTTACAAGATTTAGAGCCTGCTGATGAGGAAGAAGATGTCGAAGAAGAAGAGAATGAAAGATTTGAGTCTATTATTTCTTTCCCAAATTTTCTTCTTATCGTAAATGAAGCTTTAGGGACATCTGAGGATGATGACTCTTTAGATGATAAGAAATTTATCTCTTCATTGAAAAAACATTGGGATAATGTAAATAAGGATGAGGCAGATAAAACAGCTTGTCACTTTATTTTTTCAATGTTAAAGATGAGATATCTTTTTGATTCATATATTGTAAAAAGAGAATATGCAAAGGATTACAAAGAAGAAGGAAAGTGGTCTTTACAAAAACTTCAACGCTATGAATATTTGAAAAACAATAAAAATAAACCAAATTATTTAAATACATTTGAAGATTCCTTAGAAGAAAATTTACGACATTTACAAGCAGGACTTCGTATTACTTACACTTCACCCAAGACTATGCACTGGATTTCCCATGCTTTGAATAAATTATCTAAGAACGAACAATGTAATTTGCTATCCGTCCTTGAGAAATATGCATGCGATAAAGTCGAAGACGCTGATTATATGAATGCAAAAGGATTTGGGATAGAAAGAATTGTGTTTACTTATTTAGATTATATCCTGGTTAAAGATGATAAGTCAGGATTATTCTCGGATTTCTATTTCCAATTTAGAAATTCTATTGAACATTTCTATCCACAAAATCCTGACCAGACACAATCTATGAAAGAATGGGATAGAAGATATTTAGATGATTTTGGAAATCTTGCATTAATTACTGTGAACGCCAATTCAAAGTTTTCAAACTCCATTCCAACAGCAAAAGTAGCTGATAATCCTAATACTATTCGTCAGAGTCCTAAATTGATTATCATGAGTAAATTACTACGTGAAAATAAAAATCTATGGCCACAAGACTTGGCTATAAAACATGGAGAGGAGATGAGAAAATTACTTACAGATGAAATTCAAAAAAAAGGTAAGCAGAAATAAAATATATTTTTTTCGATTTTAAAATCGTGGTTAGTGTTTAAGATATCGGCTTCGAAGTTACGGATGTTTTCATCTTTTATGTCTTCGATAAGTTCGGGGTATTTGTCGAAGTCCAGACGGAATGCACCTGCTTCCCCTGTTGTGCCCCGTCGCTCCCCACGCCCACAGAGTTTGCACTCCCGTGCAAACTCGTCGCGCGAGATAAATCATTTGTTAGTAAGCCATCAGAAACTTTCCCTCGCTCCCCACGCCCACAGAGTTTGCACTCCCGTGCAAACTCGTCGCG
The DNA here is from genome assembly GCA_051883255.1 of Treponema sp. Classification (GTDB taxonomy): domain Bacteria; phylum Spirochaetota; class Spirochaetia; order Treponematales; family Treponemataceae; genus Treponema_D. Next base: position 15,694 of record JBJETJ010000007.1, read on the forward strand.
CGAGCTACATCACTTGTCAGTAAGCCATCAGAAACTTCCGTCGCTCCCCACGCCTGTAGAGTTTGCACTTCCGTGCAAACTCGTCGCGCGAGCTACATCATTTGTTTGTAAGCCATCAGAAATTTACTCGCGCCTATTTACTATTTTCCCCGATTACTATATATTTAACTATACTAAAGAACTTGAAACATATTTCAATTCTGTAATATTTGTAAATAAACACATTTGGAGGAAATAAAATGGGAAATAATTATTTCAATTCAATTCCATGGCGCGAAGCACGGCTTCAGCTTGGACATTGTCGTTCAATGGCAAAAGAAGAATTTGCTGACGGCGTAAATGCCCTCAAAGGCAAAAAAATCGTAATTGTCGGCTGCGGTGCACAGGGATTGAATCAGGGAATGTGTCTTCGTGATTCAGGTCTTGACGTAAGCTATGCCCTCCGTGAAAGCGCAATTACAGAAAAACGCCAGTCCTGGAAAAACGCCACTGAAAACGGTTTTAAAGTCGGCACTTACGACGAGCTTATTCCGACTGCCGACCTCGTAGGAAACCTTACTCCTGACAAACAGCACACTCCTGTAATTACAGAAGTAATGAAGAGAATGAAACAAGGTTCTGCCCTGTGGTATTCTCACGGATTTAACATGATTGAAGAAGGAATGCAGATTCGTCCTGACATCACGGTCGTAATGTGCGCTCCTAAAGGTCCGGGAACAGAAGTTTGGCACGAATTCCAGAGAGGATTCGGCGTTCCTGACCTTATCGCAGTTCATCCTGTAAACGACCCTGAAGGCAAAGGCTGGGCTTATGCAAAAGCACTCGCAGTAGGAATGGGCGGTTCAAAAGCCGGCGTTCTTGAATCAAGCTTTGTTGCAGAAGTAAAATCTGACCTTATGGGCGAGCAGACAATTCTTTGCGGTATGCTTCAGGCAGGAACTATCGTATGCTACGACAAAATGGTTGCAGACGGAATGGATCCGAAGTACGTTACAAAGTTCCTCATGCACGGCTGGAACGTAATTTCAGAAGCGCTCAAATGGGGCGGAATTACAAATATGATGGACCGTCTTTCAAACCCTGCAAAAATCAAGGCAAACGAACTTTCTAAAGAAATCAAAAAGCTCCTTGCTCCTCTTTATCAGAAACACATGGACGACATCATCAGCGGAAAATTCTCTTCGACAATGATGCAGGACTGGGCAAACAAAGACCACGACCTTTTGACCTGGCGCGAAGAAACAGGAAAACTTCCGTTTGAACATGACGAAGAATCTTCAGAAGAAATTTCTGAACAGGAATATTTTGACAAAGGTATCCTCATGGTAGCAATGGTAAAAGCCGGCTGCGAACTTGCATTTGAAACTATGGTAGACGCAGGAATAAAAGAAGAATCTGCTTACTACGAATCACTGCACGAAGTTCCGCTCATTGCAAACCTCATCGACCGCAAGCGCCTCTACGAAATGAACCGCGTAATTTCCGATACTGCTGAATACGGCTGTTACCTTTTTGCAAACGTTGCCGCTCCGATGATGGCAAAAGAATTGATGCCAAAACTGACTACAGAAGTAATCGGTAAAGGTCTTTCAAATAAAGACACTGCCGTAAGCAACACAGAACTCGTAGCAGTAAACGCAGAAATCCGCAATCATCCGATTGAAGTCGTAGGCCGCAAACTCCGCGCTTATATGACTGCAATGAAACCTGTTCTTTAATGCACGTCATTAGTCATTAAATATTAAACACTAAGCATTAAAGAAAACAGAAAACATTAAACATTAAATAAAACCGCAGCCTTAAAAACTGCGGTTTTTTCTTTTTACGGTTAATGACAAGGATTTGTCATGCTGATATACTGTTCTTCATGTTTTCACTATTAACCAGAATTTTTATCAAAAATTATGACGACGTAAAAAATCCCGCCGTCCGCCAGCAGTACGGCACGCTTTCCGGCTTTTACGGAATTTTTCTGAATATTGCCTTGTTTGCCATTAAGCTTACGGCAGGCCTGATTTCAAAATCAATCGCCATTACCGCCGATGCAATGAACAATCTTTCTGATGCAGGCGCTTCCATAATTACAGTTCTCGGTTTTAAACTGTCAGGCAAAAAACCTGACAAAGACCATCCGTTCGGACACGGCCGCTTTGAATACATCACGGGACTTTTTGTTTCTGTCCTCATTCTGATGATGGGCTTTGAATTGTTAAAATCGTCCGCATCGTCAGTCCTTCACCCCGAGCAGGTCAACGGCACTTTGCTTTCCGTCATCATTCTCGTAATTTCAATCTGCGTAAAAGCCTATATGTATTTTTTTAACCACAAAGTTTCAAAAAAAATAAATTCCGCATCGATGGAAGCAACCGCAAAAGACAGCCTTTCAGATACAGTTTCAACTTTTGTCGTTTTAATTTCGACAGTCATTTACATGCTGAACTTAACAAACCTGCCTGTCGATGGTATTGCCGGACTTTTCGTTTCGCTGTTCATCATCAAAAACGGAATCGAATCCGTGCGCGATACGATTCAGCCTTTGCTCGGTCAGCCGCCCGAAAAAGAATTTGTCGAAGAAATCGAACGCCTCGTACTGTCGCACGAAATGGTCGAAGGAATACACGACTTGATAGTCCACGATTACGGACCGGGGCGCGTTATGGTTTCGCTCCATGCAGAAGTCGACGGAACGAAAAACATTTTTGACATTCACGATGCAATCGACAATATCGAAGTTGAACTCGGCGAAAAATTCAACTGTACTGCAACCATTCACATGGATCCGATTGACATAAACTCAAGCGAAATAAAAGAATTAAAGGAACTTGTAAAATCCTGCGCAAAAGAAATTTATGCAGACTTGTCGATTCACGATTTGCGCATCGTTCCCGGAACGACACATACAAACGTTCTGTTTGACCTTGTAAAGCCGCATGACTGCACGATTTCTGACAGCCAGCTTTCAGAAACGCTTTCAAAAAAAGTAAATGATTTAAAACCGAAATATTTTTGCGTAATAAAAGTAGAGCCGCCTTTTGTCTGAAAAAAAAGGCAGCTCTGTTATGATTGCTTTGATTAATTTGATTATACTGATTATGCTGATTGTTTCGTTTGTGGTTTATGCTTCGACTGCAATAAAACTGCCAGTAGCCGCTTTTTCTGCGTAGATGCTGCGGGCATTTTTGTACGGATTTTTTAACGTCGCAATCTGTGTCCTGATTTGAGTGATGTGGGTCTTTAAAAGTTCCCGGTTTTTCTGGTTTTGGGCAAGGACTTTTTTCTGCAGGTCCTCAAGGTCTTTTTGAATTTCGTTTACGGAATTGTCTTTGATGCCTTCGCCTTTTGATTTGTAAAGTTCTGACATCGGGACAATTACTTTCTGAAGGTTCATTATGTTTGCAACGACCTGCTGTTCAAGTTCCGTGTGGGCTAAAAGTTTTTCTGCATTTTCGTCCTCGATTGAGTTTTCCTGTTTTTCGAGGACTGTCAGGTATTCGCGGAATTTTTCACGCTGCTTTTCAAGCAAAAGGCGGAATTTTTTTAAAAGTGCAATGCGTTCGTTAAGTTCTTCCTGTGTAATCTGTTCCATAATAATTTACCCCTCAATATTTAATGCCTGCTGAACTTTTGCAGTCTGCATTGTCGCACTTGAAGCCGCAGCCTGCCGCCAGGACTCGCAAAGTTCGCTCATCATTTTAAGTATTGAGTCAACGATTGCCTTGTCTTTTTTTATGTTTGCATCTGTAAGTTCCCTGTTAAAGAAAATGTAGAGGGACATGAGGTTTTTTGCAATCTCTCCGCCTTTTTCCATATCAAGAGAAACCTGAAGTTCCGTAATGATTTCCTGCGTTTTTAAAAGACTTTTTCCGAAGCGTTCGATGTTCTGCACTGGAAGCTTTAAATCTTCGGAAAATAGGGAAGAGGCGAGTGTCAGCTGCCTTACGGCTTCTTCATACAGAAGAACGACCAGCCTTCCCTGACTTGCTGTTTTTACGTTTGTTTCTTTGTAGGCATTGTAAGCCTGTGTATAACCCATAGTTTTCCCCCTTTTTTCACGGCTGCCTTTTAAGCAGGTAAAAAAACAGTATATCGTTTAGATTTTCGGGAATTTAAAAAAAAACTTTAGCAAAAGAGGCAAAAAAAAGTAAAAAAAATTTTGCGCCGGACGGTTTTGCGAGGGGAAAAATCGCCTGATAAAAATCATTTTAATGATGACTATTTTTAATAATTTTCGTATACTTTATATAGAAAAATAGAAATTCAATTTTACAGGAATAAAAATGAGCGACAGTAAAAAAGAAGATGACAAAAAGAATAACGAAAACGATCCTTATGATTTTTTCAAACTTACAACAGACGAAAAAGACGAAAAAAACGGCAGTCCTAAAAAAAGTCCGCATTTTCCTTTCTGGGGAATTTTGCTGATAGGAATTCTGATTTTAGGAATTTTCAATATTTTTTCTTCTCAAAAAGTTGATTCTGAACTTGAATTCAGCGAGTTCCGCAAATTGGTTGAAACAGGAAAAATCGTCGAAGTCGAAATTACCGATTACTATTTTATCGGCTATGACGAAACTTCAAAAGAACCAAAAGAAAATCCGCTTTCTTCTATATTGAATATGGAACAGCGCAGCGGCAGAAAAGTATATAAAACTGTCGGACATCCTTACACGATGGAGGACTTTGTAAGGTTCCTCGACGAAAAAGGCGTTGCATATAAATATGTCCGCGCCCAGAACAATCTGTTCACTCAGATTCTGCTGAATATGATTTTACCGATTGCAATTTTCTTTGTAATTTACTTTATTTTCTTCCGCAAAATCGGAAACAGCATGGGCGGCGGAATGGGAAGCATTTTTGGCGCAGGCGGTTCGCGTGCAAAATCTGTAGAAGAAGGAAAAGTAAAGACACGTTTTGCAGATGTTGCAGGCGTTGACGAAGCAAAAGAAGAACTTGTAGAAGTCGTAGATTTTTTGAAATCTCCTAAAAAATATACAGACATCGGCGGAAAAATTCCTAAAGGCGTTCTTCTTGTCGGACCTCCGGGAACAGGTAAAACCCTGCTTGCTCGTGCAGTTGCAGGAGAAGCCGGCGTTCCGTTTTTCAGCATAAGCGGTTCTGACTTTGTAGAAATGTTTGTCGGTGTCGGTGCAAGCCGTGTGCGCGATCTGTTCAAGCAGGCACGCGAAAAAGCGCCGTGTATCGTATTCATCGATGAAATTGATGCGCTGGGTAAAAGCCGCGTAAACGGTTATGGCGGCGGAAACGACGAGCGCGAACAGACTTTAAACCAGCTTCTTGTTGAAATGGACGGTTTTGAAAATGAAAAAGGCCTTATAATTCTTGCGGCTACAAACCGTGCAGACATTCTCGACCCTGCATTGCTCCGCCCGGGACGTTTTGACAGGCAGGTTCCTGTTGAGCGCCCTGACGTAAAGGGAAGGGAAGAAATCCTGCGTATTCACTCAAAGAACGTAAAGCTTGACGACGATGTTGATTTTGAATCTATCGCACACGGAACTACAGGTTTTGCAGGCGCTGACCTTGCGAATGTCGTAAACGAAGCTGCCCTGCTTGCCGTAAGGAACGGCAGAAAAAAAGTTACGATGGAAGATTTTAACGAAGCTATCGATAAAGTAAGCATCGGTTTAAAGAAAAAATCTCGCAAGGACAATAAAAAAGAAATGCGCCTTGTTGCAGTTCACGAAACGGGGCATGCAATCGTTGCGGCTTTAACTCCTGACCATGAGCCTGTAAACAAAATTACGGTCGTACCTCGCAGTCACGGAGTAGGCGGTTTTACGCAGTATCGCGAGGAAGAAGAAAAGAATTTCCATACGCGCAAAGATATGATTAATGAAGTCGATTCAATGCTCGGCGGTCGTGCTGCCGAAGAAATCCTGCTCGGCGACATTTCTACAGGCGCTTCAAACGACATTGCAAGGGCAACTGAAATTGTCAAGAATATGATTGTTGATTATGGAATGAGCGACAAATTTAAAAATATGACTTTAGGCAAAGGCGTTCTCGGCAACAGAGGCGGCGAACCTGCTTTAGTCCGTGAGTTCAGCGAAGACACGCAGAACTACATCGACAACGAAATCGCGCGCATTATGAATGAACGCTATAACTATGTCCTTAAATTGCTCAAAACTCATAAAGATCTGGTTGAAGTAATCGCAAACCGCCTCCTCGAAGTAGAAACCCTCGACGGCAAAGAATTCTACTCAATCATAGAGGCAGAAAAACATTGCGCAGAATTAACGGCATCTTCCAAAAAGCCAAAATCCCCTGCCGCAAAAAAGCCTTCAAAAACCACTAAAAAATCAGACCCCGCCACAAAATAACTGTTTTCGCGCACACAGAGTTTTGCCCAATGCAAAACTCGCAGCGCGAGCTGAACAAGTGCTTGTAAAGAACTGAAATTTACAAGTTACCCCGACAACCCCGACACAGAGAATTGCCCCTGCGCAAAACTCGTAGCGCGAGGTAACCCAGTGCTAGTAAGCAATCGGAATTTACGAGCGCTTGACCTTAAGGATTATCTTTAATAAAATAAAAGCAACTTTATATAATGCAGGTTAAAATATGAAAAAAAGCTTTTGTGTTCTTGCAGCCCTTTTTGTGAGCGTGGCTTCTGTTTTTGCACAAGGTATTACGACAGCAAACGAATTTTTTAAGGCTGTTTCTGAAAAATATGCAACTTTCAAAGACTATCAGGCAAATCTTGATATAATAATTGACAAAAAGGCAATGACTGCGACAGTTCTTTATATGGCGCCTGACAAAATCCGTATGGACTTTTCAGAACCGGCACAGCAGACAATTGTTTATGACGGTAAAAAACTTATCTGCTATCTTCCTGACAATGCTGCTGTTCTGACACAGGATTCTTCCGTAACGGAATCAAATCCTGCAACGCCTGAAGGACTTTCGCTTTTAAGGCGGTATTATTCCGTTTCATACGAAAAAGATCAGGACACAGTTCCTTTAGACGAAGATTCTGATGAAAAGGTCGTAAAACTTATTCTCTGGAGAAGATCTCCTTCTGAAAGTTTCCGTTATATAAAAATGGCAATCAACCCTGATACAAAATTAATCAGGCGCATTATTGCAGTAACTCCAAACGGCATTACTTATCAGTTTGATTTTAAGAACTACGAAATAAATCAAGGAATAACAGAAAAGCGTTTCCAGTATGACATTCCGGCTGGAGCGAATAATTACGATAACTTTTTATTCTCTGACTAAAGCATTGTAGAGGCTCTGGAACATTATGGAAAGTTATGGTGCACTATTAAAAGCGGCGCGCGAAGAAAAAAAATTGACTCTTGAATCGATTGAAAGCGAAACTTCAATCAGCAGGGAATTTCTGGAAGCTCTGGAAAACGAAAATACGGAAGTTTTCCATGGAGAAGCTTATCTTGTAGGCTTTTTAAGGACTTATGCAGAATACCTCGAACTTGATTCAAAAAAACTCATAAGCCTTTACAGGAATATGATGATACAGGAATCTCCCGTTCCCGAGGGATTGATTGCAAAACCAAAGTCTGCTTATTTTGTCCCGATAATAATAGGAAGTGTCATTGCAGTTGTGGCTGTCATTTTGTGCATCGTATATTTTACTGTTTACCGCAAAAAGCAGATAGAAAAACAAAACGCCTATGCCGTTTCAGAAAAAGTCCAGCAGAAAGTGTACGAACTTTCTGACAAGCCTCTGAATACACGTGTTTATATAGGCGACCAGATTATAGTTCCGTCAAAAAACGGAAACGTAATTCTTACTGTAAATTCTGATACAAACTCCAGACTTGGGTTAAATACTCCTGTCGGTACGCAGTATTTTGAACTTTCAGAAACACGCGAAATCGATATTGACGGCGATGCAACGATTGACTTTATTCTTGACGTATGGGAAATTTCTGCAAACGAGCAGTCTCGCGGTGCGGAAGTTTACGTCGTACTTAAAGATGAAAATGCAATTTCTGAAATCGCTGATAATTCTTCGATTCCGATGCAGCAAAAAACAAACGTAAATCATACAGTTATTATAGAAGACGTCAGGGCTTATCCGTTCACGCTTAATGCTTCTTTCAGAAAGCCTTGCGTATTCCGTTACGAAGTTGACAGGAAAAATTCCGTAGAAAATTATTATGCAAACGGTGATGTCGTTACGATGACTGCCAACAATAGAGTGCGCGTCTGGATTTCAAACGGCAATACCGTAAAATTCCAGATAATCGCTTCGAGCCAGACTTATGAACTTGAAATCGGAAAAGCCGGCGAATGTATTGTTGAAGATATAAAATGGGTTCTTTCGGAAGACGGACGTTATAAATTAGTGGTTGAACCAATTGATTAAATTTTTTATTGACCAGCATGGTTGTGCAAAAAATCAGGTTGACGGCGAAATCATTGTTTCAAAATTAATTGACGATGGTTTTGAACTTACAGACAATGCTTCTGATGCTGATTTTATTATCATCAATTCCTGCGGATTTATTGAGTCCGCAAAAAAAGAATCTCTTGATGCGCTTTACGATGCAAAGTCTTTGTATCCTGATAAAAAAATAATTCTTGCAGGCTGTCTTGCAGAACGCTATGCACAAGTTTTCAAACAGGATTTGCCTGAAGCCGACGGAATTTTCGGTAACGGCAATCTTTTGAAAATTTCTGATTTTGTAAATTCACTTTTAAAAAAAGGACGGAACGTAACTGTAGAACCGCAGGAAAATGTTTCGTGCTACAACCGAAAGTATTTTATGAATTTCAAAAATTCCGCATACGTAAAAATTACGGAAGGATGTTCTAACCACTGTTCTTTTTGTGCAATTCCCGTAATCCGCGGTGAACTCAGAAGCCGTCCTGTAAAAGACATTATCGAAGAAATAAAGCGCCTTGTTGCTGACGGCTTTTTTGAAATAAATCTGATAGGACAGGACCTTGCAGCTTTTGGAACAGGCGAGGCTGACAAAGTTCTATTTGAAACTGACGAAAAGCGCTCGATGCTTTCTGTGCTTTTAAATGAGATTTCAAAGTTGAAGGGAAAATTCTGGGTGCGGCTTTTATATATTCACCCTGATCACTTTAATTCTGACATTATCGAATGTATAAAAAACGACAGGCGGATTCTTGCTTATTTTGACATTCCGTTCCAGAGCGGCGATTCTGAAATTATCCGCCTGATGAACAGGACAGGAACAAAAGAGCAGTATGTTTCGCTTGTACAAAATATCAGAAATGAACTTCCTGAGTCTGCGATAAGAACGACTTTTATGACAGGCTTTCCCGGTGAAACAGATTCTGCATTTGAAAATACAAAGGACTTTCTGCAGGCGATAAAACCTGACTGGTCAGGCTGTTTTGCATACAGCCGCGAAGAAGATACGCCTGCCTATAATTTTAAAAATAAAGTTCCTAAAGAAACTGCAAAGTCCCGCGCAAAAATTCTTGAAGCCGTACAGGAAAAACTGACTTTAGAAAACCTTAAAAAACGCATAAACAAAAATTACGATGTTTTAATTGAAGAAATAATAGAAGGCACTGACGACTTTGGTTTTGCAATCGCACGTGCCTGGTTTCAGGCGCCTGATGTTGACGGCGCTTTTGTCGTAAGGTACGAAAAAGATGACAAGGCAGCAGTTGATGCCGTAAAACCGGGACGGCTCGTTTATGTTTTTGCAGACAGGGTAAGCGGTGTTGACATTGATTCTCACTTTGTCAGAGATTCTGAATTGAATTGAATTAATTTTTTTTGCATTTGCTTTTACGGGAGAAAAGATGAGCGATGATTTTGCATTAGACTTTGTCAAAAACTTACAGAACAGTCCAGCCTTGCAAATGACAGACGAATTAAAAAAATATCTTTCGCTTTTAAACCCGGAACAGAAAAAGGCTGTAGAACATTATGATTCGCCGCTTTTGATTCTGGCTGGCGCAGGTTCAGGAAAGACGCGTGTCATTACGACAAAAATTGCATATCTTATAAACCAGAAAGGCGTTTTGCCTTATTCAATTCTTGCCGTAACTTTTACAAAGAAAGCCGCAAAAGAAATGCTTGACAGGGCAGTCCTTATGGAACCGCGCGCAGAAGAGTCGATGATAAGGACGTTTCATTCTTTCGGTTCCTGGTTTTTGCGAAAGTATTATCAGGAAGCCGGCATTGATAAAAATTTTACTGTTTACGATGACGATGATATGGTAACGCTTCTTGCAAAGGCAGTTCCTGAGTTAAAGAAAACGCAGGCTGCCGGCATTGCGCATTTGATTTCGCTTGCAAAAGATTATTGCTATACGCCAGAAAGTCCCGAACTTAGGGAGATTTCTTCTGAACCTGATTTTCCGCGTTTTTACAGAATGTATCAGGACAGGCTCCGGCAGACAGGGAATGTTGACTTTGGCGATTTGATTATGCTTCCTGTAATGGTTTTAGAGCAGAACGAAAAAATCAGAAGCCAGATGCACCATAGATTTAAAGTTATTCTCGTTGATGAATATCAGGATTCAAACGTTGCGCAGTTCCGTTTATTGAAAGCGCTCGCCTGTGAAAATTCAACTTATGTCTGCGTTGTCGGCGACGATGACCAGTCGATTTATAAATTCCGCGGTGCAGAAGTCCAGAACATTCTGTCGTTTCAAAAAGAGTTTCCGGGTACGTCTTTAATCCGCCTTGAAAGGAACTACCGCTCGACAGAAAAAATTCTGTTTGCCGCAGATAAAATTGTAAGTCAGAATGAACAGCGTCTTGGCAAAACTCTGGTCGCAGAACGCGGTGAGGGGAAACAGCCTGTCCTTGTATTTTTGCCTAATCAGGACGAAGAAGCAAAATTCTGTGCGAGCATGATTTTAAACTCGCACGAACAGGGCTGTCCGTATAAAGACTGGGCAGTTTTGTACAGGACTAATGCGCAGTCGCTGACATTTGAAAGCGAGTTTCTGCATCAGAAAATTCCGTATCAGGTTGTCGGCTCTTTAAAGTTCTATGAGCGCGAAGAAATAAAAGATATGCTTGCGTTTTTGCGCCTTGTGGCAAATCCGAAAGATGAAATTTCTTTCAGGCGCATTGTAAATAAACCTGCCCGTGCTTTAGGTTCTGTGGCACAGGATAAGATTTTAAAAGAAGCAATGACATCGTCAGGGCTTGTGAGCCTTGTTGACTCGTGCAAAAAAATTGCAGGCACTTTTTCTAAAAAAGCAAAAGAGGGCGCAGTTCAGTTTTGTGCAATGATGGAGGAATTTATCGAAAATATAAATTCTCCTCAAAAGGATTCTTCGCTTTCTGAGTTTGTTGAAATGATTATGAACAAATCAACTTTGCTTGAATATCATAAAGCGCAGGACGAAATCGCAGGAACTCAGCGCGCGGCAAATATGCAGGAACTTGTAAACAGTGCCGTGCTGTACGAATATTCAGTTCAGGGGCTTCTGGATTTTCTTGACCACATCGAACTTGACAGGACACTTGAAAGCGAAGAAGACGATACTCTGGATTCTGTTACGCTGATTACCCTGCACAATACAAAAGGCCTTGAATTTCCGCGGGTAATAATTACAGGACTTGAACACGGAATTTTTCCGAGGGAAAATAAAGATGCGTCGGAACTTGAAGAAGAGCGCCGGCTTTTTTACGTAGGCATTACGCGTGCAAAAGACGAACTTTACATAACAAGCTGTGCAGAACGCAGGCTTTATGGCAAAACAACTTTTATGGAGCCAAGTCCGTTCCTTCTGGAAATGGGCAAAGAACCGTTCAGAGTGCTCGGCGAAAAACCGCGCAGCTTTTCTGTCTGTAACGAAAGCCGGTCAGAGTCTGACGAAGAGTCTGGCGACGGCGATGACGAGAAAAAAAAGTGGTCAGTCGGAACAAGGATTTATCACGATGATTACGGCTACGGTCAGATTGTCAGATCTTCTTACAGCGAAGGCGAACTTGTAATAAGCGTTCTTTTTGAAACAGGCGGAACAAAAAAATTCATTCCTGCCTATCAAAAGTCTAGTTTAATGATTGTAAAAGATTAAAATCTGAAAAACTGTAAAGAACTATAAAGAACTGCAAAATTCAAATTGAAAATATAAGAAAACAGCCTTTTGGTTGTGTCAAAAAGATACAGTTTTGATTTGAAAAAAAACGTTTGTGGCAAAATAACACACAAATTACTCTTTTTTTATAAAAATACGGAAAAAAAACACAATCGTCAACAAAAAAGATAAAAAATTTCTCCTGTTTTGCCGCAAAAAAAACGGAATGTTGCATAAAAAAGCGCAAAAATTCAAAAAAACAGGACAAAAAAGCAAGTTGGCACGCTTATTGCTATATATTATTACATAACATAATTCCGGAGGAATTTTTATGAAATATGATGATGAAGTTTTAGCAATATACCTTAAAGAAATCAACAAGATTCCGTTATTGACACACGAAGAAGAAATCAAACTTGCAAAAGAAGCCCAGAATGGTTCTAAAATTGCAAAAGATAAAATAGTAAATGCCAATCTGCGTTTTGTCGTAAACGTTGCAAAAAAATATCAGAACCGCGGATTAGATTTGACAGATTTAATCAGCGAAGGAAACATCGGATTAATGACAGCCGTTGAGCGCTTTGACGTTGACAAAGGCTATCATTTTATTTCGTACGCCGTATGGTGGATTCGCCAGAGCATTACAAAAGCAATCAGCGAAAAATCAGGAAGCGTAAGGCTGCCGCTTAACCGCGTAAACGAATTGAGCCAGATTCAGAAAGCAAAGAAGATTGTCGGACACAGACAGACAGAAGAACAGGAAATAAGGGAAATTGCAGAAATGCTTAATCTTGATGCAAGCCATATCCGTGACATGCTGAATATTTCTAAAGAGTTCATCTCTCTTGATGCGCCTCTTTCTTCAAGCGAAAACGGCAAGACTTCGGTTGGTGATTTTGTTGAAGAAAATCGTTATGGAAATCCTGATGAACAGGTGATTTATTCTTCAATGAAAGATGATATTGATGACGTCCTCAATACGTTAAAACCAAATGAACAGAAAGTAATCCGTTTGAGATACGGACTTGATGGTGATAAACCAAAGTCGTTAAAAGAAATCGGCGATATCTGCAACCTTACAAAAGAAAGAATCCGCCAGATAGAAAAACATGCGATTGTAAGATTACAGCATCCTACAAGAATGAGAAAGCTTGAAAACTACGTTGCATAAAATCTAAAAAGAAGAACTTAAAAAAAACTTGAAGCGAACTTGAAAGGTGCACGAAAGAAAATGAAAAAAAATTATTTGTTTTTCAAAATCTTGAGTGCATCTTTTCTTGCTTCTAAAAGCAGTGCGTGATCGCGCGATAAATCTGCAATGCCGAGTTTTAAATCGCCGCTTTGAATGGTTCCGGTAATTTCGCCGGGACCTCTTAGTTTTAAATCTTCTTCGGCAATAAAAAATCCGTCAGTACTTTCCCTGAGAATTTTCATACGCTGGATTCCGTTTTCGGTAATGTTTTTGCGGTAAATTAAAAAACAGTAGCTTTGCGAATTTCCGCGTCCGATTCGACCTCTGAGCTGATGAAGCTGGCTTAAACCGAATCTGTCTGCCTGTTCAATTACGATACATGTTGCATTTGGAACGTCAACGCCGACTTCTACGACTGTAGTTGCAAAAAGCATTTTTATTTTTCCGTAGCGGAAGTCATCGAGAATTCTTGTCTGCTGTTCTTCCGGGATTTTTGAATGAATGAGCGCGCATTTATATTTTGAAAAATAAGTTGACGATAATTCGTTGAAAGCTTTTTCTGCGGACTTTATGCTTTCTGAGTCTGAACTTGAAAAAAGGTCTGCGTTAAGTTCAGCATTTAAATCGGAAGTTGTTTCCTGACTGTCGATTGCAGGGTAAACTAAATAAGCCTGATGGCCTTTGTCCAGTTCCTGACGGACGGCATTGTACGCGTTCTGTTCGTGGCCGCCTGATACAAGATACGTAATGATTTTTTTTCTTCCCTGCGGCAGAGTTTTTATTGTCGAAATGTCTAGGTCGCCGAAAGCCGTCAGCGCGAGTGTCTGCGGAATCGGGGTTGCGCTCATCATGAGAAGGTGCGGACTTGCATAGACTGAACTTAAAAGCTGCCTGCCTTTTTCGATGATTGCCTGCCTCTGTAAAACTCCGAAGCGGTGCTGCTCGTCGATTATGGCAAGCTGCAAATCTTTGTAAATTACGTCAGTTGAAAAAAGTGCATGAGTTCCGATCAGAATGTCGATGCCGCCTGTTTTAAGTTCCTTAAGGAGAGTTTTGCGCCCGGCAGTTTTTACGTTGCCTGTCAGAAATGCAGTGCGCACTCCGAATTTTTCTACGTAGCGGTTTATGTTTTCTGCGTGCTGGCGTGCAAGGATTTCTGTCGGCGCCATAAATGCAACCTGTCCGCCCCAGTCAATTACCCTGAGGGCGGCAAACAGTGCGACAAGCGTTTTTCCTGAGCCGACATCGCCTTGGACGAGGCGCTGCATTGTAAACGGTTTTAAATTTGAATCTTTTTCGGCGGAGGGTGAATTATCGTTTTCAAGTTTGTGAAGGATTAGATTGCGTTCTTTGTAGCCTCTGTCAATTTCCCTGTTCATCTGGTTTATTACGTCAAGCTGGTCTTTTGTAAGCGAGAAGGAAAGCGAGTCAAGAAGCTGTGACTGTCTTGGTGAGTAATCTGATTTTTCACTTTGCGCCTGCGCCTGCGACTGTACGTTGCTGTTAAAATCTGAAAAATCCGGTTCGGGGAAAGTTCCTTTGTGGAGGAAGGCGCGTTTTAGCATTGCAGTCTGGAATAAAAAAAGTTCTTCGTAGACAAGAGTTTTTTTTGCTTCGATTGCATCGTTCATATTTTGGGGCTGGTGAATTTTTTTTACGGCTTCTTTTTTTGAAAGAAGGCTGCGGCTTTTGATGATTTGTTCCGGGAGCTCGTCGTCAAGTCCGATGGCGTACTGCCTTATTGCCTGATTCATCAGCTTTACGATTGTCTTTCGCGTAATTCCCTGAGTAAGCCTGTAAACCGGAAGAATTCCTGAGTCAGGCATGACGGCATTTTTGAATTCTTCAAGTTCGCCGTCTTTTTTTATGAGGATTGTTTCAAAACTTGAACTTTGCAGTTCGTTGTATTTTACTTCAAAAGTTCCCGTTACGCAGATTATCGAATTTACGGGAAGTGTCTGTTCAAGAAAATTTCTGTTAAAAGCGATGAGCGCGGCTTTTCCTGTTTCGTCCTGAATTATGATTTTCAGTGTTTTCATTTTTCCGTAGCCGAAATATTCGTGGGCGCAGACTTTTGCAATCGTGTGGATTTTTTTTGAAACTGCAAATTGATTTAAAGGAATTCGTTTCGTTCTGTCTTCGTAATCGCGCGGGTAAAACTGGAGCAAATCTCCAATCGTAAAAATGTTCAGGTTTGCAAGATGCTTGATTGTTGCAGGGCCTGCTCCCTGCAAACTGGAAACAGGATTTTTTATATCGGCAATTTTCATAAACTTGGCTTTGAGTTTTTAATTAAAACGGAATCATTCTTAAAAGTCGTGCAAGCTGGTAAATAAAAAGCGAGCCTGCAAAGCGTACGACAAACAGGCTGATTATTGAAATCAGCAGTGCAGTTTTGTATGGAACCATTCTTCCTTTTGAAAACGGCGCAATGATTTTGTATATGACAGGATTTAGCACGTAGTCAAACTGTTTCCAGAATTGAGAGCCGTTGTAAGAGTTGTTCTGAAAAAGCAGGACGACAAATCTTATTATGAGCACGATGAGCAGAAAACCGATAATCGACGAAACGACGTTCCATGCCATCTGGAGTATTAACGCAAGAATGAAGCCGAGCGTAATTGTTCCTGCGTGTGCAAGCGATGAAGAAATCGTAGAAAGCAGTGCAAGAATTCCAAGCGAAATGACAGGCGAAAAATCAATCGCCCCGAATCTGAAAATCCCGAGCCGCGAAAAAAGATTAAGGTAAGGGTCGCATATCCTTGAGAGGAAATTCGTAAACCCGTTTGACAGTCCGGGAATCCAGGTCAGGATAATTCTTATCGAACACAAAAAAGAATAAATCGTCAAAAGCGATGCGAGGATTTTAAAAATAAGGTTTACGTACTGCATTCATAACTCCAGAAAATTAAACAGTCCAGACTTCTTTTACAAACGGAATATCAGCCAGTGCATCTAAGAATTCTTTATTGCACGGAGATGTCAGCTGGGAATTTGCTTTAACTGTAAATAGTCCTTCTGCTGTTTCTATATGAAAATATACTAAACAATTACCTGAAGCGCCAAATAAAAAATTCTTTAATTCCTGAATTTGAAATTCATCTTTTAAGTTTTCGTCAAGCTGAATATGAACTTCGCGCGTCGAATTCAGTTTAAGCGAATTTATGTCTTCGATTGAATCAACACGGAAAGACGGATCTTCGTTTGTAACGTCAAGTTTGCCTTTAAGCGCATATATGCCGTCAACATGAATCTGCGGCTTTAGGACTTCCCAGATTTTCGGGAAGAATACCAAATCGATTGAGCCGTTGAAATCTTCAAGTCTGGCATACGCCATTTCGGGGCCCGTTCCTTTTTTTGTGTGAAATGTTTTCAGTTCCTGAATTAATCCGATTGCGATATAAGTTTTTGAAGGATACTGTTTTTGCCAGCCGTTCTGTTTCTGGTCTTTCTGCGCCTCATTCTGACTTCTTGCAAGTTTTGATTCGCGTTCAATATTTTCGGAAGTAATGGTTGCGGACTGTTCGATTGTTTTTCTGTAGTCATCGAGCGGATGACCTGAAACATAAATTCCGATACATTCTTTTTCAAGATTGAGTTTTTCCATTGCAGGCAAGTCTTCGACTTCTTCATAGGTAAAATCGATGAATTCTTTTTCGCCTGAGTCTTCAAATAAAGAAGCCTGACCGTTTGCAGTACCAAGAGATTTTTCCGTTGCATAGTTGATTGCGCGTTCCATATTCTGCAGGAGGGTAGGGCGGTTTATTCCTAGTTTGTCAAATGCGCCTGTCTTTATGAGGACTTCGATTGCCTTGTTGTTTACGGCGCGTTTGTTGTCGACGATTTTTATTCCGGCGCGTTCAACAAAATCGATGAACGATTCGTAAGGTCCGTTTTCGTTGCGTTCTTCGATTATGACAGTCGAGGCAGTATCTCCCATTCCTTTTATTCCTTTGAGCCCGAAAACGATTCTTCCGTCTACAACGTCAAAAGTTTTGTCTGAACGGTTTATGTCAGGCGCGTCAACAGGAATTCCGATTCTGCGCGATTCTGAAATGTAAAACGGAAGTCCGTCAGTAGAGTTGATTTCGTTCGTAAGGTTTGCCGCCATGAACTCAGCAGGCTTGTGTGCCTTTAGCCAGCCGGTGCGGTATGCGAGGACGGAATATGCTGCTGCGTGCGATTTGTTGAAACCGTAGCCTGCAAACGGAACCATTTTATCAAAAATATCATCTGCGTGTGCTTCGGTAAATCCCTGCTTTATTGCACCTTCGATGAATTCTTTTTTCTTTCCCATTAAGACTTCAGGCTTTTTCTTTCCCATTGCACGGCGAAGCATATCTGCACCGCCGAGAGAAAATCCTGCAATGCGCTGGCTTACCTGCATTACCTGTTCCTGATAAACCATAACGCCGTAAGTTTCTTTTAAAATATCTTCAAGGCACGGGTCTGGATAGTGAATTGTTTCAGGCTTCCATTTTCCTTCGATGTACTGCGGAATGTAGTCCATAGGTCCGGGGCGGTAAAGTGCGTTCAATGCGACAAGTTCTTCAATGCAGCGCGGTTTTGCCTGACGGAGAATTTTCTGCATTCCCGGGGACTCAAACTGGAATACTGCAACCGAATCTCCGCGGCTGAAAAGGTCAAAAGTTTCTTCGTCAGTTTCAGAAACTTCGGCAGTAAGAAAATCAGGCTCGCCCGGTTTTTTGTGTTTGTTTATGATGTCTTCTGCATAGCGGATGAGCGAAAGCGTTTTTAAACCGAGGTAGTCGAATTTTACAAGCCCGCATGGTTCGATGATGTCCATTGTGTATTGAACGGCGACTTTTCCTTCTGCAACAAAAACGGGCGCCCAGTTTGGAAGGGCTGTCAGACCGATTACCATTCCCGATGCGTGAAGTCCCGTATTGCGGTTGACGTTTTCAAGTTTGAAGGAAAGTTCAAAAAGCTTCTGGTAGCGCGGGTTATCTTTATATGGAATGAGCTGGCCGCCGTCCGGGAATTTTTCTGAAGGCGGAGTGAATGCGCTTTTTAACGTTGCTTTCGGGTTGTCAGGAATACATTTTTTAAGCATATTGACTTCGCTGAGCGGAATATTTAAAACGCGTCCTACGTCTGCAAGAACCTGTTTTGGTTTTAAAGTTCCGAACGTTACGATGTGCCCTACCTGAGGATCACCGTATAAATCGCGCGTGTGCTGGATTATTTCCTGCCTGTAGTCGAAATCCATATCAACGTCAAAATCTGGCATTGAAACGCGTTCAGGATTTAAGAACCTTTCAAAGATAAGACCGTATTTAAAAGGGTCAATGTCTGTAATTGTCATTGCGTAGGCTACGAGAGAACCTGCTCCTGAACCGCGCCCCGGTCCGATTGGAATGTAATGCTTCGGTTTGTTGTTCACATTGTCCCAGTCAGATTTTGCCCAGTTGATGAATTCCCATACGATAAGGAAGTATCCTGAAAATCCCATCTGAAAAATAATTCCGAGTTCGTATTCTGCGCGCTCGCGGATTTCTGGCGTAATTTCCTTGTAGCGTTTTTTTAAGCCTTCTTCTACGATATAGCGTACGTAATCGTCCTGATCAGCTTTGTAATCGTCGCCGTGCGTACAGAACTCGTCAGGCAGCTTGAATCGCGGAAGGCAGTCTTTAAGTTCCTGCGTTTTGTATTGAGGAATCGTAAGGTTGCACATATTTGCAATTTTGATTGTGTTGTCAATCGCTTCGGGGCAGTCAGGGAAGAGCTGGCGCATTTCATCTTCTGTTTTAAAATACCAGTTGCTGTTGCCCTCGCCGCCCATTGTCTGATGAGGTTCTTCGTACAGTTTTTTAAATCCGATGCAGCGCAATATGTCCTGTGCCAGTGCATCGTCTTTTTCTACGTAGTGAACGTCGTTAGTTGCGACAAGCGGAATGTCAAGTTCCCTTGCAAGTGCAATCAGTTTTTTGTTTACGATTTTCTGGTCTTCAAGTCCGTGGTCTTGAAGTTCGATATAATAACGGTCTTTGCCGAAAAGATTTTTGTATTTGAGCGCAACTTTCTTTGCTTCGTCATCGAGCCCGGCAAGCAGAAGCTGCGGAAGTTCTCCTGCGATACATGCTGAACAGCAGATAAGCCCTTCATGGTATTTTTCCAGCAGTTCAAAGTCAATTCGCGGCTTTCCGTAATAAAGTCCTTCCGTATAGGCGATTGACGAAAGCCAGCACATATTTTTGTAGCCAGTTTCGTTTTCGCACAGAAGAATCAGGTGAAAATAATGGGCATGGCGATCTCCGTCTTCACCTTTGCGCGAATACGGAACGTCGTTTTTTTCAAGATGACTGCCGTAGGCGACGTAAAATTCTTCGCCGACAATCGGGTTTATTCCGTTTGCGTGACATATATGTTCAAAATTCAAAACGCCGAACATATTGCCGTGGTCTGTAAGTGCCAGTGCCGGCATGTTCAGGCTTTTTGCCTTTGCAATCAGGTTGTCAAGTTTGGCGCAGCTGTCAAGAAGCGAGTAATCTGAATGAACGTGAAGGTGAACAAAATTAGAAACCGGTGTCCCCTCAGGCGCCGGGTCAAAAACATGAATATCAGCCATATTATTATTTTAGCCGAGAAAAGACGGTTCGTCCATTGGCGCGAGTAAATTTCTTTCCCTGACTAACATCGTAGTAGCTCGCGCCACGAGAATTGCATGGGGATGCAATTCTCTGTGTGCGAAAAGTCTGTTGCAGTTGTAAATTTCTGATGTCAGACTAGCATCGTGGTAGCTCGCGCCACGAGAATTGCACGGGGGCAATTCTCTGTGTGCGTAAAGTCTGTTGCAGTTGTAAATTTCTGATGTCAGGCTGGCATTGTGGCAGTTCGCGGTTGCGAGTTAGCCTGTGTTTATTCAGTTAACTTGACAAATTTTCCCTTAAAGCATATCTTAATTGTACATTTACATAATATAGAATAGAAAGGAAGTTTTTTATGGCACTTGATGAACATTTACAGACGGTACGTCACAGTTGTGCGCATGTTATGGCAGAGGCGGTCTTGCATTTGTTCCCCGGAACTAAAATTGCAATCGGACCTGCCGTTGACAACGGGTTTTATTATGATTTTGATTTTGGCACTACAAAACTTTCTGACACCGATTTTCCTGCAATCGAAAAAGAAATGCGAAAGATTCTTGCAGGCAATCATGACTTTGTAAGAAAGGAAGTTTCCAGACAGGAAGCCCTTGAAATTTTCAAAGACGAACCTTATAAAGTTGAACTGATTAATGATTTGCCGGAAGGTCAGACTATTACGACTTATGAACAGGACGGTTTCATTGACCTTTGCCGAGGTCCTCATGTTTCAAATACAAAAGAAATCAATGCACAGGCTTTTAAACTTGATAAAATTGCAGGCGCATACTGGCGCGGAGATTCAAACAATACTCAGCTTACCAGAATTTATGCGCTGTGTTTTGCAAAGCCGAACGATTTAAAAGATTATCTTACGCTTCTTGCCGAAGCTGAAAAACGCGATCACAGAAAAATCGGCGTAGAAATGGATTTATTCCACGTTGACCCCGAAAATCCGGGACAGGTTTTCTGGCACCCGAACGGCTGGACGATTTATACGACGATACAGGATTATATGCGCAAAATGGTACGCAGGGACGGCTATCAGGAAGTAAATACTCCTGCAATCATGCCGCGTACTCTCTGGGAGCGCTCAGGTCACTGGGGACATTATCAGAAAAATATGTTCATCACGGAATCAGAAAAACGCCTTTTTGCAATCAAACCGATGAACTGTCCGGGCGCAATCGAAATTTTTAAAAGCCGTCAGCGTTCGTACAAAGATTTGCCTCTCCGCCTTGCAGAATTCGGTCATGATGTCCGCAACGAACCGAGCGGTACTCTTCACGGCGTTATGCGTGTCAGGGGTTTTGTTCAGGACGATGCGCACATTCTCTGTACGGAAGAACAGATTGCTTCTGAAGTTGCAAAGTTCTGCAAACTGCTTAAAGTAATTTATCACGATTTTGGATTTGATGATTTAGTCGTAAAATTTTCAACTATGCCGGAAGACCATGTCGGCGATCTTGAAACCTGGCAGCGTGCAGAAAAAGCGCTGTCTGACGCGTGTCACGAAGCAGGGCTTGAATATGAAATTCAGCCGGGCGAAGGCGCTTTTTACGGGCCTAAACTTGAGTTCAAGCTTTATGATACTCTCGGACGTGAGTGGCAGTGCGGAACCATTCAGGTTGACTATCAGCTTCCTAGTGCTGAACGCCTTGATGCAACTTACATCGGAAGTGACAATCAGAAACATCATCCTGTAATGCTTCATCGTGCCGTTCTCGGAAGTTTTGAAAGGTTCCTCGGAATTCTGATAGAAAATTTTGCAGGCGTTTTCCCGACCTGGCTTGCTTTTGAACAGGTTGCGGTCGTTCCTGTTACGAATGATTTTGACGATTACGCTAAGAAAGTAAATGACGCACTTGTTGCAAATGATATCCGTTCAAATGTTTATCTGAGCGACGAAAATATGAAAGCAAAAATCAAGAATATTTCAACTGAACATAAAACTCCGTATATTCTCGTCGTAGGTCAGAACGAAAAAGATTCTGAAACTGTTACATGCCGTTACAGATTTTCAAGCAAGAAACCTCAGGAAACTTTCAAGCTTAACGACTTTATAAAATATGTTCAGGAAAAAATCGAAACACACTTCATAGGAATTTAAGGAAGTGCTGATTAACACTTGAAGCGATTACTCAGCACTTCCCGTCAAATTGCCGTAAGTCATTGACTTACGGACAATTAGCAACATTAAGGGGTTAAAACAAACCCTTAAAACGGCTGAGTCAAGGCCTTGAATGAGCCGGAAGGCGAATGTGCCTTGACCAGACGTATTCAAGGTTAACACTGAAAAATCCTCAGTAGGATTTATTTAGTGTTTCCGTAATTTAATTTTAGGAAATATTTATGGCAGACGTAAAAATTGAATTTAAAAAACTGGTTGCAGGTGCATTGAACTTATTTATAAAACAGACAAATCCTGAACTTGAAGAAATTTCAGGCGATGTGCTTGCCGTTCAAAATCCGCCTAATCGGGAAATTGGCGATTTGGGAATTCCGATGTTTGCCTTTGCAAAAACTTTGAAAATGGCGCCTCCGCAGATTTCGGCGGAAGTCGTAAAGCTGATTACAGATTCTTCTATCGGCGAAATTATTGCCGTAGGTCCGTATATTAATTTAAAGCTGAACAAATCAAACGAGGCTTTTTCGATTCTTGAAAAAATCAACACCCAAAAAGACGAATACGGAAGCCTTGACTCAGAAAACAAAAAGCCTTTTGCAAACCGCCGTGTCATGGTTGAGTTCAGTTCACCGAATACAAACAAGCCTTTGCATCTGGGACATTTAAGAAACGACGCGCTCGGCGAATCTGTAAGCCGCATTTTAAAGGCTGCCGGCGCTGACGTTTTTAAAGTTGACTTAATCAATAACCGCGGCGTTCACATCTGCAAGTCAATGCTGGCGTATAAACTGTTCCACGAAAAAAACGGCGACACTCCTGAAAGCCTTGGAATGAAAGGCGATCATTTTGTAGGTCAGTGCTACGTTGAATTTGACAGATGGGCAAAGGAACACCCGGAAGCTCAGGAACAGGCAGAAGAAATGCTTGTCAAATGGGAAGCCGGCGACAGCGAAGTTCGTGCCCTTTGGGAAAAGATGAATGAATGGACGCTCGACGGAGTTAAGGCAACTTACGAAAGGACAGGTGTTTCGTTTGACAAGTTCTATCTTGAAAGCGACACTTACCTAAAAGGCAAGGACGAAATTTTAAAAGGTCTTGAAAAAGGCGTTTTCTTTAAAGCAGATGACGGCTCCGTGCGGATTGACGTAACTGATGTAGTAGGCAAGGGCAAGGACGAAGAGAACCACGAAAAAGTCCTTCTCCGTAAAGACGGAACTTCCGTTTACATTACGCAGGATATCGGAACTGCAATCAGCCGTCATGACGACTGGCCGTTCAACCAGCTTGTATATGTCGTAGCTTCTGAACAGAATTATCATTTTAAAATTCTGTTCCACATTCTTAAAAAACTCGGCTTTGAATGGAGCGACAAGCTTTATCATTTGAGCTATGGTCTTGTAAACCTTCCGTCCGGCAGAATGAAAAGCCGCGAAGGTACGATTGTCGATGCAGATGATTTGATTGATTCACTTCATTCTGATGCGCTTGAAGCAATCAAAGAGCGCGGTCGTGACGAAGAAGTCGGCAATGCAGATGAAGTTGCAGAAAAAGTTGCGCTTGCGGCATTGCACTATTATCTTTTGCAGGCAACTCCGATTAAAGATATGCTTTTTAACCCGGAGGAAAGCCTTTCGTTCAACGGGAACACAGGGCCTTACTTGCAGTATATGGGTGCGCGCATTACTTCGATTTTGCGCAAGGCAAAAGAAAGCGGCATAGAGCCTGATTGCAGTAAAGAAGCCGTAAGCCGTCTGACTGCTCCTGAAGAATGGGAATTAATCTGTGCGCTTGGAAATTTCCCTGATATGATTTTCAGGGCGGCAGAAAATCTTGATCCGAGCATCATCACTGCATATTTATATGACGTCTGCAAACTGTTCAGCAAATTTTACCAGCAGTGTTCTATTGTCAATGCGGAGGACAGCCAGCTTGCATCTGTTCGGCTTTATCTTGCAGAATGTACTCTGGTCGTTTTGAAGCGGGCTATGAATCTTGTTCTTGTTCCGTTCCTTGAAAAAATGTAACGACTGAAAAATGAAAGTTTTGTTTTAACTCTGGTTTTAAAATATCAATCCCATGCTTGACACGGGATTATTTTTTTATGGTAGAATATGAAAATGAAAAAAATATTTTTGATTTTATGTTTTGTTTTTGTTTTGTTCAGCTGTAAAAAAGTTCCCATAATGACTTTAGAAGAAATTGAAAAATCAAAAAATTTGAGTTCCGAGCAGATAATTTCCAAGACTGTTTCAAAGTTCTGGGACGGCTCTGATTACGTTCCCGGGAAAACCGGCGGAGTCTGGAATTCCGTTCTTAATGCAGATCCGAAAACTTTTAATCATTTGATTGCAGAACGTGACGGAACTTCAAGTTCAATTATCCAGATGACGACTGATTCGATTGCAGAGTATGATACTTTTTCAAAGAGCTGGATTCCGCAGGCGTGTTTTTTTGAAATTGAAATTGACGAAGAAAATCAGACTCTGACAGTTCACTGTACGATTCGTGACGGACTGTTCTGGAGCTACTGCAACAGTGACGAGAAAATTCCCGTTACGTCTGATGACATTGTATGGTGGTATGACAACGTTTCGGGAAATCCGGAGTTCCAGAGTTCAGCGTATAGCGGACAGTTTGTTACGATGCCTGACGGCTCTGTTGAACGTATACGTGCCGTAAAAATTGATGACAGCCATTTTGATTTTGTCTATCCGCGGATTGTTGCAGATCCTGTCCTGTCGTCGAATTGCAGTTTTTATCCGAGCTGGATTTATAAAGAAGCGTTTGAAAAAAACGGAACTGAAGGCGTAAAAAATCTGTTCAGCATAAATGCAGACCCAAAAACGATTCCTTCGATGGGGCGTTATTACATAAGCGAATACAGTCCGGGCCAGCGCCTTGTTTTTTCGCGCAATCCGAATTACTGGCAGAAAGACGAAAACGGAATTTCAAATCCTTATCCCGAGCAGACTGTATACCAGATTGTCGGCGACCAGAATACAAGCTACCTTTTGTTCAAGCAGGGCAAGCTTGAAACTTATTCTCCGAACCCGGAAAATCTGAGCGACATCATAAATGCGCAGAATTCAGATTACACTGTTTTTAACAGCGAGGCTTCAATCGGTGCGTTGATGTGGTCGTTCAACCAGAATCCTAAAAATAAAAATGAACCGCATTACGAATGGTTTACAAAAAAAGAATTCCGTCAGGCGATGAGCTGCCTTTTAAATCGCGAGCGGATTGTAAACCAGACTTTCAGAGGGCTCGCCTCTCCAAAGTACGATTTCTTTCCTGATGCAAATCCGTTTTACAATAAAGACATTCAGTTAAAATACAAGTATGACAGGCAGAAGGCAGTTGAACTTCTTGCGTCTATCGGAATTACTCAGGATAAAGATAAAGTCATGCGCGACTGGGAGAACCGCCCGATAGAATTTGATCTTGTAATTGCTTCGTCCTCAACGACGACAAATGATATGGCGCAGATTATTTTTGATGAGTGCAAGGCAGTCGGCATAACGGTGAACGTAAGGCAGACTGATTTTCAGAAAATGGTCGAGCAGCTTACTGCAACTTATGACTGGCAGTCTGTAATCATAGGACTTGGTTCAAACTTTTTTCCTACGCAGGGGTCAAACGTCTGGCCGAGTTCAGGTAACCTTCATTTATGGAATCCGCTTCAAAGACAGCCTGCAACTGACTGGGAAGCGCGCATTGATTATCTTTATAACGAAGGCTCGTATACAATCGATAAAGAAAAGTCAAAAAAAATCTGGGACGAGTACCAGACTATTCTGCTTGAACAGTGTCCTGTAATTTATCTTGTAACTGACAGGGGATTTCTTGCGGTAAACAACAGATGGGATTTTTCAAATTTTTATTTTGACAATAAAAACGGTGCTATGACTACGAGAGTATTTTTGAGAGATAAGTAGGTTTAAAATGATGAAGAAAATTAAACAGAAATTTCCGCTTGCATATTTTATAGTTTCGCGCGTCATAACGATGCTGCTGCTTTTGTTTTTGCTCGGTTTTGCATTGTTCGGACTTATGGCTCTGGCTCCGGGCGACATCGTTGACCAGATGATGACGCAGCAGATTATGGCAGGCGCGCAGGGAAGTTCTGCGATGAACTCTTTAAAGTCTACGCAGGACAACGTTTTTAATGAAGAACAGCTTTTAAAGACGCGGCAGGAACTTGGACTTGACCAGCCGTTTTATGTTCAGTATTTCAGATGGTTAAAGCGCGTAATCGTAAATCATGACCTTGGGGTAAGCCTTATTTCGCGCGCGCCTGTAAGTTTTCTTATGGGATCGCGCCTGATGAACTCGCTGATTTTAAATCTGATTTCTCTTGTTTTGATAACTGTCTTTTCGTTTTTGCTCGGAGTTTATTTTTCGAGCAAGGCAGGAACAAAGCTTGATGTCGCGGTAACTTTTTTTGCACTGTTCTTTCATGCGTTCCCGGGAATACTGCTTTTGATTCTCCTTCAGCTTTTTGCTTCTGTTACGGGGCTTTTTCCTGTTACGGCGTATCCTGCTTTTCCGTTCAGTTCAGCACCTGTAAAATTTACGTTCAGTTATATGCACCATATTTTTCTTCCTTTGTTGTGTTCGTTTCTGGGCGGTGTCGGCGGAACGATGAGGACAATCCGCGCGACTATGCTTGACCAGCTTGGCATGCCGTATATTTTTGCACTGCGTGCAAGAGGAATTTCTGAAAAGCGTGTTTTCTTAAATCACGCTTTCCGCAATACGCTTAATCCTTACATTACGGGAAGTGCAAACCTTCTGGCATCGTTGTTCAGCGGTTCTATGATTATGGAAATTATTTTTGCGTATCCGGGAGTGGGCCGCCTTACTTACGAAGCAGTCTTGCAGCAGGATATAAATCTGGTGCTTGCAAACAATATGTTTTTGTCTGCACTTGTTCTTGCAGGAATGTTGATTTCTGACATTCTGCTTGCAGTCGTTGACCCGAGAATCAGATATGGTTCTGAAAAATAAAAACGCTGACAGGAATTACTATGAAAAATGAATTGAACTATATAAAGCGAAAGCCCGTTGCATTTGCCTCTCTTATCGTTCTGTGTATTTTTTACGCTGCGATGATTTTTGCAGAATTCCTTTCGCCTTATACTCCGACACAGACTTTTGAAGAAAATACTTTTCATCCTGCAAACATAAAAATTACGGCGCACGGAATTAAAGTTCAGGAGGCGCGCGTTTTAAACCGCGTCACTTGGGAATACGCTTATGTAAAAGATTTGTATCATGACTTGAAATTTTTTGTTCACGGTGAACGCTATAAAGTATTCGGAATTTTTAACTGCGACATTCATCTTTTTGGAACTGCCCCTGACAGTGACGGCAAGACTTATCCTGCGTATCTGTTCGGTGCGGACAATCTCGGACGTGATATGTTTTCGCGCGTGATTTACGGAAGCAGGATTTCGCTTACAATCGGATTCGTTGCGACTGCCGTTTCTCTTGCGCTGGCAATTATTCTCGGCGGTATTGCAGGATTTTTTGGCGGAAAGCCTGACTGGATTATAATGCGCGGTGCAGAATTTTTTATGCTCATTCCGGGCATTTATCTTATCCTGTTTTTGCGTTCGCTTTTAAACTCAAAAATGGACAGCGGAACTTCGTATATGATTATTACGCTTATTCTTGCGCTGGTCGGCTGGCCCGGAAGTGCAAGGACTTTCCGCGGAATGATTCATTCGATTAAGCGCGAAGAATTCGTGATGAACGCAAAGCTTGAAGGCGTGCCGTCTGTCGTGATTATTTTTAAATACATCATGCCGCAGATTTTAAGCCTTCTTATCGTAAGTACGACTTTGAGCATTCCCGGTTTTATTATGAGCGAAACTACTTTGTCATATATCGGACTTGGAATTTCTGATCCGGCGGTGAGCTGGGGTTCGATGATAAACCGCGAGATTTCAACTTTGAGCAATCTGTCGCGCTACCCATGGCTTTTGATTCCTGTGTGGCTTTTGCTTGCCGTAACGCTTGCATTTAATTTTTTGGGCGATGCACTGCGCGATTTTTACGATCCGTATCATGCGGTTTTCCCGTCGTTCAAATTCTGGCAAAAAAAATCAAAAGACGAAACTTCGCAGAATGAGGACACTGCGCCAGTTCCTGCTGAACCTGTAAAAGACGACGTGCTTTTGTCAATGCAGAATGTGAAAGTTGATTTTTACATTATGACGAATGAGGGCTCTCAGATTGTTCATGCGGTAAAAGGAATTTCGTATGAACTTAAAAAAGGCGAAATTCTTGGAATAGTAGGAGAGTCCGGTTCTGGAAAATCCGTGAGCACGACTGCAATTCCGGGACTTCTTCCAAAAAATGCACGGCAGTCAGGTCATATAATTTTTGACGGAATTGATTTGACGGAACTTTCGCAAAAAGAACTTCGTGAATACCGCGGAAAAAAAATCGGTTTGATTTTTCAGGAACCGGGCCGTTCGTTTGATCCGCTCCAGAATATCGGAAATGTTTTTCTGGAAGTTTATAAAAATTTAAATCCTGACGTTACAAAAGAAGAAGCATTTTCAAAGGCAGAAAAACTTTTGCAGGAAGTCGGACTTCCTGATCCGAAAAGCCGCCTTCAGAATTTTCCGCACCAGTTTTCAGGCGGTCAGCTTCAGCGTATCGGAATCGCACTTGCACTTGCGCAGGGCTGTTCGCTTTTGATTGCGGACGAACCGACGACGGCGCTTGACGTTACGATTCAAATGCAGATTACAGGACTTTTGTCTGACCTAAGGGAAAAACACAATCTTTCGATTTTGTTTATAAGCCATGACATTGACCTTGTCGCAAATATTTCTGACAGAATAATTGTCATGCACAATGGAATTATTGAAGAGCAGGGTAATGCAAAAGAAGTTCTTGAAAATCCGAAAGCAGATTATACAAAACATCTTTTGTCAATGCGTCCGCAATTCGGACAGCACTATACTACGCAAAGTGCAGGTGAGCCATAATGAATTTAACTGAAAAAAAAGATACGTTAATCAAAGTTGAAAATCTGTCAAAGACTTTTGAATTGCAGGCAGGATTTTTTTCAAGAAAAGATAAAAATGTTTTTGCCGTAAATAACATTTCGTTTAAAATCTGCCGTGGCGAAACTTACGGAATAGTAGGCGAGTCAGGCTGCGGAAAAACTACGACGGCACGACTTCTCATAAAAATGTACCCTGCAACTTCCGGGAATATTTTTTATTACAACGATGACGGAACTGTACTGAATGTTTCTGAACTGAATAAAAAGCAGACAAAAATCTATCAGGAAAAAGTAAAATATGTTTTTCAAGATCCTGCAAAATCTTTGAACCCGCGAATGAACGTCCTGTCAATAATTACTGACGGACTGAAATATTCTTCAAAGAAAATTTCAAAAGAGCAGTCTTATGAACTTGCAGAAAAAATTATCAAGGACGTAGGGTTAAAACCTCAAGACCTGTACAAGCGCCCTGCAGAATTTTCAGGCGGTCAGCGGCAGAGAATTTCCATTGCACGCGGACTTATTCTTGAGCCGGAACTTTTGATTTGTGATGAAGTTGTTTCTGCGCTTGACGTTTCGATTCAGGCACAGATTTTAAATCTTCTGACAGATTTAAGGCGGACGCGGAATTTAAGTTTTCTTTTTATAACGCACGATTTAAAAGTCGCGTGCTTTTTCTGCGATAAAATCGGCGTTATGTATCGCGGCGTCCTTGTCGAAGAAGCGCCTGCCGCAACTCTTTACAAAAATGCAGTTCATCCTTATACGAAACTTTTATTTGAAGCGGCAACAGGTTTTAAATCAAGTTCAAGCGTAGAGGTAAAGACGACTTTGCAAAAAGAAACAGGCTGTCCTTTTGCACACCGCTGCAGCCGTGCAGAAAAAAAATGTTTTGACACCTGCCCTGAACTTAAAACTGTAAATGAAAATCATCAGGTAAGATGTTTTAATGCCTGATGTTTGTCTGACAGAACTCTGACAGTATGGCTTCTGTCAGGGCGGACAATGTTTGCGCTTGTCAGTAATCTTTTTTTAGATTAAACTGTTTTTATGCAAGATAACACAGAAAAAATTAAAGAAGATTCGTTTGAAGAACTCGTCCAGATTTTTACTGACATTACTGATAAAAAATTTATGAAGGATTTTATGGAATGTCTTTTTACTGCGGCAGAAAGGGCGGATTTTGCAAACCGCTGGATTCTGGTTAAGGAAATTGACAAGGGAACTACACAGCGCGACATTGCAAAAACTTTCAATATGTCGCTTTGCAAAATTACAAGAGGTTCAAAAGAACTTAACAAAAAGGACAGCGCATTCCGCGCCGTCCTCGATAAATATAAAACAAAATCCTGAACTTTTATTTTAGCAGTTCTGCAATTTCCGCATGCTTCCAGTTTACTGCAATGTCATACGGAGTTTCGTTTGCAAGATTTCTTGCGTTCTTGTTCAGGTTGAACGAAAGAAGTCTTGTAACTGTTTCCAAGTCCCCGAACTTTGCCGCATAATGTAAAATCGTATTTCCCTTTATGTCTGATTTGTCCCCTGAATATTTTACGATGTAACCGAGCATTTCGTTATTCTTTTCTTTGAATGTAAGCGTAAGGACATTTTCGCCGCGGCTGTTGATTTCTGCAAAAGGAGAAGCGCCGTTTTCCAGAAGCATATTTGCAAGGTCAATTTCGTTTTCTGTCACTGCAAGTGCAAGCGGTGTGTAGCCTGTCGAATTCCTTGTATCAAACGGATAGCCTGATTTTATGAGGAAATTCAAAATCGCAGAACTTGTCCTGTTTGCAACTGCAATGTGAACCGGAGTATTTCCGTCTGAGTCCGTAATGTTTTTATCGCTTCCGAGAACAGCTTTAATTACATTGTTTCCTTTTGAGAACGAAATCGAAAGCGGAGTCCTTCCTTCTTTATCTCTGCTCAACGGATTGCTCTTTGCCTTTGAAAGAATCTTTATTATTTCAAGATTTGCGTTTTCTGCCGCTTCGTGATAAGGCGTTCTTCCGTTCATATCCTGAATCTGAGGGTTTGCGCCGTTGTTCAATAAAAGTACGACCATTTGCGTCTGATTGCCTTTTATTGCATCTACTATAGTCGTCCGCCCTGTGATGTCATAAACATTCGGATTTGCGCCGTTTGCAAGAAGAAGTGTTGCCATTTCGATGTTGCCTTCGACAGCGGCTTCTGCTAAAGGTGTTTTTCCTGCAACGTTCTGCTTGTCGGGGTCAAGTCCGAGTTCAATTAAATTGCGGGCGCTCTGGAGTGCGTTCCATCTGACTGCGGTGTGCAGTGGAGTTGAACCTGACTGGTCGCGTGCATTTATGTCAGCACCACTTTTTAAAAGTGATTTTATGATTTGAATGTCATCGCTTCTTGCTGCATTGAATAAAGGTGTCTGTCCGTTTGCATTGCGCGCATCAACTTTTGCGCCTTTCTGAATGAGGAATTCTACTGCATCAAGCAGCTTCCAGTCAGCTGCGTAATGCAAAGCCGTGTTGCCGCTTCCGTCTGTCATTACGATTGTATTTGAATTTATAAGCCACTCATTTTTTGCATCAGTGAGCGCAAGCTTTAAAGGCGAGATGTCTTTTGTATTTGCAGAAAAAATGTTTGCTCCGTTTGCAAGCAGAAGATTTCCGATTTCTTTTTTGTTCCCTTTTACTGCATAATACAATGCCGAGTTTCCTTCGCGGTTTCGTGCGTTTACGTTGCTTTCAAGTGTCAGAAGATATTTTATTTTGCTGAGGCTTGCGTTTTTTGCAACTGCAATTAAAAGCGGAGTATTTCCTTTTGAGTCAACTGAATTAATGTTTGAAGAATTAATCATTGTTTCAAAAAGTCCGTCAGCTGACATCAGCACTTTTGTATAAGGCGTTACTGATTCTGCATTTTCTGCGTGAATGTCTGCGCCGTGAGTAACGTAAAAATCAATCTGGTTTTTCAGTTTGTGTTCAACTGCTGTTGCGAGTGCCGTGTTTCCTTTTTTGTTTCTTATGTTGACGTCAACTCCTGCATTGAAGAGAAGTTCAAGAATGTCTGTATTAATGTTTGTCATTGCGGCAGTATGAAGAACTGTATCGCCGAACATATCTTTGTGATTTACGTCAGCTTTGTATTCGATTAAAAGCCTGTAGATTTCAAACCTGTTTTCTTCCGGGATAATCAAAAGAAGCGGTGTCTTGCAGAGGCTGTCCTGTGCGTTTACGTTTGCCTTTGCTTTTAAAAGTGAACGTGCAATTTCGATGTTTCCGTATCTGCATGCTTCGTGCAAAGGTGTCGAGCCGTTAATATCCTGACTTGCAGTGTTTGCTCCGTTTTCAAGAAGGAACTCTGCAATTCCGATGTGATTTTTTATTGCCGCAAAATGAAGCGGTGTCTGACCGTCTTTGAGTACAAGCGAATAATTGCGTGACAAAACGGCATCTTCAAAATACTGAAGTGCGCCTCCTGTTTCTTTTGCGCCTGCCAGAAGAAGTGCGTTTGCAATTCTTACGCTTCTTATGTCATTTGAATTTGAAAGCGCGATTTCTAACGGAGTTACTGAATTATTGTCGCCTTCGTCAATCGGAAGGTTTTTCTTGATTGCATATTCAATCGCTTTTTCGTTTTTAGTTTCTGCAAAATAATGGATTATCGACTTTCCGTCTTCGTCCTTCATTTTTGAAGTTGACTCGTTAATCATTAAATCATAGTAAACTTCTTTTTTTAAAAGAGCGGATTCAAGTGCGCATACGCCGTCTGCATTCTTTGCAAAAATATCGGCCTTTGCCATTGTCAGGGCGCGTACGCTGTCGTAGCAGTCATTGTCGATTGCAATGATTAACGGTGTCTGGCTTTGAAAGTTTTTTATTTCCGTGTCTGCGCCTTTTATGATTAAGAACGAAATTAAATCTTCGTTGTCTGTCATTGCCGCAATGTGAAGGACTGTATTGCCGTCTTCGTCCTGTTCGTTTATGTCAGATTTAGTGCTGAAGTAACTTTTTGCTTCTTCTATTTTCCCCTGCTTAATTAAATCCTGAATACTGGCATTTTCTGTATTTGTAGACTGACAGCCGGCAAACAAAAAAAGCAATGCCATCTGAAAAAGTAAATTCAGTTTTTTCATAAGTTCTCCCATAAAAAGTTAACGAGGAAATATCAATTTCCGATTTGACTTTTTACGCACATCCGCAATGCAATGAGAATGTGCAATATTAGGAAAGTCTGCAACGCAAACTTGTGAATAAAAACTTTGACACTATTTCAGGAAAAATTTTTATTCACACCTCCCAAAAATATAAAAAAGATAGAGTTCTTTTTTTAGTATCGGAAAAATTATGAATGAGATTAGTTAATTAAATGATGAATAAAAGAAAAATGTTTTCAGGCGTTTTGAGAATCCTGCATTGCCTTGCAGTCCGGGCAAAGTCCCCAGATGTTAGTCTGAATTTTCATCGCAAGAAATTCGTCAGGGATTGTCTGCTGAACGTCGTTGATATAGGAATTGTTTTCTGAAAGCGGAATGTCAAAAATATTCTGACAGCAGATGCACTTAAAATGAAAATGCTCGGAAGTGTCTGCATCGTAGCGGACTGCTTCGTCTTCAATCTGAATGCTCCGTACGATTTTCTGTTCTTCAAAAAGTTTTAAAGTATTGTAACATGTAGTACGCGACAGAGTAGGATATTTTTTTTCCAATGCCTGATGAACGGTATCTGCGGTAGGGTGATTTTTCATCGTACACAGATATTCATAAATTGCAATGCGCTGGACAGAAGGTCTGATTCCTGCGTTTTGCAGTGTCATAAAGTATTGGTGTTCCATAAAATATCCTGCTCCGTCTTTTAAGGTTTTTAAGTTTTAACAGCCTGCCGGTGTTTAGTTAAAGTATCTTTTTAAAAGACCTTTGAAACCTGCGCCGTGGCGTGCTTCGTCTTTTGCCATCTCGTGAACTGTATCATGAATTGCATCATAGTTAAGTTCTTTAGCTCGTTTTGCAAGCATGAATTTTCCTTCGCATGCACCTGCTTCTGCGGCAGCGCGAAGTTCAAGGTTTTTCTTTGTAGAATCAGTTACGATTTCGCCGAGTAATTCTGCAAAGCGGCTTGCATGGTCAGCTTCTTCAAAAGCATAGCGCTTGAAAGCTTCTGCAATTTCTGGATAGCCTTCGCGGTCAGCAACGCGCGCCATTGCGATGTACATTCCGACTTCCGAACATTCGCCGTTAAAATTATCCCTTAATCCCTGTACGACTTCCGGGTCAAGACCTTTTGCCGAGCCTACTACGTGTTCGCATGCAAAACCTTTGTCTTCTGTGCCTGAAACTTCTTCAAATTTATCTGCTGAAGCTCCGCATTGAGGGCATTTTTCCGGTGCGTTATCTCCTGTGTGAATGTATCCGCAGACTTTACATCTCCACTGTTTCATTTTTAATCTCCTGTAAGTAGAATTGTTTTAGCTACAAAATTGTACTAAATACAAATATGATGTTAATATAACTTTCTTCCAAAGTCAAGCGTGTTGCAGAAAGTTTTGCAAATTTATTTTTGTAAATTTATTATAGTACGAATTCAATTTTACTGTAAAATTTTTATATCAATAATCCGAAAATTAATACGTCAAACGTGATTTTTCAATTACTTAAAAAAAATGAATATATAAGGTGAGCAGAATGTTTGGAAAAAAGAAAACTGAGTCAGATGATGCAACTGTAGCTTTGAGCCAGTCAGAAGTAGACAAATTGTTAAAAGCCTCTTCTCCTTCCGTGCAGAAAAAAGCCGTGTCAAAAGAAACTGAAGAAAAAATCAGGCTTTTAAAAGAAAAGACAAAGGCAGCGCAAAAACGAATTGAACAGGAAGAAAAAAAAGCAAAGGCTTCCAGAACTGCCGGAGTTTCTACTGCGAAAACTTCAAAAACGGCAAAACAGTCAAAGCCTTCAAAGACGACGTCATCGTCAAAAACAGCAAAAGCCTCAAAAACAGCAAAAGTTGCCGGCAAAAAAACTGTTGCCAAAAAAGAAACGCTTTCAAAAAAGCCTGCGAGTAAAACTGCAAAAAAAGCACCTGCAAAAAGTTCAGCCTCTGCAAAAGCAGTTTCAAAGCTTTCTGTTTATTACGAGGGCAAACTTTACGGAACTGCAAAACTTTCCGTAAAAAACGGCAAAAAAATAGTTGAACTGCTCAGCATAAAAAAATAAAAAGCAAATTTAAAACGCAAAATTAAACTTGCCTATAATCAGTTAATTTATTATATTTTTATCTTATGGAAGATTTGTACACAGTCCTTGGCGTTTCCAGAAATGCAAGTCAAGATGAGATAAAAAAAGCATACAGAAATCTGGCATTCAAATATCACCCGGACAGAAATCAGGGCAGTCATGAAGCAGAAGAAAAGCTTAAAGAAATTAATGCCGCATATTCTGTTCTGGGGGACGCGGACAAGCGCCGTCAGTATGATTTGAACGGCTTTAGCAGCAGTTCGTCATACCAGCAGAGGAGTTCTGCAAACTCGCAGGGACAGTATTATAATCCGTTCGGGCAGTCAGGTTTTTACGGCGGTTATTCAAATTCACAAAATGAATCTTCCGATAATTCTGGATTTGATGATTTTTTCAACGGATTTTATACAAATTCAAAAGATTACAGAACTTATAACGAATATAAGCAGAAGTCTGACCAGCCTTTGTCTTTTGGTCAGGGATTCGTAAAACTCGTTTCCGGCATTTTTGTCGGAATAATAGGACTGTATTCCTTTAGGTATACTTTCTGGTTCATACCGATAGGGCCTATTTTGAGTATTTATGCACTTGTAAAAGGATTTTCAGGAATTACAGGCGGGCTAAGCGCAATGGTTAAAGCGCTTAGTTCAAAGAAGTAGTATTCAGCATTATTTCTGCCGGAAAATAATTCTTCCGCGGTCAAGATCATAAGGAGAAAGCGCAACTTTTACTGTGTCTCCGGGAACGATTCTGATGTAATGTTTTCTCATTTTTCCAGAAATGTATGCCATAATTATATGACCGTTTTGCAATTCAACACGGAAAATAGTATTAGGCAGGGCTTCTCTTACAATACCTTCGACTTCTATAGCTTCTTCTTTAGCCACGATTCCTCCAAAAGAATATTAATTCTATCAAGAACGATTTTTGTTGTTTTTTTCGCAATTTATGCTTATATTAGTATCTACAAAAGAAAGAAAATTGTCAACGGGTTTCATTTTTACAAAAAAGTGAATTTTGTTGATTTTTAAATTTTGTTGACTTTTTATTAGGAGTATACGATAAAACCCGCTAATGTCGCGGTTTTTATCTTAAAAAGTTTGCGTTGCAAACTTTATTATCAACTGCACATTCTCATTTCATTGCGAATGTGCGTAACGACTCAAATCAGAAGTTGAAACTTCTTATTTGAGTCGTTATAGGAGTATGCGATAAAACCCGCTGAATATCGCGGTTTTTATCTGTCAAAGTTTGCGTTGCAAACTTTATATCAACAGCCACTTCTCATTTCATTGCGAAGTGGCATAAAAAAACAAATCAGAAGTTGAAACTTCTGTTTTGTTTTTTTATAGGAGTACATAATTATGAAAAAAGAGTTCATTGAAAAAATGCGTACTAAACTGATTTCACAGCGCAATGAAATCCTTGAATCACTTGCAAAAAAGAGTGAAGAATATAAAGGTCTTGTAAATGCTGTAGAAACCGGCGATGTTTGTGATATTGCTTCTGATGCAATAGACAGGACTATGCTTGATTCTTTAGGACAGCAGGACGCTGAACGGCTGACCCTTATAAATAATGCACTTACGCGGATTTC
Source organism: Treponema sp. (assembly GCA_051883255.1). GTDB lineage: Bacteria > Spirochaetota > Spirochaetia > Treponematales > Treponemataceae > Treponema_D. Next base: position 52,451 of record JBJETJ010000007.1, read on the forward strand.
TCAGGGAAAATACGGTGTATGTATCAGCTGCGGAAAAGACATTCCGATGGCGCGCCTTGAATCTCTGCCTTGGACAGGAATGTGCATTGACTGCAAGAGCAAGGCAGAACGTCAGGGCAGGTAATTACAAAATCAAAGGTTGCATTGCAATTCCGGCTTTCTGCGGATTTGAACTGTTTTTTGGTAAGAGAACTGCCTGTTCCTTAAAGCCTGCTTGAAGTGCAATCTTGGTCGCCCTGTCAAATGCCGTGTCAAGAGATGCGCAGGAATGTGCATCAGATGAAATTGTAACCGGTACGTTTCTTTCGTGCAGAAGTTCAAGAAAATAATGTGACGGATATACGTCGTCCATTGCCCCCCTGCTGATTGCGCCTGTATTTATTTCTACGATTACGCCGCTTTTTTTTATTTCATCTGCGAGAAGTTTTATTTCTTTTCTGTACCAGTAATCCTGTTCGTTAAAGAAATTTAAATTTCCGTTTCGCTTTCGTATCAAATCTGCGTGTCCTAAAATCGTAAAACCGCCTTTTTTTAGCATAAGCCGTTCAAGGTAAAAATATTCCTGAACAAACTTTTTTCCGTTTCCGTTAAAAAGCCTGTCAAGCCCGAGTTTTACGCCTTCTGCAGATTCATCGACAGTTACGAATCCTTTTTCGTTTGCGACATAGTGAACTGAACCGATAAGATAATCAGGCTGGAACTGTTCAAACCTTGTAAACGACGGCTCGCAGAACGAAGGAATGAAATCTGCTTCAAAACCGCAGAGAATTTTTATTCTGTCTTTGTATTTGTCCGAAAGTTCCCTTATTGTCTTTACGTATTCATCATGTTCCTTTGGTGCAATGTGCCAGAGTTCCCCGAACGGAAACATACTGTGCCCTGAAAATCCGAGTATGTCAAATTTTTTTTCGATTGCGGCGCTGACCATTTCTTCTGCAGAATTGTTGCCGTCGCAAAAAACTGTGTGGGTATGATAATTTGTCTTTAAGATTTTAGAGTTCATTATTTTGCATCCATTCTTTGACTTCGTTTTTAACCTGTATAAGTTCATTTGTCAGCGCGGTGTAGTTCATTTTTAAGGCATCGATGTCCTCTGATTTTGCAGCTTTGTTGAGCCGTGTTCCGTAGTCAGAAAGCGGAAAGGCAGATACAGTTGAACTTGAACCTTTCAGCGTGTGTCCGATTCGCCTGAGTTCTTCAAAATCCTTTTTTTCGATTGCCGCAGGAATCGTGTTTATGAGCGTTTCTGTCTGATAAATGAAATCTGTAATAAGCTGTTTTCCGAAGTTATAGTCGTTTGCAACAGTGTCCATAAAGTCTTCGATGTTCCAGGATTTTTCGACAGGAATTTTATTTGAAATCAAAGTTGCAATTTCCTGTGCAGTCGGAAGGATAAGCGCGGTATTCCATTTTTCGATTATTTCTTTTATTATCTGGCTTTTGAACGGCTTTACGATTACGTCGTTCATTCCGGCTTTTTTGTAATGTTCAAAATCATCTTTGTCAGAATTTGCAGTGCAGGCAATGATGATGCCTTTAAAGCCGTTTTTGCGGATTTCAAGCGCGGCCTCGATTCCGTTTTTTACAGGCATCTGAATGTCCATAAAAATAAAATCTATTTCGGGATGGTTTAAAGTCGTTTCTACGGCTTCCTGTCCGTTTTCTGCTTCGAGAATGTCTGCGCCAAATTTTGTCAGGAACGTTACGAGAAGCTTTCTGTTTACGAGATGGTCTTCTGCGACAAGAACGTGTAGTCCTCCTGCGATTGCATTGTCTTTGCTTTCCTTCAAAATGTTTTCGGCTTTTTCCCTGAGGGAATTTTCCTGCATGTTTTCTTCTTTTGCTTTTTTTGCGAGTGTCCTTTCGTGAAGGATAAGGCCCGGATCTTTTTGTTCTGAAACGGCCGTTTCAAACGATTCTTTAAAACTTTGCGAAACGAGTTCAAATAATTTTTTGCGCTTGACAGGTTTGTAAAGATAGCCGTCAAACCAGTTGAGCATTTTCATTTTTGCATCGCGGCCAATCTGGCCTTCGGGAACTATAAGGTAAAGCTTTGCATTGTTGATTTCCTTGTCGTTGTTTATTTCTGCCGCAAGATGCCAGCCGTCGACTTTGGGCATAATCATATCGATGAATACAGTCGAAAACGGCTCGCCTTTGTCTGCGTGTTCCCTTAAAAGCTTTAAGGCATCGAGCGCATTTGATTCTGAATAAATGTTTTTAATTCCGAATTTTTCAAGATGCTTTACAAGGCTTTTGCGTGCAAGCGAATTGTCGTCGACTACAAGGATTTTCGTGCGAGCAGGAATTACAAGTTCGTAATTCGGAACTGTGTCAATCGCAGGCTTGTACGGAATCGTAAAATAAAAAACTGAACCGCACGTTTCAGGGTTGTCAGTAACGCCGAGCTTTCCTTTCATCGCAGTTACAAGCGATTTGCAGATTGAAAGCCCCAGCCCCGTTCCGCCGTATTTTCTTGTCGTCGAAGTGTCCGCCTGATAATACGCTTCAAAAAGATTGCCTTTTGCTTCTTTTGAAATTCCGATTCCGCTGTCAATGACTTTAAAAAGCAGGAAATCGTCGTCGAGTTTTACTGTTATATAGATGTAGCCTTTTGAAGTAAATTTTACGGCGTTTTTTATCATGTTCAGCAAAACCTGCTGAACCCTGACCTGATCGCCCATAATGCTTTCGTTTATCGCCGTGTCAACGTCAGTTACGATTTCAAGTCCTTTGTTGAATGCTTCTATGCTTACGATGTCCGTCGTTTTTTCGACGAGGTTTACGAGATTAAAAGGCGTGTTTTCGAGTTTAAAATTTTTGTCGCTTATTTTTGAATAGTCGAGAATGTCATTTGCAAGCGAGAGCAGAACTTCTGCGCTGAACTGAATCTGGTGGATATACTCTTTCTGTTCACGGTCAAGCTTGGTCGTGTTTAAAAGTTCTGCAGAACCGATTATCGTCTGAATCGGTGTCCTGATTTCGTGCAGGGTAGTCGCCAGAAATCTTGCAGAATTTTGCGTGCCGTTATTTTGATTTTGCATGTAATACTTCTATTGCTTTTGAAATTATTACGTCAGGTTTCTGCGGTTTTACGAGATAACTGCTTGCACCTAAACTTAATGCCTGAATTACGACTTCTCTCTGCGTTGCCTGAGAATAAACGATAATCGGCGGCGCGCTCGGAGAGGTTTTTAATTTTGAAAGAATTTCAAAGCCTGATGTTCCCGGCATAAAAATGTCAAGGATTGCCAGGTCAAAATGTTCATTGTCGATTGCATCAAGAAATTTATTTCCCGAGTCAAACAGTACGCTTTCTGCGCCCATGGAATTTAATGAACGCTGTAAAATCGAGCGGACGACACTGTCATCATCAATGATTGCAACTTTAAATACAGTTCCTTCCGTGTCGTCCTTGTCGAGGTCAAAATTAAAACGCCTGTCTATCGAGTCATCGTCAACTTCCTGCTGGCACAAAATTTCTTCTGCGATAAGTTCAGGGACTTCTTCCTGCGGGGCTGTAATCGAAACAAAAGACGAAAGGACTTTTCGCAAATCCTTTACGACTTTTATTCCTGCATATTGCGGATGTCCGTCTAAAAAGTCAGGAATAAAATCGTCAAAAGAAAGTATTTTTATAAATTTCTGCTGAATCCTTGTTTCTGATAAAATCGTATCGAACAGGTATTCCAGATTTATCCCGTCGACAAAAGAAAGCATTAAGTCCGTCATCATTAAAATGAGCTTTGGTGTCTGCATGTCTTTTTTTTCGATTAATTCTGAAAGCCTGTATTTTAAAAGCGAAATTTTTTCACGATTAAGGACTTGAGCAAATTCAACAAAAATAATGTTGTTGTTATGGTGAACCTGAAGGATTGACGGCGTCGTGTCAACAGAAAAACTTACTTTTAAAACATTGCCGATTGCTTCGATGAATGAATTGAACTTAATCGGCATCGGAAAATATTTTATGACGCCGTATCTTACAAGTGATGCGATTCTTGCTTTTTCAATCGCAGGGCCTGAAAGAATAATCGGAATGTTTTTTGCGTTTGGGTCTGAAATTTTGCTTTTTAAAAAATCCATCAAATCTGTAAAGGAATCGGAAACGTCCATTATGACGAGATCCGGCAAAACCGTAATCAGTCTTGTGTAGGCATCTCTTCTTCCGTTGCTTACTTCGACAGTGATGTTTTCAGTTGAAAGTTTTTCTTTCATAAATTCACTGAATAATTTTGATGAATCAATAATCAGAACCTTTTTCATACTTTCTATTTTATATTGAAACTTTGCTTTTTACAATATATGATTTATAATCATTCTAACGAAAATTTTTTATAGCTTTACAGTTGGAGAAAAAAAATGAGGGCAATAGAACTTCTTGCAGAGGGTTTTGAAGAAATTGAAGCGCTGACACCGGTTGATTATCTGCGCCGTGCAGGAATTGAAACTGCGATTGCAGGCGTAGGGCAGACATGCAATGTTTCAGGCGGAATTTCGGGCGGGCACAAAATCAGGATTGAGTGCGATCTTTCCGTTACTGACTATCTTTATTTAAATGCAAATTCAGATTTGCCTGATGCAATAATCATTCCCGGCGGACTTAACGGTGCAAAAAACATTGCAAAAAATCCTGCTGCGATGCGCCTTATCAACGAGATGAACGAAAATAACAGGCTTGTCTGTGCAATCTGCGCCGCACCTATCGTAGTTCTGGCACAGACTGGAATTTTGAAAGGCCGTAAATTTACTTGCTACCCTGACATGGAAAAACAGCTTTCAGAGTTTGTTCCTGATGCAGGCAAAATCAGTGAACTTATGGAAGGCTCGGAACTGATAAAGGACAAGGCCGCAATTCAGGACGGAAACTTGATTACGGCAAGAGGGCCGGGCGCTGCAGAAGAATTTTCTCTTGCAATAATCAATGCTCTGTGCGGAGAAGAAATGGTGCAGAAGATAAAAGTCCAGAGCTGCCTGCGGTAAAGTTTTGAGATAAAGTTAAAATAAAATCAGAATTAAAATTAAAATCTGCAATTTTTTTTGAAAATTTTAATCCGGTTATAAAAAAAAGACCTGTACTTCGCGTAAAGAACAGGTCTTTTTTTTATGTTTGTTTTCCGTCAGCTTGCGTGTTTTTTTAGTTTTTCTTTGGCGGACGGGCGATTACTTTTGCGATGTTCGGGCGTTTTACCAAATCGCCTTTCAAGCCTTCTTCGCGTGCTTTGTTTACGTAGTCAGGGCTCTGGAAACTGTACGTAAAGTTTGTGTGAATGTCGTAAGTTCCTTTCATCAGGGCATAGGCATCTTCTGTCATTACAAGTTCTTCGTCTGTAGGAATTACAAAAATCTTTGTTGTGCTGTCATCTGCACTGATGCAAGTTTCAGCGTTTCCTGTAAATGACCATTCGTTTTTCTGCGCATCGATTTTTACGCCGTAGTTTTCAAGTCCCGAGCATGCCTTGAATCTTGTAATAGGACCGCGTTCGCCGACACCGGCAGTCCAGATGATTGCATCAACGTGTCCGAGTTCTGCCATAAAAGCACCGATGTATTTTTTAATTCTCAATGCTTCCATTTCGATTGAAAGCTGGCAGAGTTTGTCGCCTTTTGCCGCATCGATTTCTATGTCACGGCGGTCAGAATATTTGCCTGTAATTCCAAGACAGCCGCACTGTTTGTTCAATGCCTTGTCCATTTCGTCGGCGGTCATTCCTGTCTTTCGCATGATGTAGAACGGAAGGGCAGGGTCTAAGTCGCCTGAGCGTGTTCCCATTACAAGACCTTCAAGCGGCGTGATTCCCATTGTAGTGTCGTAGCATACACCGTTTTTTACGGCGCACATAGAAGAGCCGTTTCCGATGTGGCAGATGATGAGGTTTGTGTCTTTAGGGTCTTTGCCTAAAAGGACTGCGGCGCGTTTTGCAGTATACAGGAAAGATGTTCCGTGGAAGCCGTAACGGCGCGCTGCGTATTTTTCGTACCATTCGCGCGGAATTGCGTACTGGAAAGTTTCTTCCGGCATTGTCTGGTGCCAGGCTGTATCCATGATTGCAGAGTGAGGAATGTTCGGCATAACTTTCTGGGCTGCTTCAATTCCCATGATGTTTGCAGGCATGTGCAGAGGACCTAAGTCAGTTACTGCCCTGAAACCGTCTAAAACTTCAGGCGTAATTAAAACTGACTTTGTAAATTTTTCGCCGCCGTGAAGTACGCGGTGACCTACGGCTCCGATTTCGTCCATTGATTTGATTACGCCGGCATCACTGTCTGTAATTTCCTTGATGATTAATTCAATAGCTTCTTTGTGAGTAGGACAAGGCGATTCGATTTCTATTTTTTTGCCCTTTGCCTTGTGCGTAATGCAGGAACCTTCGATTCCGATGCGTTCAACTACGCCGTTAGCCATAACTTCTTTGTTGTCCCAGTCATAAACCTGATACTTTGCAGATGATGAACCGCAGTTCAATGTCAAGATTACCATAAAAAAAGCCCCTTGTTTTGAAAAAAAATTTATTTTAAGTTCTGGCGGAAAGCGTAAAATGCGGATTGAGCCAGTGAAAATGGAATGAACCCATTATATGCTTATTCAAAACGTTTTTCAATTAATGGAATTGATTTTTTATCCTGTTTTCCATTGCTATTGTTTTTGCAGGTCCTGTCTGTACCGGCTTTCTGAAAAACATATCTTTAAACGGATGAATGTTCAGCGGATTTTCGCTCCAGCCTGAAATTTCGTTTGAGTTTATGACGTTAACGTCAAGCGAATGGCAGATTGGAATAACCATCGAATTTGTCAAAAGCAAGTCCTCTGCCTGCGATAGAATTTCGAGGCGCTCCGTTTCGTTCAGCGTTGAATTTGCCTTGTCAAGCAGTCTGTCAAATTCCTTGTTTTTCCAGTTCGATTCGTTTAAAGTCGAATCGCTTCTGAAAAGTTCAAGAAAGGCAACCGGGTCGCAGAAATCGCCTATCCAGGTATAGATAAATAAATCTGCTTTTGTCTTTGAAATTCCGTTTAAATATGTCGCGTCCGAAATCTGCTTGATGTTGAGCTTGACGCCGATTTTTTCCCAGGACTTTTTTAAGATTTTTGCCGCAGCGTAAATACTGTCGCCTGACGGAATTGCAAACGTAAGTTCTATCGTGTCAGAGGCAGATAATTTTAATTCTTTTTTTGCCTCGTCCATTAAAAGTTTTGAGTGCTCGTAATTCGTGTATGCAAGAGGCGAAGGGCTTTGATAACCTGCCGTCGGATAAATGAATGTCGTTGCAGGAAAAAGCGAGCCTTCCCTTAGCGATTCCCAAGGAACTGCCTCAAGAAGGGCGGCGCGTACTTTTTCCGTAAGATACGGGGAATTGCCCAGCTTGAAGAAGAAAAAGTGCGTTCCGAAAACTGCATCAAGGCGGACTGCCTCCTGCTGCAAAATCGATTTTACGTTGCAGTTTGCGTTAATCCACTGGACGTTCCCGATGTTGAACTGGTATGAATTTTCGTTTTCATCATTGGAAAACAAAACCGTAATTTTTGGAATGCGTACATTGCGTTCGTCGTAATAATATTTGTTTTTCTCAAGTACGAGCCTGTCTTTTTTTACTGCCGAAATCACGTACGGCCCGGAACAGCATGTTGAATTTTTGCTTACGACTGCAAGCGAATGATGGCATAAAAGTTTGGGAAGATAGCTTACAGGAGATTTTAATTCGACGCTCAGAGTGTAATCGTCATTTGCAATGATTGCAACGTCATCGCGGCTTCCTTTTTTTTGCCTGTATTCTGCTGCCCCTTTTATGACGTCAAGAAATGATGAATAATATGCGCCCGGTGTTGCAAGCAGATTGAGCCAGGATTCTTTTACGTCCTTGCTCGTAATTTTTTTTCCGTCAGAAAAATAGGCATCGTCCCTTAACGTAAAAGTCCATAAAAGCTGGTCGCGGCTCGTCGTATAATTTACGGCAAGCGCAAAGTCAGGTTCAGCAGTTTGCGGGTTGTAGGAAAAAAGTCCTTCGTATGCACTGTTTAAAATCTGTGCATCGTTTGCATAAACTGACGTATGCGGATTTAAGTTTAAGGCAGAAGCCGACTGTATTACGGTAAGTTCTTTCTGGACTTCAAGCGGTTCTGCAGGAACTTGGTTGAAAGATTTTAAAAAGTCCTCCAGCGAGTTCTGCGGATAAATCTGGTTCTGTAAAAAAAGATGTGCCGACAGACAAGATAAAAGCGTAATGATTTTTTTTGTTTTATTCTGCATCTGTAATTCCTAATTTTTTCATCTGGTTTTGTTCTTCAACAACGGCAATGTAATTTGCCCTGTGCTGATTTGTATTTATGATTGTATTCTTTAGCGAAGTCAGTTCCATTTTTAAGCCTTTGACAGATTTTTTGTCGTCGTCATTTGCAGTGACCTTAAAAAAGCTGTCAAACGCATCAAGCTGAATTATAAGTTTCTGCGCTTCTGCAAGCTGCTTGTTTAAAAACTCAAGGATTTTTTCTGCCGGATTTTTTTCGATTTTCTGAAAGCCCGGCGAACTTTTTACGGAGAATGAATTGTAAAACGAAATGCGCCTTTCCAGAGTGTCGATGAAATTCTGGAAGTAAACTTTTTCTTTTGTAATTGTTCCTGTCGTAGAATCAGTGATGCTTATAGTGTAAATTACAGGCGGTTCTGAAATGTTGAATGCCTTGCGTAAGTTCCGCATAAATTTGTCAAAGAAAGATTTGTGCTCGTTTTCAAGCAGCATGTGATTTTCGTTTAATTTTGAAAGGACAGTTTCAAGCTGAGGTGCAAGTCCTGTCAGTGCGTGAACTGCCGAAAGCAGGATTTCTTTTGTGTCAACTTCTTTTTCTTTTTTTGCAGAACTTCGTTTTTCGAGCTTGAGTTTTGCAAGAAGTGCGTTTTGCAGTGTTTCTTTGTTCGGGGCAAGGTCTTCTTTTGTGATTTCTTCTATTAAAGCAGTGTAGTATGGCGATTTGTTCATGACGGCAGGGAAGAGGCGTTTTATTTCTGCCTGTTCGTCTGCGATTGAAGCAGAGGCTTTTTCGCGGTTGAATTTAGGATGGTCAAAGATGTCTTTTCTGATGCACGCTTTGTAAACTTCTTTCTGGAATTCGTTAAGTTCACGCAAAATTGCGTTTATTGATTTTATTGCATTGTCGCATTTTACGATATTGTCGTTCATCATATTGACTGTTATTGCAGGCGAGCCGCGTTTGGCTTCTGAAATTAAAATTGCAAAACCGCGCGTATTTGTCTGCGGACTTGTCGGCGTAAACGAATGCCAGTTGAAAGTATTGTTGAAGTCAACGAACTTTTTGATTTTAGGAAAGTCCATATTTTCAACTGAAAATTTATAGTAAGTGCAGATAAAGTCAAGCACTGATTCATAGTCAGAAATTCTTGTTCCGATTACGAGGGAACGTTCCGTGTCAAGATAAGGTTCGTTTGGAATGACCTCGACGTCGGAGATTTTTTTTTCAAGTTTGTAAGGGTCTGGTTTTATGATTGACTTCTGGACTAGAATGTCTATCAGGTTTTTTACGCAAGTGTGAATGAGCCTGTACTGGTCAAGAACAGAAGGCAGGACTTCCGAGTTATAGTAAGAAATCCTTTCGTCTATTGCGAGAATAACTTTTTTTGAGAATTCCATATCAGGCATACAATGACTCCCGTAAAATTATTTTATTATTTAAGGTAACTTCTATTATTATACATTTCTTTAAAAAATACAATGAAGTTTTTATATGTATTCAAAATTAACTTTTTACTACTTCACACAAATTAAAGTAAACTGTATACTATGAAATAGAATAAATCTTTTTTTGGGAGATATTTATTTATGGCAAATAAAATTACAATTATCGGTGCCGGTCAGGTTGGTTCAACAGTTGCTTACGCATTAACATTAAAACAGCTTGCTTCAGAAATCGTTATTATCGATATCGTTAAAGATAAGGCAATGGGTGAAGCTATGGATATTCGTCAGGGAACTCCTTTTATTGGTCCTGTAAATGTCCGCGACGGAGATTACGAAGATGCCAAAGGCTCTGATATCGTAGTTTTTACTTCCGGTGTCGGCAGAAAACCGGGGCAGTCACGTCTTGACCTTACGCAGACAAACGTTGACATTGCAAAATCAGTTATTCCTACTATTACAAAAGCCTGCCCTGATGCACTTTATGTAATCGTAGCAAACCCTGTAGATATCCTTACATATCAGTTCATAAAGACTTCAGGAATTCCTGCAAGCCGCATTTTCGGAACGGGAACAATGCTTGATACTGCCCGGTTCCGCGCACGCATTGCAGAAACTTATAAAGTATGTCAGGAGAACGTTCACGGTTATGTATTCGGTGAACACGGAGATTCTTCTTTTGTACCTTGGTCTCTGGCAAATATCGGTTCAATTCCTGTAGACAGCTATGCTCCTTCTTACACAGGAGAAAACGTGCTTCCGTCATTCAACAAAGATGATGTTGAAGATTACATCAGAAAATCAGGCGGAATTATCATCGCCGCAAAAAAATGTACAAATTACGGAATCGGTATTACGACTGCAACTTTAGTAGAAGCGCTCAATTACAGCACGGATTCAGTGCTCACGATTTCTTCTATGGTTAATGGTGAATATGGAATCAGCGACGTTTGTCTGAGTATTCCTACTGTAGTAGGCTGCAACGGAATCAAAGGTCATGTTGCAGTTCCTCTTACAGATACTGAACTTGCATCTCTGCGCCACAGTGCAGACTGCCTGAAAGACGTAATCAAACAGATTAAGTTCTAGTCTGGAAAAACTTACAATCCACAGAGTTCTGGCTTTGTGGATTTTTTTTAATTTTTAAAGATTTTTAATTAATAATTTTAAGGAAAATATTATGGAATATAAAATTGAACACGACTCAATGGGCGAAGTAAAAGTTCCTGCAGATAAATACTGGGGAGCACAGACAGAACGCAGTCACGAGAATTTTGAAATCGGCGTAGGTCTTGAAACAATGCCGCGCGAAATTACAAAAGCGTTTGGTTACCTTAAAAAGGCCGCTGCGATTGCAAACAATTCCCTCAAGCCTGAAAAAATGACGAATGAAAAACTTGATGCAATTTCAAAAGCATGCGACGAAGTAATTTCTGGTTCATTAAACGACCATTTCCCGCTTGTCGTATGGCAGACAGGTTCTGGTACTCAGAGCAATATGAACGCAAACGAAGTAATTGCAAACCGCGCAAATGAAATTGCAGGCAAAAAAATCTGCCACCCGAACGACGACATCAATATGAGCCAGTCATCAAACGATACGTTCCCGACGGCACTTCATATCAGTGCAGTCTGCGTAATCGAGGACAAACTTCTTCCTGCAATCGATACGCTCACGGCAACTTTCAAGCGCCTTGAAAAAGAAAACGAAGGAATCGTAAAATCAGGACGTACTCATCTTCAGGACGCAGTTCCTATTTCGTTTGATCAGGAAATTTCGGGCTGGCGTACTTCTCTTGAACGTGACAGGGAAATGCTTGTTTCAAGCCTTCCGTATTTGAAGCAGCTTGCCTTAGGCGGAACTGCCGTAGGAACAGGACTTAACGCGCCGAAAGGATTTGATTCAAAAGTTGCAGAAGCAGTTTCAAAACTGACGGGAAAAGATTTTATTACGGCTCCTAATAAATTCCATGCGCTTACTTCAAAAGATGAACTTGTTTTTGCCCACGGTGCAATCAAGGCGCTCGCTTGCGATATGATGAAAATTGCAAATGACGTACGCTGGCTTGCTTCAGGTCCGCGCGACGGTCTTGGCGAAATTCACATTCCTGAAAATGAACCGGGTTCTTCGATTATGCCGGGAAAAGTAAATCCTACACAGTGCGAAGCCGTTACGATGGTTGCCGTTCAGGTTATGGGAAATGATGCAGCCGTTGGTTTTGCCGCAAGTCAGGGCAACTTTGAACTGAACGTATTTATGCCTGTAATCGCATATAACTTTATTCAGTCTGCGCGCCTTCTTGCAGAAAGCATGATGAGTTTTAACAAAAACTGCGCTGTGGGAATTACGGCAAACAAGGAAAAAATGCACCACAACCTTTATAATTCGTTAATGCTTGTTACTGCATTGAATCCGTACATCGGTTATGAAAATGCGGCAAAAACTGCGCACAAGGCATTTGATGAAAACATTTCGTTAAAAGAAGCATGCGTAGGGCTCGGCTTTTTGACGGCAGAAAAATTTGACGAAGTGTTCAAACCGGAAGATATGGCATATCCGCAGGGGAAATAAAAAAGCCGTAACACGACTTGATAAAAATTAAAGTGAAATTAAAATGCACCTTCTGAAACTGAAAGGAAAACATCAGCTGCGGAAGGTGCTTTTTTTATGATTTGAAAGCGTGCGTTTAAAGTTCTTCTTTTTAATGTTCCTTTGATTTCTTTCTGAAAATTATCATAAGGACGACATTCAGCACGATGAAAAATGCAATCGCCGCAATGAATACGTATTTCCCGAACGGAAAAAAGCTCGTCGCAAAAACCGCAATTCCGATGATGAACATTGCAAAGCCTGTTATGCGTTTTATGACAGGAATTTTCTCTTCTTCTATAAGTTCAGAATGTTTCATGCGGTAGTCTGCTTTTGGCATATAGTTTCCTAAAATAATGAAAACGAGCGAACAGAAAATCAGTACGATTTTTACGATGTCGAATTTGCAGTTCAGCGCGTAAAGATATGTAACTGAACTTGCAAAAAAACTTACTGCAACGCATATCCATTTTGAAACTGCTTCGAGCCTGCCTTCTTTTTCTTCGCCTGTTTTTTTGCGCTGAAAGTTTGTCGTGATGTGAAGGACTGCGTTCAGCACGGCGCATAGTAACGGAAGGCCGAATACGCTGACTGCTTTATGCGCAAAGTTGTCGGCTTCTCCTGAAAAATTCCAGTGGATTGCAATCTGTTCAGGAAGCCTGTTGTAAACTGCAATTCCGAAAAGTGCAGGAATTATGCACGCAATGGTGGTGATAAAAAAAGTTCTGTCAAAAATTTTTGCTTTTGTTTCTGTTTCTGTTGTGTTCATTTTTTTTCTCCCGATTCTGTTGTTTCAAAATCTGTTTTGTTGAATTGAGAAAACCAGAGCATGATTTCCTCAAAAACGCTTGTGTTAAGTTCATAGTAAATGAAATTCTTGAACTTTGTTTCTACGATTAAACCGGCTTTTTTTAAGATTGAAAGGTGATACGAAATTGTAGCGCCGGTCATATTAAACTGTTCGCCGATTTCTCCTGCCGATTTTTTCCCCGCCTTTAGGATTGTAAGAATCTCGCGCCTTGCAGGGTCGGAAAGAGCCTTAAAAGTGTCTTGAAAAGCCATATCGTTCCGCTGTTTTTCCTCCGTTGAAGTGTAGTGGAAGTGAAAAGTATTTAGATATATATCTAAATAGAATATACGATGAGAAGATTTGTTTGTCAAGAACTATTTTTAAATTTTTCTAAATAGGTTGGGGGTGGGAGAGTTGGGAGGTGGTTAAAAAAATTAAAGAAAATTGAGCAGATTGATTACGAGTGCGCGTTTTTCAGGAGAAAGTTTTTTAAAAGATGAAACAAGGTGTTTTATTTCTTCTGATGAGGACTCGCCTGAGTTTTCGGAATTTTCGCCTGTTATAAGGTATTCGACGGTAGTTCCGAGGGCTTTTGCAATTTTTACGGCAATTTCTGCATTTGGAACTGAATTGTGAGTGCTGAGGTAATTGTCTAAAGTCTGTTTTTTTATTCCGCTTTTAAGAGAAAGTTCTTTTACCAACATTCCTTGATAATCAAGTTCTGACTTCAAGTTTTCTTTAAATCCCATAAAAACAGAATATCTAAAATTACATAATAAAATGTTGAAATTATCTGGATTTACATATATACTTGCTTTCAATATGTTAAATTACATATTAATTGAAGAGATATATGCTGTTTTACATTTTTATGAAACGGCATTAAAATTTTATTCAGCAGTTTGCGTTGCAAGCTTATTTATTAAAAAGCCGGTTTGAAAAATAATTTTTTCTGACGGCTTTTTCCGGGTGAGATGTTTTGACTAAATCAACTGTAAAAATGTCTATTGTTGTTCCCTGCCTGAACGAAGAAGAGTCCGTTCCTAAATTCCTTGAACAGACAAAAATTGTAATACAGAAAATGAAACTTTCAAAAGAAACGGAATTTATTTTTGTTGACGACGGTTCGACAGACAGTACGCTTGACGTTCTTCGTAAACTGGCAAAAAAAGATGCCTGCGTACATTTTATAAGTTTCAGCAGAAATTTTGGAAAAGAGGCTGCCTTATATGCCGGTCTTGAAAAAGCAAAGGGGCAGTTTATTGCAGTCATGGACGCTGATTTGCAGGATCCGCCGTCGCTTTTGCCGAAAATGCTTGCGGCAATTCAAAAAGAAGGTTATGACTGTGCTGCGACCTGCCGTACTACAAGAAAAAATGAGCCTGTATTGCGTTCATTTTTTGCGCGCAGGTTTTATAAAATTATGGGCAAACTCAGCGATGTTCCTGTGGTTGACGGCGCGAGGGATTTCAGGCTGATGACAAAAAAATACAAAGATGCAGTTCTTTCGCTTTCTGAGCGCAACCGGTTTACAAAAGGAATTTTTCCTTGGGTCGGGTTTAAGACAAAGTGGTTTCCGTATGAAAATATAGAACGCGTTGCAGGCAAGACGAAATGGTCTTTCTGGAAATTGTTTTTGTATTCGATTGACGGCATCATCGGCTTTTCTACCAAACCTCTGGCTTTTTCTGCCGTCGCAGGTGTTGTTTCTGTCTTTGTGGCGCTTGCCCTTATTCTTTTTATCGTTGTCAGGCGGATTGTGTTCGGCGACCCGGTTCAAGGCTGGGCAAGTCTTGTCTGCATAATACTGTTTACAGGCGGAATTCAACTGTTCAGCACGGGTATACTTGGACTGTACATATCAAAAATCTACACAGAAGTAAAACGCCGTCCGCTGTATGTCATTCAGGAAGAAAAATAGTAAGATTGAAATAAATTTTTAAAATAAATGCAGGAAAATTTACCGATATTTTTTTAATTGACTTTTCGATGAATTGCAATTAGATTGACTGTATATAAAGGAGAGTTGCGGCAGCTGCGTTTTTATTGGAGGCATTTATGGCAGAACGTGTGGTGTGGGATGATAAATATCTTCTGGACATTCCTGAGATTGACAGTCAGCATAAAAAGTTAATTGAAATCGCCAATGAACTTTATGATATTGCATCAGTTTCTCCTGATAAATACAAACAGGAAATGGGGTCAGTTCTGAAAAAAATAACTGACTATACTGTTTATCATTTTTCAAGTGAAGAACAGTTTATGCAGAAATATAATTATGCAGGTTCTGCAATTCATAAAACAGCCCATGACAGTTTTGTGCGTGAAGTTGAATATCAGGTAAACAAATTGTCAACTGATGATGTTGCCGCAGGTTCAAAATTTTATGAATTCATTTCAAACTGGATTTTAACTCATATTGCAAAGGCAGATAAGGTCTGGGCGGCTTTTGTAAAGACGCAGCTGGCTTGAGTTTGTCATGATGTGAATAAAATAAAAAAGCCTGACCAGCTATTATTTGCAGCTGCAAAGGTCAGGCTCTTGGCTGAGCAGCATACAAAAGGTAAACTTTTGCAGTCGGTGGTCAGCCCGAACAGAGAGAATGAATACGTCATTCCTCCACAAACAAATATATCACAACTACGGAAAAAAAACTGATAAAAAAATATCCGGCTGGAGTACGGTCACAAGGGTATACTTCCCTATAGAGGTTCTCCAATCGGATAGCAATAAAATACTGAGAAAATCTCCAAGCCCTGATTGCCCAACAGCGAATCAATGTCGCTGACGTGAACAGTCAGGTCGTACAGAGTCCCCTGCACGAACACTGCTTGGAAACTGCCTCAAGTATATTAGGTAGTTTTTGAGAAGTCAAGAATTCTTTCTGCTGATTCAAGAAAAAATAATATTCAAAAGATAGTTCTGAAAATGAACAAAAAAATAGAGAAGCTACAGAAACTATAAAGACGGTTATCGCCAATTATAGCAATTCAAATGGCTACTCTTACTTCCGCAGCCAAGTGGGAGCTGTTATTACTTCTCTTGATTCAAATATACTTTCAAAAGAACGAGTTGTCAACTTTCTTTCTGCTGATTCAAGAAGAAGAATATTCAAAAGATGTGCTGAAAAATGCAGATGAAAAAAATAGATTGGGAACGTAGCAGTCAAGTCCAATTCTTGACGCAGAGGTTCCCAAACCCAAGCCCTGATTGCCCAACAGCGAATGAATGTCGCTGAGGTGAGCAGTCAGGTCGTACAGAGTCCCCTGCACGAACACTGCTTGGAAACTGTTTCAAGTATATTAGATAGTTTTGGAGAAGTCAAGAAATCTTTCTGTTGATTCAGAAGAAGAATATTCAAAAGATGTGGTGAAAAATGCAGATGAAAAAGACTAGACTGGAAACGTAGAAGTCAAGTCCAATTCTTGACGCAGAGGTCTCAAACCCAAGCCCTGATTGCCCAACAGCGAATGAATGTCGCTGACGTGAGCAGTCAGGTCGTACAGAGTCCCCTGCACGAACACTGCTTGGAAACTGCCTCAAGTATATTAGGTAGTTTTTGAGAAGTCAAGAATTCTTTCTGCTGATTCAAGAAAAAATAATATTCAAAAGATGGTTCTGGAAAATGCAGGTGAAAAAAATAAAAGCTCCAATGGTGAACGTTTTACTCAGGTACAATTCCTGAGGCAGAGGTCCACTGACAATGGAACTTATGATTTGAATATATCACAAAACGAAGAAAAGTCAAGTATCCGGAATACGATTCTTCCTGACGCCATACCTTACGGTTTTACTTACGAAGAAAAAATCTACCTTAATCCTGATATTGTACACTTAAATGCAAGTGAAAAAAATAAAAGTTCCAATGGTGAACTTGAATCCAAGGTCCAATTCCTTGGGCAGCGGATCACTGACAATGGAACTTATGATTTAAATATATCACAAAACGAAGAAAAGTCAAGTATCAGGAATATGTTTCTTCCTGATGGCATAACTTACGGCTTTACTTACAAAGAAAACTTAAAGGCTTTCTTGGAAAGAAATATTTCTATTGAACAGAATAAGCAGAAGAATCTTATAGATGCGATAGATTTTGTTTCTAAAAATGTTCTCGACAATTATGATGATATTTACAAAGACCCTGAAAACAACACTGTTGTGTTTGTTAAACAAGAAGGAAGACTCAACGACTTTGTTGTTGTTGAACAAAAAAACAATAAACTTGTTTTTTATGATTCAACGTTCTTTAGAAAAGGAATTCCAAGTAGATTTGAAAAATAACTCCTGCAAGAGAGCAGGAGTTGAATGCCGTTGAAGTTCGCCACACTTCCTCAACCGCCGAACAAGGATTGTCCGACCCCGCAGCAGGCATCTCTACATTAAACGACAATTCAAATATACCACAAACAGAAGAAAAATCAAGTATCAGGAATATGCTTCTTTCTGACGGCATAACTTACGGTTTTACTTACGAAGAAAAATCTACCTTAATCCTGATGTTGTGAACTCAAATGCGGCCGTTCACGAATATACACATCTTTGGGATAATTATACACAGCGGACAAATCCAGAACTCTGGGAGAAGGGCTTAAATCTTTTCAAAAATACATCTCTTTGGAATGATGTTCTAAACGATGAAAACTATGCAGACATTAAAGATAATGAAGACCTTGTCTTGAGTGAATGTCATGCCAGAATCTGCGGAAAGATTGCCGATGCCGTTTTGCAGAAAGTTCTTGAAAAAGACGGTGACTTAAAACAGGCGGAAATGATTGACTGGGATAAAGAAACATGGGATTACATTGCATCAGAAATTGGATTTCAGGAATTTGATAAAGTAGCTCCGGCTTTAAAACTTCGCAATGATGATTTAAAGGAATTTCTTTCAATGCCGATGAAAGACCTGTTCGTAAATGAAAGAAAGCTGGAAATAAATCAAGAAAATGGACACCGAAAACAAATTGAAGTTCAGAATATTCGTAGCATCCATGACAGAAATGTTGTTGCAAAAAATGGTATTGATTTAATTCAAAAATGGGCTAATGACGGACTTTGCAGATATGTCGATGACAAAAAAATAACCGATTGGAGTAGTCTCGCAAGGGTATACTTCCCTATTGAGCTAATCCAATCGGATAACAATAAGATACTAACAAAATCCGAACTTGTCAATAGCCAGCAGGTACAAAAAAATCAGCCTGTCTTAAAATATGAGGATAAAATCGGAAAAGATAACCTTGAAAAAATAAAAACGCATTTTGAAAAAAATATTCCTGATGGAACAGAGAAATTCAAAAGGCTGAATATTTCAGAAGCCAGGACCGTAAAAGAAGTCGCTTCTGATGTGGAAAAAGCTTTCGGTTTTGACAAGCTTGATAAAAAATATTCAGCAAAGCTTGAAAAAGATTTTTTTGACACTTGCGGAATAAAAGTTGAAAGCAAAAATGACTTTATAAAACGTCAGAATCAGAATGACAGAAACCAGGATGCCGGAAAAAGGGATATTGAACCTGATAAAGAATATCCTGCTTACACTGATGACAGCGGAATGGATTACTGAAACAGGCAGTCAGGAGAGGAAGAAAAGATGAAAACAAAACCAAAACCAGAAGCAGAAAAATCTATTGAAGCATTAAAACAGCCACTGTCTTCTTTATCAGTGGAAGACTATCACAAAAAATGGGATGGTATAACTGCTTCAGACAATAAACTGGTAGAAGAATTTACCTTTGAACATTCAAAAACACTCCATGTGCTTAGAATAGCACTTGATGATTACTTTGAAAATGGAAAACGTCCAGTAAATGACCGCTTTATTGTTGGAAAAACACCTCTTGTTTTGCAAAAAACAGGAAGCGACTTAACAGATGTGACTGTTCCTGTTTCTGTTGTTAAAAAGGCTGTGGAAACTCACGGGCTTTCACAAAAAGAAATCTATGAAACGCTTGCACACATTTATAATCCGGTTCTGATTTTTGATTCTGACAAAAAAGCGACAGAAAACAAGGTTGAGTCTAAACTTGTGCTCACAGATATTTTCAAAGATGAAAAACCCCTTGCTTTAGCCGTAAATGTAAACTCAGATGTTAAACTTAAAGACTCAAATATTTCTGTTGAGGTACAAGACATTCGCAGTGTTCATGACAGAACTGTTATTGCAAAAAATGGTATTGATTTAATTCAAAAATGGGCTAATGACGGACTTTGCAGATATGTCGATGACAAAAAAATAACCGATTGGGGTACAATCGCAAGGGTATACTTCCCTATTGAGGTTCTCCAATCGGATAACAATAAGATACTATCAAAATCCGAACTTGTCAATAGCCAGCAGGCACAAAAAAACCAACATCGAAACATTGCGTTCGAAACATCAAAAGAAAAAAATATGACGGAATTAAAAACTTATCATACGCTGAAAGAAGAAGATGTAAAGAATCTTGAAATAATTTCTGATGAAGATTTTTCTGATATTGTTGATTCCATCATCTTGAATGATTATAAAAACATTCCGAATACGATCCGTCTGCCAAATATAAATTCAGAGCTTGCTGAAAAACTTGGACTTAAAAAAGATTCTGCATTCATTATGAAAAAAAGCGCAACTCATATCCGTCCTGATAGAAAAGGAAGTTATGGACAGGCATTAGATACAGAAGAATATCGTATGATTCCAAAAGTTATGCGTGATGCAATGTTTGCTCTTGTAGATAAACGAGTGAAAAACTTTCAGATTCTTTTTGATGATAAAAATGATATAAAAAAAATCAATAAAATTGTATTCAATAAAGATAAACTGGGAAATTATCTTGTTACAATTGGAAAAGTTGGCAGACAAAATAGCATTTCTGAAAAAGAGAATATCGTTGTAGGGGTGGGAGTTGCACCCACAATATCTGACCTTCGGTTTCCCAAAGGACAGCCCGCTACTCGTTTGCGACCATCTCCTACAACGGTTAATTCAAATATAGCACAAAACAAAGAAAAGTCAACAAGCATACAAAAAAATCAGCCTGTCTTAAAATATGAAGATAAAATCGGAAAAGATAATCTGGAAAAAATTAAAAAGCATTTTGAAAAAAACGTTGCTGGCGGAACAGATATATTCAAAAGCCTTAATATGTCAGAAAACAGGATACCGGAAAAAGGGATATTGAACCTGATAAAGAAAAATTTGATGAAATGTTGGCAGATATTGAAGAATTAAACATTATTCTTGAAATGCTTAATGAAGAACCAATTTATCTACAAAAAACAAGCTCGGAAAAAAATTCCGAGCATAAAGTTGGGCAGGATACAACACGTGCCATCTCTACACCCAACCAACAAAATCATATTGTCTTTTTGAATGATAGTCAAGTTTATTTTGAGCGACTTAATGAGTGGAATGGATTATTAAAGCTGGCTGAATTTAAGTTTTGCCCGTATTATGTCTGGCAGAATAGAGGGAAATATATAAAAAAATCTTTTTTTATTTGTTAAAAGTAGTTTACTTTTTACAAATAGCAGGATATATTAACTGTATGGAAAAGAAGGAAAAAAAATATCACGGTTACGGCTATCACGGAGGAGGACGAAAAAAAATACCTGATGACGAAAAAACCGTATATAAAACTTTTTCCATAAATGTAACGCCACAGTATCTGGAAGTCTTAAAAAAGCTGGCAAAGCAAAATAATGTCAGTGTAAATAAACTTGTAACGGAAGCTGTTTACATGATGTACAGAAGAGATTTTGAAGAAGCATTTAGTAAGAAAAATCCGTCTGACAGATAAAACAGGTTTCCATGGGTTTTACGAGGAGAAAAATATGTTTAGATTTGAAGATGATGAAATTACTGATTTTGAAACCCTTACATTCTTGAGGTGTGAACGTCTTGAAGGTTTTGAAAGGGCAAAACCTGTAAACATAAAACTTGACAGTGATACGCCTCGTCCGAAAAATGCAACTGATGAAGAAACGCTTGATTTTTATGCCTGGGCTGAAGCAGAAAATGAAATTCACATTATATTTTTATCCGAGCAGAGTTATCCGCAGCTTTTAAAAAGATATACGCCATATCAATTAGGCAGGATTGCAATTTCAAGAGTAATGAATGAAAAATGGAAGATGTCAGAAGACAACATAAAATGCGCTTTAAGCAATATGGAAATGCAGATGAGCTATGTCTGACTGCTATTTACATAATTAAATTTTTACGGAATTATCCCCTCATACGCAATAAATAATATCATATTTTGACATTTTCTGCACCGTTTCTCTTGACTTATAATATATAACGTTATATATTATATACAACAGGAGGCAGAAAATGACATTCTTTCAATTTATGAATAAGTTTTCAACAGAAGAAGCGGTAATGGATTACTTCATAAACATAAGATACGGAGAAACGGTTGTCTGCCCTCACTGCGGAAAAATCACAAAAGTATACCGCCGCAAGGACGCTCCAAAACTTTTTATCTGTGCAAACTGCGACAATCATTTTTCGATTTTCAAAAACACAATATTTGAAAAATCATCAACAGACCTTAGAAAATGGTTCTATGCAATCCACTTGTTCTTGAACTCAAAGAAAGGAATTTCCGGATTGCAGTTACAGCGTGAAATCGGCGTAACTTATAAAACAGCGTGGAGAATGCTCAAACAGATACGCTCTGCAATGGGAAACACCGATATGACAAAGGCATTTGAAGCAATGGTAGAAATTGACGAAACATACATCGGCGGAAAACCTAGAAAAATGAACGGCGAAACAGAACCTTTAAAGCGTGGACGTGGAACTAAAAAAACTCCTGTCGTAGGCGTAAAAGAAAGAAGCTCAAGCCACGTATTTGCAAGGGTAGCACTTCCGAACGCAGAAGGAAAGAAACTTACAGGCAAGCAGCTTTTCAATATTCTTGACAGCGTATGCAAAAAAGACGCAACGGTTCTGACCGATGATTTTACAGGCTACAATTTTATGAACCATAAAAACACAAATAAAAACAACTACTACAGAATCAGCGTAAATCATTCAGAAAGCATTTACAGCCTCGGCAACGGACTTCATACAAACGGAATTGAATCATTCTGGGCATTGCTGAAGCGTGGAATTCTCGGAATTTATCATCACGTTTCTGTAAAATACTTGCAGGAATATGTAAATGAATTCTGCTTCCGGCAGAATAACGGTTCAAGCTCATTTGACGCACTGTTAAGGCAGGGAGTATTTGCGGCGTAATACTTGACACAAAATTTACTGTACAGTAAATTTTTATATTATGAGGTCAAATTTCGAGTTTTAGATAAATTTACAAAAAAAGGCATTCCCTGTAAAAT
>JBJETJ010000008.1:0-20643 GCA_051883255.1 Treponema sp.
GGCAACATGACTTCAAAAGTCAGCACGGAGAGCGTAACACCGCAGAAATCAATCGGCGATAACTTAAACTATAACTTTAATTATGTCTATGACGAAAATTTCGCGCACAGGCTCGTACGTGCCGGCGACCGCTATTATAAGTATGATGCAAACGGAAATATTACGGGCGAACAGGACGGCAGCTTTGAAAGCAATGGAGAAGATGTCTCTTACCACAAAATTACGCAGGAAACGGAGGATGTTTACTCCACTGACTATGGCTGGGGCCTGTTCAAGGAAGATAACTCAAGCAGCGGAATTAAAGGAACAAGGTATTGCAGGACATACGCATGGAATGAGAAAAATCAGCTTGTAAGCTCAGTTGATGCAAACTATAATACCGCCTATGTCTACGGACAGGACGGGCAGAGGAGCAATAAGTACACGCAGAATTCGGAAACGCTTTATTTTAATAAGATGTGGACGCTCCACACTGATTCGGGTAATTCTGTTTACGGCGGACAAACCGCAAAGAATATCTATCTTGGTGAGACTCGCATTGTTACAAAACTTAACAGTGGCGAGAATCCGACTTATCAAGAAGAATACTACAAGCAGTATTTCTACCACAGTGACCATCTTGGCTCTGCTTCGCTTATCTCAGACTACAAGGGAGACGAGTATCAGCGCATAGAATACACTCCTTACGGCGAAACCTGGGTAGAAAAGACACAGAACACAGGTTTGGAATTCTTGCCGTACCGATTTACAGGAAAAGAGATTGATGAAGAAACAGGACTTTACTATTACGGTGCACGTTATTTAGACTCGAAGTATTCAAGGTGGCTGAGTACTGATCCGGCATTGAGTGAGTACATACCGAATGCACCAATAAACGAGGAGGCAAAGAGATATAATCAGAATCTACCGGGTATAGGCGGTATTTTTAATCACATCAATACTAATTTATACCACTATAGTTTTTCCAATCCTATTAAGTATCTTGATCCGGATGGAGAAAAAGGATTACCTTTTGAATGTCAATTAAAGATGAGAGAGAATTCTCAAAATCAAGTTACTATCAATAAAATGGCTTATTGGATTAATTCTAATCCGACTTTCGCAAGATATGTAAAACAAAACACTATTATCGAAATTAATAGAAGCAAAGATGATAATGGAAAAAATGGGAAGTATTATCAATCGACACTACTCATTAATTATAATGGGAATACTATCTTCTCTTGTCCTGTTCAATCCACTGCTGATTTTGAAGAATTTGTGAATGAAGGGAAAGGGGATACATTACCAACAGGAAAATATATAGCTGAACTTTGGACTAAATCAAATTCATATAACAGGGCAATTTGCTTAAAAGATTCCTATTTAATACATCCCAATGCCTTTACAGGACTTGGAAAACGACTAACTTGGTCTAGACCTTTTAGTGGAGGATGTCAAATTCTAAGACTAGAAGATTTTGAGGCAATGATTTTAATTCTTGATATGCTAGGTTTTAAGACTAGTAACCCTTATAACAAAAATAATTCTACTGGAGATAATATCACAGTAATTATTAACCCTGTATATAAGAATTGGTCTATGATTGATAAAGAATCAATGGAGTAAGCTAAATGAAAAAGATTTTAATTATTATCTTTTTAATACAGTGTTTTTGTTGTTTTGCTAATAAAACAAAATTATATCATGGGAACATGATTTTTCAATGTGTAAAAATCGCTGATGACAGTATCGAATTTATTGATTTTGATTTGAAAGAAACAAATCAAAAAAATGATGTGTGGAATAATGTATTTTCATACAAAATCGAAAATAAGGACAATATAAACTTTTTGATTATTGAACGCGGACTTTTCAACAAACGATTTCTTTATTTATCTTCAGATGAGCTCATTGTTTTATATGACGACAAAAATAAAGAACCTTTTTTTATAGGTTATAATACGCTTCCCTGTGAAACTACTTTTTTATTAACTGATGTGAAATCCGATTCTGAATTAAATGAAAATGGTACTGTTTATTTTGTCAGTAATCTAGGGAATTTAAACTTAGAAGAACCTTGGGTAGAAGGTGAATTTGAATATGGGATTGGAACAAAACTTCAAATTGATAGTTACAGCCAGATATTTGTAATCTTTTCAGGTTTTGTTTCCTATTCACATCCTGAGCTTTATTTAGAAAATTCAAGACCAAAGCTACTAAGATTTTATTTTACGGAAACTGACCTTTTTTTCGATATTAATCTGAATGATTATCCTGATCCTCAATGTTTTATATTGCCTGATTATGCAAAAGGTTCTATCGTTGTAGAAATACTAGATGTTTATAAGGGAACAAAATATAAAGATACATGTATAAACTGCATTATGACTTCTAGGTAATCACTGATTAACTAAGCGTATTTTTTTTCTAATTTAATTCCTTCCTTGAAGTTTTTTTTGATTTTTTGGGAAGGAATTTCTCTAGGTATTTTAGTTTGGCTTATAAAAGAATTCTATTTTTCATAAAATCTATTCCATAGTTAGTGATTGTAATAACCAGCCATTAAGCTGGTTGAGAAAATAAGAGAAGCAAAGGAGCACGGAGGACACGGAAGAAGATAATAATATAGTTGTTAATCATTCTTATTCTGATAGAAATGTATTTTATAAAACTGATTTTTATTGTGGTTATAATTTTGTTTATAAAGCAGAACAATAAAATCACGCAGACCCTATAATGTTCCACTTTTTTTAACAACCAACGCAGCTTTATGTAAAAACAAATTGCTGGAATTTTGCGGGTTTTACTGCTACACTGTTACGGAATGTTAAAAAAAATTGCAAAGGTAGGGAAAATATGAGAAAACATTACGTTGACAACATCCGATGGATTACGGTTTTTCTTGTCGTAATTTATCACATAATTTACATTTACAACGGAATCTGCACGACAGGCGTCATAGGGCCTTTTTCTGAGTTTCAGGCGCAGGACGCAGTACAGTACATTTTGTATCCATGGTTTATGGTAATTTTATTTATCGTTGCAGGCATAAGTTCGCGCGCATTTCTTGAAAGCCACAGCGGAAAAGAATTTTTAAAATCGCGGACACGAAAACTTTTAGTTCCTTCGACACTTGCGCTTTTTGTATTCCAGTGGATTCAGGGATATTTTAATATGGCAATCAGCAACGCCTTTGCAAATTTCCCGAAGGATTTTCCGAAGCTTGCGTTCTATCCGATAATGGCATTTTCGGGAACGGGCGTACTCTGGTTCATTCAAATGCTCTGGATTTTTTCGGTGCTGCTTCTTGTCGTGCGGCGCATTGACAAAAACGACAGGTTCTACAATTTCTGCGGAAAATCAAACATCGCCGTCGTTCTCCTTCTCGGAATCATATCGTACGGCGCTTCACACATTCTGAACACGCCTGTAATCGTCGTCTATCGTTTCGGGATTTACGGCTTTGCATTTTTTACGGGCTACTTTGTTTTTTCGCACGATTGCGTAATTGAAAAAGTCAGCAGATTTTTTATTCCGTTTGCAAGCATTGCAGTAATTCTCGGCGCTCTGTACGTTTACTTTTATTTCGGGCAGAATTACGTCGAACCGCCTGTCGTAAACAATCTGACTGCAACCGCGTTTATGTGGTTTTCGTGCCTTGCAATCTTAGGTGGCGCAAAGCGCTGGCTGAACAAAACAAACTCGTTTTTCCATTATATGAGAACGCACAGTTTTGCGCTCTACGTTTTTCATTATCTTCCGCTGTCAGCCGCCGCATATTTTTTAAATCGTTATACGACAGTTCCTGCACTGCCGTCTTACCTTGCAGTTACGGTTGCCGCATTTTTGGGCAGCTGGATTTTGAACGTAATTATTTCCAACATTCCGTTTTTAAGATGGTGCGTACTCGGAATAAAAAAAGAAAAAAAATCTGCGTAAATTGAATTCAGAATGAATTGAATTTAATCAAGACGGCAAGATTAAATAATAAAACGATGAAACGATTATACGATTAAATGATTAAACAAATAAACAAAGGCAGAAAAATATGTTCAGCGAAAATCTAATTCACTTGCGCAAACTCAAAAACATCTCACAGGAAGAACTCGCAGAAAAACTGAATGTTTCAAGGCAGACAGTTTCAAAATGGGAAACAGGCGAATCCCTGCCCGACATAGAAAAGACAAAAACCATTGCAGAACTTTTTGACGTCAGCATTGACGACCTTGTCAATTATGAAATCACTCCGCATTCGCCCGGAATTCCGCCCAAAGGAAAATACGCGTTCGGTGTCGTAACTGTCGGCGAAAAAGGTCAGATTACTCTTCCTGCAAAAGCGCGCAAAGTCTTTGACATAAATCCGGGCGACAACCTGATTCTGCTCGGCGATGAACTGCAGGGAATTGCAGTCCTCAAAGAAAAAAATTTTCTCGCACTTGTCGAACAGATTACAAAATAAATTTCATCAAAGTTTTTTTTAGAATGAACAGAACATACACGACAAGCCAGATTGCAAAAAACGCAGGACTTCACCCCAACACAGTAAGAAAATACGAAGAATGGGGACTTATTCAAAAGCCTTTGCGAAAACCAAACGGCTACCGCATTTTTACTGACATTCACTTAAAGCAGATTGCGCTCCTCAGAAAAGCTTTTCAAATAGAAGTTATGCAGGCAGGGCTAAGAAGCCGCATCGTAAATGTCGTAAAACTTTCCGCGCAATGTAAGTTTGACGAGGCAGTTCACCTTGCAGAGGAATACATTTTTATTGCAGGGCGCGAAAAACAGAACGCAAAGGAAGCGGCAGAAATCTGCGAAGAACTTTACAAAGCCGATTTTCAAAATAATGCGAACAAAAAAAAAGCGCGGTGCAAATTCCAGCGGAACTAGCAAAGACTTCGGGACGTTAGAAAGTGAAAAAACATTTTTAAAACGTTCCGAAGTTGCGCACCTTCTCAATATAACGATTGACACAATCAGAAACTGGGAGATGAACGGACTTCTTAAAGTAAAGCGAAAGAAAAACGGTTACAGGATTTACGACACAAACGACATAAACCGCCTAAAAATAATCCGTTCGCTCAGGTGCGCAAATTATTCGCTGTCTGCAATTCTCAGGATGATGAATGTCCTTGAATACAGAATGAACAAAAGCCGGACTGACATTCTTGAAGTTCTGAATACGCCCGATGAAAGCGAAGACATTATTTCCGTGTGCGACAGGCTTGTCTTTTCACTTGAAAAAGCAGAAGAAAATGCGCGCGAAGTCATCTGCCTTATAAACGAAATCCGAACGCTAGCGGAAAAAGAAAAATCATAAAAAAAATTCAATTTTAAAACCCTCCACTTGAACACCAGAGTTTTTGCCTGCGCTAAGATTTCTTTACAAAAGCGAGGTGAAAAAAGATGAATGCAATCACTGTAAAAAATCTTACTAAAACGTACGGCGAACACGTTGCAGTCGACAGCTTGAGTTTTACTGTCCGAAAGGGAAGCGTGTTCGGGCTTCTTGGTGCAAACGGGGCAGGAAAAAGCACAAGCCTTGAGTGCATTTTGGGAACAAAGAAAATGGACTGTGGCGAAGTTTTTATTCTCGGCGAAAATCCCGTAAAAAACAGGACAAGCGTTTTTGAAAAAACAGGCGTTCAGTTTCAGGAAGCAAAATATCAGGAGCTGATAAAAGTTTCTGAACTGTGCGAGAACACTGCCTGTGTCTATAAAAACGCGCAGGACTACAAAAAGCTGCTTTCCGATTTTGGAATTGCAGACAAGGCAGATTGTTTTGTAAAAGATTTGTCGGGCGGAGAACGCCAGCGCCTTTTTATAGTTCTTGCCCTTCTGCCCAATCCCGAAGTCGTTTTTTTAGACGAACTTACGACAGGTCTTGATGCGCGCTCAAGGCGTGACGTCTGGAAAATTCTTGAGGCTCTGAAAAATCGCGGACTTTCAATTCTTCTGACTTCTCATTTTATGGACGAAGTTGAAGCACTCTGCGATGAAATCCTGATTTTGAAAAAAGGAAAGACAGTGTTTTCGGGAACAGTCGCTCAGGCAAAGGCAGAAAGCAGAAAAGAAAAATTTGAGGACGTATACCTTTGGTTCACAGAGGAATGACAGATTTTTGCAGAATTATTTAACAGAATTATATGGGGAAAAAAAATGACTTTCAAAACTTTCAGAACTTTTAACACATTCAAAACTTTATTAAAAAACGAATTGAAGATGAGCTTTCGCGGAATGGATATGCTGATTTTTGCGCTGATAATGCCGCTTGTCGTCCTCATAATTTTAGGACTTGTATTCGGACAGAAACCTGCGTTTGAGGGAGCGCCGTATACTTTTCTGGAGCAGTCGTTCGGTGCGCTGTGCACTATTTCAATTTGTGCAGGCGGCGTTATGGGACTTCCGCTCGTAATTTCCGATTACCGCGCAAAGCATATTTTAAAACGCTGGCAGGTAACGCCTGTAAGTCCGTCACTTGTGCTTGCCGTAGAAGTTTCGATGTATGCACTTTACGCGCTTGCATCTTTAGTCAGCCTGTTCATCGCGGCTTTCTGCTTTTTCGGATTTAAAATGAAAGGCAGCCTTGCACTGTTCCTTGCAGGATATTTTTTAGTAATGCTTACGATGTTCAGCATAGGAATGATGGCAGGAGGCGTTTCAAAAAATCCAAAAACGGCAGGAATTATTGCAAGCCTTCTTTATTTTCCGATGCTGATTTTTTCCGGCGCAACATTGCCGTACGAAATAATGCCTGCAACGCTCCAGAAAATCGCCGACATAATGCCTTTAACGCAGGGAATAAAAATCCTAAAAAATTCAGTGCTCGGTCTTGCACCCGATAACGTCATCGCCCCGGTCATTGTAATGATTGCAATTACAGCCGTCTGTAGCATCATTACAGTGAAATTTTTTAAGTGGGAGTAATTTCTACTGTTCCGCCGTTTGACAATATGTTAGCAAATATGCTAACATATTGATATGTACAGAAAAGTGACATTCTATAAAACTTCAGAAGGAAAATGTCCTGTCGCAGAGTTTATAGATTTACAACCTGTAAAAGTTGCTCAAAAAATTGTATGGGTTCTTAAAGCAGTACAGGAACTTGAGAAAGTTCCTGCAACGTATTTTAAGAAGATAACAAATACCGATTTCTATGAAGTCAGAATACAAATCGGCGGAAATATTTACCGGCTTTTAGGATTCTTTTACAACGGAAATGTCGTAATTCTTACAAACGGCTTTCAAAAGAAAACGCAGAAAACTCCTAAAACCGAGCTTGATATTTGCGAAGAACGAATGAAAGATTTTATTAAGAGAGGTGGCAAATGATGAACGGACACACTTTTGATTTAGATGACTATATTTCTCAGAAAAAAGAAAATGATGCTGAGTTTGCAGAAGGATTTGATTCTGGCTACGAAGAATTTAAAATCGGAATGATGATAAAAGCAATGCGCATTGAAAACGGAATGACACAGGAAGAACTTGCAGAAAAACTCGATACAAAAAAAAGCGTAATCTCAAGAATGGAAAATCATTCCGAAGATATAAGATTGTCTACATTGCAGAAAGTTGCTTCTGTATTCGGCAAGCGGTTAAAAGTCGCAATGCTGTAACATCGTCCGCAGTTTATGATATAATACCCCTATGAAAAATTTTACTGACATTCTTTTTGATTTTGACGGAACGCTGTTTGATACTTCTGAAGGGATTTTCAATTCAATGCAGAAAGTATGCGAGCATTACAATTTAAATTATCACGAAGACACGTTCAGAAAAATGATAGGTCCGTCGCTCAACGAAAGTTTTTCGACAATCTTTCATCTTCCGCAATCAGAAATTCAAAATGCGATAAACGTTTACCGGGAATATTATTCCAGAGAAGGAATGTATCAATGCACGCCATATCCGCATATTGTCGAACTTATCAAAGCGCTCAGAGAAAACGGTATGCGGATTTTCATTGCGACGAGCAAGCCCGAAGTATATACAAAACAGATTCTTGAAAAAAAAGATTTGCTCAAGCTC
The DNA here is from genome assembly GCA_051883255.1 of Treponema sp. GTDB lineage: Bacteria > Spirochaetota > Spirochaetia > Treponematales > Treponemataceae > Treponema_D. The sequence goes on from JBJETJ010000008.1 coordinate 8,014, forward strand.
TTCACATTTACAGGCGGCGCAGATTTAACAGAACAGGTCAGGTGCGAAAAAGTCGACGTAATAAATTACGTCTTAAAAGAAAATCATCTTGAAAACAAAAAAGACAGCTGCCTTATGATTGGCGACAGAAACTATGACATAAAAGGCGCGCACCTCGCAGGATTAAAAGCGCTCGGCATTTTGTGGGGATTCGGAAGCCGTCAGGAATTTGAAAAAGCAAATGCCGATTTCATTTTAGAAAAACCGGAAGAAGTCCTTGCGTTTTTAACAGAATGATTTAAACATTCTGCATATTATAAAAAACGCAAACTATGAACTGCAAATCATAAACCGCAAATTGCGAACCACAAACCGCTGACTACGAACTTAACGCAACGACAGGATCAAGTTTTGCCGCGCGCCAGGCAGGATTAAGTCCGAAAAATATTCCGACAAAAACAGAAAAGCCAAACGAAATAATGCACGCATTAAAACTTACGACAAGGCTCATTCCCCTGATGTATTCAACTGCAAGGCTTATGAGAATTCCAAAAACAATTCCGATAAGTCCGCCGACAATCGTAATCCCTGCCGATTCAATCAAAAACTGCTGCATTATGTCCTTTTGATTTGCACCAAGCGCCTTTCGTATTCCGATTTCCGCACGGCGCTCCGTAACAGTTACAATCATAATGTTCATAATTCCGATTCCGCCGACTAACAGAGAAATCGCCGCAACCGCCGCAAGCAGAACGCTCATCGTATTTGTAATTTCGCTCATCTGCTCAAGCATCGTCTGCATCGAAGTTATCCGCACCGAATCAGTACCTGTCAGTTCCTTGCAATACGAAGTCAGCGCCGTTACCATTTCCGTAGATTTTTCAGCAGACGAAACCTGAACGAGCACAGTTTCTGCATCGGGATTCGGCGTTATTTTTTTTGAATAAAATCCGCGCGGAATAAAAGCAGTGCCTGTTTCCATTCCTGTTGTCTGGTCTTTTACAATGCCGATTACAGTAAAACCAAACGTAACGTTTTCTGCAACAAGCATTACAGTCTGACCAAGCGCATCTCCGTCAGGGAAAAGTTCGTCGGCAAGATCATGACTTATAATCAGGCGCTGCATTCCCTGCTCATTGTCAGTCACAGAAAAAAAACGGCCTTTTTCAAGTTCAATTCCATACATCTCAAGATAGCCGTATTCAATCGCAGTGCAGGAAGTCGTCGCCGAAGTATCGCCGTAAGTAATCGTCGAACTCAAACTGTTTTTATACCAGATGTTTTTTATGCCGCTCACATTGTCAAAAAGATTTTCCCTGAAAGTTTCATCAAACTGAAGCGAAACAGAATCCCGGCTTCGGCGCATAAAGCCGGCCCTGATACTTACGACATCAAGTCCGTTTGTGCCGAACGTATCCTGAACCTGTTTTGTAGAACTTGAGCCCATGCTCGTAATTACAATTACTGCCGCAACGCCGATGATGACACCGAGCAGAGAAAGAAAAGTCCGCGTTTTATTCCGCTTGAAATTTTGAATTGCGTTTATAAAATCTTCTAGCATAACTGACCGTCCAGAATTTTTATGCAGCGTTCCGTTGACTCACCGATTCTTGCATCGTGCGTTACGATTATAATCGTCGTGCCTGTCTGATTTATTTTGCGGAACAAATCCATAACTTGAATTCCTGTCTGCGAATCAAGTGCACCGGTCGGTTCGTCGGCAAGAATGATTTTCGGTTCCGTGATTATTGCCCTTGCGATTGCGACACGCTGTTTCTGACCGCCTGACAATTCGTTTGAGCGGTGATTTTCGCGGTTCTGCAATCCGACTTTTTCAAGCGCCTTTCGTGCAAGGTCAATCCGTGCCGAGCGTTCAACTCGCTTGTATTTTAACGGAAGCATTACGTTTTCAATTACAGTCATCGACGGAATAAGGTGATACTGCTGAAAGACAAAACCGATTGTCCTGTTTCTTAAAACGGCAAGCTGCTTTTCATTTAAAGTGTCAGTCGCCATTCCGTCAATCCGCACAGTGCCGTCAGTCGGAGTATCAAGACAGCCAATCATATTCATACACGTTGACTTCCCGGAACCTGACGGCCCCATTATCGAAATGAACTCGCCCTGCTCGACATCAAAACTTATGCCTTTGAGCGCGTAAACTTTTTCGTCGCCCATAGAATATATTTTTTTTACGTTTTCAAGTTCTACAATTTTCATACGCTTTTGTCCGATAAAAAACTTTTGCCGGTACATTCTCCGCCAAATTTTCCGCCACACTCTCTGCTACATTCTCGGAGGACCAAAACCGCCGGGCATATTTCCCATCGGCTGATTATTTTTTGAATCGTTTTTAGACGAACCTGATTTTTTCGGCTTTGTAAGTTCTTCAAGCAAATCGCCTTCTTTAATTTCTCCGCCTAGAATTTTTACGGAAGTTTTCCCAAACGGAACTGCATTCACAAACACTTTTTTGCCGGACTCTTTTTTTACGACGTAAGGCTTTTTGTCCTCGTAGCCGATTGCGTAGCGCTCGACAACAAGATATTCTTCAGGCTCTGAAATCTGAATTTTTCCCGTAAAAGAATAGTTAGGCAGAATTTCTTTGGGATAGTTTTCGATTTTAATTTTTGCATTTACGACAGTCGCACCGCGCGAAGTAATCTCGCCTATTGCAGGCCAGCCGATTACAGTTCCGTAGACTGCCTTGTCTTTATACGCAGAAAAAGTGAACTCAACTTTCTGTCCTACCTCCAGTTTGCTGACATCAGTTTCTGCAATTTCAACTTCTGCAATCAGATAGTCGACATTGACAAGAGTTCCGACAGAATCTTTTGCTTCAAGAGAATCGCCGACAGAAACGTCAAGTTCTGCAATTACGCCGTCAAACGTTGCAACGACTTTTCTGTCTGCAACTTTCTGAACAAGCGCAAGGCGTTCAGTTTCCATCAGTTTTATTTCCCGCGCAGAACCCGTAATTTTTGTCGCCGCAATATTGTAATCCTGTTTTGCAAGATTATACTGCTGGTCAGTGTCATCAAGCTGAATTATCACGTCGCCTTTTTTTACGGAGTCACCTTCATTGACGTAAACGCCCATCACAGTTCCGTCGCTCAACGCCTGCAATGTCTGTTCTTCTGCCGCCTGAACAGTACCGGAAATCTCGATTATGTTTTCATAATTTTCTTTGCGGACTGCATAATACACAGGCTTTTCATTTATCTTTGAAATTACTAATTTTGAACAGATTAAAATTCCTATGGCAAGCAGAACGCCGCCTGCACTCAAAAAAATAATTTTTTTAGTCTTTTTCATTTTTGCTCCAGCCATCTTCTGTTTTTACAAAATCCATTTTTACAAATCTACAAACTGACTTTTCAAATCGTTGTTATATAAAATATATTCAAGCCTGTTGATGATTATTTTTACTTCATAAAGCTGCCTGTTGTTTCTGGCAGTAAGATATTCGCTCTCGGTTACGATTCCCATTTTAAAATATTTTTCAAGGTCAGCCTCTGTTTTCTGGTACAGTGAAAAATTTTCAGCGACAGATTCTTTTTCCCATTTTAAATTTGATGCCGACTGATTATAGGCAATCACCGCAGTTTCGTAATTCTGTTCGGCGGCGGCAATGTCAAGGAGCTCCTGACTTGCGGTAAGTTCATATTGCTGCATCGTTATGTTTTTTGTCCTGAACGCATTTGGGCTCAACGAAGCAGAAACAGTAAACGCCGGCGTAAAATCGTTCAGCCCGACAGGAACGCTTATTCCGCAGTTCAACCCGACTCCTGCAATCGTCGTCGAAACTCCTGCGTCAACCGTATCAGTTTTTGTCGTAGAATTTTTCATCGTGTAGCCGGCATTAAAACCAAGCGAAAAATACTTGTCGGCCTTTCGCGTAAGCTCGTTTATTTTGTAAGTCCAGTTTGCGCTTTCAATTTCAGAATATTTATCTTTTTCAAAATCAGTAAAATTCAAAGACTCGACGACAGGAATATTCTCAGGAATGAAACTCAAAAAATTCCGTTCGTTTTCAAATTCAACGTTGATTCCGCAATGCTGATAGAACACAATAAAATCAAGTTTCAGATTATGAATTGCAGTGTCAATGTCATGCTCGCCTGTGAGGACTTTCATTTCTGCAATCCTGTAAGTCGATGACGACGATGAATACCCCTGCGCCTTTAATTTTTCAAGGTTCAGCCTGTCTGTGTACACTTCCTGAAAATACGTAAAAATATTATTTATCGAAACGAGAATGTCCTCAAGCTCGGTGTAAAATTTTTTTTCGGCAGAAAGCGCGGCAGTCTGGAGTTTGCGTTTTGCTTCTACAAGTTCGCGCTCGCTTTTCATCAAAGTGATTTTTGAAAGCGCCTCCGTCTGCGAAAGCGCATCAAACGAAACGGAAAACTTCGTGTCCTTCAATTCATTTGTCTTTGTCGAAGTCTTATACTGATAATCTGTCGACACTGTTGCAGAAATATTTTTTGCGGCAGGAATCTTTGCAGTGAGCGAAGGCTTTACTGTTATAGTCGAACCTGCCTCACTTGAACCTGTGTAAAAAGTCATCGTTCCCGTAGAAATCGAAATATCAAAACCCTGATTTATTTTTGTCTGCTCAAGGCTAAGTTCAGACTTTGCAACTCCAAGCGTAAGTTTTTGCAGTTCAAGATCGTGCTCCAGATATCCGCAGAGCAAATCTTCGCAAAAATATTTTTTGTCCTCCGCCGAAGAGTCATTTATATTTTCGCCTGAAAATAAATTAAAAAAATTGAAAAGTAAAAAAAACGAACAGCAGATTTCTTTAAGATTTTTTTTCATTTCCGTAAAATTCCATTAATAAAAAAATAAAGCAAAGTAACAAAAGTTACTCAAAAATTTATTTTTCATTTTTGAGAATATCAACTACATGCGAACTCGCACCAAGAAGTTCGGGCCGCTCGCAGTTTGCAAGATGATATTTTATAAACCAGTCAAAGCTTTCTTCGTCAAGCGCATTGAGTTCACGGCGGATATAGTCAGCAGCGCCGTCAGCAGCAATAATTTTTTCACGCTTCAGGCCTGACTTTTCGTTCAGTTCGTTTATGTCCTCAAGGCGAAGGTAGCAGTACAAATCATCGTCTGTCGGTATCGAGTGGAAATCTTCTGTCAGCGAATTGCGCGCGACACATTCTTTAATTTTATTCTGTTTAAAACAATAAGTAATCACGCTGTAATCGTTCATCACGTAAGCGGCAAAAATATGTCCGCCGTTTTTTGTAACGCGCTTCGCCTCTGAAAACGCTTTCAGTTTTTCGTCTTTCGTCATCAAATGATACATCGGGCCAAAAAGCAGCGTTATGTCAAATTTATCGTCAGGTAAAAACGACAAGTCCATCGCGTTTCCGGGCCAGCAGTTTACGTGCTCATGTTTTGATTCGAGCACATCGAGATTGTGCTTTACAAGTTCAACTGCCGTAACGTTGTGGCCTTCCCTGCTCAAAGGAATCGAGTAACGCCCCGTGCCTGCGCCGACATCAAGAATTTTCACGCGCTCGCCCTCAGGAATGTAGTCGTGAATGTATTTCATCGACGTCGTAAATTCCACGATTCCGTGTCGTGTCGTAAGGCGGTGATCCTCATTAAATTTGTTGTAATATTTTTCTAAGTTTGTCATCTTACTTTACGCTGAACTTAATCAAGACGTTAATTCAATTTTATTATATCGAGCATTTCCCTAAAATAAGAATTGCCGATTTTTGCCCGGGCAAACAAATCTTTAAACGAAGAAAACCGCTCCTGTTCATAAAGCCTGCCGAACGCAATGTAACTTTGCCCGGAAGGATTTTCGCCGTAAGTCATTGAATATGTTTTTCCGTCGTATACAAATTCAAGTTCTTTCTTTGATTCCGTATAAAAAAATAATTCGTCTTTTGTCATATCAACTGCATTAAGAATAAAGGAAAATCAATTTTTATGCAATTTCGGCACGTTCCTCAGGGAACAAAAAAACGCGCCTTCATGAAGTAAATCACAAAAAGCGCGTTTTGCATTTAGTTTTAAATTTCAGAAAAAACTCTGGCGATTAGTCTTTAACGCAGAGCATTGCACCAAGAACGATTAAATGCGAAGCAAAAGAATAAAGCCAGCCCCAGCTGAAACCGCTTTTAAATAATCCTGCTCCACCAAGGAAGTCACCCAGAACAATTCCGACAATCCAGACTATCCAGATGATAATCATCAAAAGGCTGTCAAGTTTTCCGAAAATATCACCGGTGAATAATTCAATGATAAGAAAAACGCCTGCAAGAAGTTCTATAACTCCAAAAACAATTTTCAATGTTTTTAAAACACTGCCGTTAAAAACTGTTGCCAGAGCGGCACAGCCAAAATCTCCGCCGCCTGTCAAAGCCCAGATTCCGCCGACAACAAGCATTGCTCCCAGTGCAATCTGCAAAAGAAATCTGCCGAAAGAAAACTGTGTGTTGTTTGCCATATAAAATAGCCTCCTCATATTTAAACTGAATAAAATTATATGCCGTCTTTTTTTCTATTGCAAGTAAAATATTTTTTTGACTTTTTTGTACGCGTCGGCTCGCTATTCAGCTTTGCCGACGAGGCACATACGCCCATTCGGGCGTTGGTGATAGGAAGTTTCTAACGCGTCGGCTCGCCTAATTGGCTGCGCCGACGAGGCACATCCACTCAGCTTCTGCGCAGAGGGTGTCACCGACGTAGGCTTTGCCTGACTGTTTTACCATTTTTGGAGAAACGCGGAGGTTTGTAATTTCCATTCTTACTGTATCACCCGGGCGCACCTGATTACGGAATTTTACGTTGTTGACAGTTCCCAAGAAGAAAAGGCTTCCTTCCTGAAATTTCTTCTGATAGCTCAATGCCGCACCGCCGGCCTGTGCCATTGTTTCAACGAGGATTACTCCCGGAACTACAGGGTATTCAGGGAAGTGTCCTTTAAAGAAAAAATCTTCTTCCGTAAACTTTCTTGTACTTACGCTTCCGTTGTCGTCGCAAGATACGATTTCATCGACAAACAAAAAAGGTTTTCGATGCGGTAAAAGGCTTTCAATATCATTTGTTACTGCCATATTATTCTCCTAAATTTATTTTATTCTTGAAGTGTTACTTCTACAGAAATACTGCCGTACTCTTTGCCCGATGTCCTCACAGGATACGAAGTTTCCCCTGCAGGAGCAGTTACTACGGCTTCTGCAAATTGCAGGCTTTCTGTCGAACTGTTCAGCATGCTCGTGCGGTTAACGGCAGAATCCCTCGGACTTGTCTGACCTGCCGCTGAAAAAGAAGTCGACTGACCTTTTGTTACGGCAACAGTCTTTTGATTTTCAAAAAGCCGGCTTTCGTCTTTAGAATCGCCGTCAGAAACTACAACAGGATTTTTCATATCAGAAGGAGTTTTAAAAGTTTCGACAACTCCCTGATGAGTTTCAATCTGTGAAGAAAGAAATGAATTCGTTACTGTAAGTTCAGTTCCGCGCACAGAAGCCGTTGCAACAGGACTTCTTACAGAGTAGTTTGCGCGATGATCTTCCGTTTTTTTGATTTCCGATTTTACGGAACCTGTCGTAAGATAAACGCTCGTCCTGTCGCCTGAAGAATCTTCTGCAAGCTGTTCAACTGTAAGCCTTGAAAGCTGGCTGACAGTAATCTTTGAATTTTCATTTCCGCTTGTAAGCGCAATTACAGCCTCTGATTTAAAACCTGTCTGAATCATATCGCCTTTTTTGAGCGTATCACCGACATTCAGATTTTTCCATTCACTGCCGACCTGCACCTGAACTTTTCCCGTGACAGACACAACCTTTGCTTCGATTGCAAAAACTCTCAACGCCAAAAACGAAACAAACAAAGCCAGAAATATTTTTTTCATTTCTTTCATCTCTTTCATATAAACCTCTCTATAAAAACCTAAAATAAAAAACTGAAACTTCATTACTGCCAGCTGCTACCGTTGCCTGCTACAGTGCAATTTTTGCCTTAAGCGATATTGCCCTGTAATTTTCTTCCGTAACGTTCATATCAATATAATGAACCCAACCGGCACTAATCATAACATCGCTTACAATCTGCAACGTTGCATCGACATTATATTGAATTCCTTTAAATCCGTAATTCTTCTTGCCGTCAAAAACAGAATCAAACCCTGCGTTCAAAAGCAGAATGTCAAACGGTTTTACCGATGCAGAAATTCCTGCCTTTATAAAATCAGTATACTCAGGCTCAATCGCAGAATTATATGCTTTTAAACTCGTAATCCCTGTAAAATCTTTCCCTGCAAAAACCGCATTGACATTTACTGCCCAGTTAGAAAAATAATAGCTCAACCTTCCTTTTACAAAAGGCGAAACTACGACATCTTCTCCGTCATAAGATTTAACCCCTGCGCTCGCACTGACATCATACATCAAGCTCTGATATATCGGGCCTGAAATGCTTACAGTTCCGTAAAACCTGTTGTATGATTTTTCTGCAAATCTTAAAGAACCAATGCCCTGCACTGCAACAGTCTGACCTGCAAAAAGTTCTGGAAAAATAACAGTCGCCATCACATTAAGATATTTGTCAGCCAGAGAATAAACCTGTTTTGAATCAATCGAATCAAAGTCTTTTGCGTTCAGCATTTTAGTAATGTTGCCGTTTAAAAGTCCTGTGTACGACGCATAAACCTGCAAGGTAAAAAAATCATCTTTGTACGAAGCAAAACAGCCGTCTGCATTCTGCGCAAGAATACGCGAAGTCAAGTCAGCGGCAAAAAATCGACCGACATTCAAATCAAAAAATCCGCGCCCTGCATCAGTTCCGAACGAATATTTTAAAAGCGGAATGTCAACGTAATTTCCATAAAATCCCGTGTAGCCGTCATACTCAAAGCGGTAAAGGCACTCTGCGGCAAGATAATGAGTAAAACTTTCGCCAAACGGAATTTTTATCCAGGCAGAAACTTCGTCTTTCTGGTCAAGATAAAACGAATTGTCTGAAACCCCTTTGCCTTCCGTATCATTAAAAGCAAGCACGCCAAAATCAAACGCAGACACATTTTCCGTAAAACAGAAAAAACAGAAAACCAGAGGCAAAACGATTTTTTTCAAAAACCCTGTTTTACAAAAATCAGCCTTCACAAAACTTGAACTAATCCCAAAACTTTTTTCCATAATGCTCACCTATTCTTTAATTACTGCGTTTAAAAGTCCGATTGCATCTGCACCGCTCACTTTCATCATCGGGTCAGCATAAGGCGGAATGTAACCTTTTGCGCGGAATTCCCTGTAAGAATATCTGCCTGATTTTTTTGTAAGGGTGAACATCATACCGCCTTTCTGGTTTGCGGCCTTTGCATACAGCGCACACAAATTTTGAAGCGAAATAAATTCGTCCGCTTTCTGTTCAGGCGAAAAATAACCTGACGACAAAAGTTTTTCAAAAGCCGTCTGCTCGTCTGCGTCCTCTTCAACGACACCAAGATAATTTGCAACAAGGTACGAGGCCTGCGCAACCGTAATTTTTTTTGTTTCGATGATTTGAGAAATCCTGTCAAAATTCTGTGACACTGCCAGAATCTCAACGGCACAAAAAAGAAATGCAGCAATAATAAACTTTTTTTTCATTTTAAACTCCCGTATATTTATGCTGTTGCCAAAGTAAAAGAAAACCGGAATTTTCAATATAATAAATTCCTGTCTTTTCCTGCACTTTCCTGCATTTTCAAAACAGCAACTTACTGCTATAATTGTAATGTAAAATTTTTTTTTTGTATACTCTTAAAACTATTGTCATAAATGACTTTTTATACAGGAGCGATTTGCCGTGAAAAAAAACAAAAACATCTTTATTGTTTTAATTTCAATTTCATTACTTACCATTTTAAGCGCACTCGGAACATTCAGAAAATTTGAAAGCCGGATTTTTGACCTTCTGCTTTCCGCAAAAAAATCGCCCAAAGAATCACCGCAAATCCTTCTCGTAGAAGCCGACAACCTCGCACTTGAAAACATCGGCGCCTGGCCCTGGAAGCGCAGCGTATATGCAAATATGCTCCTCCGCATGAAAGAGCTCGGCGCAAAAACCGCAGTCTTTGATATTGAGTTTCTTTCGCCGTCCGACTTTGCAGACTGCGACGAAGAGTTTGCGCGTTCAGTTCAGTTTTTTGGCAACACGTTTCTTACAATCAACACTGCCGACCTTGACATCAATTATACAGAGGCTGAACTTAACTATGCCCGTAACCGTTTTTTAGTAAACGCAGAAGGCGACATAAATTCGATTGTCACAGGGAACAGAAAAAGCATTTACGAAACTCAAAAAGATTCGCTCTTCGGTTTTAACAAAATCGACTGGGACAGCCAGCAGACAAAAACTGATTTTTCAATCGGCTTTTCTCCTGCAATGCACAAATTCATTTCGCATGCAAACGGCGCAGGCTTTACAAATACAATCATCGACACAGACGGAACAAGGCGCCGTGTCGAACTTTTAAGATATCAGGACGAATGCCAGAAATCTGTCTGCCAGCTCGTGTTCGCACCGCTCATAAAAGAACTTGCACCTGAAAAAATCATACGCAAAAAAAACAGCGTCGTTTTAAAAAACTGCACGCAGGGCGGCAAAACAAAAGACATAAAAATTCCGCTCGATGAATACGGCAGAATGATTATAAACTGGACACACAAAAAATATCAGGACTCGTTCCGCCACGAAAGCATTTTGTTTATGGACACGCTCGACAAGACAGAACAGAACATCGTCCTCGTCCTCGAAGCGCTTTTAGAAAACCTCAACGACATTTTAAACTCTGACACCGCGCGCAAAAAAAATCTTTCAGACATAATTTCACCCGATACTGCCGCGCTTTTACTTCAGCAATACGGCGACATCACTGACTACAAAAATTACCTTCTTCAAATCTGCGACGGCTACGACGAAAACGGCAATGCAGTCAATTCAGGAATCCCCGAAGAAATGTACGCTGAATATTTTTCACTGCGAAATGATTTTTTTACAAACGCCCGTAACTACGCCAAAGGAAACGCACACGACGTAATACAGGAATGTCTTTTGGAAAACCGCGACCTTTTTGGCGAACGCCAATACGCAGAATACGCAGGTTCTGTCGGCGAACTTTTTGAAATCCTTTTGCACGACACAAACCTTTACTGCGACCTGTTCAGCGAAAAATCTGCATCTTACAAAAACTCGTTCTGCATTATCGGCAACACTGCAAGTTCTACGACAGACTTGGGCACGACCCCTTTTGAGCGCGCCTACCCTAACATCGGAACGCACGCAAACGTCTGCAACACAATCATAAACAGAGATTTTGTAACGCCTGTAAATTTTCTCTTCGGAATTTTCTTTACCGCGATTTTAGTAATCATACAGATAATCCTCACAGAAAAAAAGAAAAGCATAATTCAAAATTCAACAGGCATCTTTGTAATACTTATCGTTACATTGACTCCTGTTTTGCTGATAAGGTTCTGCGGAATTTACGTTCCGTCATTTACGCCGATTTTAATTGCCTTTACAAGTTATCTTGAAATTACAATCCTTCGTTTTACCGCTTCCGAAAAAGACAAAAAATTCCTGCAGACGACTTTTGGTGCTTACGTTGCCCCTGCCGTAGTCGAACAGATTGTAAAGCACCCGGAACTTGCAAGCCTCGGCGGAAAAAGCGAAAACCTCACTGCCCTCTTCTCTGACGTAAAAACTTTTTCAGGATTTACGGAAGTAATCAACAATCAGTACGGCGAAGAAAAAGGCGCAGAACGCCTCGTAGAAATCCTTAACGAATACCTCGGCGATTTAAGCAATGCCATCATGCAGAACGGCGGAACTATAGACAAATACGTCGGAGATGAAATCGTTTCATTCTTTGGCGCACCTGTTCCGCGCGAAAACAACGCATTTGACGCATGCACTGCCGCCGTCAGAATGCTTGAAGCAGAAAAAATTTTTAACGAACGCAACAAAGACAGGCTTCCTGTAAATCCGCGCACAAACGAACCGTTCTATCTGCACAGCCGTGTCGGTCTTAACACAGGAATGATGGTCGTCGGCAATATGGGAACAGAAAAAAAACTTAACTACACGATAATGGGAAACAACGTAAACCTTGCAAGCCGTCTTGAAGGCACAAACAAAGTTTACGGCTCCTGGATTATTGCAAGCGAATCAACCTGGCAAAAAGCAAACAGCGGTGCTTACGAAGGAAAACTCGTCGCACGAAAATTTGACTGCGTGCGCGTAGTAAACGTAAAAAAGCCTGTCGGCATTTACAACATTCTCGGATTAAAAGAAGAACTTTCTGCAGAACAGATAGAAGCCGCAGAAATCTTTAACAAAGGAATTGAACTGTACTTAAACGGAAGCGACACTCCCGAAGTAAAAAAAGACATCGCAGAACTAAAAGAAGCCATTTTATATTTTCAAAAAGCGGCTTCCCTTTATCCTGCCGATGAATCTTCAAACGCATTTATCGAGCGCTGCAAAGATTTTATTAAAAACGGAGTTCCTCAAATTTGGGACGGCGTTTATACAATGCAGTCAAAGTAACGGGAATGTCATCAAGTACCAATATTATATATGGTCAAAATTCGAGTTTTGCAAGAATCGGATAATTTGGCAAAAACCATTGCCTGA
>JBJETJ010000009.1:0-20422 GCA_051883255.1 Treponema sp.
CAATGGTTTTTGCCAAATTATCCGATTCTTGCAAAACTCGAATTTTGACCTAATATTCTATAAAAAAATATCAAATAATATTGCCTTATTCATATATTAAACGCTTTTGGAATAAAAATAAAGTTTATTGTTGCTTTTTGAACTGTATTATGTTATTTTTTAAATAAAGGTTTTGCCGGGAATTTATTTTTCCCCATTAACTTTTTATAGGAGCATGCAATAAAAAATCTGCCTGATACAGCGTCAGATTTTTTATTCATAAGTTTGCGTTGCAAACTTCCTTATCAACTGCACATTTTCATTTCATTGCGAATGTGCATAAAAAGTCAAATCAGAAGTTGACACTTCTTCATTAACTTTTTATAGGAGTATATTATGGCTTACAAAATTACTGATTCTTGTACAAACTGCGGAAGCTGCGAAGGTGAATGTCCTGTAGGAGCTATTTCTGAAGCTGCAAATGCCCGCGTTATTGATGAAGACAAATGTATCAGCTGCGGAGCATGTGCAGGTACTTGCCCGTCAGAGGCAATCGTAGAAGCATAAACAGCTTTCTGTTAAAAAAAGGCTTAAGTCGTGCAAACCACTTCTTAAGTCTTTTTCTTTTTTTTCTGCCATTACTGAATTACAGAATTTTACCGATTTTTAAAACCAGACGATATTTACAAAAATATGAAAAAGTTTTTTAAGTTCACCCTGTTGCTTTTTATTTTTTCACGGCAGTTTCTTTTCAGTCAGGATTTAAATCAAAGCATACAAAACATACGGTTTGTTCCGAACATAGAAAAAAACAGGATTCCGAGAATTCCTGATTTAGAATCAAAAGACTTTATGTTTCAGCAATATTCTATGGACGTTCAGCAGTTTTACATTGACCTTGCGGCAGGCAGGGAACTTTGCGTAAATTTTTATTCATACAAAACAAAAGACACTGATACGCTTTTTTCAATTTCTGCGCGCTGCAACATTCCCTATGACACGATTGCATGTATAAACGGAATTACGTCGTCCGACTATCCTGTTCAAGATAAAGAACTCATACTGCCGGCCGCCGCAGGACTTTTTATTCTTGACGACGGAACGATAAAAAAGCAGAAAGCTCAGAACCAGCTTGAACTTTTAATGCAAAAAAAATACGCCGATAAGTTGGACGAATATAATTATTTTTGCTATAATATTGATGAAAGATATTTTTTTCATATCCCGGAAGAACGCCTTGACCAGACGACAAGGGCATTTTTTCTTGATGCAAAAATGCGGCCGCCGCTGGACAATTACTGGCTTTCTTCGGATTACGGCTACAGGCAGAGCCCTTTCGGGGGAGCCGACAAACAGTTCCACAAGGGAATTGACATGGCAGCGCCTGAGGGAACTGACGTTTATGCCTGTAAAGCAGGAAAAGTTACTTCTATTGTCAGCCTTGACGCAACGTTCGGAAACTACATCGTAATAAAACATTCAAACGGCCTGTCAAGCATTTATGCACATCTTTCAAAAGTCTGCGTGTCAACAGGTGATAATGTTGAAACCGGGCAGAAAATCGGACTTGTAGGAAAGACAGGAAAAGTAACCGGTCCGCATTTACATTTTGAAATACGGCAGAACGGACAGCCGACTGATCCCAATGCCTATATAAAACGGTAACTGAAAATGGATTTATCGAATTTAAAAAAGACAGCGCTTTTTGCTTTTCTGCTTTTTTTTGCAGCAGCATTTGATTTTGCTATATTGAATGCAGAAAGTTTCCGCGTAAAAAAAACAGTTTTCATCAATCTTGCCGACACAGGGCTTGCAGAAAGCAATGCAGAAACTGACGGCGCTTCTTCTGAAACTGTCTTTGCCGGAATAAATGACTGCATCTGCATTAACCTTCCGAGTGACCTGACTTTCATTCAGGGAATAGAATTGAACATAAAAATTCCGCCTGCAATTACAAGATGCCCGAACACTATAATTTATTCGCTTTACGACAACATAAGCCCTGTTCCGTCTGCAAAGACAATCGATTACACGGGACAGGAACTTTACACAGGCGTTTACCCCGGACTTTTTTCGCTTACAATTCAGATTCCGCTTGTAAAAGGCAATTCAATAAAGAAAACGCCGTACGCAGACAAGACTTTAATCCCGGAACATTCGCGCAATTTTGTTTTCCTCAGAAATCAGCTTGCAATGAAAGGAATTCCTGCTGAAGTTTACAGCGCGCAGTTTGAAGTTTCTGCCAGACCGATTTTGATTAACAAAGGCCGTCTGATTATAAAGACAAATTCAGCACAGTTAAAAAATATGACTGTAACAGTTGATGACAAACCAGTTGAACTTGACAAAAACAACAGCTGTTTTTTAAAACCCGGACTTCACAACATAACGATAACTGCTGATTCCGTAAGAAACGAAAACCGCTCCTGCATGATTGAAGTTGCCAAAGACACAGTTCTCGAAGTCAACTTAAAAAGCACCGCGCCGTCTTTATCCATAAATATGCCGCAGGGAACGCAGGTTTTTGTAAACAGCCAGATTACAGAAATAAAAAACAAAACCCTCTCGCTCGCCCCGGGCGAATACACGCTGAAATTTATACTCGGCGGTTACGAAGTCGTAAAACAGATTACAGTTCAGGAAGGAAGGTCTTACTCAATAACAGTCACATTGGACGCCGACATCCTCGAAAATTGACTTTCTTCTGCTTTTTTCTTCTTTTTTACTAAAGATTTTCTCATACTCAGTCGATAATATAAATGTCGGGAGCATTTTCCCCTCCCACCCATGCTCCCGACTGCCTGATGGGCATGGCCGGACCAGTTCCGGCCTTTTTTTTTATTTTTCCCCTCGCTACAAAAAAATCCCCGCCCTACCCCAAGCAAAATCCGCATTTGTAAACAATCGAAATTTACAACTACACTGCCCTGCACCCAACACAGAGTTTTGCTCTTGCAAAACTCGTGGCGCGAGATAACTCCGTGCTTGTAAGGAAGTGGAATTTACTCGCGCATTTGACAAAACCCCTTATATTTCTTACTATATAATTATGAAAATAAAAAAATCGACAAACGCTTTGATTTATCTGACAGTTTTCTTTGCAGTCCTTTTTGGATTTACGCTTGGAATCGGACTTGCAAGAACATTTGACACAAAAAATTCAGAACAATTCATGCAAATTTCACTTGCACTTCCTACA
Organism: Treponema sp.; assembly: GCA_051883255.1. GTDB lineage: Bacteria > Spirochaetota > Spirochaetia > Treponematales > Treponemataceae > Treponema_D. The sequence continues at coordinate 3,179 of JBJETJ010000009.1, forward strand.
AAGATACTTGATATAAACGGTGAACTCATCACGGAATTCACTTCAGAAGAAAAACGCGAAATCATCGCAATAAACGAAATTCCGCAGCACATGATAGACGCACTCATCACGCGCGAGGATCGCATTTTTTATGAACACCACGGCTTTAATGTTTCAGCAATCATACGTGCCGTAATAGGACAGGTCTTAGACATTTCACTTGGCGGCGGTTCTACGCTGACACAGCAGATTGCAGGAACGCTGTACTGCGACAGAAAAGAAATGTCACTAAAACGAAAACTCAAGGAATTATGGTGGGCAATCCAGATGGAACGCCGCTACACCAAAAACGAAATTCTTGAAATTTACCTCAATAAAATATATTTTGGCGGCGGTTCCTGGGGCGTTAATGCCGCAAGCAAATATTACTTCGGACACTCTGCACGCGAAATCACGCCGGCAGAAGCGGCAATGCTTGTAATCCAGCTTTCAAACCCTTCGTATTACAATCCGTTTGAGCATCCGAACAGGGCAAAAGAAAGGCAGAAATACGTTCTTGATTCAATGGTTCAGGCAGGATACATTACCCAGACACAGAGCGAAGATTCTTACGACGACTACTGGCTCAATTTTGACTACAGCCGTACGGACACTGCGGCATTCTTCATGAGAGATGACAAAGCCCCCTGGTTCAGCGAATACGTGCGACGTGAACTTGAAAACCTGATTTACGGAGATGCCGACATTTATTCAAGCGGCTACACTGTAAATACGACAGGCAACCTTTCGCACTTAAAAACCGCAAATGACATTATGGAAAAAGCCATCATCAAAGCAAACGACCTCTACAAGGAAGAAGTTGCCTATAAACAGAAATATGCGCTCAGTACATCTATTCCGCTGGCAGAACTCTGCGTACTTACATTCAATTTAAAAGGCCTTAAGATGACAGGCAAACGTACGCAGGCAACGTCAGTTTCAAGCTTTACTACGACGCTTACTCCGATGATTGATTTATTCTCAATTCTCTGCGGAGTTGAAGAACTAAAAGTCGGAATCATCAATAAAGCAACAAACCTTGCAATGGAAAAAGCAAAGGCAACGACTGTCGAAGGAACTCTCATAAACATTGAAAATGATACAGGCTACATTACGGCTTTAATCGGCGGAAGCAAATTTGACCAGAGCAACCAGTTTATCCGCGCGACACAGGCAAGACTTCAGCCGGGTTCTTCGATTAAGCCTCTGTATTATTCTGCGGCGCTTGACACAAAGAATTTTACGGCGGCGACAAACCTTGTTGATGCGCCTTATGAGTTCAAGACGGCAGACGGTTCTTCGTACCTACCTAACAATTACGGCGGTGCCTGGCGCGGTAATGTCCTTTTGTGGAAAGCCCTTGCTCTTTCTTTAAACATTCCTGCACTAAAAGTTCTTGAAGGCGCAGGATTTGACAATAGTATTGAACGAATGGTTGCGCTTCTCGGAATTCCTGAAAAAGAACTTCCGTCAAGAGCATTTGTTCCAGGCTACCCTCTCGGACTTGGTACTTGTTCAGTTCGCCCTGTTGAAATGGCAAGAGCCTATGCAATTTTTGCAAACGGCGGAAAGGCTATTGAACCTACGGCAATCAGGACAGTCGAGGACAAAAACGGAAACATCATCATAAACAACGCACAAAAAGTCCGCGAAAACATCTTAAAGCCAAAGCAGGTAATTTCTCCTGAAAATGCCTTTGTAATGACAAAGATAATGGAAAGTTCCGTAACGATAGGAACTTTAAAATACGGCGCTTCAATGCGTTCGATTGACCCTAACCTTACAGGTTCTAAATTTACATACAAAGACAAGCACACAGGCAAAACTTTTGATATGCCTGTTTCTGGCAAAACAGGAACAACTCAAAACTGGGGCGATGCCTGGGCAATCGGATTTACGCCGTATTACACCTGCGCCGTATGGTTCGGATTTGATACTCCGGGAAAATCAATGGGTATGAGCATGACAGGTGCTTCTCTTGCAGGTCCGCCTTGGGGTGACTTTATGATGGCGGCAAACAAAGATTTGCCTTTCAAAGAATTCCCGATGCCGGAAGGTAAAGTTCACAAAGCAACAGTCTGCGCAGAAAGCGGCGACTTGCCTACAGAAAAATGTCCGACAATTACGCTCTGGTTCATGAACGGAACGACCCCTAAAAAAACGTGCACAGTCCATTCAGACAGTGAAGCACAGAAAATAATTCAAAACCGCATAATTGACAGTGCCATTTCTTCTGGTTTTACTGTTGACAGTATAATCGATGATGATGCAGGACTGGAATTAGACCTTGACTTCCTCGATGGTATTGATACTTCTGACAGTTCAACAAAGAAGAGCAATAAAAAAGAAGCAGAACTTCAAGCTGACAACGGAATTTTTGAAGGTTCAGAAAACTTCTTTATGGATTAACGATGCGATAATTGCCGGAGGGTAAAATGCTTGTAAATATTTCAGAAATAAAAGTAAAGCGCCGTGTAAGGAAAGACCTTGGAGATTTAGAACCGTTAAAAGACAGTCTGAGGCGTTACGGACTTTTAAATCCTGTTACGATTGACAGTCAGTATAACCTCATCGCAGGCGAACGAAGGCTCGCTGCTGCAAAGGCTATCGGCTGGACAAGCATCAACGCGGTAATCATAAACAACGTTTCCCCTCTTACAAAACTGGAGCTTGAACTTGAAGAAAACAACCAGCGAAAAGAGTTTACAGATGCTGAACTGCTTGAAGGCTACAAGCGACTTGAAAAACTCCGCAACCCGAATTTTTTCAGGCGCCTGCTGAACGCAATAATTTCTTTATTCAAATGGATTGCAAAGTCTGTAAAGAAACTTTTTAAGAAATAAAATGCTCAGTTACAGACACGCTTTTCATGCAGGAAACCATGCAGACATTTTAAAACACTCTGTTTTAGTAAACGTACTTGAATACTTAAACCAGAAAGAAAAGCCGTATACGATTTTCGACACTCACGCAGGAAGCGGAAAATATTTTCTTTCTGACGAACGCTCCCTAAAAACACGCGAAGCAGAATCAGGCATTACATCGTTTTTAACTGAATCAGAAAACAAAGTTCTTCCTGAGTCACTTTTAAATTATCAGAAAATTACAAAGCTCTACGCCCAAAATAATCTCTACCCGGGCTCAGTTGAATTTGAAAGGATTTTTGCAAACGACTCATGCGCGCATTTTGTAAGCGAACTTAATAATTCAGAAATTGACGTACTCAAACAAAATGCTAAAGATGTTCCGCTTGTCATGCTAAACCAAAACCAGAAGCCTGTAAAAACTCAGGTTTCTCACCGCGACGGACTTGAGATGATTTTAGCCCTTGCACCGCCTGCAATAAAACGCGGACTTTGCATAATTGACCCGAGCTATGAAGAAAAAAACGAATACAGTCAGATTGCAGATACAGTAATCCGCCTTCATAAAAAATGGAACGCAGGAATTATTTTTGTCTGGTATCCGCTCATCATGCACAGGCTTGACGAAATCAATCAGCTAAAGCAGACAGTTCTTCTTGAAGTAAAAAAGCAGAATCAGAACACTTCGCTTTTTCTTGCAGAACTTTTAGTAAACAAACCAGATTCCCACATAGAAACAGATTTACAGAATATTTCAGGACCGCCAAGACTTTACGGAAGCGGCGTTTTTATAATCAATTCACCATGGAAGCTTGAAGAAAAAACAAAGGACAACCTTTCTTATATTGCAGGCTGCATTTATAAAGAAAGTTGTCCTTCGTTTGAAGTAAAAATTTACTGACAGTAAAATCAACGAAACCTGCTGAAAAATTTTCAGCCTTAGTTCCGTTCAACTTTTACAGACAGACTGTCAGTGCCGTTTTCCTTGAAAATCCTTACTTTTGAATTTTCCGGGATTTTATCGGAAAGCATCATTTTTGCAAGCGGATTTTCAAGATAATTCTGAACGGCACGTTTTACAGGGCGCGCACCAAACTGCGGATCATAGCCTTTTTCTACAAGGAAATCAATTCCGCTCTGTTCTACGCACAACGTAATGTGCCTGTCAGTAACGCGCGACTGAACGCGGTCAAGCTGGGCTTTGACAATCTGTTCAATGCAAGATTTATCAAGCCGTGAGAACATTACGATTTCGTCAATCCTGTTCAAAAACTCCGGTCTGAACTTTGATTTTAAAAGATTATCAATCGGCTCTTTTAAAGCGTCAAGTTTTTCTTTTGTATCTGCTTCAAGAATCAAGTCACTTCCAAGATTGCTCGTCATAATGATAATCGTATTCTTAAAATCAACAAGCCTGCCTTGAGAATCTGTCAGCCGTCCGTCATCAAGAACCTGAAGCAGAATATTGAAAACATCAGGATGCGCTTTTTCAATTTCATCAAACAGGATTACGCTGTACGGACGGCGGCGCACTGCTTCCGTAAGCTGACCGCCTTCGTCGTAGCCGACATATCCGGGAGGTGCGCCAATCAGACGGCTCACGCTGAATTTTTCCATATATTCTGACATATCAATTCTTGTCAAAGACTTTTCGTCGTTGAACAGAAAATCTGCAAGCGTTTTTGCAAGTTCAGTTTTGCCGACACCTGTAGGGCCGATAAAAAGAAAACTTCCAAGCGGTTTGTTAGGGTCGCTCAAGCCAGACCTGTTTCGCCTGATTGCATCGCTTACGACATTGACTGCTTCGTCCTGCCCCATAACGCGCCTGTGAAGGACATTTTCAAGTTCAAGAAATTTTTTCTTTTCTGAACTCATCATTTTGCTTACAGGAATTCCTGTCCAGCTTGACACGACATTTGCAATGTCCTCTTCCGTAACTTCCTGCCGTAAAAGAGATTCTTCCGAAGAACCGTCGCTTTCTGTATCCTGACTTTCTGCATTTCTTGAAAGTTCGTCAAGTTCTTTTTGAAGTTCCGGGATAATGCTGTATTTTAATTCGGCGGCTTTTTCAAGATTGTTTTCGCGTGCAAAGCGTTCTTCTTCTGAATGTGCCTTTTCAAGTTTTTCTTTTACTGTGCGGACTCTGTCAATTTTAGTTTTTTCTGAGAGCCACTTTGCTTTCATTTTATCGCGGACTGCAATTTCTGATTTTAATTCTTCTTCAAGTTTTACGAGCCGTTCTTTGGAAGCCGCATCGTCCTCTTTTGACAAAGACTGTTTTTCGATTGAAAGCTGCATTATTTTGCGTTCAACCTGATCGAGTTTTGTAGGCTGGCTTTCAATTTCAATTTTTATGCGGCTTGCGGCTTCGTCTACAAGGTCGATTGCCTTGTCAGGCATAAAACGCGTCGTAATGTATCTGTTTGAGAGAACTGCAGCGGCAACAAGCGCCTCGTCATTAATCCTTACGCCATGATGAACTTCGTATTTTTCGCGAAGCCCGCGGAGGATTGCAATCGTGTCCTCTACGCTCGGCTCTTTACAGAACACCTGCTGAAAACGCCGTTCAAGCGCGGCATCTTTTTCGATATACTTTCTGTATTCGTCAAGTGTCGTCGCGCCGATTGCCCTGAGCTCGCCGCGCGCAAGTGCAGGCTTTAAAAGATTTGAAGCATCAGTTCCGCCTTCGGAAGAACCTGCGCCTACAATCGTATGGAGTTCGTCAATAAAAAGAATTATGTGTCCGTCGCTTTTCTGGACTTCCTTTATTACGGCTTTGAGCCTTTCTTCAAATTCACCGCGGAATTTTGCGCCTGCGACAAGCGAGCCTAAATCAAGCGAAAGAAGTCGCTTGTCTTTTAAGCTTTCAGGGACATCGCCTGATGCAATGCGGCGCGCAAGACCTTCGACAACAGCAGTTTTTCCGACACCGGGCTCGCCGATTAAAACAGGATTGTTTTTCGTGCGCCGGCTCAAAACCTGCATTACGCGCCTGATTTCTTCGTCACGTCCGATTACAGGGTCGATTTTATCCTGACGTGCAAGCGCCGTTAAATCCTTGCAATATTTTTCAAGCGAGCGCATGGAACTTTCCGGATCCTGCGAGTCAACTTTATTATTTCCGCGCACAGATTTTAGTGCCGTTAAAATTTTGTCACGTGTAATTCCGTTTTTTTTCAGAAGGTCTCCAGCCTCTGATGAGGAATCCGCAATGGCAAGAAAAATGTGTTCGCAGGAAAGATAATCATCTTTCAAAAATGACATTTCATTTTCTGCTTTTGCGAGAATCTTTTGTCCCTGACTTGAAAGGGACATCTGCGCATTCCCTGTGATTTTTGGCAAAGAAGACAAAATGTCTTTCGCTTTTTGAATTAACTGATTATTATTCACGCCGACACATTCCACAACCGGCGGAACGATTCCGTCTTCCTGTGTCAGCAATGCCAGAAGAAGATGAATCGGAGCTATCTCTGTGTGATCATTTTTTTGAGCAAGCGAACTTGCTTCCTGCAAAGCTTCCTGAGCTTTGATTGTAAATTTATCGTAATTCATACGATAAATTTAGTCAGGAAATTCTTAAACGGCAAGTAATTTAAAAATTTAAATTTTGAAAATCAAATTTTCAAATTGAAATTTTTAAACACTTCAATCCTATTCTTCGACATTACCGAATTCGCTTATGCAGTTTTCGATTTTTGCGTGATGGATAAGTTCCAAGTTCTTTTTGATTTTTTTGTAAATACGAAGTTCGCCCGTTCCGCTAAAACCGCTCAGCACTTTCTGAACTTTGTGCTTGCCAACAGGCATTTCGTAATCGCGCACAATCATAAGCCTTGCAGAACAGAAAACGTCTACGTCACAGACATAAGTCCTGTTGTGTATGCTTACTGACCAGTGAAGCTGCTCGTCGTCCTCTTCGCCGGGAACGGGTGCACAGTTAAAAACTGCATCGTATTTTTTAAATTTTCCTGATGAAGAAAAATTGAACGTGTCATTTTCGATTTTACATAAAACGGAAAGCTTGTCTTGATAAGTTCCCTGAATTGAAAAGCACGAATCTTCAAGCAACTTGCCGGAAAAAAAGCTTGTCATTTTGCTCGAACTTAAATGATAAAACGGAAGCGGAAGTGATTTGCCCCAGACTTTGTCACAGTAACCGAAACTGTGTTTAGGCGAAACGGCATATTCTTCCGAATCAAGAACAATGCGCCCTGAATAACTGCAAAGGACACCTGACGGAAGCCAGTATTTTTCGTCAGAAGTTGAAATTTCAGGGAAGTCAACCTGCCTGTCGTAGTGCAAGTTCCAGACAAGAGAACCGCTCTGGCTCATATATTCAGGAAAGTTTACGGAGTCCTGTTTTGAACACGAAATACTGCCTGACAATGTATCGTCAGAAAAAAGGCTGTTGCCGATTTCTATGCAAAAGCGCCTTCGCTCGATTTTTAAATCTTTGACAGGATAAAAACAATTTATCTGCCTGCGTTCATCGCCGTAAATTCCGCCCCTTACTGCGACAAACGACGGCACTACTTCTTCCTCGCATTTTTCGCCGGTATCGACATTTCCTGCGAGTGCGGCCTGCAAATCTTCTGATTTTATTTTTGGACGAGATTTTTGAATTAAAACAAATTCATCTGGAGAAACGGCGGGATTTTCTATAAGTAATTCAATAAAAAAAGATTCTTCTTTTCCAGTGACCACATTTTTAGCGTAAAAAAAATATCGCCAGCAGTCAAATCCATTTTTTCGCAATGAACCTTTCAGTCTATATCCATTTTTTTTAATCATTGATTTTGAAATTGCCATATAACAATCCTTTTAAAAGACTTCACTATATTATATCGGTAATTTCAATATACGAATTTAGACTATTTGAAAATTTTATCAATAGATTTTGTAAAATCCGCTCTGTCAGGGAAATGCTCATCAAGAAATTCAAAAGCGTTAATGGCATCACGCTGAACATGCTCATACCAGATGGCATACAGTTCCGGCTTTACTTCCTCTCCCGGATAAGGAGCACCTTGAATGTCAGATACCAGATTCCGCATAATTTCAATACATTTTTGCAATTGTTTATCCATAAAAGTAATCCTCGCTAAATATTATAACCCTATTTTGCGAATTTTGCTAGTAACTTTACACGATTTTGGAGATAATATCGCTTTTCTGGAATCAGACAGAAAATTCTCATACAGCCGTTTTGCGGCAAGATGAATGTCTGCCGGCGTTATTGATAAAATTGTCTTTATGCGTTCATTCACATCGTCCTGCGAAATGCAGTACAAAATGCGCTCAAAACCGATGCAGGCGTTTGCCTTTGGCGTCCTCGGGCGCAACTCTGAACTGAATCTTCCCGTAATCGCCTTCTGAACTTCGTCTTCCGTAAAAACTTTTTCGGAGGCGATTTTCAGACATTCTTCGATGACGGCAAGTGATTTATACGGATTGGGATCTCTGTAAGTGAGGACGGAAAAAATAAGTTCGATTGTATCAAGCCCGGCATTTGCTCCGTACGCACCGCAGACTGTCCTGACTTTTTCCCATAAAAGTGAATTTGAAATCCAGTGCGCAAAAACAGATTCTGCGACGGCTTCTCTTGTTCCGTAAGGTGAACATTGAAAACTGCATGCCGAAAACCCGACCTGAATGTCTTTTTCAAAAATTTCAAGATTCGTTTTATTTTTATAAAGCGAAACATTATTGAAAATTTTATCCTGCACTGACTGCGCCTGACTTTTTTCAGGAATTTTCAGCGAAAGCGAATTTGCAAAATGCTTTATCTGTTCGATTGATTCTTCTTTTGAATTTTCGCTGCATACAAGATGAATGACTGCTCCAGACGAAAAAATCTTTTTTGAAATTTCTGTCAGTTTTTTAGAAAGAAGTTTCATATTGTTTTTAAGCTTTCTTAAGAAAAACAGGTTTTCAAGTCCGCCTGTCATCTCGTCTGATGCCTTGCTCAAATTCATCATACAGTTTGCGCGCGACGTCATATAAACATGACCCGAAGTGGAAACTGAATTTTCGTAATCAGACAAAAACTCGTCAAAAAGAATTTTAAGCCTTTTTAAATCAGAAAAATCAGGCGCGCTTATGCACTCTGCAAAAAACTCAAGGCAAGGCGCAATTTTTTCGTGAAGCATTTTTACGCTGACGTTAAACCAGTTTCTGCCCGTGATATTATATTCTGCAAACTGCTCTTTTATTTTTTTTGCGTTTTCAGTTTTTGAACACGAAGCCGTAAGCGAAGAACTGCCGAAATCGCCTGAATATTTATTTACGACTGTCGCACATTCATTCCAGCTTTTTCCGTTCCAGCCTACTTCCGTAAGCATATACATCAAAGGCGAAACGTAGTTGTATTCTTCCGTCAAAAGAACGTCAAAAGGGAATGCAACAGTAACGTAATCAATTCCGTTTGTATTTTCGATGTTCAGCGCAAAAGGAACGCTCCTGCCTTCTGCGTATTCAAGAAGCGAAAGGTCTGTCTTTATCTGCGGAATTTCATATTTAATGTTTCGCGCATTTATATGAGGCAGGCATTTTAAAATTTCTGTTTCGTCCATCGTCTGAAAAGCCCTTAGGTTTTTATTCTGAACTTCAAGCTGTTCGTCAGAAATCTGCGATTTTAGTTTTTCAATCTGGAGCTTTTCTTTCTGTTCAAATTCTTCGATGTATTTAGGGCTTGGCGTTATTACGCAGATACTGCACTGCGTATTGTCAATAAAATATTCGCGCAAAAGATTTGTAAGATAGTTTTTGTCGTTTTTGATTTTCTGTTTTATTCTGTCAAAAGCATTTTTTATCAGAAGATTGCTTTCTGGACAAGCACCGTAAATCCAGCTTTTTAAAACACGCCGCATCAGTACAAGCGAAAAAGGCCCTGAGTGGCGTACGATTTCTTTTATCGAAAATTCAAGATCCATCAAGGCGCAGTCGATGTCGTCCTGCTTTACGCCGTTGTCAATTACATTCTGAATTTCTGAAACAATCAAATCGTAAACTTTATCGACATTCTTTTTTTTGACGCCGTTCAGACCGAACGATGTATAAAGAAATTTTGTCGTAGAATCAAAACCTGCCGACCCTGCAATCTCCGTTCCAAGTCCTGAGTCAAGAAGAGCATTTGTTATCGGCGAGCCGTCATGCTCAGTGAGGATTTCTGAAACAAGACCTGCCGCAAGATATTTTTCGACATCGACAGATTCTGAAAGGCGCCAGGAAACTATTACTGTCGGGTCTTCGTCTTTTGAAGAAGTCATAACGCTCGGGGCGTATTTTTTTACGTAATTTATTTTTGAAAATTCTTCTGGTTTTGAATTCTTGATTTTCTGGAGAGGCGTTATTTTCTGAACAGGATAAAAGTCTTTTCTAAGTTCAATTCTGTCAAGAAAATCGGTTTGAAAAAAATCAAGCTGTTTTTCTGTCGGAATATTTCCGTACAAAAACACAAGGCAGTTGTCAGGTCTGTAATGCTCTTTGTAAAAATCAAGATACTGCTCATAAGTCAAATCAGGAATTACGGACGGATCACCGCCTGAATCAAGTTCATATATCGAACCGGGCAAAATCGAATTCTGAACTATATCAGAGCACACGGAATCAAACGAAGAATAACAGCCTTTCATTTCGTTGTAGACGACACCTTGAATTGAATATGCGCCTTTGTCGTTTTTTTCAAGATGACATGCTTCCTGCAAAAAAACTTCTTTATTCAGCTTCGGAAAAAAAACGCTGTCGGCATAAACTGAACAGAGGTTAAAATAATCTTCTTCTACGACAGAGGCAATCGGATACATCGTTTTGTCGCAGCCTGTAAGCGCATTTAAAAAAGTTTTGAGCGACTGGTTTTCAAGATGAATGAACGGATCTTTTACGGGATATTTTTCAGAACCGCACAAAACGGAATGTTCCATAATGTGAGGAACGCCGTTTGAACTTTCAGGCGGAGTTCTGAAACAGAATGAACACAGATTTTCTTTGTCATCGTTAAAAAGATGAAAAACCTCAAGCCCTGTTTTTTTATGGCGCAAATAAATTCCCTTTGAAGAAAAATCAGGAATGTCAGTTACAGAAATAATTTCAAAGCCTTTATATTCTTTTGAATCCAAGTTCATTTTAATTTTCCTTATGCTGCAAGATACAGTTTTAAATTCGTTTCTCAAATTTGATTTATCTTATTAATTCTGTCTGTCATACGTATTCATCTTCGTCGCGCCCTTTGATTATCAGCTCGCCTGATTCCCAGGCATGCCGCAGATGAGAAAAAAATCTCTGCGTAATTTCGTCGCAATCTCTTTTTAAAATCGGCTTGCGGTACTCTTCTTCTTCGCAGACTGCACTTGCGCGGACAGACGACATATTAGAAAGAATTTTCTGCCTGAAATCTTCTGACTTGCCTGCAATTAAAAAAGCAATCTGAACGTCGTCAAGCTCGCGCAGATATTCCTGAATGAATCTGTCATCGCTATTTAAAACATCATCAATCGTAAACAGGCGCGACTGAAGTTCATCACTCAAAAGCGGATCAGAATCTGCAATGCTTGAAATGATTTCCTGTTCAGATTTAAAATCCATTTTCTTGAGGATTTCTGCAAGGACTGATTTTCCGTCGATGACGTTTGTCTTGACTTCAATCTGCGAAAGGGATTTTTCGTGCATTGCCTTGTCGACGCGTTTTAAAACATCGGGCAGGACTTTTTTTGACTTTGCAAGATTTACGATGACTTCTTTTTTGTCGTCAGGCGAAAGTCTGTTTATAATGTCGGCGGCTTTTTTTGGCGGAATGTACGAGAGGACAAGCGAGCGCACCAAATTGGATTCTTCTTTTAATAATTCCATAATCCGCTCAGGGTCTTTGTCTGCAAGATAGGCAAACGGCTTTTCGTCCTCTTCGACAGCAAGGCGCTCCATCAAATCTTCTGCACGCTGGCGACCGAAGGCTTTTTCAAGAATAACCTGCGCAGTATGAGTTCCGCCGCCTTCTTTTATTTTTTCGATTAACGAATTGAATTCTTCTAAAATCGAAAGCGCTTCGTCGGGATTTATTTTTCGTACGGCAGTAATTTCGGGAATGATTTTTTCTGTTTCTTCCTGCGAAAGATGTTTTAAAACCAAAGCCGCCTGATCAACGCCGATTAAAATCAAAAACTTTGCAACCCGGCGGTAGACGTCTTCCTTGCCGTCAGGAGAAGCAGGAACTTTTAAAAGTCCGCCTTTAGTCAAAGCTTCCGTTGCAGCTTTAAGTTCCGGGTCAGAGTAAAATGTTTTATCCGAAGAATTTTTCAAAGAACTTTTTGCCGAAGTTGTTACAGGATTTTTTGCAGGCGGTTTTACCGAAGTTTTTACTGGAGTTTTTTTCTCAGGTTGCGGACGGCTTTCGCTTTTTGACGAGGTTTCAGATTTTTTTATGTCAGATGATTTTTTATATGCGTTCAATCTGTAGTCATTTAAATTCATTTTTGCTTCCTATCTTTTTATAAGTTTTTCAAACATAATGGAATGTGCCTGATTTATAACGTCCTGAATATCATCGTCAGGATTTTTTCTGCACGACAAGCCGTACTGAAAGTCAACTTCAAAATTCAAGATGACTTCATTTTTTATCGAAACAAGAATTTTATCAATAATGTCCTGCGCAGTTTCAAGTTCAGAAGGGAAAAGCAGGACGATGTTTCCGTTTGTGTACGAAGCAATGTCACAGTCGCGGATTTGTTTTTTTATACATTCAGCAACGTGAATGAGCGCAATATTCAAATTGAACGATTTTGTGTTTTCGTCTTTTACGCGGACAATGCACGAAGCGGCAGTATAAGGAAAACGGCGGTACATATTTATTTCCTTGATTTTGCGCGCAAGAAAATGAGAAGCGGCAAGCCCTGTCAGTTTGTCTTTCATAGATGCCTGCTGAATGTTTACGAAATTCTGAACGACTTCGGAAATGTCCCGTATGATAAAAAAAGAACAGATTGTCATTTTTTTAAAATACGAAACTCGCTTGTATTCAAGCTGGCAGATTTTTGACTCTGAATTTCTGCCTGTAAGAAAAAGCTGGTTTATCAAAAGCGAGTCTGCCGAAAGCGTACCCAACGGAACATACTCCGTAATGAATTTTTCTTTTGTAAGCGAATTGATGTCGCCGGAAGAAAAGGCAAAAAACTCTCGTGCAGAATCATTAAAATCTGCAAGGACATCGTCTGCATTAAAAATCACGCTGAGCGAACTTGAGTTGTCAAAAATTTTTGAACGGAAAACTTTTTTTACAAAAGCAAATTTATTCTGATAGATGAAAAAATAATACGCAAACGGAAGCGTAAAACAAAAAAGGCACATCTCAGTCATAAGGGAAGCAGGACGTTCAATTAAAATTACAAAGAACGAAAACTGAATGACACAGATAATTATGTTTACGATTTCATACGTACTGTTTACGGCAGTCCTCATCGCAATTCTCGTAAAAACAAGAATTCCATAAATGAACAGAAGCGAAAGTAAAAAAAAAGCGTACGCCGACCAGAGAGCGCCCCGCCTAAAAGACACAATCGTGTCGACAAGATGAGGATTTTCTTTTTCCGTAAAGAACGGATGAAGCCAGCAGATTATGTAACTGAAAAAATCTTCGGTAAAAATATTTATGATTGAAATTGAACAGGCACAAAGCGCGGCAATAAAAATAATGAACACGACGACATTCGTATATTTTGAATAATCAGAAAAAGTGCTGACTTTCATTTTTGCAAAGAGCGCGACAATCAGAATAAAAAATACGTTGAACAGACTGCAAAGAACTTTTGAAACAAAATAACCGGTTTCGCCAAAATGAAGCGACATACTGTTAAAAAAAATTGAAAGCAGAACTGCGATTGACAGCGACTGCAAAACGATAAAATTTTTATCGTCCCTTGCCTTGCGGTTCAGCGCAAAAATAAAAAAGAGAATCTGGCATAAAAACAAAACACAGAATACTACGCTAAAATAAATTACCATGCCTTTCCTAAACCGTCAGGCTTAAGCTGAAAATGACTGAATTCCATTGTAAAAGAAGCACGGCCCTGAGTTGCCGAACGGAGATTCGTACTGAAACCGAACATTTTTGCCATAGGCGCCTGAGCGTGAACTAACTCTGACGACGACTTTGAATCCTGACCCATAACAATTCCGCCGCGCTGTGTAATCTGGCTCATTGCTTCTCCGACAAATTCTTTAGGGCAGGAAATTTCAACATTCATCACAGGTTCAAAAAGCTGAGGGTTTGCCGCACTGCACGCTTTGTCAAACGCCTGTGCACAGCATGAAGCAAACGCAAACGGAGTTGAAGTCAGTTCGTTGTATTCGATTGCCGTAACTTCGACCATCGTATCCGTACACGGATAGCCGTATTGAATTCCTGAGTCAAGCGAACTTTTTACGCTCTGTGCAATGGCTTCAAGAATTTCATCAGGCACGTCTTTTTTTGGTGCGCTGAATATATAGTCATTTCCAAGACCCTGTTCACGAGGAGAAACTTTGATTGTAACGCCGGCAGTATTTTCTTTGCCTGCAAGAACTTTAGAAAAGTTTTCCGAAGCGCTGGCTTCTGCGGTAACGGCTTCGCGGTAAGTAACCTGAGGATTTCCGACGCGGCACTTTACGCCAAAGTCGTCTTTCATTCGCGTAACGAGAACATCAAGATGAAGTTCTCCCATTCCGCTGATGATGAGCTGACCTGTTTCTGAATCTTCGTGATGGGTAAAAGTCGGATCTTCTTTTGAAAGAATTTCGAGCGTTTCGTTCATCTTGTCGCGTTCAGAAAGGCTTTCCGGTTCGATGGCGACAGAAATTACAGGCTCAGGGAATTTTACGCTTTCGAGAACTACGGGCAGACCTTCGCTTCCTAATGTATCGCCTGTCTGCGCAATTTTAAGTCCGATAAAAACTGCGATGTCGCCGGCAGAAACGCTGTCCATCGGTTCAGACTTGTCGGCGTGCATGCGGAGAATACGGTTTACGCGTTCACGCTTTTTTTTGCCGACATTAAAAACCTGAGTGCCGGCAGTAATTTTTCCTGAATACATACGCACGTAGCAAAGAGAACCCATTTCCCTGTCGTACTGAATTTTAAAAACAAGACCGACAGGCATTCCGTTTTCCTTGCACGGAACTTCGATTTCTTCTTCCCTGTCTTTTTTTATCTGAAGTCCTTTTGTTGCAGGAATGTCGACCGGGCTCGGAAGATAATCTACGACCGCATCAATCAAAGGCTGAACGCCCTGATTATGGCGCGCACTTCCCATTACAAACGGAACAAAAGTTCTGTTTATCGTTCCTTTGCGGATTGCGCTTTTTAATTTTTCAAGCGGAATTTCCTTGCCTTCAAGATAAAGTTCTGCAAGTTCATCATCAGACGAAGCTACGATGTCGATGAGTTTTTCTTTCCATTCGTTTGCAAAATCAATGCGCGAAGAATCAATTTCTGACTCCGTGAATTTTTCGCCTTCAGATTCAGCGTCCCAGCGGATTTCTTTCATCGAAAGCAAATCGATGACGCCTTCAAAATCAGGGCCTTCGCCGATAGGAACTTGAAGCGCAAGGCAGTCAGTTCCGAATTTATTGTGGACGTCTTCCATCGAGCCGAAAAAATCAGCGCCGATTCTGTCCATCTTGTTCATAAATGCAATTCGCGGAACGTTAAACTCGTCTGCCTGTTTCCAGACAGTTTCGGTCTGCGGCTGAACTCCGTCAACTGCACAGATTACGGCAACTGCTCCGTCAAGAACGCGCAGGGAACGTTCAACTTCGGCAGTAAAATCTACGTGTCCCGGAGTGTCAATAATATTTATCTGATGGTCTTTCCAGTATGTAGTCGTTGCGGCACTGCAAATCGTAATTCCGCGTTCCTGTTCCTGCGCCATCCAGTCCATTGTAGCCTGACCGTCGTCAATTTCACCGATTTTATGGATTTTTTTTGTATAATAAAGAATTCGCTCTGTTGTGGTAGTTTTTCCGGCATCGATATGAGCCATAATTCCGATATTGCGCATTTTTTCCAAAGACATAAAATTTCCCCTATTATTCTATCTATAGTATTATATAAAAATTCTTGAGGTATGGGAACAGGTTGCGCAAGTAAATTTCTGCTGGCAGACGGGGGACGGAAGTATCTTGCGCTACGAGAATTGCATAAATGGCAATTCTCTATGTGCGTGCAGACTGTTGTAGTTGTGAATTTCGATTGTCAGACTAGGGGCGGAGGTAGATTGCGCTACGAGTTTGCATTGGAGCAAACTCTATGTGGGGGCAGATGGTTGTAGTTGTGAATTTCAGTTGTCAGACTAATGTTGATTTATCTTGCGCGCGGGAATTGGAATGAAGGACGGGAGGTCAGTTCCAGAAGTCGGGCGGGAGGATTGGGCCGCCGGAGATGGCGTCGTTGCAGCGGGGGCAGGCGGGGTCGGGGCAATGGGTTATTTTTGGGGTTCGGGTGATTTGGGTCTGGCAGAGGGCGGCAAGGTCGGAGGCTTTGAAGCATATCCATTCGCTTTCGGCGACTTTTGTTTTTCGGGCGATGGGGCTGACGAACGGGGCGAGGTTTTCAAAGCCGTCGGAGCAGCTTCCGGCTGATACGGGAATTGCGCGAAAGTCTTTGCCGTATGCCCATCTGACAAACGGAATTCTGCCTGCAAGCTGTTCAGCGTAATGAATGATTGTTGCAGAATCAAGTCCGACGCCGATTAAAAGGACGTAGCCGCCGTCGTCGCACAGCCTGCGTAACGGAGCATAAACGTCGCGGGCAGTCTGCGAGAGTGTAAGTTTTTCTGCATTGCGTCCGACTGCGGCGAATGAGTTTAAAGGGTTGCTTCCCCTGACGGCATTTTCAAAATCGAGGACGGTTTTTGAAAACAGTCCCATTTCTTCAAGCGAGATTTCTTTGCTCGTTACGTCAAAGATTTTTTTTACAGGATAGTCCCTGTTCAAAAAAAATGAATAGTCCCCTGCTCCGTTCCGTTCGGGCATATATTTTTTTTCGGGCCGCGCTTCGTATTCATCGCAAAATGCCGGAACCATCACAGTGCAGTCCTGCGACAAAAAAGCCTGCACGATTCCCTTTATTCCGCAGTTAATCTTTGCCCCGAACGATTTTACCGACGCGTGAACGCATACGTCAGCACCGCCTATTCCAAGTTCATTTATTGCATTGAGAAAATCCACCTGCTCAAGTTCTTTTTTTTCTGTATATTTTATTTCCATTTCTATTTTCCTTTACATCCGTGCTTATCTTCACCACAAGAATGTCCGTTCTCATGATTATGTTCATGATGATTGCACTGTACATTCGGATTAAAAGCCAGATTGCCCTCTAAATATGCCTTAATCGCAT
>JBJETJ010000010.1:0-19382 GCA_051883255.1 Treponema sp.
ATCCCATATCGATTGTCCACTTCCGTCATTTTAAAGCAAGCAGGAACAGGAAGATTAAAACTTTGCATTATTCTTGCGTTTTTATATTCATGCTCAACGGCAAAATTTGGATAGCCTTTTACAAACAGCTTTAATATTTTTTCTTCGCCGGCATCATAAACTTCAGCGGTATTCCCTTTTCCGATTAGTTTCATATTCTTCTTGTTTTTCTCCCATAAAAAATTATGTATCATGACCTTAAATTTTACGCATTGTAATACATGTCATAAACAATATAGCCCTGAATGCCAGAAAGGGAGCCTTTGTAGGTTTCCTGACACATCATACAGCGTGGTTCTTCCATTGGCCAGCCGCTTGTCGGAAAAATATTATATTCTGATGATGTTTTAAATCCGACTTTATTATAAAAATTGAAATTTCCTTCAACAGTTATTCCTTTATAGCCCATTTCCTTTACTTTTTCGATTCCCATTTTAAGCATGGTACTTCCAATCCCCTGATGAAAATAATCTGCATGAACAGACACCGGAGCCAGCATGACAATGTCTGACTTTGCCTCTTTGCTATGTCCGCCTTGTTTTGTGGGCGAAAGCGGAAAGTGCGAGAAAAGAAAGTGTCCTACAATTTTGTCATCTAATTCTGCCACAAAAGACAATTCAGGAATATAATATTTTGAATCCCTGATTTCCTCTACTAAAGCGATAATATCAGTTCCATCTGAATAATCAGTTCCTTCCTGAAACGAACGCAAAATCAGCGAAATTATGCTTTTATAATCTTTATGTTCTTCCGGACGGATTGTGATTTTTTTGTTCATAAATTTCTTATTCCTTCAAGTTCGGAATGACGCTTGCGGTAACTTCTGTCATGCTGATTTACAGGCTGTAACCTACCTGTTTACGAACTGTAACATATTATCTTGCAAACTATAACATACTATTTTACGAACTATAAGATACTATCTTACAAATCACAACATATTATCTTACGAACCGTGACATACTGGCTTACGGTGTGAAAACCTTCAGTAACAGGGAGTATACTCTAGCTAGAGTGTGCAGTCAATGTAGGTAGAGTATTTAGAAAATCTAGTTAGGTGAGACCGTACGCTTAGTTATACTTTCTTTCTGTACGGTAAGGAAAGGATTCTGACACATTTTGAATCTGTCAACATCGATATATTACCACGATTCTTTAGGTTTGTCAAAAATGAGACGGCTTCAAACAAGTTAGGCAATATGTTAAATCTTACAAAAAAAACTCTGAATCATTTGAAAAATTTAGCAAAGACAGGAGCTGTTTCAGGATTAAGAATCAGTTTTTTTCTTCCAACTTTAACACTTCCCTGTCAGTAACTTTGTCATCGGCAGTAAGTTCCGAGCACAACAGGGGGCTGGAAGGATTTTGTTTTATCTGTTCTAGGGAATTATAATTATTGAGGGCGTAGCAGTATGCGCAGTTATGCATACAGGTGTTATACGCCCCAACATCAATGCTTTTTACACAGCCACATTCTTTTCGCTGATTTTTGTCTTTTTCGTGGACGAATTCTTTTTTGCAGATAAGGTTTATCAGTTCGCCATCAATACAGTGTCCGTGCGGAATTCCGATATCATCAAGATTTATTTTTTCCGAGCAGGATTCAATCAGAAGACCGTATTTTTGAGCAATCGCTTTAAAGTTTTCTGCAAGACTTTTCATCTGCCCTTCGTTCAGTTCAATAATCTGTCCGTCGGTAAGCCTTTTTTTGATTTTGGGATAACAGTCAACAAAACTGATTATGACTTTGTCAGTATGATTGTGCAGGTTTTCTGCAATCCAGTCAAAATATTTTATGTGATATTTCATATTGTACTTTTCAGTCAGAATTATGGGGTCATACCTCCAGATAACTTTTTCCCTGCCGATCTGTTCCGAAAGCTTTATGAATTTTTCGATTATTTCCTTTTTATGTGGAACGTTTTTTTCTATATCCTGTGCATAAGATGTAATTGTGAACTGAAAATAGTACTTGTAGCCTAGATTGTCCAGTTTTTTTAAAGTCGTAATAAAATCATCAGACGGATTTTTTGTCCAGAAAACAAAACACTCGACATTTTGCGGAGAAATGGAAATTTTTGACACCCGGTGAACGTTTATCGGATTCCTGACCATAAAAAAACCTTCTTCGATTCTTTTATAAAACCAGTCAGAGAAAAAAGCCGGAATGTCTGTTCGTCGCGATGCGCTGAGTATCATATAAAAAATTGTAGTGATTTTTATTGGTGGTGGAAAGGGTTTAGGGGTAGAGGGGTAAATTGAGTTTGTTTTTTCTGTTTTTGTGTGAACTGTTCTCAAAGTCATTTTTCAATGTATTTACCGACCGCACTTTTTATAGTCTGCCAAAATCAGTTAAGCCTAAAAAAAGGTGTAAAAATTTTTCCCATTTGATTGTGTACCCGTAAGTGTGGTGATAGAAATGCCAGAATCCCATATATTCAGTAAGCAAAAGCCGTAAATCATAAGACAGAAAATCGGTTTCTTTGTTTTTGCAACCTTATCCAATTTTATGAAGCTCTCCCAAATCGCTCAAAAGGTCAAAGAACTGCGGCTTTTCATCAAAATCAACCAAATCGACAGTTTTGCCGGTAGCATCTTCAAGCATTGAATGTGTTGCAAAAAATTTCTGTGGAGGAAGCCCTTTTATGCCGATGTCGATGTCTGAATACTCGTCAGCATTACCGTCTTACCTGCAAAAGGCTTTAGCGTCCAGTTTTTGATTTTGGCAGGTTCGTTCTGTTCGTTTGTTCCATTTTCTTTTTGCGACGGATAAACAAAAAATCCGCTTTGGGCGTCCATGATGATTTTCTTGCAACCGATCTTAGCCTTTAGTTCGCTGATTGCATATTTCATAAGCTGAGTGCCGGTTCCTTTTCCGTGAATCAGAGTGAGAACCCGGCCGATTTTTATAGTGTCTTCGCCATCTTTAAAAGCTCTCAAGTAAGCGCAGATTCTGTCGTTGTCCATCGCAAAAATATGCCAGCTTTTGTAATCCACACCGTCAGGATCTACATAGCTGATTTTCTGTTCTTTTACAAAAACTCCTGCCCTCGATCTGAGGATTTCGTAGATTTCTTTGGATGTAAGTTGGTCAAAAGTTTTAATTGTCCAGTTCATTTCTTATTACACCATTGTGCAGCCGGATTTTCTTTCTTCCGGGTGAGCTACTTCAAAACCGCAGTTTGCTTCCATGTTTAGTTCGCGAAGTTCTTTTATTCCGTCGATATACAGCTGATAATTGATTCCGGTAGATTCATAGCCGCAGCCTACATCATAATCATCGCCCAGTGATTCGCGAACAATCTGTTCACGCTGCTCGCGAGTTGTATCTTTAATCAAAATACTTGCCATGAGATGTATTTTAGCACGAAATAAGGATAAAATCAGTGTTCTGAAGAACAATCTCTGCTATAATGCAGAAAAGGAAAAAATTATGGCATTTACAGAGTGGCAATTAGCAGAAATCAAAATCGCGGCAGATAAATATCTTGGCAAAAGAAATGAAATGATTGGCGAGCACATCGACCAGGTAAAATGTGAGTATCGTGTGGAAGGTCAGAGTGTAATCATTTACGAAAAAAGAAAACAGTTTATGGGAGACGGTTACATAAACATTGATGTTGCAAAAGCAACTTATCGGAAAGCTTCTAATGACTGGAAATTATTCTGGATGCGTCGGGATATGAAATGGCACGGTTATGAACTTGCAATGTTTCATGAAGATATAGAAAGTATTTTCCGGTTTGTAGATGAAGATCAAAGTGGTGCTTTCTGGGGATAATATGTAATCATGGTTCATGAATTTAATGAATATGTTCGCGAATGTTTTTCTGAAGCTGGCGAGATTGTCATAAAATCTATGATGGGCGGATACCTTGTATATTTTAACGGTAAGCTGATAGGTGATATTTGCGGTGATGAACTGTTTTTGAAAAGAACTCCCACATCGGACAGACTGCTTGTAGATTCCGAACTGCGTTATCCGTATGAAGAGTCAAAGACTTTGATGCATGTATTTGATAG
The DNA here is from genome assembly GCA_051883255.1 of Treponema sp. Lineage (GTDB taxonomy): Bacteria > Spirochaetota > Spirochaetia > Treponematales > Treponemataceae > Treponema_D. Next base: position 4,063 of record JBJETJ010000010.1, read on the forward strand.
TTTTGATGATAAGTCATTGATTCAGGAACTTCTGGAAGGTATGTATGCTGAACTTCCGGAAAAGAAACCCAAGAAACCCAAGAAAGCCAGATGAAAGAAATCCTGGGCGACCAGTTGAGTTATGTGCAGTCTGGGGATTAAGTCCACAAAGATGTAATAAACATAGGAGAAGCATCGTTACTCTTAGTAAAACCGCAGTTTTCGTAGAAATGGGCTTCCTTGTCATAGGCAATTACGGCAATCCTTAAGTAATCTTTGTAATGTTGTTTTACCATATCAACAAGAGTTCGTCCTATTTTTTTTCCGTGATATTCAGGATTTACAAGAAGATAATGAACATAGGCATTCATGATGCCATCATCCATTGCACAAATCATACCAACAAGTTTATTTCCGTCCCATGCAGAATAAACGGTTTTGAAGTTCTTCATTGCTATAATAAGTTTATCTGGAAAATGACCTGAAGACCATTCGACAGAAAGAAATAAGTCTTCCAGTTCTTTCTCTGTAAAATCTTTGATGTCTTTATACACTATGTTCATATTAGTTGTTATGATGTTCCCCATGGTGATTGCACTTAGCTTCAAAGTTAGGTTTGAGTTCGCCCTTTGCAAATAGTTCTGCGGCTTTGTCGGCGCTTCCGGTGATTCCAGGCATTTCTTTTAAGCCGCTAGCTGCAATGGCTTCGATGGCACCCTGTCCGCGGTTTCGCCAAAAGGAAGGTAGTATTCATAGCGAAGATTTCCTTTTTCTGAGCGGATTTTTTCAACAGTTCCGCTGGAAATCATTTCGCGGGCAAAGGCTTGGGCGGCACCCTTTTTTCTTGTGTAACGAATATTTATTATAATTGCAATTTAATCTCCTGATTTATCGATTCTTTTTTAATCTTGATGCTATTAAATGTAAGATTGTAGAAAATAATATGATAATAGAAATGTAGTCCAAAACAAAGAGGACGTAGCCCCGCTCCAGATCAAAGAAGAAAAACTGCTGGCGAAGAATTAGATACTTCCAGACTCCGCGAGTGATGAAGGCGTAAAGACCGTAAGCGCAGACCAGGGCAAGAATAATACGCGGAATGATTTTGCGCAGTTTGTCATGCCGAAGTTGTTTCGGCATCTCATTTGTAGAAGATCCTGAAACAAGTTCAGGATGACAGTTGATGGGGGCAGGATGACGCATTTTATTTGTAATCACCCCCACATGCAGTCCGATATGCAGTGACATAAAAAGATAATACCAGTGGCTTGCCAAAAGGTGCGCAATGCGGGCAAACCCCAGACCTTTTTCAATTCCTAAAAAAGTAAAAAGCTGATTTGAAAGAATGATTCCACTTATCATCAGAAAGATTGTGCAAATTAAAATACAGCAGTTTATGACAGTCTGCATTACGCGGTAGGGATTGTATTTGCCGCGGAAGATAGCAGAGTACCAGCGACGGTTTAGCGCGATGTGAACTCCCCATAAGACAAAAAGCCCCACGCCTAAGATTTCGTGAACAATCTCTGCCGGAAAGAGAAAGTTTCCGCCCATGAGAACAATTGAAACTAGAGTCATCATAATGTCAAGCGGAAGCCTGATTTTATTTAATTTATTCATATTTAATTATATCTTAAAAAACAATTGACTTATAAACAATTCTACCTTTATTTTTTCATTGTAAAATTCAACAAATCTGTATAATCGCCTGCGTCTGCTTTTCTAAGAGCATCAATATATTTTCTGCGTACTTCTGAAACGTCTACAAGATTCGTATCTCCCCAATAAAGAGTTTTTCCTTCAAGTTTTCTGAGTACTAAATCTGCCATAAGACGGGAAACACGCCCATTTCCATTTGGGAAAGGATGGATTTGAACAAGCTTATGATGGAGTCTGACTGCAATTTCGTGATTTGAATATGTTTTGTTGTCAATCCAAAAATTCAAATCATCAAAAAGCTGCATGAGTTTCATTGGAATCTGATATGGTGCAACGCCAATATTTCTTTCAGTAATCCGGTATTCGCCTGCCCATACCCAGACATCACAAAACATTTTTTTATGAAGGTTTCGCAAAAATGTATCGGAACAAACATCCTTTTTCTTGTTAGTCGCAAGCCAGAGCTGAGCCTGTGCTATATTTCTAGCTTCTGCCTCATTTAGTTCCGAACGCAGCGTTATCCACTTCAGTTTGAGACCATTTTTCTCTTCTGCCGTAAGAGGTGTTGAATTATCGTCTGCTTCAAAAATGTCCATGTATCATTAATCCCAAATCTGTTTGATTTTTGTGTTTATCAAATCAGTGGCAAAATCTTTTACTGCTTCATCTTCTGCAATTTCCTGATTTTCAAGAGCCATATTCACATTTACGGTTTTCAGAACTTCTGCGGCCTTTTTTTGAGCCTGTTCATCAACAAGATTCTGGAAAGTTGTTCTAGGCTTAAAGTAATACACAAATTCACAATTCATAGCTTCAGCGGCTTTCTTCATGGTTGAGAGTTTTAGATTGTCTTCATTAGATTCCATTTTTGTAATTCGCGGCTGAGTAACTCCAAGTCGTGCAGCTAGCTGACTCACTGTCATTCCGATTGCTTCGCGCACTGTTTTTATCCAGCCGGAAGGTTGAGGAACTATATTTTTTGCACTCTTTAAGTCAGAAGTTTTCTTATCCAAAGCTCTGATTTGTAAAACCCTTGCATCCATATAATAACCTATACATTATAATTTTATAGTATTATAGAACATTTAGGTTATATATTCAACTTAAAGTATTACTTTTCTATTATATAGTATTCAATATTATATAACCTTTATGTTATTTTTGTGATACTCCGCATTTTTTAAGCCATTTTTCTACATCTTTTGAAAGAGAAGAGCCGCCGGAATAATGGATTGAAAGCCCGGATGTCAATTTTGCTTTTGGAGCAAGCTTTGGCTCTGGCCGAATCTTCCGCCTCCGTGAGAGCAGAATGGCATAATTGTTTTTCCTGAAAAATCGTAGCTTTCCAAAAGGGTTGCAATCGGCATTGGAATGCTTGCCCACCAGTTTGGATAACCCAAGATTATTGTATCATACTCTGCCCATTTTTTTGAGTCGATTTTTGTTTTGTGGCATAGCAGCACGGTAAGCAGAACGATTTTTCCAAAGTCGTTCCAGCCACCGCCACGATAAACACGGCGACTTCCTTCGCTGGATGAGCGTTAGCGAAGTGCGGAACCCCGAAAAGCCCGACATAGCGAGTTTTCTTGTTTTTGCGTAGCAAAATGCGAACCCTTTGGTGAGCAAAAGAAAACTCGGTAAGTGAGCGTAGCGAACGACGAACGCCCTTATTTCAACAATCCTTCAATATATTTCTTAACATCTGCGCCACTTCCTCGGGTAAAATCTTTTCCGCCTTTAAAGTCCGCGCCTTTAGAAAATTTTGCAAGGTCACTTCCGCTGCGACCAAGACCGCTTCCACCGCTGGTACAAAGAGTGATCATATTTTTGCCGTTCCAGTTCTGGCTTTCCACAAAGGTGTAAACAATTTTCGGCGCATAATACCACCAGATTGGATAGCAGACCACAACAGTGTCATAGCCTGAAATGTCGATTTTGTTTGCAATTGCAGGACGGCTTTTTGGGTCATTACATTCAATCGAAGAAAGTGATTTTTTGTCGCGCCAGTCTAAGTCCGCTTCGGTGTATTTGTGAACCGGCTGAATTTCAAATATGTCGGCTCTCATTGCTTCTGCTGCATTTTTTGCCATGCGTTCGGTTGTTCCTGTTGCACTAAAATAAACAAATGCCGTTTTTGCTGAAAGTCCTGTCATAATAAATCCTCCAAGTAAAAGTGTAAGAATTAGTTTTTTCATTGTAATCCTCCTGATTTCCTATAAAATTGATTTGACATCTTTCACAATCTGCTCGGTCGTCATTCTACATTCCTGCAAAAGTTCTGAGGGATTGTAGCGGTCATAAAATTGTTTTTCGAGGCCGTAATTTTTTACCAGCATTTTGTTTGGTCCATAGAACGAAGCAATTTTTTGTCCGAACCCACCTTCAAGGATTCCGTCCTCAAGCGTAAGGACAAGCTGATGATTTTTTTCAAGACCATGCAGAAGTTCTTCGTCCAGGCCAGAAGCGAAACGAGGATTTATCAAGGTAGGTGTAAATCCACAGCCTTCCTTGATTGCAGAGGCAAGTTCTTCTCCTTTTTGGAAAAAATCACCCAGGGCGAGGATGGCAACTTTTTCTCCCTGCTTTTCAATCTTGAAACGGTTCAGTACGCCGTAGTCTTTATCTGCAGGGCGGTGACTCACGGCATTGCCGGGAATTAAAATTAAGACAGGATTTTCCTTCTGCTTTGAATCCAGACTCCAGTCCAGCATGGAAATGTATTCTTCTGCGCTTGAAGGGCAGAGCACTACAAGATTCGGAATATTTGTAAAAGCCGCAAGTCCGAAAATCCCCAAGTGGGTTACATCTGTAAGTCCGTCAAATGATGAATAATTCATAAGCATGGTGACAGGAGTTTTGTTGATGCACACGTCCTGGGAAATCTGATCATAGGCACGCTGTAAGAAAGTCATGTTGGTCACAACAAGAGGTTTTGCACCCCGACGGGCAATTCCCGACGCAATGGCAACAGCGGCTTCTTCTGCAATTCCTGTGTCAATGTACTGACTTCCAAGCTTAGCCCGCTCTTCAGGACCAAGTCCCACAGACATCGGCATTGCGGGAGTTACCACTACAAAATCCTTGTCCTTTTTAGCTTTTTCTACTATGTATTGGCTGGTCATGCCTAAATACGATTCACCGCTTCCAAAACTTACTGTCGGTTTTCCTGTTGCGCGGTCAAATGGAACGCACCAGTGCCATCCTTCCTTGTCTTTTTCTGCCAGTTCGTATCCTTTACCTTTTTGTGTGTGAATGTGAACAACAACAGGACGATTTGAATCCCGGACTTTTTCAAAAACCGCAATCAATGAAGCAATGTCATTTCCGTTTTCTTCATAGATATAGTCCAAGCCCCATGCCCTGAACATATTGTTTTCAGATTTGCCGTTAGAGTCGCGGAGGACCTTTAGATTCTTATAAAGTCCGCCGTGGTTTTCAGCTATTGCCTGTTCATTGTCGTTTACTACTACAATGAAATTTGAATTAAGCTCGCTTCCTGCAACGCTCAAAGCTTCCAGTGCCTCTCCGCCAGAAAGAGATCCGTCTCCAATGATGGCAACGATATTTTCCTTTTTGCCCAGAATGTCTCTTCCTTTTGCAAGACCAAAAGCCAGTGCAATTGAAGTAGAAGTGTGCCCAATGTTAAAAAAATCGTGTTCACTTTCATCTGGATTTGTATAGCCAGAATCTTCTGAAAAACGGCTGTCGTCAAAGTAACCGGCCTTTCGGCCTGTGAGCATTTTATGGGCATAAGCCTGGTGGGAAACGTCAAATACAAATTTATCATTTGGAGAGTCAAAAACATAATGAAGAGCAATTGTTGCTTCTACAAAACCAAAGTTCGGTCCGAAATGTCCGCCAATTTTTGTAAGGCGGTTGAAAAGCCCTTCGCGGATTTCATCTGCTACAGTTTCCAGTTCTGAAACAGAATACTTCTTTAAATCTTTTGGTGAATTAATGTTGTCTAAAATCATAATAGTCTCCCTATTTTCGTATCATCGCCCTGTATCGAGTGCGTTTATTTTTTTCAAAAGGATTTCCTTCTATTCCATTACAGAAAAAACAGCCGTCACATCACCTTTACCAAGAATCTTTTTGAGTTCGGCTTGTGTTACTCCGTCCACCTTACCAAGGCGAGTAAAGTTCCAGCTGTTAGTGTCGTAGTAAATTGCAATCTGGTTTCCCTGATACAAAATGATGTCGCCGGCTGTGGTGGTAATCTGTGTATCGTTTCGAGGAAGGGAAGTGCCAATTGGTCCGTATTTTTCAAAATTGCTGTAGTCGCTCATTTTGATTGTGACAGGAGCCTTTTTCAAAAGATTGTAAAAGGCGGTGGCAGAAGAATTGTCTACCAGTGTTGCAGTAAGTTTGTGGCTTCCTGAGTCGCTTGTAATTTGAATCCCGATTTTCATATCCGAAGTTTCTCCTTTGTCTGCATTTGCATTGGCTGTGTTTAAGGCACAAGCAGAAAACGCAATAAAGATGCTTATTAATAGAAGAAAAAGTGATTTTTTCATAAAAACCTCTGTTGGGGGCGTTGCGGGGTGTCCCCCCGCTGGGTGGGTAGGACGCAACGAAGTGCGGCCGCAGGGAGGGGCTCCTCCCTCTTAAATCCTAAATATTTCCTGCCTCCATTTTTGTTCTTTTTTTGGGCGCTCGTCGTTCGCTGCGCTCACTTCACGAGTTTTCTTTTGCTCACCAAAGGGTGAGCATTTTGCTACGCAAAAACAAGAAAACTCGCGCCGTCGGGCTTTTCGCCATTGCGCTGTCGCTCCAGCCTCCTCACTTCGTTGCGGTGGCCGCCTGCGGCGTGGCTACAATCCCTAGCGCTTTTAGTAACATTATGTTACTTAACCAAAGAATACGACATAAAAAGTAACTAGTCAATACTAAAATACGGTTTTAGTGACAAAAAGTTGCTTATTGTGAAAATTCTCTTTTTGTGCTATCATTTTTTTATGGCAGATTATATTCGCGCAAAAAGCGATGAGCATAAAGAAGAGCGACTTTCTCAAATAAAAGAAGCAACGGCAGAACTTTTTTCAGCCCTTCCCTATTCAGAGATTACACTTACCACTATTGCAGAAAAACTTGGCTGGTCTCGTGCCAACCTTTATAAATACGTTACAACAAAAGAAGAAATTTTTCTGGAAATCTGCGCAGAAAAAATGTCTGCTTATTACGGCGCCCTGCTTTCGGCTTTTCCAGAGGGCAACAATTTTACGACAGAAGTGATTGCAGAAGTCTGGGCTGGAATCGTCAACGCAAATCAAGATTACATGCGCTATGTTTCCTATCTTAATCCAGTGATAGAAACAAATGTTACAGTGGAACGCCTTGCAATTTTCAAAAGAAAATATTACGACCTGGCCAACGCCTTCCGGGACAGGCTTGCAAAAATGCTTAACACCACAGAAGATAAGGCCTACAAAATCCAGCTGGATGTACTTTTTTATGCGTCAGCAAATGCAGTCTGCTGCTACAAAAATCCTCTGGTACAGGAAGCTCTCAAACAGATTAACATTACTCCGCCGCCTATGGATTTTTACAAGACCATGAAGGACTTTCTTAAAATGCGCCTGGCGTGGAAAGAATAGACAAAGGATAAACTAAAAATCATTCCAAAATAGATAGTGTCAAGATTTGTTCGCAATTTCAGTGAAAAAGTCATGAGAATCAGCTGCTTTCTGCTCCTCCGTCTCAAACTTTCCGAACAGTATTTGTTGAGGGACAGAAACGAAAGGAGTGTAAGATAAAACCGCTAAGATAGCGCGGCTTTATCTTACCTAAAGTTTGCGTTGCAAACTTATTATTCTACTGCTGTTCCTCATTACATTACGGAACAGCGTAAAAAGTCAATCGATTGTTGAAACAATCTTCTTGACTTTTTATGGGAGGAAATTAATGCAGACTGGAACAAGCACTTTGGTTGCAACTAAAACAGAGGTTACAAATATTTCTCCTTTTGGAATCTGGATCTTAACAAATGATAAAGAGTACTTTATCAGCTATAAAGATTATCCATTGGTTTATCGCTAACAATGGCATCCACAAAAGGCGGATATTAAAATGATCAGATACATTGCTTTACTTCGGGGAAGATTGCGGAAATGTAAAATCTGACTGTTTTTTTATTCTTCCCAGCTCTTACAGAAATCACACCAGCCGATGATTGCTTCAACCTGGTCAATGAAAAGTATTTTTCGTGATTCTTAAAATCAGCCGGTAAACTGCATAGCAGATTGCGGCACTGATGATTTTATCAACAAGATTTGTTAGAGTTCCGCCGATGTATGCTGCGACATTCAGATTGCGGATAACTACATAAATTCCCTGAACTGCGTTATCAACCTGAGGAATTGATGTGTTTGCTTTATAAAAAAGTGCGCTCATTGTGTCTCCCAGAATTGAGTTTGAAAGAGCTGCAAAGAAACCTGCCCACATAAAGCTGGAAGAGGAAAGCAATTTTTCCTTAGGATGATTTTTTCTTTCTGCGCGGAAAACAAAATATGCAATTACGGCAGTAGAAATGTGGCAGGGCATAAAAAGGATTCCTGTGTTTGCAAAAATGTATAAAAGCAGGTTTGAAGCGACGGCACAGATTAAACCCGGAATAAGTCCGCACAAGGCAGTTACTGCAATGGTCATCACGGAATCAAGATAGAGGGGAAATGCAATCAGGCCTGCAAGAAGGTCACCCAGATAATTTATTCCGATTGAAGAGGCAGTAAAGAGGACAATGAAAATTATTTGGGAAACAGAAGAATAGGATTTTTTATTTGTCATAGATTAGTCCCAGAAGCTTTGCTTTTTCCAGTAAATCGTGCCGGTCTTTTATATCCAGCTTTGAGTAAACCGCCGTCCGCTGATTGATTACAGTTTTCTCTGACTTACCGAGTTTTCTTGCAATGTCAATGATTTCCATATTTTGAGACAGCAGGATGAAAATTTCCCGTTCTTTGGCAGAGAGGTCTTTGTAATTTTCAAAAAGGTAACTCAAATCATTGGTAATGTCGTTGGCACGTCCTTTTTTTGTCAGGAGCGACTGCATTATTTCTGTGGCCGCCTTGTTGTAGTAGGAATTGCCTTTTGAAATCGTTGTGATTGCAAGCGCAACTTCATCAATTGTGGCGTCTTTTGTAACGTAGCCTTGAACGCCGTTAAGCAGGGCATTTTGAACATGAATCACATCATTAAACATCGTATAAATCATGATGGAAATAGAGGAGTTGATTTTTTTGATTTCAGGAATTATTTCCAGTCCGCTTTTTCCGTCAAGATTCAAATCAAGGATTGCAATCTGAAGGTCAGGATTATTCTTTAATGCTTCAAGGGCAGTTTCGTAATCGCTTGCACTGACAAAATTAAAATCCGGATTTTTACTTTTTAGCATCTCTTTCATTCCGTCCCGCAGTCCTACATGATCATCTACAAACAGAATCTTTAATTGTGATTGCAATTGTTGTTCCTCCTTCGTGAATAAAATCTACCGTACCGCCCAAAAGTTCAACGCGTTCCTTAATGTTTGAAACTCCGTAATGCTGGCGTCCGCCCTTGGAATTTTTCTCTGTCACTTCTTCTTCGCTAAAGCCTTTTCCGTCATCTTTTATGATGAATTTAAAATCGTCGATGCCGTCTACAAAACGGATTTCCACATTGCTGGCATTTGCGTGGCGGGAAATATTGGAAAGAGATTCCTGCAAAATTCGTATCAACTCAACCTGAATATTTTCGTTGAGATTTTGAATCTTTGTGGAGCCGACATAAACCTTTGTAGAAATATTATAGTTGGCCTCAAGAGTCGCCGCCATCTTTCTTACGATTTCTTCAAAACTCTGATTCAAATCCAAGTGCGTTGCTCCAATCATATAGCGCACTTCGTTAAAAGCCTGCTGGGCGTAAAACTTTGATTTTGAAAGGTCTTCTTTTTCAAGATAGAGCTTTAAGGCGGCAAGATCCTGAGCAACTCCGTCGTGAAGGTTGCGGCTGATTTTAGACTGTTCTTCGTTCATCACCTTGAGCCGCTGAAAATCAATTTTGTTTTTAAAATATTTTTCTGCAATCAAATAGACTGCAATGACAATCAGAATCAGTGAACAGTAGAGAAGGGAATCATAGCCAAAGTTAAGTCGGCTTTCTGTCTGGTGCATGTGATTCTGGAAAGTGATGATTGGTTCAATCGTGCTTTTGTTTTCGCCCATAAGGGTAAGGATTTGAGAAAGTTCTGCCTTAAGGTCAGAATCAAAATAGGTGAAAGGCTCGTAATCATACTCCAGTTTTTGAATCAGATTCTGATGATTAAAAATGCTGCTGTTTTCTTCCAGTTGAATCTTAATCATCTGGGAATTCAGATTGGCAATCTTTTTATTTGTGTAAGTTTTGCAGACGATGGAAAATCCAAAGTTCAGGACGGCAATATAAATGAAAATAAACTCAATTTTAAAGAGGGCTTTAATTTTAAATCCAGAGCCGGCAGCTTGCTTTTTATCCATGTCTGTCAGTATACAACAAATCGTAATTTTATCTTTGGGAAATTTTCCTAAAAATTTGCCATTTTTATTAGGAAGTTTTCTCAAAGGAATTTTCAGTCCAGGTGGTAGAATGAAGGTGTTCCGAAGGAAATGAAAAAAATCAAAGCATTGGAAGGTGAATTATGGGTTTCTTAAACAAAATGAAAACATCTCAGACAGGAGATATTTATTGTGATTGGTGTGGTGCGTATATCAAAAATGATATGAACGGCGGATTTGTTGAGCAGATGGGATTTGGTATTGTAAAGCGCGTTGTAAGTCTTTCGACCAAACATTACTGCTCGTCACAATGTAAGAGTCTCGCAGAAAAAGCTGCGGCAGAAAAAAAAGAAGATTATGAAAACAGAAAAGCAAATGGTCAGCTTACTGCAACAGAACAGATTAAAGAAGACATTGCCGCTCCAATAAAAGATGCCTTTTCAGAAATGGGAGATATGGTAAAAGATACGATGGCCGAGCCTATGAATGAAATGAAAAATCAGCTTGCAGATCAGATGAAAAAGTCGTTTGCCGGCATTTCTAAAGGCTTTGGCATATTTGGAAAGAAGAAGTAATTTTTTTGAAAATTGAGGTGGAAAAATGAAGTTTTGTACAAACTGCGGTAAGCAGTTAAATGATGATGCAAAGTTTTGTGATACATGCGGAGCTCCGATTTCTGGAACACAGACTCCGCCAATCCCTGGAATAAATGAGAATGTTGCAGATGACACAAAAAGAAAGGTTACCTATGTAGGAGTTGAGAAGAGGTGTCCATGGTGTAATGCAAGGATTTCTGATTCTTTTGCTATAACTTGCCCAGAGTGTAATCGAGAACTTTCAGGAAGAAAAGTTGAGAGTTCTGTGAAAGATTTTTTTAATCGCTTATCAGATTTATCAGGAGGATATGAATCAAGTGATGATAGAGATAAAAAAGAGTATTTTGGAATAGGAAAAATACTTTTGTTTGTGTTAGCAGCAGGAATGTTTCTTTTTGGAATTACCCCAGAAGAATTACATATGGATTCTGGAAGTCCTCTTTTTCTAGGAGGTTTCATTTTAATTTTTATTGGTGTAATTATGCGCCCGCCATTAACCCAGGAAGAACAAAAAAAGCGGAATTTAATTGAAACATTTATAGTTCCAAACACAAAAGAATCGGTAATCGAATTTTTGATGCTTTCCTGTTCTCAAATTCAGCCTGGAAGCAATATGTTTACAAAGGAAGGTAAAAAGACAGCATTATGGAATAAAGTTTGGAAAACAAAAATCCGTCAGACTCTTACTAAATCAAAACTTGTCTTTATGAATGATAAAAATGCTCAAGAACAAATCAAACTGATAAAAAAGGAGTATAAGATTAGATAATTATGAAGAAGAATCGAAAAGACGCTCAAAGAACCGGTTTTGCATCTGAACTTTATGTACTTAGCCTTCTTCAAAGAGTTGGAGCAAATGCATTTATGTCATTTGGAAACACAAAAAAGGTAGACATTATAGTTCAAAAGGGAAGCGAAGCTTTAACTATTGATGTAAAGGGTGGTTCAAATTCTTTCCCTTTGAATAAAAAATATAAAGAGAATTTAAAAGATAAAAATCATTACTATATTTTCGTGGATTATAAAGGCAAGTTTGAAGATATAACAGTAATCCCTGATATTTATATCGTACCTTCTGTTGAAATGAATTTTGTTCGTGAATACGACACTAAAGCTTCTAATCATAGATTTAATGTTTTAAAAAACGATATAAAAGAAAAGTTTACTAATGATTTATCTATATTTGTTGAGGAAAAAACTAATGGGCTTGTTCAATAAAAAAAACGAAGGCGGATTGATGGATGTAATCCGCTGTGATGAAAAAGAATATTTAATCTGGAAATGGCGACCGGCTGGAGAGGATGTAAATACAACTAAAAAAGAAAATGCAATCCGCTATGGTTCAAGTCTTCGGGTAAAGGACGGCGAAGTTGCGGTTTTTGTATATCCGGGAGAAAAGGGTAATCAAGATTTTATTGAAGGTCCTTTTGATCAGACAATAAAAACAGGAAACTTTCCTGTTCTTGCAGGTATTGTAGGTACGGCTTTTGGCGGGGCAAGTCCTTTTCAGGCAGAAATTTACTTTATAAATCTTGCAGGTCTGATTCAAATAAGATTTGCCGTTCCATTTTTTGATGTTGCAGATCCCCGTTTTCTTGATTATGCAGTTCCTGTGGCTGTTCGCGGCGACATACGTTTTAAAATCACAGATTACAAGGAGTTCATTAAACTTCATCGTCTGATAAATTTTGACCTGGAAGATTTTAAATCTCAGATAAAATCTGCTGTAACAAAATATGTAAAGGGCGTTGTCTCAAATATTCCTGCAGAAAAAGGAATTCCTGTAATTCAGCTTGAGCGTAAACTTACAGAAATTAACGATGTAGTTGAAGAATCTCTAAAAAAACGTCTGCAAAATGAGTTTGGCGTAACGGTTAGTTCTGTGGATATAGATGCAATCGATATTGATAAAACTTCTGATGGATACCGTCAGCTCAAAGCCGTTACTCAGGATATTACAAGTCAGACAATTCAGCGTCAGACCAATGCAAACCTTACCAACATGGAAGAAACCCTGCGCATTCAGCGTGAAAGCATGGCTCAGGCACAGCGTCTTCAGAATGAAACTGCAAATCTTTCTGCTTTTCAGATGGAAAAACAGGCAGAGGTTGGAATTGCGGGCGCAAATGCTTTTGGCAAAATGGGAGCAAATGGTGCCATGGGAATCAATCTTGGAAATGGCGGTGGAATGAACCCGGCCGGAATGATGGCAGGAATGGCAATGGGAAGTGCAATCGGGCAGAATATGGCTGGAATGGTTGGCGGCATGATGAACGGAATGAATCAACAGGTGAGTTCTCAGGCTCAGAATGTACCGCCGGTTCCTGGAAATGACTGCTATCATCTGGCTGTAAACGGGACTTCGACAGGCCCTTATACACTTTCTGTTTTATCAACAATGGCGGCGAATGGTCAGTTTACAAAAGAGAGTCTTGTCTGGAAAAGTGGAATGGCAAACTGGCAGGCAGCGGGAAGTATTTCAGAACTTGCAGGTCTGTTTGCGGGCTCGGTTCCGTCTGTTCCTCCAGTGCCACCACAGATTTAATTAATCAATGGGAGAAAAAATGAAGTTTAATGTATTTTTATCAGTAATTGCAGTTTTGATTGCGGGATTAATCGGTTATGGTTTTTACGCCATAAATTCAGGAGAAGGCTTTGTCTGGCTTATAACTTTTGGGAGCGGAATCTGCATGGCTCTTTCTTTAATCGGAATACTGGCAGTTTCGACAAAGGGCAGAGCAGGGGGGATTAATATACAGGCTCTGTCTTCAATCTTTTTTGTAGTCTTTTTAATTTCGAACCTTGTATTTACATTTACGATGATAAAACTTGCTCCATATATAATTATCAATGGAATTCTGCTTTTGATTTATGCTGTATCAACTTATGAAATCATAAAAAGCCGGCAGTAAAAAAAAATTTTGCATTTTTTTAAAGAATTTTACTTAAAAAAAACACCTTTCTTGTATTTATTATATAGGGGGTAAAAATTATGTCAGATTCAAATAATTCTTTAGATTTTTCTAATCTGGTAAACCTTTTACAGGATAAGGTTCATCCGGTTGAGGACAGGCAAAAGAAAAATGAACTCTTTAAGGATTTCCTTTCTGAAGTTCTTAGCACAACCCTGTGGTTTCTGGAAACAAAAAACATAGGCAAATATTCTTTTGAAATCCGGGAAGTGAATATTACGGAAGAATTTGAAAGCCTTGTTGACCATGAAGGCAGCTCAGGAAAAATCAACAGCGAGGATAAAGTCTATTCTTCCATGCTGAATGGAGAAAGGTTCTTTTTATTTACAGACAAGTGGTTTGATAACCTTGGGCTAATTCGTCATGACCAGCAGTATGATTTGGCCTATCTTCATGACCTGAAATATTTTACCACGGTTTTTGCTGAAAATTTTGAGAAGGCATTTATTAGGGTAAGTTTCAGGCAGAATCATCACCGTGGAAAAATGATTCTTTCTAATAAAAAGTCAACAAGTTTTATCGGGCAAAATTCCATCGACCTCAAAACAGATGATATGAAGCAAATGGGCTATTTTGCAAAATTTGAAATAAGAAGCAATGCAAATGTCTATACCGACCCCTTTCAAATATGGATTTCAGGTAAGCTTATGGAACAAATCAATCTTGAGCCTTTGCAGATATTGTATATGATTAATATGCCGGAAGAAATATTTGACATGACTCCAGAAGAACATGAACAGTTGATGAACAAAATAACTCCTGCCAGAATAGCAGAAATAGAAAAAAAAGCATTGAAAAGATTAAGAAATCGTCGTCGGGGATTATCATTACGCGATTATATAGAGAAATAATTATGAAGAAAAACGCTTTGTACATTCACGGCTTTATGGGAAATCCAAAGGGCGGAACTTTTGAAACGCTAAAAAAGACTCTCACAAAATGGAACATTCATTCAATACCTTTTCCAGATTTGCACACTGATGTAAAAAAAACTCAGTGTCTTATCAGGGACTATTGTAAGAGTGAAAAAGTTGATTTGTTAATTGGAGCCTCCCTTGGAGCTTTTTATGTTCTTCAATATGAAGAGATAATAGACAAACTTGTAATAAATCCGTGTTTATATCCTTCTATTGAGATTCCAAAACTTAGAGACCGGTCAACTGGTAATCCCATAATTCTTTCAGATAAAGTATTGGCAGACTTTCGTGAAATGGAAAAATATAAAGACATTCCAGAAGAACAAAAAAGAAGAAGTTTTGGCATTTTTGCAAAGGACGATGAATTATTTCATTTCAAAGATTCATTTGATAAATTATTCCAATATAAAGAAGATTTTTATCAAAACAGCATTTTAATAAAGGGGCATCACAGTATTGAAGAAGAGTATTTAGCTGATGGTTTAAAGCAGGCAGAAAAGTATTTTTAAAGACAGATAAACAGCTGTTGTGATGAATGTATTGATTAAAAAATTGCAGGGCTTAGAGAAGTGCAGACTGTGGAGAATTTCAGCCTGTGCAAATTGGTATAAGCCCTGCTTTTTTGCTGATGTGCGATAAAGAAGTAATAGAAGTGTAAAAAATTTTGCCGTTCCTATCCGGCACTTG
>JBJETJ010000011.1:0-70324 GCA_051883255.1 Treponema sp.
GCTCGTGCGCCTTAGATTACTCATCCCACCTACGTGTGTCCGTTTACGGTACGGTTTGAAAAGCCTGTCCTAGGTACTGTTTCCCGGCACCATGATTACGTCCGCTTCGCTTCAACTTTCTTTCCGCTCGCCGTCACCCCTTGCCTCGGGAGTTCTTTTAACCTCTCCCTCACAGGCTCGGACGCTTGGACAGGGACGACCGCCGCCCTGCCGGATTTCACCTCATGCGTCATACCTTCGAAACTTTCCAAGTATTGGATTATGAACCAATTTCCCATCGACTACGGCTTTCGCCCTCGCCTTAGGGGCCGACTTACCCTGGGCAGATTGCCTTTACCCAGGAAACCTCAGGTTTTCGGCGGACGGGGATCCCACCCGTCTTTTCGTTACTTATGCCTGCATTCTCTCTTGAATCTCCTCCAGGACCCCTCGCGGATATCCCTTCGCCGGTTAATTCAATGCTCCCCTACCATCTGATGCAGAAGCATCAGATCCGAAACTTCGGTATTATGCTTAGCCCCGTTACATTGTCTGCGCACAGGTGCTCGACCAGTGAGCTGTTACGCACTCTTTCAAGGAATGGCTGCTTCTAAGCCAACCTCCTGGCTGTCCGTGCATCCGCACTTCATTTCACACTCAGCATAATTTCGGGACCTTAGTTGTCGGTCCGGGCTGTTTCCCTCTCGACTGCGAACCTTAGCGCACGCAGTCTCACTCCCATGCGCTGATTACCGGCATTCAGAGTTTGATTGGCTTCGGTAGGATTTGACTCCCCCTAGTCCATCCAGTGCTTTACCTCCGGTAATTCTGCATGAGGCTGTCCCTAAAGGCATTTCGGGGAGAGCCAGCTATTTCCAGGTTTGTTTAGCCTTTCACTCCTTATCACAGGTCATCACTACCTTTTTTAACAGATTACTGTTCGGCCCTCCAACAGGTTTCACCCTGCCTTCAGCCTGCCCATGATAAGATCACCTTGGCTTCGGGTCTACTGCATGCAACTTTCCGCCCTTTTCAGACTCGGTTTCCCTACGGCTCCGGGACTGCCATCCCTTAGCCTCGCTGCACACCGTAACTCGCAGGTTTATTCTACAAAAGACACGCCACTACCCTTGCGGGCTGTGACATCTTGTCAGTCTATGGTTTCAGGTTCTATTTCACTCCCCTTGCCGGGGTTCTTTTCGCCTTTCCCTCACGGTACTTCTCCGCTATCGGTAGCTGAAAGTATTTAGCCTTGGATCGTGGTCGACCCTGTTTCCGGCCGGGTTTCCCGTGCCCTGCCGTACTCAGGTACCGCACCAGGAAGTCCCGAACATTTCGCTTACGTGGCTTTCACACTCTCTGACAGGCTTTCCCAAGCCTTTCTGCTATGTTCAGGTTTTCTCAAAAACTTCCCGGGTCATCCCCGTGCGGCCCTACAACCCCGCTTACGCGGTTTGGGCTCTTCCCCCTTCGCTCGCCGCTACTGAGGGAATCTCTGTTGATTTCCTTTCCCGTGTTACTTAGATGGTTCACTTCACACAGTGTTGCCCTGCCGGCCTATTTCATTCAGCCGCTGCAGTGATATGCCTCCGCATACCGGATTACTCCATTCGGACATCCGGGGGTCTCTGAATATGTGCTTCTCACCCCGGCTTTTCGCAGCTTGTCACGTCCTTCTTCGCCTTTCAGCTCCCAGGCATCCGCCATAGACCTCTTCTTCGCTTGACCATATTATTATTTCCGCTCCGCCTGCCCCTCTGCGCTTCCGTGCACTCTTTATTCCTTTCATTCAAGCGCGGCGCACTTCCACTCGGACTTTCAGGCAAAAGCCTTCCTTTTTCTTCACCGGTACACGACTTTCATCCGTCCTTCCCCCTGCCTTCTGCAGGACGCGGACTCAGAATTCCGTGCACCACTTCATGTTTCCTTCCCTTTTCATCTTTCAAAGAACTTCTGACCGGCATCCTGCAAGACAATGCAGTAAGCCTCATCGTCATGGGACAGATAAGAGTTGAACTTATGACCCCCGCCTTATCAGAGCGGTGCTCTAACCAACTGAGCTACTGTCCCAAATAATATATAAAAAACATCAGGACGGAAAGAAAGAACAAGATCCTCCAGAACCGGGCAGGACTTTTCCCTGTACGTACACATGTACCTGCCTGTTTCCAGGCTTCCCTTTCTCTCAGAAAGGAGGTGATCCAGCCGCACCTTCCGGTACGACTACCTTGTTACGACTTCACCCCCCTTACAAAGCGTACCTTCGACAGCGTCCTCCTTGCGGTTAAACTGCCGGCTTCGGGTACCCTCTGCTCGGATGGTGTGACGGGCGGTGTGTACAAGGCCCGGGAACGTATTCACCGCACCGTGCTGATGTGCGATTACTAGCGATTCCAACTTCACGGAGTCGGGTTTCAGACTCCGATCCGGACTACGATTGCTTTTCTGCGTTTTGCTCCGCCTTGCGGCTTCGCTTCACTCTGTTTCAACCATTGTAGCACGTGTGTAGCCCTGGACATAAGGGCCATGATGACTTGACGTCATCCCCACCTTCCTCCGGCTTGTCGCCGGCAGTTCCGCCAGAGTCCCCGGCTTTACCCGCTGGTAACTGGCAGTAGGGGTTGCGCTCGTTGCGGGACTTAACCCAACACCTCACGGCACGAGCTGACGACAGCCATGCAGCACCTGTTCAGAGGCACATTGCTGTGCTGACCTGTCTCCAGATCATTCCTCTGCATGTCAAACCCAGGTAAGGTTCCTCGCGTACCATCGAATTAAACCACATGCTCCACCGCTTGTGCGGGCCCCCGTCAATTCCTTTGAGTTTCACCCTTGCGGGCATACTCCCCAGGCGGTACACTTATCGCGTTTGCTTCGACACCCGGGATCTTTCCCAGACATCCAGTGTACATCGTTGACTGTGCGGACTACCAGGGTATCTAATCCTGTTTGCTCCCCGCACCTTCGCACCTCAGCGTCAGTCATCTGCCTGAAACCTGCCTTCGCCATTGGTATTCTTCCAGATATCTACAGATTTCACCCCTACACCTGGAATTCTGATTTCACTTCAGTAACTCTAGCAGCCCAGTTCTCAATGCTGTCCAGGAGTTGAGCTCCTGCCTTTCACACCAAGCTTAGGCTGCCGCCTACATGCCCTTTACGCCCAATAATTCCGAACAACGCTCGAGGCTTACGTGTTACCGCGGCTGCTGGCACGTAATTAGCCGCCTCTTATTCAAACCGTACCGTCACCGCACTGCCATTCCCTGCACTGCTTATTCTTCCGGTTCAAAAGGACTTTACAACCTTCCGGCCTTCCTCGTCCACGCGGCGTCGCTCCGTCAGGGTTTCCCCCATTGCGGAATATTCTTAGCTGCTGCCTCCCGTAGGAGTCTGGGCCGTATCTCAGTCCCAATGTGTCCGTTTGCCCTCTTAGGCCGGATACCCATCATCGCCTTGGTAGGCCTTTACCCTGCCAACAAGCTAATGGGCCGCGAGCCATTCCTCCTGCGGTGCCGCAGCACCTTTCCCTGCACGGCCCTAGCCCGTGCAGGCGTATCCGGTATTACCTGATATTTCTACCAGCTGTCCCCGTCCGGAGGGTATGTCACCCACGTGTTACTCACCAGTCCGCCATTCTCGGGGAAGCAAGCTCCCCCTGCCATCCGACTTGCATGCTTAAGACGCGCCGCCAGCGTTCGTTCTGAGCCAGGATCAAACTCTCCATGATTATTCATTAGCCCGAAGGCTGATGATTTTCATTTCAATTCAAGATCCCTTCTCCTGAAAGGAACCTGCCGCATGCTTTTTCGCACGCGGCATATCGTGTTTATAGTCCGGAAAACACCCGGTTTTCCAGACTCCCTTTCCGGTTCGATTCCGGATGCCCCCTGAAAAAAAAAGGCATCCTGCTGACCTTACTCTTTCTTTTCCTTCCCTGACTGTTCTTTTCAAATAGCTTTCACCCGCACCTTTTCCGGCGAGTGATGTGAATATATCATGTTTTTAATTTATTCGTCAACAGAATTTCTGCCGTTTTTTGAAAAATTCATTTATTTTTTTTCAGTTTTCTTTGCAGAAGCAGACTTTACGGAAGTCTTTTTTACAGACGGCTTTGCAGCAGATGAAGAAGCTGCGGCTGTTTTTGAAGCAGTTTTTTTAGCAGGCGCTGAAGCCGTTTTTGAAGATTTCGCAGCAGTTTTTGCCGAAGACGGTTTTGTTGCAGAAGTTTTTTTCGGTGCTGATTTCTTTTCTTTTACCTGAAAATCAGCATCTGAAACTTTTTCATTTTTGTCTGTTCTGGAATCTTCATTTTCCAGAGCATCTTTTCGGATATCAATTTCTTTCTGAATTCTTGAAACTTCCGCTAAAAATTCTGAAATCTTCCTGTCTTTTGAAGTCAGGGAAACATTTTTCTTAGAAAGAAAAGCGGCTGCTGCATATTCACCAATCAACTCATACTGTTTTTTTAATTTTGATTCCAGCTGTTTTTTTTCAATTCTAAGTGCACTTTTATCACTAAAATCCTGAACTGCTTCGCCTGCAATTCCAAGTGCCTTTTTAGACGCATTCAACCCTTTGTCCAATGCTCCCTTAACTTTTTCGATAAGACCTTTTGCTTTTTCCTTTGTTTCCTCTTTCATTATACAATCCTCCAAGATAAAAAAGACATATCATAAATGTAATAAAAAAAAGCAATAGATTCAATTATTTTCTTTATAGATATTGATGAATATTTAACAAACAATTAAAATAATTTTCATTATTTACATTTTCTAGGAGGCAGCCTGATATGGTTCCAGTACTTATTAAAGATTTACTAGCGACATCACCTGATGGACAAAAAGTAAAAGTTTGTGGTTGGGTCAGAACAATCCGTGATTCAAAAAATTTAGTTTTCATTCAAGTAAACGACGGAAGCTGTTTTTCAAACATTCAGCTTACGTTTGACAGAAATTCTCCTTTAAATAATGCAAATGTAAATAATATTGAAGAAACTTTGAAAAAACTGAATACGGGAGCATCTGTCCGCGCAGAAGGAATTTTAATTCCCTCACCGGCTTCTGGACAGGCAGTTGAAGTTACTCTCGAAAGCATAGAATGTCTCGGGACGTGCAATCCTGAAGAATATCCTTTGCAGAAAAACAAAATGTCCATGGAATACTTGCGCGAAAATGCGCATTTAAGGGCAAGGACAAACACTTTCGGAGCAGTTTACCGCGTAAGAAACCAGATGGCGTTTGCAGTTCATTCGTTCTTTCAGGAGCGCGGTTTCCAGTACATCAATGCGCCGGAAATTACGTGTTCAGATTGCGAAGGTGCAGGCGAAATGTTTCAGGTTACGACGCTTTCTATGGAAAAAATCGCTGAACTCGGCGTAAAGGCAGGAATCGGCGGAATGAAAATCGAAGACGCGCACAAAATCGTTGACTATTCAAAAGACTTTTTCGGAAAAAAAGCAAGCCTTACGGTTTCAGGTCAGCTTGAAGCAGAAACCCTTGCAACGGCGCTTTCGAGGGTCTACACTTTCGGGCCTACGTTCCGCGCAGAAAATTCAAACACTCCGCGACACCTTGCAGAGTTCTGGATGATTGAACCTGAAATGGCATTCTTTGACCTGAACGACGACATGGACATTCAGGAAGATTTTGTAAAATATCTTTTGAACTGGGCTCTGACAAAATGCCGCAGTGACCTCGAATTTTTTGACAAACGCATTCAGCCGGGACTTATCGAAAGCCTTGAAAAAGTTGCAAAAGCAAAATTCGTAAGGATTTCCTATACAGAAGCTATCGCTGAACTTGAAAAACATTCAGACAAATTTGAGTTCAAGCCGTACTGGGGCTGTGACATTGCAACTGAACATGAAAAATTCCTCACTGAACAGATTTATAAATGCCCTGTTATGGTTTTCAATTATCCGAAAGAAATCAAATCTTTCTATATGAAACAGAACGAAGACGGAAAGACAGTAAAAGCAGTTGACGTTCTTGTTCCGGGAATCGGAGAATTAATCGGCGGTTCTGAGCGCGAAGAGAATTACGAAAAACTGCTTGCCGCATGCAAAGAAAGAAATATGGATATGTCAAATTATCAATGGTATCTTGACCTGCGCCGCTTCGGAACTGTTCCGCACTCTGGATTCGGACTTGGTTTTGAACGCCTTATCCGTTACGTTACGGGAATGGAAAATATCCGCGACGTAATTCCGTATCCGAGAGCGCCAAAACTGGCTGATTTCTAAAAATAATTTTAGTCTATGTTGTTAAGGAAAATTTATGAGTCGTGAAAAGATAGTAGTTTTGGACTTCGGTTCGCAGTACGCACATTTAATTGCAAAGCGGTTCAGAATGGCAGGTTTCTATTCTGAAATTGCACTTCCCTCTGCGCCTCTTTCTGCATTTGAAAATGCAAAGGGAATTGTTTTTTCCGGCGGACCGTCATCTGTTTACGATGAGAAAGTTCCTGAATTCAATTCTGAAATTCTAAGCCTTGACATTCCTGTTTTAGGACTTTGTTACGGGCATTATATCGTTCAGCTTGGATACGGCGGAAAAGTTGCAAAGGCAGACGTCGGAGAATTCGGATTTGCGCAGCTTGAATTAAACGAAAACGTAAAATGTCCGCTGTTCGACGGAATTGAAAATACGCAGCAAGTCTGGATGAGCCATCAGGACGCAGTGCTGGCTCTTGGCGAAGGTTTTGAAACTGTAGGTTCTACAAAAGACTGCAAATTTGCCGCAACGCAAAATCTTGAAAAAAAACGTTTCAGCCTGCAGTTCCACTGTGAAGTAAAAGACACTCCGTGCGGAAACAAAATTTTTGAAAATTTTGCAAAGTACTGCGGAATGTCAAAAAACTGGGATCAGGATACTGTCCTTCAGATTATTCTTGACAACATCAAAAAAGAGGCAGAAGGCAAAAACGTACTTCTGTTTCTTTCAGGCGGCGTAGATTCTACGATTACTTTTGCACTGCTCAACAAGGCTCTGGGACAGGACAGGGTTTTGGGACTTCACATTGACAACGGCTTTATGAGGAAGAACGAGTCAAAGCAGGTTGCAGAATCGTATCATAAATTCGGCTTTAACAATTTCATCTCCGAAGATGCAGGTCAGAGTTTTTTATCCGCAGTCAAGTTTATGACTGACCCGCAGAAAAAAAGAATGGCAATCGGCGAGAACTTTATCGCAGTCCGTAATGAAGTCGTAAAAAAACAGAATCTTGACGAAAGCAAATGGCTTCTTGCGCAGGGAACTTTGTATCCAGACATAATCGAATCAGGCGGAACCAAAAATTCCAACACAATAAAAACTCATCATAACAGGGTTCAGGGAATTCAAAGCTTAATCGAAAAAGGAATGATAATTGAACCGATAAGGGATTTATACAAAGACGAAGTGCGCGCAATCGGAAAAAAACTCGGGCTTGACGATTCGCTCGTAATGAGGCACCCTTTCCCCGGCCCGGGTCTTTCAATTAACGTTTTGTGTTCTGACGGAAAACTCAGCCAGAAAGATGAAGAAGAATTTGAAAAAGCAAAAAGTGAACTTGATAAAATCCAGATTACGGAATTCTGCGAAAAGTGTTCTGCTGATATGAAAAAATTTGTCCTGCCCGTAAAATCTGTCGGCGTTCAGGGAGATTTCAGGACGTACAGGTTTCCGGCGGTTTTAAGTTTCAGACAGGAAGAAAACGGTTTTTATCACGTTCCTGCCAAATGGGAAAAAATCGAAAAGGCTTCAAGCAGCATTACGAACAGTGCTTCGCTTTTAAACAGGACTGTACTCCGCTTGTGGCAGCGGCCGGGAATAAAAGACGAAGATTTAAAATTACAGGAAGGTTACTGCGATAAATTCAGGCTTGATCAGTTAAGGGAAGTTGACAATATCGTGCTGACTTACCTGCACAGTTCAAAATGGTATGAAAGGGTTTTCCAGCACCTGACTATCGATTTGCCGTTTGCTTCTGCAAAAGACCGCGCTTCTTTTGTCCTGCGGCCGGTTGTTTCTGAAGATGTAATGACGGCGCGGTTTGCCTGGCTTGACCAGGATTTACTGAAACAGATAGTTTCGGAAATTGCAGGGCTTGACTTTGTCGATGCAGTTTACTTTGATGCAACGAACAAACCGCCTGCAACTTTCGGGTGGGAATAAAAAAAAATCCTTGCAGTTTATTTTGAATATCCTGCAAGGATTTTTTTTTGCCTGTATGACAAAATGACTTTAATTTAATTTTTTATGGCGGCAAGCAGGGATTTTACTTCGCTTGCTTTATATTCAGGCTTTTTAGTCTGGAGCGCCGTAAGATATCCTTCTGCGCTTGAATTGTCTTTTAATGCGATGCAGACTTTTGCAAGTTCTATATAAGTGTCAAAACTGTCAGGGCTCTGGGCGATGACTTCTTCATAAGTTACTTTTGCATTGTCAAACTGACCTGATTCTGCATAAGCCTTTGCAAGATTCTGCTTTACTTCGACATCTTTCGGATTTATTTTTGAAGCTTTTAAATAGTAGTTTACGGCATCTTTATACTGCTTTTTCAAAAGATACGCATTTCCGAGGTTGTTGTTTACTTCAAAGTTTTTATCGTCCTCTTTGTATGCCTGCGTCAAAAACAGCAGTGCAGTATCTGTTTCAGGCGGTGTCATTTCCATGAACATAATGCCGAGATTAATTTTTGCTTTTGTATGCGAAGGATTAAGTTTTAAAACTTCGTTATACAGTTCGATTGATTTATTCTGATTTCCGGCAGTTCCGACAATCAGGGCATAGTTGTAAACGATTTTTGCCTTTTCAGAATTTGAGTTCAGAAGGTCTTTTGAATTATATGCTTCAAGGGCGTATTTTTCTGCGTCCTGAATTTTATTCTGATTGTAAAGGACAGTAGACAGATTATAATAAAGCATAGGGTCTGCCTTGCTGCCTGTTTTTGCAACTGCACGGCGGAAATACGATTCTGCCTTTGCGTAGTTTCCGACTTTGGCATAAACAGAACCGCATTCTTTTAATGCAGACATATTGTCAGGTTCAATTTCAAGAACTTTATTGTATGCCTTTATTGCGCCGTCAGAGTTTGCATAAACGCTGTCAAGAATTCTTGCTTCTTCAAGATAAGCTTTTGCATGCTGAGGATTTACGCCGTATGCTTTTCTGAAAGATGAAAGTGCTTCCTGCGAAAGATTTAATTTTTTGCATGTTATTCCAAGGTTATAATGAGAAGAATCAAAGTCGCCTTTTAATTTTATTGAAGAAATAAACGAAGTCCTTGCTTCCGAATATTTTTTGTTAAGATACTGACGGCGGCCAAGATAATAATAATACAGATAATTGCCGGAATCATTTTTTACGGCAAGTTCAAGTTCCCTTTCTGCAGTCTGGGAATCTTTGTTTTTTTCTGCATTCATCGCAAGAATGAAATGCGATTTTGCATTGCCAGAATCTTTGTCAATCGCTTTCTGCGCGTAAGAAACGGCTTTCTGCATCAGGAAATTCTTTACTTCAGGATTGTTTTCCCGTTCTGCAGCATCGTATAAATTTGAAGCAATTTCTGAATATTTTGAAGCAGAAAATTTCGGTTCGCCCTGATCAAGCGGAAGAAGTTTTACTGCCTCTTCGTATTTTTTAATTGCATCATCATTTTTGCCTGTATTAAGGCTGGCATTTCCGAGCTTAATAAGTTCATTGATTTTTTCAATCTTTTCGGCATTCTTTTTGTTCTGCCGTGCAAGTTCTTCTTCCTGAGCTTTCTGCATCGCGGCTTCTTTTGCTTTCTGTTCTTCGAGGGCTTTTTTCTGGCTCTGGCGTTCAAGTTCTTCCTGACGCTGTGCCTCAAGAAGCCTGTTTATTGCTTCCTGATTTTTTGCATTTGCCTCGTTGGCTGCGGAAAGTTCCCTGCTCATTGAATCGATTGAATCACGAAAAGCGTTCGTAATTCCGTTCGTGTCAATATTTATGTCGTAAGGAACAGAGCCGTTTGACATTCCGTTTGACATCGCAGAATTTTCTGCATCTTTAATTGCTTTAAGTTCAATCAGCCTGTCAAGAAGTTCCTGCACTTCTTCGTCATCGGCATTTTTTATAAGCAGGCCGTTCAGCAGATCCATTGCAGGTTCGTACTGCCCTTTGTCCATATATTTTTTTACGAGTGAAATCGTATTCTGCCTTTCTTTTTCAAAAGCATTTCCGCCTGAATTTGAACATCTGCCAATGAGAAGCAAAAGGATTATGAGAAGAACAAGAACGGCGGCGGCAATTTTAAAATATTTTTTAAAGAATGTTGAATTCTGTACGCCGGGCTTTTTTTCTGCAGGCTTTTCAGAGATTTCGGCTTCTGCTGAATAATCTTTCAGCAGGGCAGAAATTTCTTTGTTGCGCTGTTCAATCTCTAAATCAAGGTTTTCTTCCTGCACTGCTTTTGCACCCTGGCTTGAACCGGCTTGTTTTGAAGGAGTTTTTTTAGCCGTAGTTGAAGCGGTTTTTGCAGTTGTCTTTGTTGCCGTTGTTTTTGGTTTTGCGACTGCGGAAGAAACAGAAGTTTTTGAAGTTCCTGCTGAAGTTCTGGCAGTAGTTTTTGCGGCAGTTTTTTTTGTACTGCTTTGTGGTGATTCAGTTTTTGTTACTGATTTTTTTTCGGCAGGCTTTTTTGCAGGCGGCTTTTTCTGTGCTGTTTTAGATGCAGTTTTAGAAGCTGCTTTTTTTTCCGGGCTGTTTTCAAGCTCTGACTTTTTTGTTCGTGGCATTTCCCTCACCTCTTAATAACGATTTTATAATTTTTTTTCAGTCAATTTCAGATTCATCATAATAATTCAAAACTTCTTCCGCGCCGGCAGTAATATTTGTCGTATCAGATGACTGCTTTAAAGAATTTGCAACATCTTCAAGAAGTTTTTTGCGGCGTGCTTCTTCTTCAAGCCGTTTCTGTTCTGCAAGGCGTTCCTGCTCGGCTTTTGCCTGTGCAAGGCGTTCTTCTTCCTGCTTCAAGCGCAGGGCTTCTTCTTCCTTGCGTTTCTGCTCTGCAAGGCGGATTTCTTTTTCTTCGTTTAAAAGAGCAAGAAGCCGGCGGATTTTAGGTTCCTGCGGATCATCGGGCCTGAGCTCAAGATAGCGGACGTAATCAGAAATACATCTGTCGATATCGTTCAGCTTTAAGTACGCATTTGCACGGTTAAGATACGGTTCTGCAAAAGAAGAATCGGCAACGATGGACATTGAATAAGAATCAACGGCTTTCTGATAATCTTCAAGTTTGTAACAGGCATTTGCAAGATTATAATACAGTACTTTTTTGTTAGTTCCCGGAACTGAAATTCCTCTTTCAAAAATTTCGGCGGCTTTTGAATAGTTGCCGGTCTGGGAATAAGCAAGTCCGAGGTAATTATAGACATCAGGAGAAGAAGGGCCTGACTGCAATTCTTTTTCCAGAAGCGGAATCGCGGAAGCAGGTTCATTCTGAACAAAACTCTTTATGCCCGGCGATATCTGCTGTGCATAAAAGACTGAATTACAGACAAAAAGAACAGAAATTATAAATCTCTTGTAAAAACCTTTCATATATGACATAATCTCATAAATATTTTTTTCTTTCAATACATTGTCAATGAGTTAAATAACGCTGGAGAGTTATAATGAATATCGGTTCAATCATTCTGATTTTTGTACTTGCAGCAGCAGTTTTTCTGTTATTGTTTTTTGTGGTAAAGTCTGTCGTTTCTCCAAAAAAGATAGAAAGCCTGCAAAGACTTATCAAACAGGGTAAAATTTCGGCCGCAATAAAAAACGCAAAGGCAATCATTCAAAAAGATCCGCAGAATTATCTTGCGCATTACTATCTGGGAAAAGCATATTTAAAAGACAATAAAAGTGAACTTGCATTGATGGAACTGAAATATGTCGACCAGCATGCCGTTTTTGACGCAAATCTTTCAGAGCTGGAATTCCGGCAGGAAATTGCACCGCTTTTTACAAAATTCAACCAGCCGGACGAAGCGCTCAAACAGTATCTTCTGCTTACAAAATTAAATCCCCGTGATGCAGAGAATTTTTACAACGTTGCACGGATTTACGAATCAAAAGGAAAAGCAGAGGCTGCATTAGGTTTTTATGACAAGACAATCAAGCTGAACAAACGCCATGTAAAGGCACACGCCGCAATGGGACTTCTGCTTTTCAGGGCAAAACAGTTTCAGGAAGCAAAAAAAGAAATCGACCTTGCAATTTCGCTAAGCCCGGAAACTTTCTCGTCTTACTATTAT
Organism: Treponema sp.; assembly: GCA_051883255.1. Lineage (GTDB taxonomy): Bacteria > Spirochaetota > Spirochaetia > Treponematales > Treponemataceae > Treponema_D. The sequence goes on from JBJETJ010000011.1 coordinate 12,233, forward strand.
CTTGGAAAAATCTTAAAGGAAAACAAGGATTTCCCGGGCGCAGTAAAGGCATTTGAAAAAGCACAGAGGGATTCAGAGTTCCGTCAGAAAGCGCTCGTAGAATGCGGAACGTGTTATATGGCAGGAAACAGCATTGACAATGCAATCAACTGCTTTGAACGTGCAATTTCTTCTGCAAAAGATTCAGAAAAACAGGAAACGCTCTATGCAAGATATTTTCTTGCAAGCTGCTACGAAAAAACGCGCAAAATCGAAAAAGCCATCGAACAGTGGGAATTGATTTATGCAAAAAATCATTCGTTCAGAGATGTTGCCGCAAAACTTTCTGAATACAAAGACTTGCAGGCAAACGACAGCTTAAAAGAATACCTGACAAGTTCAGAAGAAAATTTCGTACAGATATGCAAAAACGCATGCCTTGCAGGAATCGGACTTGAACCGCAGCAGATTGCAATGCAGAAATGGGGCTGTCAGATTCTTGCAACGGAAGCAAAAAATGCAGACTGGCGCAGTGTCAGAAAACAGGCATTTTTGATAAAATTTTTCAGGGAAACAGACCCTCTGGAAGACTTTATCGTCAGAAAAACGCTTGACGAAATAAAATCGCAGAACTGTTCAAAAGCATTTATCTGTTCAAGTTCAGGATTTACCAGAAGTGCAGTTGCCGCCGCAGAAAACAGGCCGTGCGAGCTTGTAAACAAAGAAAGTCTTGAAAAACTCCTTGACAAAGCCATGAAGTAGCGCAGATGAAAATACTTATAGTTTCAGATCAGGTAGATCCTTTCATTTACAATTACGCTATAAAAGAACTCTTCTGCGAAATAGACTGCGTTCTATGCGCAGGCGATCTTCCGATGGACTACATAGATTTTATTGTAAGTACGCTGAATAAACCGACATATTTTGTCTTTGGAAATCATAATCTGCAGGAATACAAATATTATCATACAGACATTCCGAAAACACATGACAACATCTGCAATACAGAAGAACATTATGTCGGAGCATATTATGCAGGATTTAAAGTAATTGCAGCCCGTGAGCTTTTGTGGAATCCTCCGGACAGACAAAAACCTACTCCGCTTTTGATTGCAGGAATTTCCGGCTCGCGGGATTACAATCACGGATTATGCCAGTATAAGGAAAAACAGATGAAGATGAAGCTTCTGAAAATGATTCCGAAACTTCTATATAATAAAGTGAAATACGGCCGTTACCTTGACATCTTTTTAACGCATGCAACGCCGCGCCATATTCACGACCATGAAGACAACTGTCACAAAGGATTTAAATGCTTTAACAAATTCATAAAAAAATACAAACCGACATATATGGTTCACGGTCATATTCACCTGTATGACCAGAGCGAACCCAGAATCTCTGTTTACGAAAACACTATTGTTGTAAATGCGTACGGTCATTATGTAATTGACCTTCCGGTTACGGACTTATCAGAAATTCAAATTATTACAGACTGAAAAAATCAGGAGAAATTTCTATGGGAACATTATCTTTTAGTGAACAAACTGATGACGATTTTTCAAAAGCAAGAAACAAGGCTTTAATAAATGAAATCCAGCATTTTCTTACGCCGGAAGAAGCAAGCTTAATTTCTTTTTCAGACTTAAAGAAAATTTTAAAACCAAATAACGAAACTTACAAAGGAATGCAGACAGTTCCTGTAAAATTAATCGTCGGAAGCGAAGGCAGATACAAGGATTTTGACAATCAGTTCTTCCCTAAAAACACGCACTTGAAAGCACGCTGGGAAAGCATTGACAAAGCACATCTGCAGAACATTACCCTTCCGCCGGTTACTCTATACGAACTCGGAGGCCTGTATTTTGCCCGAGACGGAAACCACCGCATTTCAGTTGCAAAAGCACGCGGAATTGAATTCATCGATGCAGAAGTCGTAAGCCTCCAGAGCGAAATAAAGCTCAAACCTGGCAATTCGATGAAATATCTTTTGTCCCAGATTATAAATTACGAAAAACGCGTTTTCTACTCTGAAACTAATTTCGGAGATATTACTGATTACTGGTGCCTTGATTTTACGACTGCCGGACAATATGACGTAATCTATAACCACATTTTAACGCACAAATACTACATAAACATGAACCAGAAAACAGAAATTTCAATGAATGATGCTGTCCTGTCCTGGTTCAATACAGTTTATATGCCTGTAGTTCAGGTAATAAACGATGCAAGGATAATGCGCAAATTCAAGCACAGAACAATAAGCGACCTCTACGTATGGATGATAAAATACTGGGACGATTTAAAAAAGAAATTCGGAGAAAGCTACCCGATAGATTTGATGGCAGAAGACTTTACGAGAACTTACGGAAAAGGATTCGTTCACAGAATAATAAACAACGTCAAGAAACTTCTGCTTGCACATAATATCGATTCTGCAAGGACGTCTGACAGCAATAATTCAGGCGACAGCACAATGCAATAAAAATTCAGCACAAAAAAAGTATTTCTTGACGGCTATAATTTGTTATGATAAAATCTATATAGTATTTTTTATGGGAGTAAAAATAAATTGATTGACAGTGCCTTCGCATACATACCTTTGCTAGCTGCCGCAGCATTAACACTTTTGGTCTTTATATTCCTTATTGTCATAATGGTCAGAAAAACTGCAAAAGTGAGTTTTGTTTTCTTTTTTGCACTTTTAGCCTTAATGGCAGGAATGGTATTTACCGCCATTATGCAGGAACCTCTCTATCTGTATTTTACGCTGCTGATTTCTGCCCTGCTTATGGTTCCGTATGCAGTCCTCAAGGGAATTCAAAAACAGGAAGACCGCAATGCAAAAGGTACGGCAAATGCCGTTAATACAGTAACGCAAAAACGCCTGAACATCGTATATCAGGACGAAGACATATCCCTGCTTGACGTAAACAGACAGTTTATATATACAATGGCAGAATCTTTCAACAATCCGCAGGGACTTCCTCCGCTTCTTGAAAGTTTCGGTAAAAAAATAATTGAACTTACGCATGCAGACGGTGCGCTGACAGTTATCCTTGATGACTTTGAAGACCTGCTCAACGTAAAAAACCTTACGGGAACTTTCGTTCCGCCTTATCAGCTGCCTGACAACATTCCGCACAAGCAGCAGCGCGTAGAAATGAACATGCGCTACATGCAGTTCCCTTTAAAAGACAATATTTTCGGTTCAGTACTTGAAAGCAAGGCGCCGGTGCTTATAAATGAACCTGATAAAGACCCTCGCATCGTTAAAAACGGCGATGAAGATTTCCTAAAATGCGGCGCATATATTTTTGTTCCGCTTTACGTAAACGACAGTGCAATCGGCGTAATGGCACTTTCAAAGAACTTTGAAAACGGCGCTTTTACAGATGCAGAATTTGACTGTGCAAAACGCCTCGGTGAATTTGTTGCAGCCGCCGTCAAGTCAACTTCAATCCACAATGAAATTGTAGAACGTTTCAGCCTTGCAAAAGAAGGTGAAATCGCAAATAATATTCAGAAATCGCTTATTCCTGCAAAATTACCTGCAATTCCGGGCATTTCAATCGGAACTGTATTTAATCCTGCCGAAAATATCTGCGGTGACTATTACGACGTAATGGTTCCGAGAAAAGACAGGATTTCATTCGTAATGGCAGACGTTACGGGAAAGAGCTTGAATTCGATGAGCATTATGTTACAGCTGAGGGCTATGCTCCGGCTCATAATCAATACTACTCAGTCTGCGGGAACAATTTTAAGCTGGGCAAACAGAGGTATTGCTTCTGAAAACAATACTGTTGACCATTTTGCAAGTGTTGCTCTTTTGATTTACGACAGCGTAAACAGCAAAATTCAATTTGCATCAGGAGGAACTAACCCGATTTTCATTTACAGCAGTCAGACTGACACTTTTAAAGAAATTTCTGGTTCTCAAGAGCCTGTTGGTGTTGAGAAAAATACAGAATATGCCGATAATAATATATCAGTTAATTCTGGTGATATTGTCATTACCTGTACAGATGGTTTACTCGAAGCCTTAAACAGCGACGGAAAACAGTATTCCAGACAAAATCTTGAACAGGTAATAAAAGAGTTTCATTCTTTAGATGGCAAAGAAATAGCTAATAAAATAAAGAATGATGTAAAAAAATTCTGCGGTGCTGCGGCACAACATGATGACCAGTCCCTTATGGTTATCAAAATCAAATAATGGGAAGGAGCTTCTGTTATGGAACTTAAAATACGAAAAAACGGAGAGATTTACATTATCGATGTAAATGGCGAAATGGACTTGTACAATTCGTACAAATTAAAAGAATTGGTAATGAAAATGCTTGAAAAAAACGTCAAGAATTTTATTATCAATCTTGAACAGGTAGATTACATTGACTCTTCTGGAATTGGCGCACTTATTTATATATGTTCCACAATGAAAAAAATGAATCTAAAATTCGCTATTTCTAATGTTCACGGCTCAGTAAAAAAAGTTATTGAACTTACAAAACTTATGGGATACTTCCCTATCGCCAATAGTGTTGAAGAAGCCCTTTTAATGATTAAAGAATAGTAAATTTGAGGTAACAAGATGGAAACAATAAAAGAATTGCGCTCTGATGACAATGACCCGTTGTTCGACAAAACAAATATGCTCAAAAAGGAATTTCCTTCAGATTTCAGGCAAATCAGATATTTTACACTGCTGATTGTTCAGTCTGCACCTACAGAAATCAAAGAGTTGAACCTTCTTGAACAGCAAATTTCAGAAGTAATCAAGAATGCCGTAAAACACGGAAATAACTGTGATGTAAATAAAAAAGTAACTGTCTGGTATTCTTTTAGCCCTACTCACGCACACATCATCGTAGAAGATGAAGGCGAAGGATTTAAAGATTTAGACAAGTGGAACGAATTTAACAGAAACAGAATTGAAGCACTGCATAAACAGAATTATGAAATGCTTTCTAACTTTGTATCATTCAGGACAAAACAGAGCGACGATCAGGACGGCGGTAATGCTTTGTTTGCAGCGCTTGAATATTGGGACGGCGGCTTTGTATACAACGGCAAAAAGAACGGTGTAGCAATGCTCAAGAGATTCCAGCAAAAACATCATTAATTTTTAAATCTGATATTATAATTATTATAATAGAGTATCTTTCTATTTTTTTATACAGATAGAATAAACCATTAAGGTCAGAAAAATTCGGCTTTAATGGTCTATTCTATCTTGTTTTTTTTAAACTCTTTTTTTCAAGTTCACCTGTACTAATTAATATCTATTAACGTTTATTAAATTCTATCGGCTGACTTTTATATTGCCACAAAATTCAGTTTTGTTTATAATTTGTTTTATGATAGAAATTATTAAAACGTTTATTATCGGGATTTTTATTGGAATTGCAAATGTCATACCCGGAGTTTCCGGGGGAACATTGATAGTAGTTTTTAATGTATATGATAAATTTGTCGAAGCAATTACATTAAACATAAAAAAATTAGTAAAAAACAGGAAATTCATCATTCCGTTTTTACTTGGAATGGCATCAGGCATTTTAATTTTCAGTAAGGCAATCTGCTTTTTATATGAAAAAATCCCTGTTCAGACTAACCTGTTTTTTTCAGGTCTGATACTCGGAAGCATTCCCCTTCTTGTAAAATACACTTTTAAAAATAAACAGACTGTACAGTCAGAAAAAAAATCAGGCATATTAAAGCTTGTTTTTCAGATTGTCTGCATTATAATCGGGTTTGTTTTAATCCTTGCTTTTTCAGGTACTTCGCCACAGATGCAGGCTGCCGCAAAAGAAAGCCAGATTTTACCTGCTTTGACAGTTCCGCTTGCGATAAGGCTTTTTTTCGGCGGATTTATAGCGGCTATTGCAATGATTATTCCGGGAATAAGCGGTTCGCTTACAATGCTGATTTTCGGCATATACAAGACTGTAATTACGGCAATTTCGGCTTTATCTGACAAAGTTACTTTTTTGCCTGCATGCGCGATTCTTATACCGGCAGGAATAGGAATTGTTTCAGGACTTTTGTTCGGTGCAAAACTGATAAGAATACTGCTTGACAAAGTTCCGCATTATACATACGCCGTAATCCTCGGACTTATAGCAGGTTCTGTCGTGATACTGATGCCGGAAAGTTTTCAATTTACGGTTTTCTCTGTAGCTACGGGAGTTTTGAGCGTAGCCGCAGGTTTTTGCCTTGCATATTTCAGTACGAAATTTTCAGGCGCGGACAAAAAATAACTGATTTAGAACATTAAACTACAAGTTTGATTTTATTTCAGCGTTTTTTATTGACATTACGGGGTTATTTTATTAATTTAATAGTGATTTAACTCTTGTTTTGGGGGTGCACCGGTTTCGACGATTTAGATGATGCTTTTATTGCAGGTGAGGTTCGTTGCCTGTTCTCTAAACAGACAAAACAATTTAACTGGCGAAGATAATTCACAGTTTGCTCTTGCTGCGTAAGCAGTTTTGAGCCGGTATTTTAATTGCACCGCTTTGAGCGATTAGAATTACTGTCACAAACCAAGGCTTGCTGCATATTGTGTTTGGTCTTTATGCAGGACTTTTAATCAAAATACGGAGACGACGCTTGTAGTGCTGCTACCGTTTCCCGACAATTACCTCGCACTAATAAACCTGTAGACGTAACTGTGTCGCTTCTTCGGACGGGGGTTCAATTCCCCCCATCTCCAAAAGTGCAAAAAAAAAGCTGTCATTACGACAGCTTTTTTTTATAAACTTATTTTCCTTTTCTTAAGAAAGCATCTTTGAAACCGAATGCCTTAAAGCGCTGTAAGACAGTTCCGTATTCATCGACAGAAAGCGGTCCTACAAGAACAATCTTTTTTCCGTTTGATTCCTGTACTGCAATCGGATATTTGCTTCCGTATTTTTCAAGAATGTTCTGCACGTTTTCCTGATTCTTGTATGCCGCAAGCTGAACAAAGTAACTTCCCTTAGGCAAAGACTCGATTACTTTGTAACTCTGCGATACAGAAGTTTTTGTCTTTTGTTCTGTTTTTGCAGGTTCTTCGGCTTTTACAGGTTCTTCATAAACTGCGGCAATTTCCTGTTCAACTTTGACTGTTTCTGCAACTTTAGTTTCTGAAGATTCAACTGCAACTTTTTCTGATACGGCAGGAGGATTTTCTTCTGACGGAACAAGAACGATTGCTTCAAAGTCTTCTGAATCAGTTTCTGTTTCTGAAATCTCCGTAATTTCTGCAATTACAGAGTCCTGCAAAGCTTCTTCAGGCGGAAGCATCTCGTCTTCTACTGCCTCAGATTCCGGAACGTATGCAACTTCTTCTTCTGCCTGAGCATCTTCTTCCAGTGCAAGTTCCTCAGGGATTTCTTCTTCCGTTTCTGTTTCTTCTGCAAGCTGTTCTTCCGGCGGAAGTTCATCTTCTGCAACAGATTCCTGTTCTGGCGGAACAAAATCGTCTTTTACGACAGGAAGCGGTTTTTCTTCCTGATATTCAGGTGGAAGTTCGTCTTCCGTAACAGATTCTTCTTCAGGCGGAATATAATTGTCTGCAACTGCACTTTTCTGTTCGGCAGGAATTTCGTCTTCAAGCGGTTCTTCCTGTACGATTTCTTCCTGAGGGAGAACTTCTTCAGGGATTTCTTCTATTTCTTCTTCTGAAATTACTTCTTCCGGTTCTGCAGTATCCTGAACGGCGGCAATTTCTTCTGTTTCAATTTCAGTTTCAGTTCCGTCACTTTCAGCGATTTCATCAAATTCATCGAGTTCGTCAACAGGAAGCTGTTCTGCAATGATTTCTTCAGGAACATCATCAGACTCGGCAAATTCTTCAGGGATTTCTTCACTTTCTACAAATTCTTCCGGCTGGCTATATTCCTGCGGAATTTCGTCGTCTGATTCTTCAACGGAAATAATTTCTTCAGATTCAGCTATAATCTGGTCGTCTGCAATCTGTTCTTCTGCGATTTCTTCTTCAGGAACGATGTCTTCGATAGTGTTTTCTTCTGAAACGACATCTTCTGTTGCATCTGACGGAACTGCATCTGCAACCGGCTGTTCAATCTGTTCATCCCTGACAAGTTCATTTTCTGCAACGTCAAGGATTTCTTCGTCAGTAACAGTTTCGCTGTCTGCAGAATTGTGTTCAGGCTGTAAAACAGGTTCTTCCGGGTTCTGGAGAGCAACAGGAGCCTGGGACAATACGCAAGTTCCTGAGACGTTTTCGTCAAGTTCACCTGAGCGCTTTGTAAGCTTTACAACCATATTGGAATCTTTTTTTATCTGAAGGCAATCGGCAGCCTCAGGACTAAGCATAATTGCAACGCCTTCAGACGGGTCAAGAGAACCGATTACGAGAATGTCAATATTCTGTGCGTTTGAAGGATTAGTTACACTTATAGTATCTCCCGGAAGATAACCGACAGTTTTTGCAAATAAGCCGGGAGGAAAAACTCCTTTTTCAGCAACAACTGCCCTTCCGTCGAGAGAAGGATTTGCAAAAGTAAAAACAATTCCTACACAAAATGTCAAAATTAAACTCAGTATTTTTTTCATTTGCGACCACCCTTTGTTTCTATTACTTTCTGTATGTTCCGTGCAATTTCGTTTGCAAAAAACACAAGACTTTCATCATCGTTTCTATATTTTTGCGGAACTGATTTTCCGCTGGCAATTAACTGCCTGTCATTTAACGAAATGACTTTCCATTCGATTTTATCGATATTTGAAATAAGAGCTTCTTCGGGATTATTTGAATTTTCCAGATTATAAAAAATAGTTGCTTCTATAATATAATCAAGATAACCTGCCTGAGCAGAATCAAAAGACTTTTGAAGTTCCGCAGTTATGCTTTCGTTTTTCTTTTCGATAATTACAGGACTATTGGAAACTATGTAAGCATGTTCAAAAAAATAGTCCATAATTGTCTGTTCAACTAAATACGATGCGTTATAAACAATGTTTTCAGCTCCGTTTTTTTGAATGACTTGAAGAGAAAAAGATTTTGCACTTACTATATTCCCTGTCAAAAGCAGCATCAAAAAAATAAATTTCCTGCAAAATTTCATAGAAACCTCTGTATACAGTTTTAATATCGGCATTTGCATTTTGGAGTTTAGGAAATTATTTTGACAAATTCAAATTGAAGAAAGCAGCATTATGTGATATGATTTAATCAGGCGGGAAAAGTTATTTTGACTTTGTAAATTCATGATTAAGAAAAAAAATGCAAAAGTTTATATAATCGGTGCCGGGTTTGCCGGTCAGATGATTGCCAGCGATATAAAGCGGAAAAAGATTTTCGGAAATATTGCGGCGTTTTTAGATGATGACAAAGATTTAATCGGTAAAGACATAGACGGAATACGGATACTCGGGCCGATAAAGGACGTTGCACCTATTATCCGTTCAACTGCTGATGACGAAGCGGTCATTGCAATCCCGAGTGCAGGCGTTGAAAAAATAAAATCGATTTACGAAGTTCTCGTAAGCAGCGGTTTTAAAAACATTAAAATCCTCCCCAGCATAAGTCAGGTTGTAAACGGAACTGCGCATTTTGTTCAGGCAAGGGAAATTGACCCGCTTGACATTTTAGGAAGAACGCCTGTTACGATTTCGCTGAAAGAAAGCCTTGCATACCTCAGGGGAAAGCGCGTTTTAATAACGGGTGCAGGCGGTTCAATCGGTTCGGAACTTGCACGACAGCTTTTGTCAGGAGGAGCTGAACGGCTTTACCTTTTCGGGCACGGCGAAAATTCGATTTATCAGATAAACAGGGAACTGAAGCTTTTGCAGCAGGAAGGTGTCGGCGAAAAAGCAACTGTCGTTCCGATTATCGGAGATATGAAAGAGCGCGAATATGTGCGCTACATTATTTCGCATACGAAATGCGACGTTATTTTTCATTGCGCCGCTTACAAGCACGTTCCGCTGATGGAAGAAAATCCTGTAGCCGTAATCGAAAACAATGTTTTCGGAACTAAGAATTTATTAGATGCAAGCATTGAATTCAACGTAAAAAAATTTGTGCTGATTTCAACTGACAAGGCGGTCTCCCCTGTTTCTGTTTACGGCGCTTCAAAATTCCTGTGCGAAAAACTTTTGCTTGAAGCTTCTGAAAAAGTAAAGGACAGTCAGCAGGATTTTATGTTTGTACGATTCGGCAATGTGCTCGGGTCAAGAGGTTCGATTCTTCCGCTTTTTATGGAACAGATAAAAAACGGCGGTCCTGTTACTGTAACTGATCCGCGCATGGAAAGATTTTTTATGACAATTCCTGAAGCATGCTCTCTGGTGCTCCAGACAGGCGGCGTCGGCAAAAACGGATTTTCGTATCTGCTTGATATGGGTGAACCGATAAAAATCAAGGATCTTGCAGAGCAGATAATTTCGTTCAGCGGGCTTGAACCGTACAAGGACATTGAAATTCAATTTACGGGAGCGCGCAAAGGAGAGAGGCTTACAGAACCTTTGTGGCTCGAAGAAGAAAATCCGCAGAAAACTGAATTTCCGAAGATTTTAAAACTTCATTCGATTGCGTTAAATTTCAATCTTGAAAAACTGCTGAATGAATTGAAGGAAATCTGCATAAGTTCTGAAAATACGGATTTTTCAAAATACAGAAATGCAGAACTTTTGAGGAAAACTTTACAGCAGGTCATTCCTGAATTAAAAAACAGCGAGGTGGAGTTATGAGTTCAGAAAATATTTTGAAAGTGCCGTTTTCAAAGCCTTCGATTTCAGAAGAAGAAGAAAAAGCAGTAATTGAAGTCATACGCTCCGGCTGGCTTACGACAGGAAAAGTTACGCTGGAATTTGAAAAAGAGTTTTCCGATTTTATGAATTCAGCTTTAGATGACGAAAAGCAGAAAGTCATCAGTCTTGCGGTAAATTCAAATACAAGCGGAATGATTCTTGCGATGAATGCGTGCGGCGTAAAAGAAGGAACTGCCGTAATTACAACGCCGTACACTTTTGTTTCGACAGCGGCTTGTGCAAAACATCTCGGTGCGGATGTAATTTTCTGCGACGTAGAAAAAAATTCTTACAATATCGATGCAGATAAAATAGAACAGATTTTAATCGAAAACGAAAAAACGCATAAGGCGGACATAAAGGCCATTGTTCCGGTTCACATCGCAGGCAATGTCTGCAATATGAAAAAAATCCTAATGCTTGCAAAAAAATATAATCTTAAAGTAATCGAAGATGCAGCTCATTCTTTTCCAAGTAAAACGGAAACGGGATATGCAGGCACTATCGGGGACATCGGAGTTTTTTCGTTTTATGCGACAAAGCCGCTTACGACAGGCGAAGGCGGAATGGTATGTACGAAAGACCCCGAGCTTGCAAAAACAATGCAGGTTATGAGAATGCACGGAATGGACAGGACGACCTGGGACAGATATACTTCGCCAAAAGCAAGCTGGCAATATGACATCGTAGCGCCGGGATTTAAATTCAATATGCCTGACATTCTTTCTGCAATCGGAAGAGTACAGCTTAAAAAGACGAACGAGTTTTTTGAAAAACGAAAGCACATTGTTGAACTTTATAATAAAGGGTTTAAGGACGTAGATTTTGTTCAGCTTCCGCCTGACGGTGAAGGCAATGCCTGGCATTTGTATTTGATGAGGCTGAATCTAGATAAGCTCAAAATTGACAGAGATGAATTTTCAAGACAGCTCCAGCAGAACGGAATCGGAGTGTCAATGCACTTTATTCCGCTTTTTCATTTTACTTACTGGCAGAAACTTGATGAGGATTTTACAAAAGAGAATTTTCCTAATGCGGAAAATCAGTTTATCAGAACCATCACTTTGCCTTTATGGCCGGACATGACAGATGAAATGGCTTATGATACAATCAATGCTGTTATAAAAACTGGAAGTGAGAATCATGCCTGTTAAAAAGAAATCTGAAAACGAAGAACCAAAACAGACAAATTATCAAATCGTAAAATCATATTGCAGTGACCTGACTTTAAACAATATGATTTATGCAAAGATAATAAGAAGTCCTGTTTCAAAGGGAACTATACAAGAAATTTCTTTTGCAAAAATCCCGGACAATTATTTTCTTTTTACCGCAAAAGATTTTGGCGAACAGAATTATGTCGAAACGCTTGACATTCAGAATGAAATTCTTGCAGGCGAAAAAGTCTGTTACAAAGGTCAGCCGATAGCGATTCTTGCAGGCCCGGTCATTGCAGAACTTGAAGCGCTTTCAAAAGAAATTAAAATCGTAATTGCAAAAGAAACTGCGCAGAAAGAAAAAGACATTCCTTATGCACAGCGCTTTGTAAAAACAGGCAAGGCAAAAATCCCTGAAGAATTTGCAAAACTGTTTTCCAAAAAAAATTTTGACGTAAAGGGAAACTGGACTTCTGTATTAAATGCGCCGTCATGCAACGAACCTAACGGCGCGCTGTGCACTTTTGAAAAAAACGTTCTGACAATCTGCACGCCGACGCAATGGCCAAAACATCTGCTTGAAAACGTGCGCCGTGTATTCAATTTAAAACCTGAAGAAATTTCGATAAAAAAAACAATTTCATCAAGTCCGCACACAAACACAATCTGGATTAATACAGTTCTTGCGATTCAGGCTTCGCTTGTCGCAATAAAAACGGGAAAACCTGTCCAGCTTATTCTGTCACGATACGAGCACATTGAATTTATGACAAAGAAAAGTCCTATTTCTATAAAAATCAGGACAGCCGTAAAAAAAGACGGATTGATTGAAGCAAACCAGATTTTCATTGACCTTGACTCAGGCTATCATAATCCGTTTGCGGCAGAAATTCTTGACAGGCTCGTAATCGCGGCAAACAACATTTACGTAATGCGCAATCTTGAAATTATCGCAAAGGCATACGAGTCAAACAATCCGCCTGTTTCTTACAATGTTGAGTGCATTGATTCGCAGGTCTTTTTTGCAATAGAAAATCAGATTCAAAAAATCTGTCAGATAACAGGTTTTCTTCCTGCAGAATTCAGGCTGAAGAATTTTGAACGCAAAATTTCGATGCCGTTTTCGTTTGCACTTGAACGCGTAAGAGAATCATTTGAATCTATCGTAAAGCAGAGTGACTTGAACAGAAAATTCGTTTCGTTTTCGCTGGAGTCAAAAAACAGGAATCTTGCAAATTCAAAAATTTCAAACATTCCTTTGCGCGGAATCGGAATTGCATGCGGCTTTAACGGAATCGGATATTACGGAACAAATATTTTTGCGTGCAATCAAAAAATGGAAGCAACGCTTGAGTCTGACGGCTCGTGCATAATTCATGCAATGCCGCCTTCAAATTCAACTCTTGATATATGGAAAAATACAGTTGCACAGATTCTTGAACTTGAAACGAAACAGGTAAAATTAAACAGCAGTTTCAATCTCAATGAGGACCTCACAGTGCCGGAAAGCATTTACTCAAACCTTTCGATTATGAATTACCTGCTCAAAAAATGCTGTCTTGACATTCAGTCAAAAAGATACAGAAAGCCGCTTCCGATTTCTTCAAGCAAGGGAATTACTGCAACGCAAAAGAAAATCTGGAACAAAGAAAAATTTTCAGGCGTTCCATTTTTTACGGCTTCATTCGGAATCATACTCGTAGAAGTTGAAGTCGATCCGTACACTTACAAAATTTTAATAAAGAAAATAATTGCAATCATCAATGTCGGAAAAATTGCCATTCCAAAAATTGCAGAAACGGCAGTAAAACTTTCGATACAGCATACGCTTTCTGAATTAGTGCAGGACGAAATTCTTGAGTGCAGTAAAATTTCGATTTCATTCGTAAACTCAGAAAACGACCCGACACAGATTGACGGCTTGATTTCAAGAATACTGCCTGCCGCATTTACGAGCGCGCTCTCGCAGGCAATTTCCTGCGAAATAAATTCAATTCCGATTAAGACTGACCAGATTTTTAAGGAGACTACTGCCAGTGAAAATTCCAGTGACGTTAAATGAACGAAGTTATACTTTTGATGCAGACCCTTCTGAAAAACTGATAAACGTACTCAGGCGCGAAAAACTTATTTCCGTAAAATACGGCTGTCAAAGCGTAAGCTGCGGAGCATGCTACATTCTGCTTGATGACAGGACAGTTGCAAGCTGTCATATTCCTGTGGGAATCGTGCGGGATTCAAGCATCGTTACGCTTGAACATTTTTCCAAAACAGAATTTTTTGCAGACATTATGAAAGGATTTGAAAAAGCAGGAATTTCACTTTGCGGATACTGCAACGCAGGAAAAATTTTCTTGACCTACGAAATCATAAAAAATACGAGCAGTCCTACAAGAGAATCAATTTCTGAAATCATCGGACGGCTGAACGACTGCTGCGTAGAAAAAGAAACTCTGATAAACGGAGTTCTTTACGCTTTTGCAATTCACTTTGAAAAGGAAAAACTGAGAAAAAATGGAAAATAACAATCACCTGATTTTTACCGCAAAAAACATCACAGACATTCTCTTTCAGAAAAAGACAGTCAGCAACCTTGAATTAATCGGCGGTGCAACATACGTTCCGTCGCTGCCGGAAAAAAGCCTGAGCATAAGAAACATACCTGAACTTTCTGTAATCGACAAGCATGAACGCTACATTGATTTTGGGCCTGCCGTAACGCTGAACAGCATTCTTCACATGGGGATAAATTTTCTGCCTGCTGTTTTATACGAAGCAATTTCTTCGATAAGCAATTACGCCGTAAGGAACATGGCGACAATCGGCGGAAACATTATGGCAAGAGATACGCGCCTTACTTTGAACGCGCCGCTCATCGCACTCGGAACGACTTTAAAATTCCGTTCACAGAAAAACATTGACATCGTTCCGCTTGTAAAATTTGCATCGGCACCGGCAGACTCGATTCTTGTAAATATAAGGGTTCCGACAGATGACTGGAATATCGAAATTTTCAGACGGCTCGGACCTTCCAATAAAATTTCAAATGATTCATGTTCGTTCTGCTTTCTTGCAAATACAGAAAAAAAAGTTTTGATAAACCTTAAAATCTGTTTTTCAGGCCCGTTTATTTTTACGAGCAAGGAACTGGAAACGCGCTATCTCGGAACGAAACTTCCGCTTTCAAATTCCACGATTGACGAATTCCTTTTGCTTGCAAATAAAGAATTTGACGAACACGCAAAAGACTTGCAGTACAATCCGATTATAAAAAGGCAGTTTTCAAATCTTCTTGCATATTCACTGCACGAACTTACATAACGGATTGCAATCAGAGGCAATCAGTGAATGAACATACAGTCACCGTAAGAAAAAAATCTGTATTTATTTTCAATGGCAGTTTTATAGGCATTCATAATGTTGTCTTTTCCTGCAAAGGCACTCACGAGCATTATAAGCGTGCTTTCGGGAGTATGAAAATTCGTAAACATTTTGTCAACGACATTAAATTTAAATCCCGGATACATAAAAATATTTGTAGAACTTGTGCCGGCTAAAACCCATTCGCCGTTATCACCGGGAGTTCTGCTCTCTTTTAAAATCCTCTGGGCGCTTGCTTCAAGAGTTCGTACAGAAGTCGTGCCGACAGCAAGAATCGGACGACCTTCTTTTTTTGCGGCGTTGATTTTTCTGGCAGTTTCATTTTCGATAGTATAAAATTCTTCGTGCATTTTGTGGGCTTCGATTTCTGTTTCGCGCACGGGAAGAAAAGTCCCGAGCCCGACATGGAGCGTTACAAAACAGCGCTCGATTCCTTTTGAGTCAAGTCTTGCAAGCATTTCGTTTGTAAAATGAAGTCCGGCAGTAGCACAGGCGGCGCTCCCGGTTTCCTTTGCATACACATTCTGGTAACGCTCGGAATCTTCCTGAGTATCGGAGCGCTTTATGTACGGCGGAAGAGGAATGTGACCGTTGCGTTCAAACCAGTCCTCGTCAACAGGAAAATCAAATTTTAAAGAACGGAATTCAGTGCCGGCATTTTTTGGATTGTCAATAATCGAAGCGACAGTGCCGTCAGGGAATTTGTAATTCATTCCGGGCTTTTGTTTTTTTGCCGCCTTTACCATCGTGTTCCAGACACAGCAGTCTTTATCAATCGAATTTAAAAACATAAATTCAGTTTCGCGCCCTGTCGTTTCTTTTATTCCGTAGACACGTGCACGGCGGACTTTTGAATTGTTAAAGACCATAAGCGTTTCAGGCGCTATCAAATCAGGCAGATTGTCCATCATAAAATGTTCGGTCAGACCTGTATTCCTGTCAAGGCTCATCAATTTATCTTGTCCGCGAATACCGCTCGGATATTGCGCAATCAGTTCTTCCGGTAAGTCAAAATAAAAATCACTTGTTTTCATATATGTTCCTGATGTATTACTGAAGTTTCAGATTTTTAAAATCATTCAAATAAAGTGCCCTGATTATTTGAAGCCGTTTTCTGCGGAAGTCCGAGAACGTCATACGCCTTTTGAGTTACAATGCGTCCTCTCGGCGTACGCTGAATAAGTCCGCACTGAATGAGATACGGCTCGTAATAATCTTCAAGCGTATCAATGCTTTCGCCGATTGAAATTGCAAGAGTTTCTGCTCCTACAGGACCACCGCCAAAATTAAGAATCAGCGACTTTAAAATTTCCCTGTCATATTTTTCAAGTCCGATTGAATCGATTTCAAGACGTTCAAGACCTGTTTCTATAATTTTTTTTGTAATGACAGAAGCGCCTTCAACCTGAGCAAAATCACGCATGCGCCGAAGGACACGGTTTGCAACACGAGGCGTTCCGCGACAGCACTTTGCAAGAAGGAGTGCGGCATCTTCTTCAATTTGAATTTCTAAAATTCCTGCACTGCGTTTTATAATCAGGGCAAGTTCTGACTGGGTATAAAATTCAAAACGGGGAATAAAACCAAAGCGGCTTCTCAAAGGACTTGAAACGCTCCCTGCTTTTGTCGTCGCACCGACAAGAGTAAAAGGCGGAAGCGGAATCCTTACTGTCCTTGCCGCAGCGCCCTGCCCTATAATCCAGTCAAGTTCAAAATCTTCCATTGCAATATAAAGCATTTCTTCGATAGCAGGTTTTAGACGGTGGATTTCATCGATAAAAAAAACGGTGCGCGGTGTAATCGTAGAAAGAATGCCTGCAAGGTCTTTAGGCTTGTCAAGAGCAGGCGCGCTCGTAACTTTAAAATCTACGCCGAGTTCATTTGCCGTAATCTGCGCAAGAGTTGTTTTTCCAAGTCCCGGCGGTCCGATTAAAAGAAGATGGTCAAGCGGTTCTTCTCTCTGGCGCGCGGCTTCTATAAAAGTCGAAAGATTTTTTTTGACAGATTCCTGTCCTAAAAAATCAGACATTTTTTTTGGGCGCAGATTGCTGTCCTGTTCGTCAAAAGAATTCTTCAAATCTGCCCTGACGATTGCAGAAAAATCTTCGTTATCTTTCATTTTAAGCTAACTCCACAATTGCACGACGGAACAAAATGTCTTCTTTTTCTTTCTGCGTTTTTTCGGTAAAACTTTTATCTGCCGAAAGAAAATCCAGAATCTCGGCAATTTTCTGTTCAACTGATTTTTTATCGTAGCCCATTGCAGCAAGAGAATTTACGACATCACTGAAAGGAGCGTTGGAAGGAATCTTTATGACAGTCGGATTGTCTTCAAGAGAAAGCTTGCCTTTTAATGCAAGCATCATTTTTCCGGCAGTCTTTTTTCCGACACCGGGGATTTTTTCAAGAGTGCCGACATTTCCGCTTTCAAGAATTTCCATTAACTGAGAACTTGAAACGGAACTCATTATTTTTAATGCTCCCTTAGGACCGACGCCGTCAACTTTGAGCAAATCAAGAAATACGCTGCGCTCCTGACTTGTTGCAAAACCAAAAAGGCACATCGCCATATCCGTATGCTGAAGCCAGGTATAGACTTTTGCTTCTGACCCGGCATTTGAAAGCATATCGAGGTTTGAATCAGGCATGGAAATATCCCATTCGATTCCATTGGCTTCAATAAAAATCTGATGCGGCAGTTTTGCAGTTATAATACCAGTTATTGAGTTGAACATTGTTCCATTATACCAATTGCGCTCGTAAATTTCAAATGGCTTACTACCACAGAGTTATCTCGCGCTACGAGAATTGCAGGGAGCAATTCTCTATGGGCGTGCAGATTATTGTAGTTGTAAATTTCAACTGAATGGCTAATGATTGGGTGTAGTTCGCGCTACGAGTTTTGCATAAAGCAAAACTCTATGGGCGGGCAGATGGTTGTAGTCGTAAATTTCAAATGAATGGCTGGGGGTTTGGTGCAGTTCGCATGGCGGAAATTTCGTCGGGGTAAAAAAAAGAACTCCGAAGGAATGGAGTTCTTGAGATGAGCCATGAAGGGTTCGAACCTTCGACCCACAGATTAAGAGTCTGTTGCTCTACCAGCTGAGCTAATGGCCCGGGTTATATGCGTCCGACAGGATTCGAACCTGCTACCGCCGGATTCGAAGTCCGGAGCTCTATCCAGATGAGCTACGGGCGCATTTATAAAAATGCTAAAATCAGTAAGGATATGGGTGCCTGGTGGGGATTGAACCCACGACAACCAGATCCACAATCTGGCGCTCTACCACTGAACTACAGGCACCATATATACCGATAGAAAATACTATACCAAAAAAGCCGGCTTTTAGTCAAGAGCAAAACTCATAAACTTTTCATTTTTATACTTCCTGTAAACTTAGGAAACACTGAATAAATCGCTTCAAGTGTTAGTCAGCACTTCCCTTATTGTAAACTCCAAAATAAAATGATATATTTTCACTGTATGAACAATAAAAAGTTTTTCTATAAAATTCCGATTATTCAGATGCTTCTTTTATTACTGCTTTTTCTTGTGTGCGGATTGATTTTTTTTATTTTATATTGCGAAAGAAAAAGCAATACCTACGTTACTTACGTTCAGGACGGAAATACAATACTGACAAGCGGACTTCCTTTATATGTAACTTTTTCAACTCCAGAAGACAAAATGTGGGAACAGCCTGACCATACAGTCGGTGCTCAATACGACGGAAAATTCTATAATAATACGATTCATACTTTTACGGACTGGACTGTAACAGTAAAAGTTCAGCCGGGTTACTGGATAGACAGCAACTGGAACGCGGACTTTTCTTTTTTCTTTACTCAAGACAAACCGATTCCCGAGTCGCATAAAGGTTATACTGAATATTCAAAACAGTACAAATCTGACAAAGACGTAATCGTAATGAAAAAAATTCCGTCCAACAAGGCAACTGAAATTTCAGGGAAAAACAGCAGCCGCATAGAACCGTTCATGCTCGGAATGATTATGTACACTCCGCGGCTTTTCAAAATTCAGCATATAACGATTACAGGAAGATTCATTCATTCGCCGATAGAAAATCCGCTTTTTTCAGTTCTCATTGCAGCGATTTCAGTAACGTTAATATGTCTGCTCATTCTTGTTTCAATTCAGACTGTCGTACTCAAAAAAATAAAATACTATGAAGCAAGGGAAAAACTCGACTCGGACATAATCGTGCAGTCTTTCAAAACGTTTGCAAATTTCGTTGATGCGAAAGACCCTTATACGAAAGGTCATTCACTGCGCGTTGCCCATTATGCGCGCGAAATTGCACGCCGCCTTCACATGAGCGAACACGAACAGAAAGAAATGTTCTGGTGCGGACTTATGCACGACGTAGGAAAAATCAGCATTACCGATACGATTTTAAATAAACCTGACCGCCTTGATGATGAAGAATATTCTAAAATTCAGATTCACACGACAAAGGGATACGAAATGCTCAAAGACTTTGATGCAATGCCGATTTTAAAGGAAGTTGCAAAATCACATCACGAGCACTGGGACGGAAGCGGTTATTGCGAACACCTCAAAGGCCAGCAGATTCCGCTGGAAGCACGGATTGTCTGTGTCTGCGATTCTTTTGATGCGATGAATTCAAACAGGTGCTACGACTCCCACAAATCAAGTGAGAGCATTATAGAAGAATTTGAAAAAGGCGCAGGAACTCATTTTGATCCTAAGATTGCAAAAATAATGATTGAAATGATTAAAGACAAAAGCATAGATAAAATTGAAAATGTCGACACGCTTGAAAACATAAATTACAAGGCATGACGACTTGCCTTAAAAAAAGTCTTTTGAATTTTTAAATTACAGTTCCCGGAATTTCACGTTCAGCATTTCTTGAAGCACACCAGTTTCCTTTTGAAAGTGCATTGTAAAAATTTCCTGAACTTACATATTCATATAAAAATCCTGCAGAAAACGAGTCCCCGCAGGCTGTCGTATTGACAGTCTTTACGCGCTCAGTCGGAAACTCAGCAAACTCACCGTTGTCCGCCGCGAAAGTTGAAAGGCTGCCCCTCGTAACTATAATTATGTTTTTAAGTTCCCTGCTTTTTTGAATGACAGCTTCTTTTAAATTTTCTTCTGAAACATACGCAGGAAAACCGAACGTCGACAAAAATTCTTCGAGATTGATTTTTATTATTGAAGGAATGCAGATGTCAAGAGTTCTTGTCAAATCTTTTCCATGGTAATCTGCCAGAAATATTTTTTTTGAATCAGTAATCATTTTTGCCATGTACGGAATTATTCCTTCTGACCAGTACGACGGACGGCTTCCTGCAAACAAAACGCCGTCGGCATCTTTTAAATTTTCTTTTAACAAATCAAGAATCTGCGCTTCCTTTTCCCTTACTTCAAAATCGCAGTCAGGCTCGCCTACAACAAGTTCCGTAGTTGAAGCATCAAAGGAATTCAGCAGAGTAAGACATTCTCTTGTAAATCCCGGAGTCGTAACAAAATTGATTTCAAGATTATCAAGCGCGGCAAGACTAAGAAAAAGGTCTTTGTTTTTTTCGCCAAGCGGACAGATGACTTTTGCACAGGAGTTTTCAAGCTGATTTAAAACGCGCGCAGAATTTACGGCTTTGCCTGACGCGTCCATTCTGTACGAAAGCGAACGGTTCACGCTGCCAAGCATAATGTTTTTAAAAGTTACTGTCTTTTGAATTGTCGAACTTAAACAAATACATAAAAATTTTGCCATAGCCTTATTCCATAAAAATACAAAATGTCAATGAATGATAAAATCCTTTAACCTTACGAACATCGGATCGCAAAGGACAAAAATAATTACAAAAACAATTCCGGGAAGATAATTTGCAGTCTTTATTTTTTTTAATCCCAGAAGATTGATTCCTATCATCACAATCATCGCACCGCCGCAGCCTGTAATTTCTGCAAGCATCTGTTCCGTTGCAAAAGGCTGTAAAAACGAAGAAAGCAATGTCAGCGCTCCCTGATAGACAAAAATCACGATGAACGAAAACAAAGTTCCTATTCCCATTGAAGCGGCAAACGTAATCGCCATAAATCCGTCAAGAATTGACTTTGTAAAAATAATCGTATAGTTTCCGCGGATTCCGGCTTCAAACGAACCGAGTATTGACATTGCACCGATGCAAAAAAGGCATGAAGCGTTCAAAAAAGCATAGGCAAAATTTTTATTTTCAGGCATGCTCTGATTTTCTGAACCGGGAACTCCGGCGCTCCTGAACTTTTTTCTGTAAAGCAGTTTTTCAAAAAAATTTCCGATTCCAAGTATTTTTCCGTCAAGGTCAAGTGCATTACCGACTATTCCGCCGAGAAAAAGTGAAAGCGAAAGATAAATTATATTCTGAAATTGAAATGCCATCTGCAATCCAAGTACGACAGTAATGATTCCTGCGGCATTCTGAATGATGTCCGACATATTGCCGGAAATTTTTTTTGAAAAAATGATTCCAATTGCAGAACCGATAATAACGGCAAAACAGTTTACGAATACTGCCAGCATTTTTTTCTCCATATATAAAAAAAGGATTGACTTTTCGTCAATCCTTGTCTGCGGAGAACCTGACTTGAACAGGCACAGCTCTCGCTACTAGCACCTCAAGCTAGCGTGTCTACCAATTCCACCATCCCCGCGAGTTTGTAGTAATATAATATAAAATCAGGGAAAATCTGTCAATAGGGCGCGAGTAAATTTCTTCAAAAAATTTTTACATCGGATTATCTCGCGCCACGAGTTTGCGAGTGCGCAAACTCTGTGTGCGTGCAGATGGTTGTAGTTGTGAATTTCGATTGTCGGGCTGACATTGAGGTAGATTGCGGTGCGAGTCTTGCAGGAGGGAAAACTCTATATAAAAAATTCTTTTTAAAATTTTTTTTTTTATTATTCTCTTGTTTTATTTTGAGTGTTCTATTATTTTTAAATAAACAGAATATGATGATTTACGGGAAATTTTATGAATATCGTTTTTACACAGAATAAATCTACTTTTTTAGATACAGGGCTTGATGAAGCGGCGTTTGCTAAAAGGGCGCACGGGCTTAATTTTTCGGAAGAAGGTGTGACTGCGCGATTTTCGCTTTTTGAGGATAACGTAAGGTTTGAAAACTGGAGTTTTTCGGGGACGGCGGTCAATGAAAAAACCTGCCGTGTCTGTTTTGAAAAAGACAGGATTTTCGGAACGAGTGCGCAGGAAATTCTTTCTGCAAAAGACGAAGCAAAAACTGCAAGAATGGTTTTTGCAATAATAAAGACAATCACAAAAGCAATCGAAAGCAAAACAAAACTTTCTTCAGTCGGACTAGGCGGAATCCTTTACAAGGAAAAACTGAGCAAAGCCGCCTCGCCGTCATACCAGATTGAACTTACATTTTTGCCCGAAAATCTTTTTGAACTTTCAGTTTCAAACAGGAACGAAAAAGACTACAGTTTATTGCAGGGCTTCTGGCAGAACAAGGCGCTTACAAACAACAATTCGCTTATATTCATGCAGAGCGTAATCGCATACCATTCGCTTGCAGGAATTTTTCCTTTTATGAAAACGAACCTTGAAAACCGGCAGGAAGACATCATAGATTCAAATTTCATCGGAATAGAAAATCTCGTAAACGGAATAAATAAAACCCTTGCCGCAAACATAAACATGGGATTCCGCATTGACAACCAGTACGAAAGGGAAAAGTCATTGATTCCGCTTGACTTGCTTCAGGCTGAACTCGGACTTGAACCGGACGGCTCTTACAAACGCCCTCACAGAAAGACAAACGTTTCTCAGGAAAAATTCCAGAAAAAAGCAATGCACAAAGAAAAGTCAGTAAATTTAAAAACTGCACGAAAGCGAATCATAAAACGATATTCCGTAACAATACTCTGTGCACTCGCCGCCGTTGCGTTCATTTCAAATTATGCGTACAAGTCTTATTCAGAAAGCCTGACAAAGCCGTGTGCAAAAAACCTTACGAGCTTTGAAGCCGTGCAGACTTTTTATTCTGGCTTTCATCAGCAGGATCCGGCTTTAATGCAGAAAGTTGCAAAAGGTTCTTCCCCGCGCAAAGTCATAGATATGATAAGCAACGTTTACGTTACGAGCACGACAAGAACGGCATACGAAGCACGAAACGCAACGCTCTCTCCGGAACTCTGGCTCACCCGCCCTGAATTAATGGACTACTGGATTTTCGGAATTACGGATTTTACGATTGACGGCGAAGAAGCTTACAACAGATATTCTCCGATTACAAAAGGCGAATTCCTTGCGCTCAAAAAGTCAGGCAGCATAAATCATTTTGCAGACGGAGAGAACAAAACGCATACCGCAAAATACAATATGATTTATACGTCAGGCTTTGAAACTCCGATTACAGTCGACCAGTGCACTGCTACCCTCACCTGCGTTTATAAAAAAGACCAGTGGTACATTACAGACATTTCAATCGAACATAACGAAACGGAATTTTCACAGGAAAAATTCCGCGACGATTTTAAAGACGCATATCTTAAAACAAAAAATTCAAAAGGTACTGTCAGATTATTAAGGGAAATATACGGCTGGCTTCCTGACGACAGGGCGATGGACGACGCAGAAAATCTTGCAGACCATCAGAAAAACTATTTTAACTGAAAAACAAAAAAGGCTCCGGTTTATGAAAAAATAAAACCAGAGCCTTTTTTTATCTTTATGCTGTAAGACAGCCAGCTAAGAATTAAAGCGGAATGTTTCCGTGTTTCTTTAACGGCTTGTCCATCGAAGTCTTGTTGCAAAGATAATCAAGACTTCCTGCAATGCGTTTACGTGTTTCCTGAGGCTGGATTACTTCAGAAATATAACCGCGCTGAGCTGCAATTTTCGGAGTCATAATTTCCTGTTTGTATTCTTCTGACTTCTGTGCAACTTCCTGAGCCTTTGAAGGATCGTTCAGTTCTTTTGCATACAGAATTCCAATCGCACCTTCTGCACCCATAACTGCAATTTCAGAAGCAGGCCAAGCGTAAACAAAATCTGCACCAAGATGTTTTGAACACATTGCAATGTAAGCACCGCCGTAAGCCTTGCGTGTTATTACAGTAATCTTCGGAACAGAAGCTTCACTGTAAGCATAAATTACTTTTGCCCCGTGTCTGATAATTCCTTTCTGTTCTTCCTGAGGACCCGGAACAAATCCCGGAACGTCAACAAAAGTAAGCAGAGGAATATTGAAAGCATCGCAGTAACGAACAAAACGTGCAATCTTATCTGAAGCATCACAATCAAGAATACCGCCGAGACCTGCCGGATTGTTTGCAACGACACCTACAGAACGGCCTTCAATTTTTGCAAAACC
This sequence comes from Treponema sp., assembly GCA_051883255.1. GTDB lineage: Bacteria > Spirochaetota > Spirochaetia > Treponematales > Treponemataceae > Treponema_D. The sequence continues at coordinate 36,887 of JBJETJ010000011.1, forward strand.
TGTTACGCAGTTAATTGCAAATTCCTTTGAAGTTTCAAAGAACGAATCATCATCTGTTACGCTGTTGATTACTTCCCTGATGTCATATCCCTGACGTGTGTTTTCAGGCAGAATTTCTGCAATGTGCTTTTCTTTTTTATGAGCATCAAATTTGAACTTTTCGTTTTTCAGCAGTTCTTCGCCATAATAATGAGGAATATAGTCAAGCAGCTTTCTTACCTGTTCATAGCAGTCTTTTTCTGAATCGCACTTAAAGTGAGCAACGCCGGATTTTTTTGCGTGAATTGCAGCGCCGCCCAAATCTTCTGCCGTAATGTCCATAAACATTACGGATTTTACGACTTTTGGTCCCGTAATAAAAAGCTGGGAAATTTTGTCTACGGCAAAAATAAAATCAGTTATTCCCGGAGAATAAACGGCACCGCCTGCACAAGGTCCTGCAATTATAGAAATCTGCGGAACGCTTCCAGACGCCCTTACATTCTGATAGAACAAGTCACCATAACCGCAGAGTGCATCAACGCCTTCCTGAATTCTTGCTCCGCCCGAATCGTTAATTCCAATTACAGGACATCTTGATTCAATCGCTTTGTCAATGAGTTCTGCAATTTTTTCTCCGTGCATAAGACCAAGAGAACCACCTTGAACTGTAAAATCCTGTGCATAAACAGCAACTTTTTTTCCGTTGATTTTTCCAAAGCCTGTAATTACACCATCATACGGAATGTCTTTTTTATCCATTCCAAAACTCGTACAGTTATGACGAACCCCTGAATAAATTTCCATAAAAGAATCTTTGTCGCACAAAGCGTTGATTCTTTCAATAGCATGAAGTTTTCCTTTTTCATGCTGTTTTTCAATTTTATATTCCATGATGAACCTCAAAAGCCGCGGTATTAAACAGCGGTAGTTTATGTAAAAATAATAAGGTATTTATATACTTTGGTCAATATGACATTTTTACCCTTTTTGTCAACAAAATATTTCTATTCGTTTATAAAATTAAGCCAGACAATTCCTGAGGACATAATTTCTACAAAACTTCTTTCGACTTCTTCTGCCGTTATCTGCTGAATGATGAAAGGCCGCTCAATGTATTTTTTTGCCTCGCCGCTGTAAACAAGACTTAGCGCCATCTGCCTAACAGTTTCTGCTGAACTTAACTCGGCCGACATCACGGAAGAAATATAAATGCGCTTGTAAAAATCGAGTTTCTTTTTTATCGTTTCAATTTTAAAATTTGAAAGAATAAAATCCTGCACGCCTTCATTTAAATTATTTAAAATCCTGACGTTGTAAACAGAAATAATGCCGACATTGTTCCAGCCTGTCAAAGTTCCAGTTCCTGCATCTTCTGCAAAATTATTCATCTCCTTTACATAGCCGTAAAGCATGTCATCTAGAAAAAGCGAGCAGACTGCATAATTATAATAATTTATGCTCAGCGGTTTTGGAATCGAATAAATGCCGAACGAATAATCCTGTTTTAATTCCGGGTCTACAAAATTCAATTTTGCACTTTCAAAATCAGATGCAATGATTTTTTTTTCGGAAGTCTTTTTTTTGCTGAACGCAAAACTTTTTAAGTTCCCGAAGTTTTCGTTTAAGACTTTAAAAAGAAGCTGAACTTCGTCATCGTTAAAATTTCCTGATGCGACAATTTTTATTCTTCCTGCATTCAAAAGCCTTGCGTGACAGTTTACGACATCTTTATAAGTTATCAAAGAATTTTCAGTATAAAACTCAGGAACAAAACCGCCGTAAGTTCCGTTTAAAACTTCGTAGATTTTCTGAAGGATTTTTACCTGCTCTTTTTTATCAGCATCGCCATAACTGTTTTTTTTCTGCCGTAAAATTTCTTCAAAACCTTCAAGGCTAAGAAGCGGCTTTTTGTAAGTCTGCGCAAAAACAGGAATTACGGCACTTATCCTTTCTTTTGGAAAGACAATAGCATACTGCATAAAATCAGAATGAACGGAACTTGTAAATTTTGTTGAATCAGTATATTCGAGGCTTGAAATATAAAGGCTGCTGTAATCTGACGTTCCGAGTTTCATAAGTTCAAGCGTAATTTCTTCAAGACCTGATTTTTTTTCTTTATCAGGAATTTCATCTGAGTCAATCAGCAGGGCAAGCGAACAGTTTTTCTGGTACTTTGATTTTTTTATTACGACAGGAATACCGTTTGAAAGTTTGTCTTCAAAAAAAGAATTGCAGTTCTGTGCATAAAAAGGTTCGTCGTCGACAGAGGAATAAGTTTTCGGTTTTACGGCAGTTCCCTGCGCGGCAAAATTATTTGTAGAAGTGCAGGATGCCGCAATAAAAATGAATAAAAAAGATAGAGAAATTTTTAGTCCTGATATTTTTTTTTCTGTCAATTGTGTAACCTTTTTATTGATGTATGGTTAATTAAGTATAACACATTGATTAAATGCAACCAAGACTTTTAACTCAAATAAAAACATCTTGAGTAAAAAAAAGTTCTCTACAACCTCCTACTCCTTTTAAGCTCCCCTTGTACGTTGTACAAAGGGAGTTTTTTTTCTATCTGTTCTATTTTATTCTATTTAAAATTCAAGGCACTTACGACAGCCGCAATACCTGCCCTTCCGACATTGGAACTTTTACCGACACCCCAGACCTGTTCGCCGTTCTCTTTTGTAATCTGAACATAAGCGATTGCCTTTGTGTCAGAACCTTTGCCGATAGAGTGTTCGTGGAATGACGTAATGTTGAACTTAGGCGCAGGCGTCTGCTTCATTGCATTTACGAAAGCATCAAGCGGTCCGTTTCCGTTTGCGGCAATCGCATATTTTTTGCCTTCCCATTCAACTTCTGCCATTGCGGCAACCTGTTCTTTTGAATCTTCTCCGCGCTCGCCTTCGATATGGCGTTCTGAAATTTCAAGCACGTTCAAAGGTGAAAATGTATTGAGCCATTTTTCTGCAAATACATTGTAAATTTCCTGCGGCTGAAGTTCACGCTGAAGTTTGTCTGCAAAACCCGTAACGACAGTTCCGATTGCAGGGTGCATTGCTTTAGGCGCGCATATTCCGAAATCCTGTTCAAGAATGTACGCCGCTCCGCCTTTACCGCTCTGGCTGTTAATACGGATAATTCCTTCGTACTGACGGCCGATGTCGTGCGGATCAAAAGTCAGGTAAGGAACGTCCCAGTAAGCATTTTCGCTCATATTAACACGGGCAGCCATTCCCTTGCGGATTGCATCCTGATGGCTTCCGCTGAATGCTGTAAATACAAGTTCCCCGGAATACGGAGTTCTCGGATGAATTTCCATTCCTGTCAGTCTTGTATACGCTTCGACGAGCATAGGCATATCAGAAAAATCAAGTTCCGGGTCAACGCCCTGCGTATACATATTCATTCCGACAGTTACGATGTCAAGGTTTCCCGTACGTTCGCCGTTACCGAAAAGACAGCCTTCTACCCTGTCAGCTCCAGCCAGAAGCCCGAGCTCGCACTGGGCAACGCCTTCGCCCCTGTCATTGTGATTGTGCAGTGAAATTATCAAGTCATTGCGGTTAGAAATGTGACGGCAGAAATATTCAATCTGGTCTGCAAACTGATTCGGCAGGGCACATTCTACAGTCGTCGGAAGATTTAAAATAATTTTATGCTTTTCATCAGTTTTTCCCCAGGTCTTGACGACAGCTTCGCAGACTTCGATGGCGTAATCAATTTCTGTAGTCGAAAAACTTTCCGGGCTGTATTCAAGGCGAATGTCAGTCCCCTCGCTCATCGAAAGGCAGTTTTTTACGCAGTTAATTCCGTCAACGGCAATCTGCTTTATTTCTTCTTTAGTTTTGTTGAATGTATATTTTCTCTGCGCAGGGCTTGTAGAATTATACAAATGGAAAATCGCCTTCTTACAGCCTTTGAGGCTTTCAAAAGTCCGCTTAATCAGATGTTCGCGCGCCTGACACAAAACCTGCAAAGTCACGTCATCAGGAACATGATTTTCTTCAATCAGACGGCGCATAAAATTGAACTCCGTATCTGAAGCCGAAGGAAATCCGACTTCAATTTCCTTGAATCCGATTTTTACAAGCAAATCAAAAAACTCAAGTTTCTGTTCTACTGACATAGGATTTATCAATGCCTGATTTCCATCACGCAAATCTACAGAACACCATACCGGTGCTTTTGTAATTGTCTTGTCCGGCCAGGTCCTGTCTGTAATCGGAACAGACTCAAAAGGTTTGTACTTTCCGTTAACCTGCATAAAAATTCCTCCATCGCTTTCCTGCGTTTTTAATTACAAGCGCTGCTTTTGACATTCCTTAAATAAAAGATTTTGCTTAAAAAAAAGGACTGCCGCAAAAGCAACAGTCCTGTAATTTTTTGTGTTATATATAACTTACACAGCACCATTAACTTCTGGCAAATAAAGAGTACCTGATAGTTGTAGTAGTGTTAAATAAGTCATGACAATATACTGCTACAAAATCAGAGGTTTGTCAATATTGTCAAAAGAGATTTTAGAGCTGAGTGAAGGCTCGCAGAAAAATAATTTTTTTCATGCAAAAATTTTTAAACGTAGTATAATAAATTCATTATGACAGAAGAATTAAAAATTCAATTATTTAACGAAGCAAAAAAGATGCTCAATTTTTCTTATACACCGTATTCAAATTTTAAAGTCGGCGCGGCACTGCTTTCTGAGTCCGGCAGAATTTTTACAGGCTGCAATATCGAAAACGCGGCATACGGACCTTCAAACTGCGCAGAACGCACGGCATTTTTTAAGGCAGTCAGCGAAGGCGTACTGAAATTTAACGCAATAATGGTAGTCGGCGGACCTGACGGCGTTATAAAAGATTACTGTCCTCCGTGCGGTGTATGCAGACAAGTCATGATGGAATTCTGCAACCCTGAAACATTTTCGATTTTTCTTGCAAAATCAGAAAACGACATCGTCGAATACAAGCTCAAAGAACTTTTACCGCTCGGCTTTGGAAATTCAGATTTGCAGAAATAAAAAAATCAGAAAATAAAAATTTTCCAAATCAGAATTCTATGCTATAATGTTTCTATGAGCTTAAACAGAATAACAATTTCACTTCCTAACGGAAAAACACTTGAAACAGCTCCGGGAACTCGGGCTATTGATTTTATTGACGCTTTGACTCAGGAACCAGAGCAGATTTATGCAGTACGTGTGAACAATCAGATTTGTTCACTTAACAAATCGATATTGACAGATTGTAAAATCGAACCTGTCTTTGCAAAGAGTAAAGACGGCGCAGAAGTTTACAGGCGGACACTCTGTTTTACGATGGAAGCTGCAATGCACTCAATCGATCCTGAATACCGCCTGTTAATCGGACACAGTCTCGGCTACGGATACTATTACACGCTTTCAGACGGAAATGCAATTCATCCGCCGCTGATTGAAAAATTAAAAGTCCGAATGCAGGAACTGATAAACAAAAACCTTCCGATTAATACTTTTTCAATTTCCTACGAACAGGCAATCGACCTGTTTGAAAAGCAGGGACTTACAGACACGCGCAAACTGATGAATTACAAAACGCCGCCAAGAGTTGAAATAAACAACCTCGGCGATTTTACTGACATGTATTATGCGCCGCTTTTAGTTTCGACAGGTTATCTTAAAGTATGGCAGATAATAAAATATGGACAGGGATTCCTGCTGAGGTTTCCTACTTCGTCAGCACCGAACGAACTCCCTGAATTTCATGATATTCCCCAACTGTTTAAAACTTACGAAAAATACAAAAAATGGGGAAAGCACATCGGAATTACGACGGTTGCTTCGTTAAATGAACTTGTAAGCAGCCGTCAGATAGACAATTTTATAAACGTGTCGGAAACATTCCAGCATAAATGTATCGCTGACATTGCAACGCAGATTTATGAACTCGGAAAAATCAAAGTCGTATTAATGGCAGGGCCTTCAAGTTCAGGAAAGACAACGAGCGCAAAAAAACTCGCACTTGAATTGCAGGCAATCGGCTACAGACCAAAAGTCATAAGCCTTGACTGCTATTACGTAGGGCGCGACAAAACGCCGAAAGACGAAAACGGCAACTACGATTATGAATGTCTTGAAGCGCTTGACGTTGATTTGATAAATCAGAATTTAATCGATCTGTTTGACGGAAAGACTGTCACGCTTCCTGAATACGATTTTAAGACAGGCACGCGTTCAATGACCGGCGAAAAAATTTCCCTCGATGAACACGGCATTCTTATCCTCGAAGGAATACACGGCTTAAATGACAAGCTTACTCCGCTCATCAAACCGCAGTTCAAATTTAAAATCTATCTTTCTGCATTGACACAGCTGAATTTTAACGAGCACAACAGGATTTCTACAAGCGACAACAGGTTGATACGCCGCATTGTCCGCGATTCACAGTTCAGGGGGAAGCCGGCAAAAGAAACAATCTCAATGTGGGAAAGCGTCCAGAAAGGCGAGCGCCTTCACATCTTCCCTTTCCAGAACAATGCAGATGCAATTTTAAATACGGCGCTCGACTATGAACTTTCTGTTTTGAAAGTTTTTGCCGAACCGCTTTTAAAACAGATTACGCCGCTTGAACCGGAATATTCAGAAGCATGCAGGTTACTGCACTTCCTTGACGTATTTCCGACGATTGATCCGACGGAAGTTCCTGACAGGTCAATTTTAAGGGAATTTATAGGACACTCAGCATTCCATTATTAATGAATGTTGAACGATTAACAGCCGGAACTGAAACTGAATAAAAAATCATTCTTTTTCAGTTCCGTAACTTGAAGTTACGATATCATCGACGTTGTCATCGTCTTCTTTTTCTTCAAGCTGGCGATGTTCTTCAAGTTTCCGTTCTTTTAACTTTTTAAGGCTTTCTGTTTTCTGGAGAGCCTCTTTAAAAAGTTCTCTTTTTGAGTCTGTGACTATTTTTGCGCTTGCCAGATCTTCAAGCAGGCGTTCTTCCTGCAATTTCAGAAACGAAAAATATTTTTGTCCCTGCGAAATTGAAAAAAAATCTGTAGAACCTGATATTTCTTTCTTTACCTGAGAATGCTGCATGGCAAGCGTATTCAGTCCGTCCTGAATTCTTGATTCTTCAGAAACGGCTTTTCCAAGTTCTATCTGAGCCTGCTCCTGCTGAAACTGGCGTAATTTTAATATCTGTTCAAGTTCAAACGAAAACTTTTTCATATCAAAAACCCGGCAGAAAAATCCGCACTTTGTCCGTCAATATTATTCATCAGGAATTTTCGCCTGACTGCGCCGGTTCAGAAGAAAGTTCTTTTACAATCTGCGCAGTCGTCTTGTTCTGACTGCCGGCATTTTCATCAAATTCTTCTTCAGGAATTTCAATTCCAGAAAGCTCGGAAAGTTTTTTAAGAGAATCGTTCATCGTGCACTTGTCAAATTCTTCCTGCTTTAAAAATTTTTCGATATCGTCGTGCATGGCAATCGCTTTATCAATCAAAGGCGAATTTCCTTTTTCATAAGCGCCCGTCGTTATCATAAGTTCATTTGACTCATAGACTGACATCAGTTCACGGATAATGCCGCATGCCTCTTTTGTCTTTGCGCCCGTAACGCGGCGGCTCAAACGGCTTATGCTCTGCAAAACGTCGATTGCAGGATAATGATAGCTTTGCGCAAGTTTTCGATTAAGGACAATATGTCCGTCAAGCGTTCCGCGCACTTTATCCGTAATAGGCTCATTCATATCGTCAGAGTCAACGAGAACATTGTAAAAGGCAGTTATCGTTCCCTTGTCGTTAGTTCCTGCGCGTTCAAGAAGTTTCGGTATCATGTCAAAAACACTCGGCGGATAGCCTTTCTGTGCAGGAGGCTCGCCTTTTGCAAGTCCGATTTCGCGCTGTGCATGCGCAAAACGGGTAACGTTATCAAACATGAACATAACGTCATTTCCCTGATCGCGGAAATACTCGGCAACCGCAGTAGCAACGTAAGAAGCCCTGAGCCTGCATATACTCGGCTGGTCGCTTGTCGCAACAATTACGACACTGCGCTTTAAACCTTCTTCGCCCAAGTCGCGGTTGATAAAATCAAGAACTTCACGACCACGCTCACCAATCAGGGCGATTACGTTTATGTCCGCATCAGTATTTCTTGCAATCATGCTGAGCAAGGTAGATTTTCCGACACCAGAACCTGCAAAGATTCCGAGGCGCTGGCCTTTTCCGACTGTAAGAAGAGTATCGATTGCACGCACTCCGGTAGTAATGCGCCTGTCAATCGGCTTTCGTGTCATCGGGTCAGGCGGGTCACATTCTGCAGGATAATAAGTTTCAGGAACTATGGCGCCCTTATTGTCACACGGAGCGCCTGTTGCATCAATGACGCGACCGAGAAGGGATTTCCCTACAGGAACCTGAAGCGTTTTGCCTGAAGCTACGACTTCACAGCCGACTTCGATTCCGCGCGTATTGCCGAATGCGGTAAGCTTTACGGAAGTTTCGTCAAGCCCTACGACTTCTGCAAGGACAGAGGTCTTTAAACTCGGAACGCGGATTGTACAGATTTCGCCGATTACGCATCTTGGACCGTTGCTCTGAATGTCAAGTCCGTTTACATAAGAAACCCTGCCGACGTAATGAATCGTAGGAGTATTTTTTACAGTATCAAGATACTTAGTTAAATTCAGTTCAACGTTATAAGAAGATTTCATTTTTCCCACCTTGAAATCTCAAGCAAGAAATTTCGATTTTAGTTTGTCGAAGGAATGTCAGACTTTGCAACAGTTTTTACAGGAGAAATTTCCATTATCTTCTGTTCGAGTTCCGTAAGCTGACTTGAAATTCTGGCATCAATAGCACCAAAGTCAGTTTCGACTATACAGCCGCCTTTTTCGATTGTAGTGTCCTCTACGACTGAAATTCCTTTTACGGCTTCTACACGGTCAATAAAATCCTGAATGTGCTCTGTAGTAAGTTTTGCATCTGCAAGGTTTACGCGAATCGTAACATCGCCCCTGCCCTTTACTTTTTTTAACGCCTGAAGAACATTGTTCATAATGACAGTCTTTTGATTTTCGGAAATGATTTTTACGACTTTGCGCGCCATCAAAACGACAAGTTCAACAATCTGATATTCAGTTTCGCTTAAAATCTCTTCGCGGCGTTTCATAACTCCGTCAAGAACACTGTGCATACGCTCTACAAGACGTTCAGCTTCTTTTTTGCCGTCGGCGTAGCCTGCTTCGTATCCTGTATCGTAGCCTTCTTTTTTTGAGTCAGAAATAATGCTTTGTTTTTCTTCCTGTGCATCAAAAACTATTTTGCTTGCCTGCGCTTCTGCTTCTTTTTTTATTCTTGAGGCTTCTGATTCTGCCTGAGTTTTTATAATCTGTGCCTGATCTGTCTGGCGCTTTACTTCTGCAAAAGCTGCATCCTCGGCTCTTTTTACAATCTGGTCAGCTTCTTCCTGCGCTTTTGAAAGCATGACTTGTTTTTCGATTTCAAAATTCTTTTTGTATTCTTCGGCTTCGCGGCGCAAATCATCTGCGGTAGGGCCTGTGTATTCAGGGATTTCCTCTGCAACTTCTTCTACAACAGGCGCATAGTCATGGAGAAGCCTGAGTTCGAATTTTTCTTCTTTAGTTTTAATTTCATTCTGACGGAATACAGTCTTTGCCATTTTTCTTTCCTATTTATTAAAACAACACATCATGTAACAAGTTCATCTTCACCAGAGCGGGCAATAACAATCTCGCCTTTTTCTTCAAGACGTCTGATTGTAGATACGATTTTCTGCTGTGCTTCTTCGACGTCTTTCAATCGTACAGGGCCCATAAATTCCATATCTTCTTTTAACATGCTTGCGGCACGCTTTGACATATTGTGGAATATCTTGTCCTGAACTTCCGTATCAACAGACTTGAGCGCTTTTGCAAGTTCCTGCGTATCAACTTCGCGGAGAACTTTCTGAATAGAGCGGTCATCAAGCATAACGATATCTTCAAATACGAACATACGTTTCTTGATTTCTTCTGCAAGATCCGGGTCTTCTTCTTCGAGAGATTCGATAATTGCTTTTTCAGAAGAACGGTCGACAAGGTTCAAAATTTCTACGATAGATTCAACACCACCGGCAGCAGTATAGTCTTCGGAAGAGAGGGTTGAAAGTTTCTTTTCAAGTACGCGTTCTACTTCGCGCAATACGTCAGGAGAAGTACGGTCCATCGTAGCAAGGCGCTTTGAAACTTCCGGCTGCATTTCTTCCGGCAGGTTCTGAAGGATTACGGCAGCTTTTCCCGGTTCAAGGTAAGCAAGAATCAGGGCGATTGTCTGCGGATATTCCTGCTGAATAAAGTTCAAAAGGTGCGCCGGGTCTGTACGGCGGATAAAGTCAAACGGACGAACCTGAAGGCTTGAAGTAAGACGGTTGATAATGTCAATGGCTTTCTGGCTTCCGAGTGATTTTTCGAGGAGTTCGCGCGCATAATCGATACCACCGGTCGTAATAAAGTTCTGCGCATTCATCAAATCCTGAAATTCTTCAAGAACCTGATCTTTTATTTCTGCGTCAATCGTTTCAAGACGGGCAATTTCAAAAGTCAGCGTTTCTACTTCGTCTTCGCGCAGATGCTTCATGATTTCAGAAGAAACATCGCTTCCGACAGAAACGAGAAAGATGGCAGCTTTTTGCCGGCCTGTCAGGCTTTTAAAATCTTTTCCTTTTTTTGAAGAAGATGATGAAGCCGGTTTTAAAGTTCCGGGTTTCGGAACTGGTTTTGGATTAGTCTTTGGTTTAGCTGAATCTTCTGCCATTTTTTATTCCTCCATCAACCAAGTGCGTATAAGCATAGCAACGTCTTCCGGATGTTCTTTTGCCATAGAAATTGCATTTTCCTGAAGTTCTGCCCTGCGCCGCTCTTCGACAGACATAGTAACTTCCATGCCTTCTTCCTGTGCGTTCTGGAGCGCCATAATGCGCGCCATTTCCTGACGGCGGCGTTCTTCTTCTGCCTTAATCCTCTTGCGGCGTTCAATTTCGCGGCTGATAAATCTGTACAAAATGAATACGAGCAATACGACTGCAATACCGATTAAAACGCAGATGATAGTCATACGTGTCTGCCTTGCCTTTCGGTAAGCATCGTCCTCGGCATCAAATTCAGCCTGACGGTCAATCTGAACGTTCCTTACTACGACACGATATTTTTTTGCCCTGTCATAGCCGATTGCGCCTTCAACTAAAGCGGCAATGTCTTCGAGTTCCTCTTTTGAAACAGGCGTATATTCGCGGACAATGCGGCCTTCGTCATCAAAAATCGGATTATGATTTTTGTCATATTTTTTTGACCAGGTTCCGTCAACGTTTACTGAAACAGTAACCCTGTCTATAGTCGGGTGAACTGTCTCTGATATATTATCGGTATTTACGAGGAAGTTTTGAGTAACGCCAGTTTCTGTCTGACGTCCGATTACATTTGACATGTCAGAATAAACAGGCGGATTCTGACCTTCCGTTCCTGTCGGACCCTGCGGATTAAAACCTGTTCCCTGCCATTCGCGCGTAACTGTCTGCGACGAAGCTACGACAGAATCCTGAATGTCAGAGTCATCATAAGGGGTGTCCGGGTTATCTTCTTTTTTTACGAAAGGTGAATATCTCGTAGACTCGATTTTCTTTTCTGACATATTCATATCGATTTTTACGTTTATCGACGGAACGCGGTCTTTTGTCTTTATGTCCTGCAGTGAATCAAGAACCTGTGCACGATAGTAAACTTCAAGTTTCTGAATCATTTTCTGTTCGCGCTCAATCAGCGAAAGCCTGTCAAAATCTGCCATTCCCTGATCGTCATTCAGCGTAGTACCGGTTCTGTCTGCAATAGTGATGTTTTCTTTTTTTAAGCCTTCGACGGCATTCATAAGGATTTTTTCTACGCTTTGAATTTTGCGCCTGTTCGTTGCCATGTCACTGTTAGGAGTGAACGTAAGAATGACGCTTGCCGTTACAGGATTCTGGTCTGATTTAAACAGCTTGTCTTCCGGCAGTACAAGGTTAACGTCTGCAGAAGCGATGTCATCAAATTCTTCAAGATGAAGCCTTACCTGTTCAGTGATTGCACGCTGCTTTTTTACGTTCTGCTCGGCATCTGTCGTAGACCAGCTGCGCTCGTAAAAGCCTGCAAACGGGTCAACATTTACAGGAACAAGACCTTCCGTAATAAGGATATCCCTCATTCTTCGTGCGACTTTTTCGTCTGCGACCCTGATATAGCCTGCACTGTCAACGTCGGCTTCTACATTTTCCTTGTCAAGGCGAGTAAGAATCTGCGCCTGAGCATCTCCTGTTACAGGAGAATTAAAAAGTCTTACTGTAGTCGGTCTGGCAGAAAATCTGAATCCTAGAATAATTGCAATGACAACTGCAACTGCAACGCCAATACCAATGCTTTTTTGTAATATGGACCATTTTGCCCATTTTTCTTTTATATTAGAAACGAGCTTTTTGAACCATTCGTTCATCTGACCCCTCCCGTGAACGAATAATATAGACAATTATAATTATCTGTCATTATATCATATAGATTAAATTCTGAAAAGAGAAAAAGATTTTTTTTCTATAGAAAGCGAAAAGAAGTTTAATATCTTTTATTCTATCTTGTAGTCGTAATTTCATTCCAGCCGGTTACAACCCGATCTACGACAGTTTTTGCAAGGCTCATTGACATCTGGGCTTTTGCCATTGCCGTAGTAATGTCATGAATGTCAACTGACTCAGGGTCAACTATAGCTTTCTGTTCAAGCCTGCTGACGTCCATCTGCTGTTCGTTCATTTTTGAAACTGCATCAAGTATGTAACTGTCAAAAGACCTGCGGTATTTTTCTGTAGTAACTTCAGCGGCAGACGTAAGGTTTGACGAAACGGAAGTATATCCTGCCGACGAAAACGTCTTGCTCATATTCAGAATGTCTGGATTATTTACAGTCATATTTTTCCTACCTGCCTAACATAATATATGCTTTAGCGACCGATATCAAGTGCCGCAGAGAACATTGCCTTTGCGCCCTCGATTACAGTCGTATTTGCTTCGTAAGCACGGCTTGAAGCAATCAAATCTACCATTTCGTTTACGATGTTTACGTTCGGGTATTCAACGTAGCCTTTTTCAGGGCCTGATTTTATTGCATCAGGATGGTCAGGGTCATAGATAACAGGACCGCGGCTTGTGTCTTTTACGATTTCGCGGACTTTAACGCCCTTGCCGGCTCCGTTGTCAAGGTTTGACGGAAGGTATGGAGTGCGCCAGGTAGGATTTGTGTCTGCTACAGGTTCAAAGATTACGCGGGAACGCTTGTAAGGTCCGCCGTCCTGAGTGCGGGTTGTCGAAACGTTGGCAATGTTGTCAGAAATTACATCGCTTTTTATGCGTTCTGCGGCAAGTCCTGTCGAAGCTATGTTTATGCTTGTGAATAATCCCATTTTCTATTCCTCCATACTTCTAAAAAAATTCTTAAAATCTTTTTAAGCCTGTTTTAAAAACTACCTTATTGCAGACATTGCAGTCTTTACCTGAGAAAACTCATAATTCTGCAGAAGCGTCAGCATTTTGTACTGCATTTCGGTTTTGACAATGTTCATTGCTTCTGTTTCTACGTTTACGTTATTGCCGTTTGCCTTCTCAGTCGAAAGATAGTCAACAGTACGCTGAGGTTCAACTGTTCTGTAATCAATTACATTATTGATTTTAAAATGGAGCGGTGAATAAGTCTTGAGTTCAAAAGCGTTTTTTGCCCTTTCTTCTGACTCAAAGGCTTTTTTAAGTTCACTTTCAAAATTAACGGCAGTGCGTTTGTAATTCGGAACTTCTGCCATAGTAATGTTGTTTGCAGACACCTGATAACGCAGTGTATTGACATCAAGAGCTCTCTGCAATAAATCAACTGAACGTGTAAAAGAATTCATACTATAATTTTCGGAATTCAAAAAAAAAAGTTTATAAAAAAAAACACACATTCCGTATTCTGGGAATGTGTGTTTTGTACGTTTTTTTTCGTTTTGCGAATAGAATTTTAATGCCGTGAATTACAGGATATAGCGAGACAAATCTTCGTTGCCGGCAACTTCCTGTACTTTTTCGTCGACATAAGCAGCATCGATGGAAATCGTTTCGCCTTTATGTCCGTCAGCTTCAAATGAAATTTCGTCAAGGACTTTTTCCATAATCGTATGAAGGCGGCGTGCACCGATGTTTTCGCTTTTTGCGTTGACTTCTTCTGCCATGGAACTTATGCGGTCAATGGCTTCTTCCTTAAAGTCCAGAGTTACGCCTTCCGTTGCAAGAAGTGCAGTATACTGCTTGATGAGCGCATTTTTAGGTTCAGTAAGAATCCGTTTAAAATCATCTTTGTTGAGCGAGTCAAGTTCTACCCTGAGCGGAAAACGTCCCTGAAGTTCAGGAATAAGGTCGCTCGGCTTTGAAAGGCTGAACGCACCGGCGGCGATGAACAGGATATGCTTTGTATCTACTACGCCCCATTTTGTATTTACGTGACAGCCTTCTACAATCGGAAGAATGTCACGCTGAACGCCCTCGCGGCTTACGGCAGGTCCGTGGCTTTCTCCGTGAACGGCAATTTTATCGATTTCGTCAATAAAAATGATGCCTGACTGTTCTACCCTTTCTTTTGCAATGTCGGCGGCTTTGTCTGCATCAATCATGCTGTCAAGAATCTGCTCTGTAAGGATTTTCCGCGCTTCTGCAACAGTAACCGTGCGGAGTTTTTTGCGCGCGCCGTTCATCATCTCCTGAATGTTCTGCATCGTAGATTCAATGTCGTCAAGGCTTCCGCCTGTAAAAATGCTCATGCTTCCGCGCGGAGTACTCGTTACTGAAATTTCAACTTCGCGGTCTTCAAGCTTTCCGTCACGGAGCATTGCACGGAATTTTTCGCGCGTTGAATTCATCTGCTGTTTTTCCTGTGCGTCCTGTTCCTGTTCTGCGGCAGTTTTTTCCTGCGGTTTCTGAACGCCGAAAATATTGCCGAGCACGTTATTCTGTTTCTGCGATTTTTTGTCGCTTCCCGGCAGAAGAAGGTCAAGAAGGCTCTCTTCGACTTTTTCCTTGCAGCTTTCTTTAAGTTCTTCTTCCATTTCGAGCTTTACGCTGTTAAATCCGACTGCCATCAGATCCCTGACCATTGATTCAACGTCGCGGCCGACATAGCCGACTTCAGTATATTTTGTAGCTTCAACTTTTATGAAAGGCGCACCGCAAAGATTTGCAAGACGGCGTGCAATTTCTGTCTTGCCGACACCTGTAGGTCCAATCATAAGAATGTTTTTCGGAGTAACTTCTTCCCTGATGTCATCAGCAAGTTTTAAGCGCCTTGTCCTGTTCCGCAATGCAACGGCAACAGCTTTTTTTGCATTTTTCTGCCCGATAATATACGAGTCAAGTTTTTCTACAATCTGGCGCGGCGTAAGGTCCTGTGCTTTGTCAATAACGCTTACAGATTTTTCATTGCTGTAATTTGCAAGTTCAGTGTTGTTCATTAAAGTTCCTCTACAGTTATGTTTTCGTTTGTATAAATACAGATGTTTCCGGCAATTTTAAGGCTTTTTTCTGCAATTTCCTTTGCACTCAAAGATGAACCGTCAAGATATGCAAGCGCTGCCGAATATGCGTAATTTCCGCCTGAACCGATTGCAAGGACGTCGTTTTCTGGTTCAATTACGTTTCCGTCACCTGAAATCAATAAAATCTTTGATGAATCTGCGACAATGAGCATTGCTTCAAGTTTCTGGAGCGAACGGTCTGTCCTCCAGGCTTTTGCAAGTTCAACTGCACTGCGCGTCAAATCTCCGTTAAACTCTTTTACCTTTGCTTCAAATTTATCAAGCAGCGTAAAAGCATCTGCAACAGAACCGGCAAAGCCTGTCAATATTTTTCCATCGTAAATTTTGCGTACTTTTCTGGCATTGCCTTTGCAGACTGTTTCGCCAAGCGTAACCTGACCGTCGCCTGCCATGGCAACTTTTCCGTCTTTTTTGACTGCGATTACTGTCGTACTTCTGATTTTTGTTTTGTTACTCATTTTCTGCTCCCATTACTCAGCACTTAAAAGAATTATTTTTCTTTTCCGTGCGGATGCGCTTTTCTGTAATCATTTATGACTTTGTTTCTGGTTACATGAGTGTATCTCTGTGTCGTAGAAACACTTGAATGTCCCAGCAAAGCCTGAACTTTTCTTATATCAAGCCCTTCGTTAACAAGCGCAGTTGCAAAAGCATGCCTGAAATCGTGAGGCGAAAAATGATGGTTTACTCCGCCTGCACCTGTGTATTTTGACAAAATCCATGCAACTCCGCGAGCTGTAAGCGGAGAACCGCTTTGATTCAGAAAAACATAATCAGAAAAAGAAGACTGCTTTTTTTGAATAAGCTCCGAACGCTCTTTTAAATATTCTTTAAGTGCATTGACGGCATCTTCTTCAAAAAAAACAAAGCGCTGCTTGTTCCCTTTTCCCGTAATTTTTGCCCTTTTATAATCAGAACTAAAACTGGCTGTCTTTAGCGAACACAATTCGCTTACACGACAGCCGGAAGAATAAAGCATTTCAAAAATTGCCTTATCCCTCGCCGGCCATAACATCTGTTTTTTATCAGGTTCAGAACATATTTCATACATCTCCTGATCCGTGATAACCTGATGATACGGCCTGTCGCTTTTTACAGTTTTCAATTTTAAACAGGGGTTTTCTTTAATATAATCAAATTTTTTGCAATAGGCAAATAAAGTTCTTACGGCAGAAATATACCTGTTGATTGTCGTCGATTTTTCGCCGCGTTCGGACAGTCCTGCAATCGCATAGCGTATGTCGTTAAACGAAAGTTCGTCAATATATTTTGCCGTTCCCGAATAGAATTTGAATTTTTCGAGGTCATTTTTATAGGAGATGACCGTATTCTTTGAATAGCCTTTTACGCTTTCAAGATACAGCAAAAACTCGTCAATTACGTCAGGTATCAGAATTCTGTCTGCCATGAAAATTCACTTATGACTCAAGGCTTTGCTTTGAAAGCTTTTCAATTTCGTTTTCTTTTGCAAAAGCCTCTTTCTGTGCTTCTTCAACTGCTTCCGTAACGGAGTGCAGGTAATCACAGTCAGGATTTATACATGATTTATACGAGCCGTTTTTCTTGTCATATTTTTCTACAAGGAACCAGCTGCATTTCGGGCAATACTGGTCAATCGGCTTGAAGTGCGAAATAAAGTTGCACGACGGATAATTCGTACAGCCGTAAAATTCTTTTCCGCGGCCTTTAGTCTTTCGTGCGACGATTTCGCCGTCACAGCCGGGCATAGGACATTTTGCAAGCGGAATCGAGCGCGTATTGTGACATTCAGGGAAGCCGGAGCATGCAAGGAAAAATCCGAAACGTCCGAGTTTTTTTACCATCGGCTTTCCGCATTTTTCGCAGATTTTGTCTGTCTGCTCGTCAAGGAAGCCTTTTACGCTTTCCTGCTTTTCCATTACGTCGTCAACGCGCTGTTTAAAAGGCTTGTAAAAATCGCCTATCATATTGTTCCAGACGAGTTTGTCCTGTTCAACTGCATCAAGGTTATTTTCGATTTCAGCAGTAAATGCTTCGTTTATTACGTTAGGGAATGACTCGACGAGAATTTTGCAGATCATTCTTCCAAGCTGGGTAGGAACAAGCTGCTTGTTTACGCGCGTAACGTAATATCTGTCAAGCAGAACTGAAATAATCGGCGCATAAGTCGAAGGTCTGCCGATGCCTTTTTCTTCAAGCGTTTTTACAATCGAAGCATCAGTAAAACGTGCAGGCCCCTGCGTAAAATGCTGTTCCGGGTAGAACTTTGCCGCAGAAAGCGATTCGCCGTCTTTTAATGACGGAAGGCTTCCCGTAGAATCTTCTTTTGATGAAAGCAGGTGAATTACATGGTAAAAACCTTTGTCAACGATTTTACTTGCAGAAACCCTGAACGTTGCTTCTCCTGCCTGAATTTCAACGCTTGTTGTCCGTGTTTTTGCATTGTTCATCTGACTTGAAACAAAGCGCTCCCAGATTATCGTATAAAGCCTGAGCTGGTCGCGCGTAAGGTTATCTTTTACGGAATCCGGAGTATACGAAACGTAAGTAGGCCTTATGCCTTCGTGCGCGTCCTGTGCGCCTTTTCCTACGGCATACTGAATCTGCTCAGGCGGGAGGTCTTCCGGGTAATTTTGAGAAATCCAGCCGCGCACTTCATCAAGTGCAGTCTGCGAAATACGAACCGAGTCAGTACGCATATAAGTTATAAGACCGACACGGCTTGAACCGATGTTAATGCCTTCATACAGCTGCTGGGCAATCTGCATTGTCTTTCGCGACGTAAAGCCGAGTTTGTTTGCGGCCGCCTGCTGCAATTTTGAAGTAGTAAACGGAGCTTTAGGGCGGACGATTTTATCAGTATATTTTATTCCTACGACTTTGCAGTCTGCATTTTTTATTTCTTCGATTATGCCGTTAACCTGTTCTTCGTTTTTTAATGAAGGTTTTTCGCCTTTATAAGTAACGAGCTGAGCCGTAAAAGATGACTTGCCTTTTACAAAATCTGCATCAAGCGACCAGTATTCTTCAGGCAAAAAGTTTTCGACTTCTTCTTCCCTTTCGCAAATCAATTTGAGCGCAACAGACTGAACGCGCCCTGCAGAAAGTCCGTTTTTTACCTTGCTCCACAAAAGCGGGCTTAAATTATAACCTACAAGGCGGTCAAGAACGCGGCGGGCTTTCTGTGCATTAACTTTTGATTCTATAATTTCGCCCGGCTGTTTTACGGCTTCCTTTATTGCGACAGGAGTAATCTCGTTGAATACGATACGCCCGATTTTTGCATCTGTCTTATCCTGAATTGCATTCTTTAAATGCCAGGCGATTGCTTCTCCTTCGCGGTCATTATCAGATGCAAGAAGAACTACGTCGCTTTTTTTTGCGTCTTTCTGAAGTTCCTTTAAAAGCTTTGCCTTTCCGCGTACAGTAATATATTCAGGCTGAAAATTATTTTCAACATCTATTGCAATCCTTGACTTGGGAAGGTCAATCAAATGACCCATTGATGCCTTTACTGTATATCCGGCTCCTAAATATTTTTCTATAGTTTTTGCTTTGGCAGGGGATTCTACAATAACTAAAGTCTGTATTCCCTTTTTTTTAGATTTTGCTTTTTTTTCAGTAGATTCAGCCATAACCATCCTTCTTCAAGCCCATTTGATAATGCAGTCAAAACAATTTCAACTGAGCACTGTTAGTTTCATTGTAAGTTTTTATTCCCGGACGTTCATTCATAAAACGGCAATAACCTTCATAATCATTTACGACAGGCGCGCCGTCCTGAACATATAACTCCGGATCATTTTTTAATTTATTCGCTGCACTTCTGCCGTCCTTAGCACCATTTAAAAGCTGAACTTTAACTAATTCGCTTATCTTTTTGCAATTCTCCGAAAATGCAACCGAATGAAAAACAACCTCGCGGTTATAATCAACGGCAAATCCGGCAGTCAACATTGCACCGCTTCCGGGAGGAGCCTGAATTACGACTGTAGCACAAGAAAGTCCTGCAATAATCCTGTTACGCTGAACAAAGCAATATGGTTTCGGTTCAAAACCGGGAGGATATTCGCTTAAAATACAGCCTCCGGTTTCCAGAATCTTTGCAGCAAGCGTTGCATGACTTCTCGGAACAATAATATCAATTCCACCAGGCAAAACAGCAGCTGTTTTTCCGACAGAAAATCTGCCTTCTGCTTCATAGTATGCTTCAAGTGCACCTTCATGCGCCTTTCTGTCAATACCAAAAGCAAGTCCGCTTATTACGTTTACACCGTCAAGACAGGCAGATTTTGCAAAATCAAAACATTCTGATGCAGACTCTTTTATGATTTTCCGGGTTCCTACAACAGAAACGCTTTTGTTTTTTAAAAACTGTATGCCGCCACGATAAAAAAGCAAAAACGGCGGATCAGATATTTCCCTTAACAAGGCAGGATAATCTTCATCAGTGTACAGAACGGTTGAAATATTAAATTTCGTTATAATATTCAAGTCATGTCTTGCATCTTGAAGCACACGCTGACCGTTCCAGAATGCCTTAGATTTTCTGCCGATAATTTTAGAAATATCTTCTATAGACAGTACAACAAGGTTATATAAACTGTCAAGTTTTTTCAGTAAAATAAATTTTTCCTGTAATGTCAGAAAAGTCATTCGAGCCAAAGCTAAAACTGCAAGTTTATAGTCTTTGTCTGAATCAATCATAATCAACCTTCAAATTCTTGTTTAGTCCTGATTACCTGTTCTTTGAATTGTTCTGCAAGTTCGCGCTTTTCTTTTGAATTTGTAGTTTCGATAATCCTGTCATACATCGAAATCGATTTGTCAAATTCGTAAGTTTCAAAGTAACATCTTGCAAGCAGAACCATTGCGTCCATATTTTTTGTTTCGATTGTAAGGAGTTTTTCGAGGTTCGGGATTGCGCTTTCGGGTTTGCCGAGTTCAAAATCGTATAAAACAGAAATTGCATACAGCGCCCTTGTATAGCGCGGTTCAATCGAAATGGCACGCAGATACGCTTCTTCTGAAAGCTTTAAATAATTTGCCTTTTTTTCGGTAGAACCTGTTGCATCGTAATCAAGGGCCGCATGCGACATATAGGCGGCACAAAGTCCCACATAATAATAAAGATTTTGATTGTCAGGATAATATTCCAGCGCAGACTGAAAGCATTTTAGCGCCTCGCCGTACATTTTTTTTTCGATATAGCGCGTTCCGAGGATTTTATACCAGATTCCAATCTGGCTTTGTGCAAGCTGAATGTCTGCAACCCGTTCTTCATATTTTTTAATTGCATCCTGATATTCTTCTATTGTCTGAGGATTTGAAACACCTTCTTCGATATGCTGCATTCTTATGATACTTTTATTTGACTTTGAACACGAAAAAAACAGGCAGCCTAAAACCAAAGAAAAACAAAGAAATGAAATTTTTTTCATTCTTTCCTCCCAAAAAAAAACAAAAAAATCCGGTATGCCTTTTTTTCATTAAGTCCCCTTTAATGAAAACGGCACAAACAGGTATCACTGATTTAATGTATCTAATATATTTTGAATTTATCAAAAAGTAAAGCAAAATGTCAAATTTTATTCATCTTTAACGGCGGCATGCCTGTGCGCAGGAAAATATTTGTGATGTGCGTCCTCAAGCTGGCGGTCTGTTATATGCGTATAAATCTGGGTAGTCGCAAGGTCAGAATGTCCCAGAAGCTCCTGAACGCTAAGAAGGTCTGCGCCGCCTTCAAGAAGGTGAGTTGCAAAAGAATGGCGCAGCGTGTGGACTTTTGCATTAATCCCGGCAGAAACTTGAATTTCCTTAAATTTTTTCCAGATTCCTTTTCTTGAAATCGGCTCGCCGCGGTAATTGACAAAAACTTCTGCAACGTTCCTGTCTTTTACAAGAGAAGGGCGCACGGAATTTAAATATTCAGTCAGGATTGAACGTGCTTCTGCGCCGAACGGAATTACGCGTTCTTTTCCGCCCTTGCCTTTTACAAGGACAAACATTTCGTGCATGTGCAGGTTTACGGTTTTTAAATCACAGCATTCAGAAATCCGAAGTCCGCATGAATAGATAAGTTCAAAAATTGCCCTGTCCCTTATTCCAAGCGGAGTTGAAACATCGATTGATTCAAGCAGACGTTCAATTTCTGTTCTTGTAAGTACGGCAGGAATCGGGCGCGGAACTTTAGGGCGCTCAAGAACGAGTGCAAAATTTTCAGGCCAGATTTTTTCCCTGACAAGGAATTCCCCGAAGGAACGTATCGCAGACAAATCTTTTGCAAGCGTAATTTCAGAAATTCCGCTCGTCTTGCGCCAGACACTGTAAAAAATTACATCTCTGGCAGTCGCCGCTGACAATACGATGTTTTTTGCCCTGAGCCATTCAAGGAAAATTTCAACAGAAAACCTGTAAGTCGAAGCAGTCAGTTTTCTGTTGCGTTCTGCAAGCATTAAGTCGGAATAAAACTGTTCCAGCAATTCTGCATCTGATTCGTCAGACATTAATTATCCCTGAGCTTGATTTCCCGGCTTAAATTTCTCCAGCATGCAGGCTGGTTTATGTCGTCTTTTCCGTTAAAATCAACAGGCGGAGTAATGCCGCTTTTTAAAGTTCCGTGGCGGTATGAATTTGCAATTGCATCTCCAAGAGAACTTTCGCCAGATGACTTTGAAGCAGAATTTTCGGAAGCAGGCGATTCAAAATTCTGAAGCGGTTTTTTAGGTGAATCAAACGAACCTGCACCTGAATTTAAAAGGCCTTCAAATTCATCAAAACTTACTACGTTGTCATTGCGTTTCTGCGATGCAGATTCAGTGCCGGGATTTCTGCCGTTGGCATTTGCAAATCCTGTTGCAATGACAGTAACTGAAACTTCGTCATCAGGCATTTCAGGATTTATTACATGACCAAGGAATACTTTGTGGTAAGGGTCAGCAGAAGCGGTAATGAGGTTTGTAATTTCTTTTACTTCCGTAAGCTTGAGGCTTTCGCCTGAAGTGATGTTTATGAGAACGGTCTTTGCGCCGTCGATGTTCATATATTCAAGCAGAGGATTATTGATTGCGTTTGTCGCAGCATCAACAGCCCTGTTTGCACCTTTTCCGACACCGATTCCAAGGAGGGCATCTCCCTGTCCTGACATCGTAGCCTTTACGTCTGCAAAGTCAGTATTGATTTCTCCGCCGTCTGTAATTATGCTTGAAATTCCTTCTACACCCTGATGGAGAACTTCGTCGGCAAGTTTATACGCTTCGCGCATAGTGATGTCTTCCTGCGTTTTTAAAAGCTGTTCATTCGGAATTACGATAAGGGAATCGACATTCTGGCGCAGGTTTTCAATTCCTTCCTGCGCAAGCTGCATTCTTACAGGGCCTTCAAAACCAAACGGGGTCGTAACTACGCCGACTGTCAGGGCACCAAGTTCCTTTGCAATGCTTGCAACAATAGGAGCAGAACCAGTCCCTGTTCCGCCACCCATTCCGGCAGTAATAAAAACCATGTCAGCGCCCTGCAGTGCATTCTTAATTGTTTCCCTGTCTTCTTCGGCAGCTTTTTTACCGATTTCCGGGTTACCGCCTGCGCCCAGACCGCCTGTAAGTTTTTGTCCGATTGGAATCCGTATAGGTGATTTTGATCTGTTAAGAGCCTGTAAATCTGTATTTAAAATCATGAATTCAACATGCTTTACGCCGGCTTCTATCATGCGGTTTATGGCACTTGAACCGCCGCCGCCGCAACCTACGACTTTAAGCACTGCCGGCGTAGGTTGAGCAAGTCCGTCACCAGACTGATTTACTACTTCATGTTCTAACATTAGTTCCTCCCGCTTCGCGTTTATAACGCGATTCCCCTATTTTAAAACTAAAATAATTGTTTAAAAATCCTTTTAAAAAAATTGTCGTCACTGCTTTTTTTTGAAGAATTTTTCCGTGAAGTTTTTTCAGGAACATTCAGCAGTTTTTTCTGCGACTGAACAAGTCCGATTACAGTTGCAAACTCAGGCTTTCTGTAATCTTCTTCAATTCCGCCAAGACTTTCAGGAATTCCAAGACGAACGGCAGAAGTACCAAAAACATTCTGCGCAAGTTCAACTGCACCTTCCATCTGCGCTCCGCCTCCCGTAAGGATAATATTGCCGGAAAGCCTTGTCAAATCAGTTTTATTTACGATTTCGCTTCTTACAAGTTCAAATATTTCTTCCATGCGCGGCTGAATAATCTGGCACAGTTCGTCCTGCGTAGTGATTTCAGGAGGACGGCCGCCGACACCAGGAATTACGACTTCTGCGATTTTTTCAAGAACAGGAAGAAAACAGCAGCCCGATTCTATTTTTATTTTTTCGGCAGCGGCAATAGGAATTCCTTTTACAATCGAAATGTCATTGGTAACAAGATTTCCGCCGACAGGAATTGAAAGACTGCAAACAGGAGCGCCGTCATTAAGGACAAGCACGTCAGTAGTTCCTGCACCAAGGTCAATTAAAATCGAACCCATGTCAATTTCGTCTTCGTGTACGACAGCTTGAACCTGAGCAAGCGTTTTAAGCCACACCCTGTCAAGTCCGTAGCCTGCCCTGTTTACGCAGGAAGCTACATTCTGAATTACAGTCTTTGAAGCAGTTACGATGTGAACGTCAGTTTCAAGGCGGACGCCAATCATATGAAGAGGATCTTTTATTCCGCTGACACCGTCAACTATGTAATCACGCGGAATGACGTGCAGGAATTCCCTGTCAAGAGGAATCCGCGTTGCCCTTGCAGATTCAAGAGCGCGTTCTTTGTCAGACTGGTTAATTTCGCGGTTTGCCTGATTTTTATTTGAAACGGCTGCAAGTCCGCGGGAATTATAGCTTTCAATCTGCGAACCGCCTATTGCAGTCACGCAGGAAGAAACTTCGTAGCCTGCGTTCTGTTCGGCAGCTTCGATAGTTTCTTTTATCGCTTCTATTGCAGCTTCAATATTTATGATAGTTCCGTTACGCACGCCGCCAGAGGGACGTTCTGCAAGTCCCATAATTTCTACGGCATTATTTTCTACAATTTCACCTATAGCAACACGAATGCTGCTTGTGCCAATATCAAGGCCGACAATGACATCAGTCAAAATCTTCTCCTCCCCCATTCTTACTGCCAGCACTTTGAACGGCAGATGCCGTCCTGTAAGAAACCGAGTCATAACGCAGGTCAATTTCAGTAACGTTCGGTTCGATTGAATTTACGACATCAAGAACAACCATCATATACTGCAACGACTCCTCATTAAGAGCACGTCCTGTCAATACGCGAATCCGTGAATTAACGGGAATGAGCATAAGCTCATAATTTCCATAAGTTTTAGGCACGACACAAATCTCAGAAATCGCTGCAAAATATTTTTGAGGCAGTGCCTGTATTTTTGCAATCTGCTCAATCAAAACGCGATACTTTGCAGGAATACGCATTCCGGTAGACAAGTGTTCTACAGGAATTCCTGATATAATCGGAATTGAGCCGTCCTGTACGATTTTACTGTCAGTGCGGCTAAATAATACACCATTTTTGTCAATTTGAACAGGGACTGTGCACCCTTGACTGTTAATAAAAATCATTGCAACAGGAGTGCGTTCAGTAACAGTAATTTTTATTTTATCAGGGAAAACTTTTTCTATGTCGACGCTTTCAATTCCAGAAATTGAAGAAAGACTTGAAGCCGCCATTTCAGTGTCAAACGCAAACCAGTTCTGTCCGTACAGACTGCTTAAAGCAGAAGCAAGTTCTTTATTTGAATAGCTGCTGTTGCCCGAAATTATAAGTTTAGGTTCATTCAAACTCGGATGAACGATTTTAAAAATGAAAACTTCTGCAAGCAGAACTCCAATCAAAATGAAAACAAGAATTTTAATCCATTTTATAAACCTTGCGTCCTTTTCACTTTTATAATTTTCATTAATCTCGTACTGGTCAAATTCACCAAAAACTGTTAAATCACTCATTCCCCTCTATCTCCATTCACGAAAAAATACTTTCGCTTACAATTTCAAAATCATTATTTACATTGCGTGTACCGCCGCTTTCGCCTGTAAATGAATCGCCGTCAACCCGCGAAGCATTTATTATAAAGCCGCACATACAAAGCGTTACGATAATCGAAGAACCTCCGTTAGAAAAAAACGGAAGCGGAATTCCCGTCGTCGGAACAATTCCGCATACAACGCTGACATTCATCAATGACTGAAAGAAAATTACCGCAGTACAGCCAAACGTTCCGAATGCTGAAAATCTGTCAGGGCATTTCAATGCAATTATAACCGCCCTCGACACAAAGAAAATCAAAAGCACAAAATAAAAAATTACGCCGATAAATCCCATCGCTTCCGTCCAGCCTGCAAAAATATAGTCAGACTGAATTTCAGGAATGTTATTGAGTTTTTCAAGTCCGCCGCCGATTCCCTGCCCCCAGAAACCGCCTGTAATTAAGGCTTTTTTAGAAGCAATGCGCTGAAAGTTAAACGACTGAGTATACTCCTCAGGATTTAAAAAGGCTGCGATTCTGTTCACCCTGTATTCTTCTGTCAGAAGCATCAGTATGATTGCAGGAATTGCAAGAATGCAAAACGGAACAATCCAGAGCATTTTTACTTTTGCAATGTAGAACATCAAAAGCCCGATAAACAGAACGAAAAGCCCTGTAGAAAAATCTTTCTGTGCAAAAATTATGCTTACAAAAAGAACGAGAATGACTACAGCAGGACCGACATTTTTATCTTCGTCAAAATCATCTTTGCGAAGATATTTGTCAAAATAATTTGCAAGAAAAATTACGATGATGAATTTTAAAAGCTCCGACGGCTGAAAAGTAAAAAACGGCATTTTAATCCAGCGGCGTGCACCGTTTCGTTCATACTGCAATCCGGGAATAAATGTCATAAAACACAATATAAGGGTAAGAAAAACCATTGCAGGAAGAATCTTGCGCTGTTTGTCTACAGGACAGATTGCAAAAAACAAAAGTCCTGCAAAACCTACGCCGCTTGCAATAAGCTGGCGTTTTACAAAATACAGAGAATCATCAAGAGCCGCCTTTGCATAGGAACTTGAACATACAAACAAAGTGAATATTCCGATTCCCCACATAAGGATTACAGAGATAATAAAACTTGTATCACTCTTTCTGTAGCTTACTACAGAGCGTTCCGGTAAAAATCTATACTCTCCCATTTTAACTTTCTGCCTTTATTTCTTTTTCCTGAATGACGTCAATGATTTTTTCAAGGTGCATTCCGTGCGATGCCTTTACAAAAACAAAATCATCGTCTTTCAGATAGTTTAAAAGCCTTGAACAAAGTTCGTTAAGGTTTTCTTCGTTCAAGTCAGCAAAATATTTTACATGAAGTTTTCCGCCGAGTTTTGCGGCATTTGCGGCGTATTCCATATCGTGTCCGACAAAGATAAGCATATTTGCATTTGACACGACGGCGGCCGCTCCGATTTTTGAATGTGCTTCGACAGAATTATCTCCGAGTTCAAACATATCTCCGAGAATGTAAATCTTTCTGCCCTTTACGTTTAAGCCGGCGCACATTTCAAGCGCGCTCTCCATTGAATCCGGGTTTGCGTTGTAGCAGTCTTTTAAAACAAGAATTTTTTTGGAGCTGCCTGAAGAATCTTTTTTTGTCACCACAGTCTGAATGTTACTGCGGCTTTCAGGCGCTTTAATCTGGCTTATGCCGTCTGCAATCTCGCGCGCAGAAAGCTTTAACTCGCGTGCAAGTGCAATGCAGGAAAGCGCATTCAGATAATTATAGCTTCCCGGAATTTTCAATACAGTTTCAATTCCGTCAATGCTGAATTTTGTTCCGTCGATTCCGAGGTCCTCAATAAATTTTACGCCGCTTTTTTCTTCGGGAATGTCAGCGCCAAAATAAATGACTTTTCCCTTTACGCCTTCTGCAAGGAATTTGGCAAAGGAATCTTTTTCATGAATGACAGCCGCGCCGTCTTCGTTTATGTACGTAAAGATTTTTTTCTTTTCTTTTGCGATGTTTTCCTGACTGCCCAGAATTCCGATGTGAGCATGACCGATATTCGTGATGATAGCGTAATTCGGTTTTAGGACGCGGGCAATCTCGCCGATTTCGTTTTCGCGGTTCATTCCAAGTTCAAAAATTCCGGCTTCGTGTTCTTTCCGTATGTTGAACACAGAAAGCGGAAGTCCTGTTTCTGAATTAAAGTTTCCTGCCGTAGTTACGACGTTGTACTTCTGGCGGAAAATGCTTGCACAGATTTCTTTTGTAGTAGTCTTTCCGCTTGAACCTGTAATTCCGATTTTTATAAGCGAAGGAAATTTTTTTACGTAACACCGTGCGGCGTCCTGAAGTGCCTTTAAATTATTGTGAACCGCAATAAACGTAACGCGATGATTTTCGCTTGCAATGTTCATATAGTACTGCGGATTTTCTTCGTAAACAGTAAGAGTCAAAAAAATTACGGTCGCACCTTTTTCGATTGCCTGCGGAATGTATTTATGCCCGTCCTGAAATTCACCGATTAAAGGCACAAACAAAGTTCCCGGAACGACCTGCCTGCTGTCAGTTGCCACAGAACTGAAATAAAAGTTTTTTGCGTTTTCTGCAAAACCAATTACAGTTCCATGAGTTGCGGATTTAATTTCTTCGATTGACAGTAAACTTTCGTCTTTTAAAGGCGTCTGGTCTTTTTGCTCTTGCTCCATCTTTTTACCACTTACTTTTTTTTATTTTCCATTTCGACACGGACAATTTCTTCACGTTCTGCCTTGTGCATTCCAAGTTCATTTTCTGCGATATTGCTTATTCTCTGACCGCTCGACAGAAGGCTTATGTCTGTTATCAGTTTTTTATTTTCTTCTACAAGCTGAACCTGTTTTTTTTCAAGCGCGCGAACTTCGCGTTCAACCTGCATATAGCGTTCAGCCTGAATTGCATTTAAAATCAAAAGTCCCGGAATTAAAATTGCGATAAAAATATAGAAAATGTTTTTTAAAACCCTTGATGTCTTTTTCACACAATCCCCCTAAAAACTTTTTCGTTTTCCCCTAAAATCAAATCTAATAAAATCTATTTAAAACTTACATCACGAAGATGAAGTTCTCCTGCATTTTTCAATTTTCTGACAACACGAAGCTTTGCACTTCTCGAAGGAGAATTTACTTTAATTTCTTCTTCTCCCGGACAGACAGGCTTTCTTGTCAGAATTTCGGCACACGGTTTTCCGCCGCACCTGCACTCTGCAAACTCAGGCGGACAGACGCACTCCTTGCCGAGGTTCCTGAAAAAATTTTTTACAATCCTGTCCTCAAGCGAATGGAAAGTTATGACCCCCATTTTTCCGCCGGCATTAAGACAGTTGAACGCGTCAAACAGCGCCTTTGGCAGATGACCAAGTTCATCATTAGCCGCAATCCTCAATGCCTGAAAAGTCCTCGTCGCAGGATGAATTGCCCCGTGCCTGTATTTTTCAGGAACACAATTATAAATAATTTCTGCCAGCGCCTTTGACGACGAAATCTCAGAAGCAGAACGCGCTTCGACAATGGCAGAAGCAATCCGCCGGCTCAGTTTTTCTTCGCCATAAAGAAAAATCAAATCTGCAAGGTCTTTTTCTGAATACGAATTTACTATGTCAAACGCAGACACAGTTCCGTTTTCGTTAAGCCTCATGTCAAGCGTTTCGTCATAACGAAAAGAAAAACCCCGGCTTGACTTTTCATAATGAAAAACAGAAATTCCCAGATCAAACAAAATCAAATCCGGCTTCGGCATTTCAGCGGGATAAGAAGAATAAAAATCATTAAACCAACCGTTAAAAAACCTTATCCGGTCTCCAAAACAACTCAGCCGCTCTTTTGCCCTCTGCTGAATTACACTGTCTGCATCTACTCCGCAAATCTTAAGTTCAGGATACTTTGACAAAAAAGCATTTGTATGACCGCCTTCTCCAAGAGTTGAGTCAATCATAAAAGCATTTTTTTCATACGGTTCGCCGGAAGGGCTCAAAAAATCAAGACACTCTTTCAGCAACACTGGTGTATGAACAATCTCCAAAATAAACCGCCTTAAAATTTAATAGCGTTAAGGCCTTCTGCTGCATCAAGGAAAGAACTTTCAGTTTCTGCAAGATACGATTTGTAAGTTTCACTGTTCCAAAGCTCGATATACTTGTCAATTCCCAAAAGTACGCAATCCTTTGACAAATTTGCATATTCCCTTAAACTCTGCGGAACAGAAAGGCGGCCAGATTTATCAAATTCAACTTCCTGTGCCGGTGCTACCAGACGACGCAGGACAAGACGGTTTTTTGCATCAAAAGGAGATGCAGATTCCATAAGTTTTGTTGATAAATTTTTCCACTCTTCCGGAGTAAAAAGCCATAAACAGTGATCAAGAGCCTGCGTAACTACAAGAGTATTTTCATTTAACTGCTGGCGAAGTTTTGCAGGAAAAGAAATCCTGCCTTTTTCGTCAATCGTATTGTTATACTCACCAGTTAACAGTTCCATACCACCATTTACCACTTTTTCCCACAATTTCCCACTTATTTACCATTTTATCAAAGAAATTCATAAAGTCAATTGATTTTTTACCGATAATATAAAGATTTATTTTTTTTAAAAAGAAAATAATTATAACTTTGACTAGTTATACTTTCTTAGAGTATAAATGGAACTAGTAATGATAAATACCTATAACGAATCAGAACTGCACAAAACCTTAAAACTTTACTATGCTGAACTTTACGGCGGACAGACTGAAATGCAGTTCCACAAATGGATTTGCGACATAAAGACCCCGTCAGGCACAATCATCGAAATTCAGACATCAAACCTCGCCGCCCTAAAAGAAAAAGCGCTCGCTGCAATAAAAGAAAAGCAGGAATTTATCATAGTCCACCCGATTATCACGGAAAAGCGCATAGAAAATTACACGCAGACAGGCATTTTAACTTCAAAACGCAAAAGCCCAAAAAGAGAAACAGTCTATTCTGAACTCAAAAGCCTCACAGGCATTTACGACATTCTCTTAAGCAGATACGTCACGCTGATTTTTGTTGAAATTTCTTCTACCGAACAGCGAATACAAACTGACACAAAAATCCAGCTTGCAAACAAAAGCCGTCAGTATAAAAAAAAATGGTATAAAACAGGAAAAAAGCTGACAGAAATAAAAAAAGAGCACGTCTTTCACGGAAAAAGCTCCTACCTTGCACTGCTGCCAAAGCTTCCTGAAACTTTTTCTTCAAGTGAACTTAGGAAAAACCTTTCTTCAGATGAGTTTCCCAAAAATGCAAGACAGAATGCAAACCTAATCCTCTGGCTTTTTTACAGAATGAACTTAATTGAAAAAACAGAAAAAAAAGAGCGCCGCATTTACTACAGAATAAAAACGCAGCCTAAAAGAACTAAAACCGCCCCGAAAGAATAAAAACCGCAAAAACAGTAAAACTACCCGCTCACATCAAAAAACACCGCACTGACCGCACATAAAACATAAAACATCACAGGGCATAAAAAAAGCGCCCTATGACAAAAAGTCACAGAGCGCCCCTTTGCCTGTAATTTCAAGACCTGAAAAATCTTAAAACTTACAGGCAAAATATAAAATGTCTATTACCAGTTATCTGGCATATCATCTTCATCACGATTCTGAAGTTCAAACAAGTCTGTTATGGCACGCAAATCATCAAAGTAGATGTAATATGTTCCGCGGGCAAGCATCGGATTACAGTCAATTCTGAATCCAACAATGCGCAGTCCCGGTTTGTCGCCATAATAAGCGCTTGACTGAACGATACCATGTTCTCCGTCCGGGCTAGGCGGAACGGCAAGCGTCATCTGCTTCCAGCCGCTGAATCCGAGGTTTCCGAGATACAGTTCGTAGTTGTGTCCGAAGTAATCCTGAACAAGTACGTATATGTCATGATCCTGATTACGACCTGCAACCCATACAGAAATAGTCTTTGTAATACCTTCTATCGGGAGCGGACGAACTGCCGTAATGTAAATCGAGTTTACGCCGCGGCGGAAAAACTGAACTTTAACACCAAGAACGTGTGTATCTAAATCTTCATTGCCTTTGTCTTCTTCAAGAACTTCTTTGGCAGCCGGGCTTCCTTCAAAAAGCCTTGCAGAAATTACGCCGGCATCAGGAGAAATATGAACGTTCCAGGCTCCGTCACGTTCAAATTTTTCAATTGAAACTTCACGCAATGCACTTGCAGCAGAGCCAGAGCCTACATCTTCCGGATTCGGTTCAGCTAAACTTTTTGACTGTGCAAACGAAAGTCCTGCAACACAAAAAAGTGTTGATACTGCAAAAATAATCTTTTTCATTACTGTCCTTCCCCTTTAGCATTATTGTTAGCGGAATTTGAAGAGCTGTCGCCAAAATCTGCTTTCTGCAATTCATAGCCATCAAAGATATACGCAAGAGCACTTGTCGAATACTTAAAATGATCAAAATAAACTGCGTAGTCATCAACAAATTCTGCAGGATCAGTTGTAATTCTGAATCCGACAAATGTCATGTTTTCCGGACCTGAACGAAGACGCGAATGCTGGCGGATATATGTAGGAATTTCTACAATGATATTTTTCCAGCCGTCAAAAGCAAGGTTTCCGGCAGGAATGATGTGAATACGACCGTCTGCATCACGAACAAGAACGTCAAGGAAATACAGATAATGTGCACCCCATACCCAGAAATCAAGGGTACGTACATTTCCTTTAAATTCAATTTCGTATGGTTTTCCGTCTTTTTCAGGATAGATTTCAAACCAGTTATCGCCTTTTCTATCAAATTTAACTTTAACGCCGATTACCTTGTGTGTCTCATCGGCTTTAGTAATAGCTTTAAGACTGTTTGGCATAGCTTCAAAAGTGTTGATAATAGGATAACCTTCTGTAACAAAACGGCTGGCCTGTACGTTCCAAGTCCAGTCTACTTCCTGATTGTTACCATCGAAATCATCGATCATTACTGTCTCTACACTTCTAGAAGGAGCCTGGCTAAATGCAGGGAATCCAACAGAAAGAAGGAGAGCAAAACTAGCAAAGACAATTAAGCCCTTTTTCATTCAAAACTCCTTATAAACTGTTTCATGAGCTTTTGTCAGAAAACAGTTACATACTTTATTATCGGAAATTTAATTATTCACAATAAGTGTTTTGTATATTATATTTCTTAGTAAAATGTTTGTCAAACTCTATTTTGTCATTACTTGCAAAAATATCGCTTTTATCATACTATTTATTTAATAAAGGAACATAAGTTTCTTTACTTTTGATTCTAATAGGAGTAATTATGGCTAACATCAGTTACAAAGAACTCGGTCTTGTAAACACAAAAGATATGTTTGCAAAGGCAATTAAAGGCGGATATGCAATTCCAGCTTACAATTTCAATAACATGGAGCAGATGCAGGCAATCATTCAGGCTGCAGTAGAAACAAAATCTCCGGTTATTTTACAGGTTTCAAAAGGTGCACGTGCTTATGCAGACAAATATATCCTGCGCAACATGGCACGCGGTGCAGTTGAATATGCAGAAGAACTCGGCTGCAAAATTCCTATCGTACTTCACCTTGACCACGGTCCTAACTTTGAAGTAGCAAAAGACTGCATTGACAACGGCTTTTCATCTGTAATGATTGACGGTTCGGCACTTCCTTATGACGAAAACGTAGCAGTTACAAAAAAAGTAGTAGAATATGCACACGCACATGATGTTACTGTAGAAGCTGAACTTGGTGTACTCGGCGGAGTTGAAGACGACGTTGCCGCAGAAGAATCAAAATATACAAAACCGGAAGAAGTAGTAGACTTCACTTCAAAAACAG
>JBJETJ010000012.1:0-3479 GCA_051883255.1 Treponema sp.
CAGTCTTTGTAAAAACATCGGCAATTTTGTCGTTGCCTTCTGCCTTTGCAACCTGTGCAAAGTATGTGTACTTATTTCTGGCCTGTGATTCACCTGCAAATGCTGCCAAAATGTTTTTTTCTGATTCAGTTCCTGTGTATTTACCCATTTGTATACTCCTATAAAAAGTCAAAGAAAAAAAACTATTTTTTATAGCCGCACTTAGGGCATACGCCGTTTTCGTTCAGGGCGATGCCGCATAGAGGGCATCTGTCTTTTGTTTCTGTTACGTCGTATTCCTGCGAGGCGGCGTTTACTCCGCTTGTGAAAGTGAGCTTTGCAATGTTCAGCTTGTCTTTTAAGAGATCATAGACGATTTTAATCATTCCCTCTACGGTCATCGTTTCTTTTGTAACTACAAGCCGGCAGTCCGGGTAAGCGGTTGCAAGTTCCGTTTTGAATGCAGGACCTTTCATCTTGTTTGTAGGCGCGCCGTCTTTGATTCCCTGTTCCTCGTAAACCTTTAAAATTGCAGGCAAAAGCGGGTCGTCTTCGCGCAAAATCAAAGCGTGGTCAAAATTCTTGAGGACTTCCCATGCTGTTTTCTGAATTTCATTGCACGGAAAAACCATATTTACACCGGCTTCTACCGAATCTTCAACTTCGATAGTAAGCTTTCCTGTGTGTCCGTGCAGATACTGAGCCTCTCCCTTAAAACCATAAAAACGGTGTGCATACTGTAAATCTAAAGTCGTAATGCTTCTCATAATTTTCACCTCATTCAATATGTATGGAATAAATCGCAGATTTTAACCAAATAAAAACTGCTGATAAAAGTATATAAGTGTTTTTTAAACTTTTCAAATCTTTTTTTTCGTTTTTTATAAAAAAAGACCGGAAGTTTTTCCTTGCAAAACAGGTAGCCCTGATATTTAAATCAAGGCTGCCTGTTTTCGGTTTAAAAATATCTTCCCTTATCCGGCAATAGTAACAGGATTACTGCAGGCAAGAGAATAAGTTTTTCTTGTGGCTTTCCCAGAAGTACTGTTCGTTTTAAGGACAATACAGTAGGGAACTCCTGTTTCCAGCTCTGACGGCAAAAAGAATTCCAGAATTTTTGAAACATTGCGGATTATTCTTGAAACCTTTATCCACTTTGCTTCATCAGAATCAGGCTCTCCTTTTTCCGTTGCATGGGCAAAGATGATTCCGCCGTCATCGCCTGAGATTTTTAAGCGCCTGCCTTCTATCCGTATTGCTTTTCCGGCACTGAATGCAGTTCCTTCTTCTCCTGTAAATAAATCTGTCATTGTGCCGATTATCGGGCTGGAATCAGATATTACAATCTTTTTTATTCCGAGTGCCGAAACAGCATCATTTGTAATTTTTGGACAGGTGAATTTAACCTGAAAGCCCGGTATTGTTGCAGTCTGCGGAGTATCTCCTTTAACCTTTCCGTTTGTGGTTATGTAAAGGGTTCCCAGGTCAAAGATATTTACGGCTTCTCCGCGTCCCAATGCTTCAAGAATTTCTGCCTTAAACAAAGATGCTATATGTTTGGCCATTATTGCATTAGTTCCGACTTCTTTCTTTTGAATTCGTGCAATAAGGTGGTCAATGTTTACTGTCGTGCGGTCAAACTTTGCATAATATTTGCCGCCTTTTTCAAACGGATTTGCAACGAGAGTCACAGTTCCCTTTCCGTCTGAATCTGTATAATCTATTACAGTTGTATTACTCATACTTTTATACCTCCCCGGTTTACCGGGATTTTATTGTAAGTGATAAAATTTAATGTAAAACCGCTTGACAAGCGGCTGTTCTGCTTGA
Source organism: Treponema sp. (assembly GCA_051883255.1). Classification (GTDB taxonomy): domain Bacteria; phylum Spirochaetota; class Spirochaetia; order Treponematales; family Treponemataceae; genus Treponema_D. Next base: position 1,810 of record JBJETJ010000012.1, read on the forward strand.
CGAAGACACGGCATAAAAGTATTTTTTATTTAGTTGATTTTTAAATAGATGCCTTACTTTTCTTGATGAATTTAATACTTGCGTGCGTAACTTAAAAAAATATGGGTAAGGTTAGTAAATCAGATTCCGAATTGCTAGAAAAAAGCCGTAACGGAAAACAGGTGAAGGGCAGGCAGACCGCTTTTTTTTGGCTTCTTGCGAAGTCTTTTTTTATTAAGGTTTACTAAAAACCTTAAATACGGCTGACACAAGGCCTTGAGCGACAGCGTGCCTTGAATAGACTTATTTATATGAAATTATCACTGTGGTTTTAGTTCTTTCGTCCGGGGCTGAATTTATTGAAATTTCAGCGTGAATGGATTGTGCGTGGCGGTAAATGTTTTTCCTTGCATACCTGACGCCGTTTCTGTCGCTAGTCGTATCCGCGGTCTTTTTGAAAGAGGCGATAGAATTGTGTGCGTTTGTGGCGCTTGTTTTTATTGTCGGCGGTATTTTATTGCAGGGTGCTTTGGGCGGCAGGCGAGGGAAGCTGTAGGGGAGATTTTATATCGGGCGTTCCCCTCCATTTCATTCCGGGTCAGGCTGCTCCAGATTCCGCTTTCGCTTCATTGCCTTACGGCAACGGCTCCGCCGTCTTGCGCATCCTTAACGCAAAAATACCTTACTCCTCATTTGAAAACCAGTCCTCCACTTTCAAAAACGACCTTTCCTTTACTACTGTAAAATCAGAAACATTGCGGGTAACAAGAACCATTCCGTTGGCAATGGCGGTTGCTGCAATCTGAGTGTCGCAGTAAGGAAGCGGCTTTCCCTGCGCGGAACCTTCACCCAAAAGCTTTCCGCAGATGTCCGCAGCAAAATCATCATAAGCGATGACTGGCAGACATTCTCTGTAATAGGCAAGACAGTTTTCTATATATGATTTTCGTTTGCCGTCAGGCATTTTTGACAGTCCGTATTGAAGTTCCTGCCATGTAACAGCAGAAATTGCACATAAATCTTTTCTCTGCTCGTAAAGCGAAATGACATTCTGGTCAGGACATTCTTTTGAAAACTCAGATACAATATTTGTATCAAGAAGATAGACTTTGTTCATGCTTTGCTCCCGAAAAATTTAAAATTCAAAAAATCTTTATTCTTCAAAAATTACGCGGTTTGGATCTGGGTATACTTTTTTCGGCAGAGGAATTCCTTCGTCACCCAAAACATCGGCATATTCTTTTTTTAGCAGATTAAGTTTTTCGATTAAGGACGGCTTTGCATCCTTTTTTTCATATTCCTCGTAACTGATTATGACAGCCACAGGCTTGTCGTAACGGGTAAGCTCTACAGGCTCGCCGCTTTCTGCAAGTTTGACAAGGCTGGAAAAATTATTCCTTGCATCATAGATTGAAGTTCTGCACATAAATACCTCCCTGCAGAAAGTAAAAATCTGATTATTATTTTGTTATCGTAAACCTATAGTTAAATGATATATCATAAAATAATTATAGTCAAGATTTTGATTTGTTGGCTATAATTCTTCAAATCTTCCAAAGATGGTATTGGTTTTAATGTTTTTTTAGAATATTACGGGTTTTGAAAAACGATTATGGAACTGCGCACGAACATTTTTGCGGCAGGGATAGGAGCACCTGCGTATGCAGTTCCGGAGCGAAGCGGAGGAATGA
>JBJETJ010000013.1:0-3360 GCA_051883255.1 Treponema sp.
GTCAATGACTTACGGCAATTTGACGGGAAGTGCTGAGTAATCGCTTCAAGTGTTACTCAGCACTTCCCGAACTTTTTTTTCGGGCAAAAAAAAGTTGAAAAACCTCACACAGTTTTTCAACTCAATTTCTAATACGGCTAAAACGGGCATCTGGATGTCTATATGCCCGTAACAGAATTCCGTCTTACTTACATTATCGAAAGTTATAAAAAAAACTTTAACATTTTACGAAAAAAAATTATAATTTTTTCACAGGGAATTCCCCTTAACTTTTTTACCGTTACTGCCGATAATTTAAGAGCAGAATTGGAGTTTTCTTTTTTTACTATGGAAAAAATTAAGATTGATACTTTAAAACCCGGGCAAACTCTTAAAGAAGAATTGCTTGTAGACAAATCTTTTCTTCTCTTAGGCGCAGGACAAATCATCACTGCAGAGCTTTTAAAAGAACTTGCCCTCTGGAACATTACGGAAATATACATCGACGGTTCAAATCCGATTGTTCAGATTGAAGCAGACAGCAAAGTATCAGACGAAGCAGAAAACAGCCCTGACACAGAAACGCAGGACACTCCAAAGATGAATACTCAAATCAAGGAAGCTCTTGCAAAGGCTCAGGGAACAAGCAACGAAAAAGCCAGATTAAAAGCCGTAATAAACGTCTACAATGAATATATGGCATACATTCATTCTGTCTATACACGCTACGCAACTCACGGCGATTTTAATAACGAAGAACTTTTTGAAACAGTAAAAGAACTGTGCGTTTTTGTAAAAGAAAACAGGCGCTTTGTATTGAGGATTTCTCCGTCAATCGAAACGCGTACAAAAAATTATCTTGTAAGCCATGCAATGCGTTCTACGATTTTTGCCATCGTAATCGGAATAAAACTTCACCTCAATTTTACGCAGCTGCAGGAACTCGGCGTAAGCTGTATCCTGCACGAAATCGGAATGTTAAAGCTTCCGTCGTATCTGTATCTTTCTGAAAAAAAGTTTTCTCATGCAGAACGCGCAAAAATTGCAACTCACCCGTTGCTCGGTTACCAGATTATAAATCAGGCAGAATTTTCAATTCCGATTCAGAGGGCAGTCCTTGAACATCACGAACGCGAAGACGGTTCAGGCTATCCGCAGAATCTTACGGCAGACAAAATTTCTGACTATGCAAAAATCATTTCTGTCGTATGTTCATACGAAGCAATGTCCTCTCCAAGAAATTTCAGGGAAGCACGTCCTACTTACGATGCAATGGTCGAAATGCTTAAAAACCAGAATTCAAAATACAACGGCGATGTCATAAAGGCACTGCTCTACTCTCTCTCGATTTATCCGATCGGCGCTTACGTCTATCTTGCAAACGGAAAAATCGGTCAGGTATGCGACGTCAATCCTGACAACCCTAAAAATCCGATAGTCCAGATTATCGGCGAAACTGCCGCAGACGGCGACCCGAGGACAATCGAAACTGATGACAAGATAAATAAAATCGTCCGCGTGCTGAATAAAGAAGAAGCAAGAGATACGTTAAAATTCATCAAGCAAAAAGAAGAATAAGCGAAAAAAATTCAGACAAAAATTTTAATAATTTTAATAAAAATCTAATTAAAGAATAATTTTACTTGTTCGAGTTCTTCGTTAAATTTTTCGTCAATGACAGGCGGATGAGCATTAAAATATAAAATCTCATTCAGTTCTTCAATGTTCCTTACGCCCCACAAAGGAATTACGCTGTCATACTGATTAAAAAATCCCTGTGCAAGCGGAATGTTCCGCACAAGTCCGCTGTAAAGAGGCCGCATTGCTATAAAACCTATGTCAGACTGCTGGCAGAGGTTTACGGTTTCAAGAGTATCTTCGTCAGTCAAAAGATTAAAAGGCAGCTGGATTGTTTCAAAGACTTTATCGTTTAATGCCTGCTTTGCAAGAAAAACAGATTCAGTTGCAAAACCAAAATGACGGATTTTACCGCGTTCCTTTAGAAGCGAAAAGGCATTGTAAATTTCAGTAAAATCAAAATAATTTTCATCATCTGATTCGTACTGATACAAATCGACATAATCAGTCTGCAATGCAAAAAGGCTTTCTTCTATATCCTGCAGGATTTCTTTTTTTGTGGAACATGTCGTTTTTGTTGCAAGAATTACATGCTGGCGTATGCCGGAAAGACATGCCCCGAGCCGTTTTTCGCTGTCCTGCACGGAATGAGAAATATCAAAAAAATTTACTCCGGCATCATAAGCCTTGTGTATGAGGATTGCCGCATTTTCTTCGGTGTCAATCTCGTTTAAAGACTGCGCACCAAATCCGACGCGGCTCACCATCAAATTAGACCTGCCTAAACCAACATATTCCATTAGCGTTCTACAGGTTTATAATTCCTGATTGCCTTCTGAATGAATGAGGCAAGCTCATCAAGCGAAACTCGTTCCTGTTCCATTGAATCGCGGTAACGCACAGTCACTGTATTGAAAAGTTCGTTTGCACTTCCGTCGTCTTTTTTTTCTGTAATAGTGTCATAGTCAACAGTTACGCAGAAAGGAGTTCCGACTTCGTCCTGACGGCGATAGCGCTTTCCGACAGTTCCTGAAACGTCGTAGTCAGTTACAAAATCTTCTTTGAGCAGATGCTGAATTTCTTTTGCCTTTTCTGCAAGTCCGTCTTTTTTCATCAACGGAAGAACTGCAACTGTAATCGGTGCAAGACGAGGATCAAGATGAAGGACTGTCCTGTAATCTTCAGGTTCGCCTTCTTTTGCGACATTCTGTTCTTCGTACGCTTCGCAAAGGAACATGAGGAAATTGCGGTTCAAGCCGGCAGAAGTTTCGATTACATAAGGAACGTATTTTTTGTTTCCGTCCTCCTGATCGATATAAGACATATCTTTTTTAGAATAAATCTGATGCTGAGAAAGGTCAAAATCAGTGCGGCTATGGATTCCTTCAACTTCTTCAAAACCAATCGGGAAGTTGTAAGTAATGTCATAAGCATCTTTTGCGTAATGAGCAAGTTTGTCGTGGTGATGCCATTTGAGCTGCTTTTCAGGAATTCCGTATTTAATGTAGAAATCCCAGCGTTCTTTTCGCCAGCGTTCAAAAGTTTCGTCCTCTGTTCCCGGCTTGCAGAAATATTCCATTTCCATCTGTTCAAATTCACATGTGCGGAAAATGAAGTTCTTGAAAATAATTTCGTTGCGGAAAGATTTTCCGACCTGTGCAACGCCGAACGGAACTTTCATTCTGTTTGACTGAACGATGTTTTTGAAATCAGTAAAAATTCCCTGACAAGTTTCAGGACGAAGATAAATCAAATGGCTGTCGTCTGCAACAGGTCCCTGATATGTTTTAAACATTAAATTAA
>JBJETJ010000014.1:0-3307 GCA_051883255.1 Treponema sp.
ATATGAGCGTTTCAAAAGAATAGGAGGGAGTGCTTCATTTCTCTTTTTTAAATAATCTTGGAATTTGCTTGGAAAAAGCTCTTGTGCAAACAGGTCTAAAAACTCAATATCTTTTTCCGTCGTTCCGACTCTACATATGTCAAAAATTTCTCCTAGGTAAAGACGAGAGCATATCTCGAAAAAGGATTCATCCGAGTCATTAAAAACATCAAAAAGATGTCTGTTCCTATAAATTTTTCTGAGGTAGGACTGCAGGTGGGTCTTTAAAAGACCGTAAGGGATGGCTTGAGCCTTTCTATAGATTTCATTGGCTTCTTCTTTAGTGAATAAGTAGCCTTCTGGCTTGTCCTCTTCATCAGGAAATAATCCGTTAATAACTTCTCTTAAAATATTTTTTCTGGCCTCAAACGTGTCTCTGTTACATCTCGCAAATATGACAAAGATGGCTGTCGCGTCAGGGGCTGCGGCATTAAAGAATTTTATAAGATTCTTTCGCATAAGATTCTTTAGATCATCTTCTCGTGTTTCACTTCTATCTGAACTCGAAGTCACATCTTCAAAATTATTATCAGAAGAGGAGCCTCTAGCCTTCCCTGAAGTCCCAGAAGATTTTTTAGATTCGTTTGATGAGGAGGCAATCAAGCAGAAAATCCAACCGACCGCTCCTACTATAATACACCAAAAAAGGCATCCCATGGCTTATACAATTTCAATATCGCTAATTTCCTGTTGCTTCTCGTTAATTTCGCTTTGAGAGAGCGTGCCGTTCGCACTATATAAAATATCCGTTTCAAAACTTCGACCATCGGGAGAAATGACGAGGATGTGGAGACGTTGATTTTTATCATAGGAAAAGCTTATTTCCACAGGAGTTCCTGCCGGGTATTTTCCTCTCACCGGAATTTCGATTTCCCCTATAATCTTCACCAAACTCAAGTCGCCTGTGTATTCTTCACCCTCAGTAACCCGAAAAGATATAGCCTCTTGATTGTCTCTTGCTGTGAAATAAGTTTTTTGCACTTCATGAGGAAGAGGTTTATTCTTTTCAAGAATGACGCTGTTTTCTAATTTTTTTTCAGTAGCATCCAGACAATCGACTCCAAAATAATGATTGCAGACATCAATAATTGAAATTTTCTGTATTTCGGCACGGATATTGGCGGGAACAGAAGTCCTTCCTCTTGTTTCCATTTTACATTTCCCTGCATAGATAGCAGCCCCCAGGGCAACGGCTTCATCTACATTTACAGCTTTTTCTGGAGGAAATCCGAAAAAGCGTTCAATACAAGAAAGAACTGCAGGGACGCGGGTGCTTCCCCCGACAAGAAGAACCTTATTAATATCCGACTTCGACATATGCGCATCTTCCAATGCATTTTCCATGAGCATTTCCGTTGTAGTGACGAAAGAAGAGATTGCTTTTTCGAAATCTTTTCGAGAAATCTTTTCCGAGAAGTTTCTGCCGTTCGGTCCGACAAAACTCAAGGTCGCTTCTGGTCGAGTCGAAAGGGATTTTTTTGTCTGCTCAGCCTTTTTCATCAAACGATAGAAAAAGCAACGTTCCTCGTCCGAAAGAATTTTAGTGTCCCATGAATTAAAAAATGCCGGAGGAAGCAAATGAGATCCTGTTTTTTCGAGAAAAACGTCATCCGCAATTTTCACAATTGCCTGATCAAAATCCACGCCGCCGAGATGAACATCGCCTTTGGAGGTCTTTACTTCGACATTGTTTCCGGACATTCGGATAATCGTAACATCGAACGTCCCTCCTCCAAGATCATAAACGAGAACATTTCCTCGAACTTCCGCTAAAGAGCTATAATAAATCGCCGCAGCCGTCGGTTCATTGACGATTCCAAGAACATTCAAGCCTGCAATTTTCCCCGCATCCATAGTGGATTTTCGTTGTACTTCGTCAAATGCAGCAGGAACGGTGATTACCGCATCGTAGATTTCTCCTTCCTGCGTACATTCATCTTTGAGCTTCTTCAGAATCATCGCGGAGATTTCAATCGGGGAGTAGTCCCGTCCGAACATCTCGTATTTGTAGTCAGGTTCGTTCATTTTCCTTTTGACGAACTGAACAACATGTTCAGGATCGTCGGAAAGTCGATTTTTGGCTTCTTGCCCTACGCACGACGATTTCGAAGAATCGAACGCAACGCATGATGGTGTGATTCTGTCCCCACTGAATGTCGGAATGACTTCCGGTTTTCCGGCCTTATTCAAAACGGCGCAAGCCGAATAAGTTGTTCCAAGGTCAATGCCTGCAAGTGTTCCCATGATATTTACCTCCTGTGTTTAATTAATTATTTTTGGAATTTGTATCGACGAAGTGTTGCCGGTTGAACAAGTCTTTCTCCGCTTCCGTCATAGAGTTTATAACCGCGTTCTTGAAGACCGCAGACGATTTTATCAAGAGATGAGTCTTCCGTTAGGACAGGAATGAACTTGATTTCAGACGAAGCTCCGCTCTCGTACTTCTTTCCAAGAAACTCCTCGCCGAATGAAATTATTCCTTCGCTGTCAAGGGCATTCAAAAGGCAGTCGCGCATAAATTTTAAATCATCGATGTCCTCTGGTGTTTTTTTCTCCTTTTCCGAGATTCGGATTTTCTCATCAAACTCGCCGATGACATCTGCGATTCTAGCAATGAAATTTCTCAGAATTTTTTGATCGTAGCATTCTCGCCAACGGCGGAGCTCCTTTTCTTTCTCCGAAGAATAGTCGCGCAGAGCGCTCAAACTTTCATTCAAATCAGAGAGCGAGTCCTGTATCTGGTTAGAGTGCTTTTCTTGGACAAGCTTTCTGCCTAGCTCTCGAAACTGCAAATCAATTTGAGCGCTAAGTTTTCCTACGGAATCTGCGATCTTTTCCATGTCATTACGCAAGGAAATGATGTTTTTTCTTGTCAATTCATTTGTCTGATCAAGTCTTTTCTCCAGGGAGAAAAGACGCGTGATCATGTCTTTTATCTTTTCCATAATTTTTCTTGGTTTTAGTTAATTGTAAAAGTGCTTTTCACTTTCTATGGATGAGAATGTGCAATGTCTTTTTCGAGGTCGACCGGGCTCTGCACGACGGCGAGGCGCAGATGAAAAAAAGGAGTGCTTTCATGGACGTACGGGTCTAAAGGTTCAAAAAAGGGCGGATGAATGTCGGAGAATAGTTTTTATGAAAATTAATCGCTCCGTCTTTAATTTTGCAACTGCTATTTTAGTTGGATTGTATTTTTTGAGTGAAGCGTTTCCGCAAGGCGAAATTTGGAGGCATGTCAAAGTCGTCGAAACTCGTAACCGTCAGCATC
>JBJETJ010000015.1:0-17157 GCA_051883255.1 Treponema sp.
CAAGCTTTTTATTTCTGCATGCAGGAAAAGGCGAAAAATGCAGGCTGTCGTAGACTGCGTTCCGTCAAGGTTTCTTGATGAGATTCCCGTAAATTTAGTAGAATACCACGAACCTGCCGGCGTTGTTTCTGACGAAAAGGCTCATGATATTCTTGAAAATATGAGAAAAATGTTCGGCGGAACAGATGAAACAGATAATTAAATGTTTTAATATCTGATTTTCTTTCCAGAACCTTTGTAAAATTCTGACCTCATCTCGTTAATCTGTTCATCTTTTCTGTAGTCGTCAAACTGCATCATTCTGTCAATTACGCCTTTAGGAGTAATTTCGATAATACGGTTTGCAATCGACTGAACGAACTCATGGTCATGGCTCGTAAAAAGGATTACGCCCGGAAAAACTTTCAGCGCTTCGTTAAGGCTCTGGATAGACTCAAGGTCAAGGTGATTTGTCGGATCATCTAAAATCAGTACGTTTGCGCCAGAAAGCTGGAGTTTTGAAAGCATGCAACGGACTTTTTCACCGCCGGACAAAACCTTTACAGGCTTTAAAGACTCGTCGCCTGAAAACAACATTCTTCCGAGGAAGCCCCTTACATAAGCATCGTCCTGTTCAGGAGAATACTGCCTGAGCCAGTCTGTAATGTTATAGTCATTGTTAAAATACTCGGAATTGTCGCGCGGAAGGTATGCAGATTTTATAGTCTGACCCCAGAAATATTCTCCGCTGTCAGCCTTTTTTTCGCCTGAAATGATGTCAAATAAGGCAGAAATTGAATTGTGTTCGATTCCGACAAAGGCGATTTTATCAGTTCTGTTTACGATAAGAGAATAGTCTTTTAAAAGTTCCGTGCCGTCTTCGCTATAGTTCAGCTTTTTAACTTCAAGAACATTGTTTCCGATTTCCCTGTCTGCCTTAAAATGCACGTAAGGAAATTTGCGGCTTGTAACGGGCAGTTCTTCAAGTGCGAGCTTGTCGTAAATCTTTTTGCGGCTTGTTGCCTGTTTTGATTTTGCGGCATTGGAAGCAAAGCGCTGGATAAATTCCTTTAAGTCGGCCATTTTTTCTTCGCGCTTTTTAGCCTGATCTTTTGCCTGCCTCTGCATAATCTGGCTCATCTGATACCAGAAATCATAGTTGCCCGAGAACTGGCTTATTTTGCCGTAATCAATATCGCAGATATAAGTACATACTGAATTTAAAAAATGCCTGTCATGGCTTACGACAATTACGGTGTTCGGGAACTCCATCAAAAAGTCTTCAAGCCAGGCGATAGATTCAAGGTCAAGACCGTTTGTAGGTTCGTCAAGAAGAAGAATCTCAGGATTTCCGAAAAGTGCCTGTGCAAGAAGAACGCGTACTTTCTGGCTTTCGTCAAGGTCGCTCATCATTTTGTCGTGATGTTCTTCTTCAAGACCAAGTCCCGAAAGCATCTGTTCAATCTGGTTTTCAGCTTCCCAGCCGCCAAGTTCAGAAAATTCGCCTTCAAGTTCACTTGCCTTTATTCCGTCCTCTTCTGAAAAATCAGGCTTTTCGTAAATTGCCTCGCGCGCTTTTGCACATTCATATAATTTTGGAAATCCCATCATTACGGTGTCTTTTACCGAATATTTGTCATAAGCAAAGTGATCCTGCTTTAAGACTGCCATGCGCTCGCCGGGAGTAATTGAAATCGTACCGCTGTCATGTTCAAGTTCGCCTGAAAGGACTTTTAAAAAAGTCGATTTACCGGCACCATTTGCACCGATGATTCCATAACAGTTTCCGCTTGTAAATTTTAAATTAACATCTTTAAAAAGAGGTTTTTCACTGAATGTTAAACTGACGTCACTTACTGTAATCATTATTTATCCTTCTTTGAAAAAAGTGATTTTATGCGGGCAAAAAGTCCCTGACTTTTAACTCCCTTTTTAGAACTGTCGTAAGTCCTGATGTTCTGTCCGGCTTTATTCTGGGCATTTTTGTAAGAAGAATTTGACTTGCCGTAATTATAATTATTGCCCGGTTTCTTTCTGTTTCCTGAATCAGGCTTTTTATTTGAACTGTAAGAAGAAGGCTTTGAAGAATTTGCATATTTCTTTTTGTAAATTTCCATCCGCTCTTCAAATGACATATTGGACAGGTTTTCTATATCCTTGCCGCTTTCTTTTGCAGGGCGGTTCTGGTTTTTAAAACTGTCCTTGCCTGAACTTTTTTTATAATCTGACTTGTGTTCTGAATAAGGCTTTTTGCGGTTTTTATTTTTTCCTGCATGGCGCCTGTCGTTTTTGTCAGAAGAATATTTGTCGTGCGAATATCTTTTAGGTTCGTCGTCATTGTAAGAATCGAGTTTTATGTAAGTTCCTTCGCTCTTGTCTTCGCCCAAAAGTTCGCTGTTGCATACGATGCTTGGAATTGACTGTCCGATATAGCGTTCGATTGAAGGCAGGTCGTACACGTCTTTTTCTGAACAGAACGTATAGGCCTTGCCTGTTTTTCCTGCGCGGGCAGTACGTCCGATTCTGTGAACGTAATTTTCAGGTTCATTCGGCAAGTCGTAATTTACTACAAGCGAAAGGTCATTTACGTCGATTCCGCGGGCTGCAACGTCTGTGGCAACAAGAATTGAAATTTTAGAGGACTTAAAGTCATTCAGAACTTTAAGCCTGCGGTTCTGAGGCATATCGCCGATTATAAAACCGCATGAAAATCCGTTTATCTGAAGGCGCTTTCCGATAATCTCGCAGCTTTTTTTTGTATTGCAGAATATTATCGTGCTGTCAGGTTTTTCGCGCTGAAGGATTCCGACAAGTAGTTTTGTCTTTTCGTCGCTTGAAACATGAATCAGCTCCTGCTGGATTTCGTCAACGGTGATGTTTTCTGCTTCGATAGTAATTTCTTTTGCATCTCTTGTATATTCCCAGGCAAGATTTTTTACATAAGTATTCAGCGTTGCAGAAAAAAGCATTGTCTGCCTGTTTTCTGCCTGAGGAAGATGTTTTAAAATAATGCGCAGTTCAGGATAAAATCCCATGTCGAACATTCTGTCAGCTTCGTCAATAACGGCAAAACCTATGTTTGACAAATTCAGTTTGTTCTGTTCCTGCAAATCGATGATTCTTCCCGGAGTTGCAACGAGAATGCTGACATCGTTTTCGATTGCACGCAGCTGTTTTTCGTATCCGACGCCGCCGTAAAAACTGAAAACGGAAAGCCCTGTTTTCTGACAGAGCGCACGGCATTCATTTTCAACTTGAACTGCAAGTTCTCTTGTAGGAACAAGAACAAGTGCTTTTTTATCTTTCAGTTCAGGTTTTGACAGCATTTCCTGCATTATGGCAATCAGATAGGCGGCTGTTTTTCCTGTTCCTGTCTGAGACTGAACATACAAATCGCTTCCGTCGCGGCTTGCTTCAATTACCTGCTGCTGAACAGGCGTACAGTTTACGTAACCGGTACTCTGGATACCGCTCAATAGTCTCTCGTCCAGATTAAATTCACTAAATTCCATAATATATACCTTATCAAATTAAAATAATCCTATTTAGCTGTAATAAAACGTAAAAAAATACAAGTTTTTCTACAAAAATCCACCCTCTGACCAAAGAAGTATATCATTTTAATACGGTTTAGGGAATAGCAGGCAAATCTTACAGCTGTTTTACCGCAACGAGCGTGAGGTCATCAAGCTGTTCGTCTTCGCGCAGGTTTGTGTAATACAGGTACGAAGATTCTTCTGAAATTTCCTGTTTTGAACTGCAATAAAAATCATACATGTTAAAGCATTTTCTAAGGTAAGCGTCTATTCTCTTGTCTACCCTGACAAGATCATTCGGCGTAACTTCCGGGTCTTTGTAAAAGCGGAATACTTTTTCAACGCTTGCAAGTGCCATAATCGCATCTTCTACAGAACCGTCACATTTCGTAAAGTCAAATTCAAGGCGCTCCGACGGATTAGGGTTGTGATTTTTTTCAAGAACGTAAACGCGCTTGTTTAATGCGGCTTCGATTATTGCATTTACGCGTTCAGGTTCCATCTGTTCGTAATCCTGCCCTACTTTGTGGTTTTTGTGAACTGCGCCTTCTTCAAGTCCCGGTTCCTGACATTTCATTACGTTGAAATTGCCGTCGCGGAATTTTCTCGTCGCTTCTTCGATACCGTCAGTATAGAGGAACAGGACGTCGCCTTTGTTGAGGTGTGTTTTTTCAAGTTTAAAGCCGCCTTTCATTTCGACCATAAATGTCGGCAAAGGTCCTGCCGCAGGAGTTTCTGCAAGCGTGAGGACTTTCTGCTTATGTTCTTTTGAATCGTAAATGTGAACGACATTATCTCCTGCATTGCAAAGGTAAACGTCGCCTGTCTGCGTGTCGGCAAGAGCAAGGATAATCGTTGCAAATTTTCCCTTGATTCCGAGCCCTTCGATAAAATCGTTTATCGTACAGATGAGTGCCGGTAAGTCAGTTCCGTTTTTCTTGAACGACCAGTTTTCAAAATGCTTTCGGAACAATGTCGCAACTACAGTCATAAGCAGTGCGGCAGGAACTCCGTGTCCCGAAACGTCGCATTTTATGATTACATACCATCTGTCATCAAGTTTCTTGTAGTCAAAATAGTCGCCTGATACGCCGGAAGCTCCTTCGTAATATCCGAAACATTCTATGAGGTTGTCTTTTAATTCTGCCGTCGTCTGCTTGTTTCCGTTTTTGTCAGTATGGAGCGGAAGGAATGTCTGCTGAACGACTTTTCCGTCCATCAAAAGGTGTTCGTCCTGAGCCGCCTTTACAAGTCCGCGCGTCATTTCGTTTACCGTATCACCGAGCTGACCGATTTCATCATGTGATTTTATTATGATTTCTTTTCCTGCAAGCTTTTCTTTGTCTGCCGTTTCGCCAATCATCTGCACGTGTTTTGCAAGCCTGCGGATTGGTTTTACGATGATAGAGGCAAGCATAATTGCACAGATTGTTCCGATGGCGATTGCAAAAAGTGAAATTGTAAGCGCACTTACAAGAATAGTCCTTTGCGCCGCATCGATTTCTTCAATAAGGCTTTTTGTCGAAACTGAAATGAAAACGATTGCACGGACATAATTCTGCGAACTTCCCGCGCGGTACAGAACGGGCCTGTAAAAAAGATATTCCGTATTTTCGCGGCTCAGTTTTGTCGAGTCATAAAGCGGATAGGAAGAACTGTTTTTTATTGACAGGTCGTTTAAGGTTGCCGTCATTCTTGTCGTAAGTTGTGTCGTAATGTCTGCAATTTCATTGCGGCGCGCAACCGAAGCTGAATCTGTGTTCAATGCAAGGCGTGCACCTTCTGCGTTAAGCTTTGCAATGTTGCTTCCGATTTCGCTTGCAGTCTTTACGGCTTCGTCGTTTATAAGCCGGCAGTTTTCTGCAATCTGCAGAATGTTCCGGTCAGTCAGCCGCGAAATTCCCGGTCTGAAAGAATCTGTGTCTATCATTAAATTCTGTTCGCCCGTAATGTGAACGTCATTTGATGCCCACACATAATCAAGGCTTCCGTTTGTAAAATCATTTTCGTTAGATTTAAATCCCGTAATCGAAACGGAATTTGCTTCTTCCAGCGCAGAGGACTGTCCCGGCAGATAGCTTAATTCAAGGACATTTTCTGACGGCATATATGCCTTTGTTCCGCTGGCAAGGCTTTCAAGCAGAACGTTGACCCTGTCCTGCAAGCCTTTTGAAAGGCTGTGTTCCTGAGTTTTTACCATTATGAATCCAAGCGGAACTGAAACTAAAAGCGAAACCATCAGTACTAAGATTACAGTAAATAAAATAAGCTTTAACCTTAATCCGCCACCTTTTTTGTTAAGTGCGGCAATTTTTGTTTTTTTCTGTAAAGGCATAGTTTCTCCTTTTATAAGCGCCTGAACTTGTAAATTAACGGCATTAAAATCTTTTACTGTTGCAGAAATTCCCTTTATCGAAAAAAGAAGTCCTGCAAGGGCAAACAGCATGACGAATGCAAAAAGAACGTAAGCAATCTGAACGTTGTATATTCCGAATTTTGTATAGCCGAACCATTCAGGAACATACTGGTATTCCTTTTCAATTTTTACAGTTCCGTTATCCTGAATTGAAAAAGCGATGTTCGATTTATAAAGTCCCCTGTCAGTATGATAAAGCGAAATAAAATAACGGCCTTCCTTAATTTTGCCAGAAAGCTTTATGTCAGAAATTCTTGAATCTGAAAGAATTTTAAAATCGCCGTCCGCACGCCTTAAATGAATTTCAGGTTTTGAAGATTTTTCCTGCGTAATGTAAATGTCAGAAATTATGCCGTCATAGCTGAAGCCGTTTCCCGTAATCGTAAGGCTTGTATTGCCGAAAATGTCAGAATCTTTTTTTATTGAAGTAATCTGAGTAAACGGCTCAAATTTATTCAGGTAGAGAACTGCATAAGACGGCTCGCCTGCGTTTCCTACTTCGTCAATTGCGCGTACTGCAAAAACGTAAATGCCGTTTGAATAATCAAAAAACTGAACGTCATTTTTCTGCTGCATTACGTTTTTGCCCGGTTCTGCAATTCTTGAAGGCAGAGTATCGGAAGTATATTTTTCGTCAAGATAAGCAGTTTTCTGCAAAATGGAATCTTCGCCGGCTTTTACGGAATGTCTTGAGGACGATGCAAATTCCTGTTCAAGGTTTTCGACTTTTACGAGATTCCAGGAGTAGCCTGCAACGTCGTCTGTAATATCAGGATTTTTTTCTGCAAAATTCCAGGAAATCGTAAATGAATTTGAATTTACAAAACCGTAAAAATCGTTTTGCGGAAGATTGATTTTTGGCTTAGGCGGAGGCGTCAAGTCGCGGTAATACGAAAGAACCTGCGGCTCTGACCAGTTCCCTGCGTAATCGACTGCACAGACTTTAAAATAATATTCAGCCTCGTCGTCTGCGATGACATTTACGAAACGTTCTTTAGGCAATGTCATAAGCGAATGAGGCGGATTTTCGTTTTTGTCTTTTGTCCATATCCAGGAATATCCTGCAATGCCTGAACTGTCTTCGGGCAGTTCGATTCTGTATCTGACATTCTTGTTTTTTGAGTGCTTTCCTGCTGTGTATGTCAGAGGGAAAATCTGCGGCATCTGAACGCTTGTATCAGAAGAAAGTTTGTAGACTGTATTGCCGGACTGCCACACAAAAGAAAGTTCTTTGCCGTGATTCGTTACGATTGGATATGAAAAAACTGCCGACCTGTTTGATGAAGAAAGCTTTACTTCATTCCACAAAAGTCCTTCTTTTTGGGAAAACCATACGCTTTCAATTCCCTGCCTTGTATCAAACCACACAAGGCTTATCATATTTTTATAGGAAAACAGTATAGGCCTTGATGCGTTTCCGGTTGAAGTAATGCGCTCGACCTGTGAATTTATTTTTCCCGTGTTAATGTCAGCTTCTGCAAAATAAATGCTTGAGTTCTCGGAACTGTAATGAGTTCTCTCCCATGCGATGTAAAGCTTTGAGTCTTTGAATAAAATCGAAGGGCGCTGGTTGTGATACGACGTGTAGGCTTCATTTGAATTCTGCGGAAGTGAACTCTGGTCTGTTACGAGTTCCGCAGGAGTCCAGGACGCTCCGTTTGATTTTGAAAAAGTTGAATAAAGCTGATACGAAAGTCTTGTTCCGCTGTTGAAGTGTGCCTGAAAAAATACGATGTCGCCTTTTTCTGTCGAAGCAAGGACAGGAAGAAAAGGATTCGTAAAATTACGTGTCGGTTCAAAAATTGAAAAATTTGACCAGTTTATTCCGTCGCGGCTTTTTGAACTTACCATTGAAAAAGATTCGTCTTTTCCGAGTGAAGCAAATAAAATGAATTCTCCCGATTTGAGCGAATAAATGCGCGGAGCTACGACAGGAAGTTTCTGGCGCTCAAAGTCTGTCCTGATGAAAGTCAGTCCGCCGTCTTCGGAAGAAAAAACTGAAACCATATTTGATTCTGAAAGAACGCCGACACAGATTTTTCCCCTGTCATTTATGGCAGCAGAATACAAGTCAGGAACTTCGCCTGAATATGGAAAAGGTCCTGCAAAATGCCTGTTCGTTACAAGCCTGTCTGAACCTGATTTTTTTACTGCGGCAGAAAGATAGACTTCTGATTTTTTTGTATCGATTTCCTGCCAGAATATCGCGTACAAATTTGAATTGCTTACTGCCTGCGGAAAACGGCAGTCGCCTGTCGTAAGCCGTTCAGGATTTTCCCAGTAATACTGTTCAGCGTATAAATTTATCCTGCAAAACGAAACTGCAAATAAAAAACTGAAAAAGAGAAAAAATAACTTTTTGTTCGTACTGCACTTATTCAAAAGAAAATCCCACCGCCTGCTATTCTACTTTACATAAAAAGAAATTACAACAAGGCTTTTACTTTTTTCTGCAAATCAAGAACTTTGCTTGAACGCCTGTTTTCAGGTTTCTGCAAAAGCTGTTCGACTAAAGCATAGGCACCGACAATGTTGTTTTTCTGAAGTTCCTGAATTGCCTGCTGGTACTTTGCTTCATCGGAACTTGACAGAACAACGCTTGCCCTTCCGCCGAGAGAAACCTGTACCCTGTCTTTTAAAAGAATTGCCTGATCGTTGTTCGGGTTAAGCTGAATTGCCTGATCAAGTTTTTCAAGTGCGCTTCTAAGCTGGGCTTCGCTTGTTCCTGCATTGTTTACTATGCGCGATGCTTCTCTTGTCAAATCCTGTGATTTTACGAGTGAAGAATTGTCAACAGGTTTTTGCCTTACGCCGATTTCTATTTCAACCTGATAAATCAGGTTTTTAAGTCCCGGATAATCAGGGCGGATTTCGTAGAGGTCAAGCAAATCTGTGTATGCAGTCTGCTGTCTTGAAGCAATTTTATAGTTTTCCCGAGCGCTCTTTACTTTCTGTTCAAACATTTCGTTAAATGCGTCCGGGTCAATCAGCTGGTCAATTTTGAGCGACAGAAGGCTTGCTTCCTGATTCAAAGGATAGACAAGCTGAATTTCCTGAAGCTTCTTTTTTGCCTGCATAAGGACTGCCGTTCCTTCTTCGCGTTCACCTTTTTTGATAAGTGCTGAACCTTTGTCAAAATACTGATGTGCGATGCTCAGAATCTGAGACATTTCAGGATACAACGGTGCTGTCGGCGGAATTACGCGTCCTGTTTTCATTGAAAGCGCAGTTTCTACAAGTGCAAGAAGGTTTTTGATTTCTATGTCTTCTTCTTCGCCGTTCGTTATTGCCCAGCGGCTTTTTGCACGGATTAAAAGGCTTTCGGCTTTTTCAAAGTTGCCGTTGTAATATTCGTTTTTAGCCTGATTTTTCAGAGAGCGGACTTCTGTAACTATGAGCTTGTTTTCTGCGTCATTAATCTGCTGGCCTAAGGCAAGGAGCTTTCTGTCGCTTTCTTCGCGAAGTGCACTTGATTCCTGCCAGTCAAATGACTCTTTGTATTTTGCACTGCTCAATTCGAGGTTGCGACGTGCTGCTGAATAATCTGCGCGCTGGAAAGACTGGAGCGCCTGCGTATATCTGAGTTCTGCTTCGTTCAGTGCGCGCTGGCTGTTCAAGATTGCAAGGTTGCACGTTACGGCATTTTTCTGGCTTTCAGCTTTCAAGCCGTTCATCTTAGTGATGTTCTGCCTTACGGACTGTTCTTCTTCTGCAAAGGAACTTTTTTCTGCAGGATTTTCTTCAAGTGTCTTTCGGCAGGCTTCAATAATCTGAATGTCGGAATTTAATTCTGAATCAGTTTTTAAAAGAAGTGCAAGCGCTTCTTTCGGATAGCGTTCGTTAAGCAAATCTGTGGCTTTTGCGTATTCATTCTGATAATATGAATGAATTTCGTCAGAGGCAGAAGCAAAGTATGAAGCAGTTTCTTTCCACTGTATCTGGCTTGCATTTTTGCAGACATCGTAGAGTGTCCTGTTTAAAACAAGATAATAGTTATTTAAAATTTCATAATCGGTTTTTGCATTTTCATCTTTTTTCGCGTTACTTGCATTAAGGTATCCTGCAAACCATTTTTCGTTTAAAAGGCGGCCGGCATTCTGTGCACATTCATCGTATTGTCTTGCGCAGTCAATCATCTGTGACGAATACGAATTCTTTGCACGGAGCGCCTCAACTGCATTCTGCGGTTTTTCGATGACTTTAAGCTGTCTGTTTATTCCCTGATATTTATTTAAGATTTCGTAGCTTTCGTTTAATGATGCAATCAAAGTCTGCGGATATTCCATCTGCTGAACATATCCTTTGAATTCAGTTTCATATCTGAAATTCGCCTTTATCTTGCCATACATTGAATTTACTGTAAGACCGAGTCTTGCAAAATTTGAAGCCGTGCCGAGCTTTGCAAAAGGAAGTTCCTGCCGCGTTACTGTGTCGACGTTTTTTGAGTTTATCTGGTCAAAAGTAATCTTTGCAACGGCATTGTAAATTGCAGGCTTCAGCGTTTCAATGTAATTTCTGAACTGCGAATCCATCGTACCGATGATTCCCGTTTTAGAACTGTTTTCAAGTCCGAAAGAAAATTTAAATATAAAAGGAAGGTACGAAGCTTCCGTAAGTTCGCTGTTCTGTTTTTGAAGTGAACTGAAAGTATTCTGCAGGAAAAGTGCATCTTCATAAATGCGGTTTCTTATGTCTGCAAAATTCTGTAATTCAGAATTAAAGTTGTTGTAAGCATTTTCTGAGTCACGGTAATTCCCTGAATTGACTGCGTTTAAAAATGCCGTAAAAGAATTTTTTAGTTTTTCCTGTATGTTGATGTAATCGCGGCACGATGAGTTTATGCGGTTTACGACAGGCGTTACAGGAGAAGTTACGCTTTCAGGATTTTCTTCATAGAACTCCTGACGGTACATATAAAAGCCTTCCTGAATTCTGCTTACTGCACGGGCATATTCGGCGCGGTCTGTAAATGCAGAGGACTCTTCCACTATTTTTCTGAACTGCGCCCTGTAATACGTAAACTGTGCCGCAATCTTTGCCTGCCTGATGAACTGCAGCTGTTCTTCCGTCGGATTTTTTTCTACTGATTCGAGGGCGGCAATGATTTCAAGTTTTTTCTGTGCGTTTTCCGGTTCTTTTTCCATTACGTCAATAAGATTGTTTGCAAGAACTATATACTGCTGGCGGGCTTTCATGATTTTGTCGATGCGGCGCTGTACAAAGTCAAGCTGTTCAGGATATGCACGAAGGTAATTGCTAAGTTCAATTAATGCAGTGGTATAATCTGTTTCTGCAATCAGGGCATCGATTTCTTTGAGCGAAAGTATTTTTTCCTGTTCATTTTCTGAGTGCAAATTTACAGAAGGCGCACCTGTTACGACGGCACTGCCTTTGCTTTGAGAAAAGCACATTGTGAGAATTAAAAAAACATGGCAAATCAAACAAAAAAACTTTTTGATAACAGATTCCCCTATCCATTTTATTTTCGGTAATAAAGTTAATGTTATAAGGAAAAAAAACCGAAAATTTTATAGCAGCAGAATTATTTATAATATATCACGTTTTATTTAGAGATATTAGACATTCTATACGTTTTGCTGTAAAATATAAAGACAAATGAAACGAAAATATGCTTTTAAAAATTTAATGTTCCTCATTTTTTTTATTATACCGTTAAAGGCATATTCTCTGGAATACATTGACGTCTACACAAAACTTTCCGACACTTTTTCGGGCCTTACTGACAGCAACGCAGGAAGCACTGTTTTTCCGTCGCTAAAAATGCCTTCAGGCGGAAGGGAAGAAAGCCTCGGTTCTGCCTTTACTGCCCTTGCAGATGACATAGGATTTTTTGACTACAATCCTGCCGCAAGTTCAGTTTTAAAAGACACGGAAGTTGCACTGTTTCATAATTCCTGGATTTCTGATTCTAACATCGAAACGATTGCGGCAACCTGGCGGAAAGACAATCTCGGTCTTGGCGCAAAACTAAAATGTTTTTACGTTCCGTTTACGGAATACAGCAGCATGGGCGAAAGGCTTGCTTCAAATTATTATTCAGAAACGACAGGCGTGCTGAACATTTCGTATAATTTTTTCAGAGGCTATTATTTTAAAGGACTTGCAGTCGGCGCAAACATAAAAGCGGCATGGTGTTCAATCCCAGATTATACTGACAGGCAAACTGGCGAACTTATAAAAGACTCAGGTCTTAATCAGTCTGCCGCGGCATTCATGGCAGACATCGGAATCCTTTTGCGGTTCAATGCCGGAAAATGTTTTGCAGACAGGGATCCTAATTTAAAAATCGGACTGAGCATTTTAAATGCAGGAATTGCAATTACAGGTTTCGGAACTGCGCAGGGAGTTCAGATAGACGATGCCCTGCCGACTTCAATTTCAGCAGGAATTTCATACAGGTTTATAAAACCGCTTGCAGTGTCGCTTGACTTTAACCAGCCTGTAAACCTCATTGACTTTTCAAAAACGGAACTCTGGTCTGCCGGAATCGGATTTGACGTTCAGATTACAAGCTTTCTTGAACTGATGGCAGGTTTCAGACTAAAAGGTGCAAATCCGCGCATAAGCCTTGGAACGGAATTTAAAATAAATAAATTTACTGTTGACTTGAATTATACTTTTGACCTGACTTCTTCTGCAAACCCTGTCAATCATTTCAGCGTAGGCGCAAAAATCAACCTCGGCGATCAGGGCAGATATTCACGGGAACTTGAAGCAGAAGGCTATTATCAGGACGGCCTTAAATATTATGCCGCCGGCAAAATGGAACTTGCGATTGAAGCCTGGGAAAAATGCCTTAAAATCAATCCGTATTTTACGCCTGCAAAAAACAGCATAAACCTCGTAAAAAATTCGCAGAAACTTTTTGACCGCGTAATCGATATCCAGAGCCTCGAATAAAACGAATAAAATATAAATAAAATATAATTGAATTGTAAAATCAGCGTTTCTTTGAAAAAATCCTGAAGTTCATCCAGGGGAAAATCGGGTGTGCTTTTTCAAGGTTGCAGAGCCATTCCGTGCTTACAGTGTTTGAACCGAGCGCATCAAAGACGGCAGTAAAAGCAATTATGCTGTCTTTAAAAGCTTTTTCTGCGTATTCAGCATAAGTGCCCGTTTCAATCATCTTTGCCCATTCAGAACTCTGTGCAAGCATAAGTTCTCTTGACCCAAGATTTAAAAGCCTTACTTTAAGTCCTGTATCATCAGGGAACCTTCCTGCAAGGTCAACAATGCGTTCGCAGGCTTTTCTCAGATAACGGATCATCCAGCCGTTTTTGCTTGAAAGATAATCTTCGCCGTAACTTTCTTTTGAACCTGATGCAAAGTAAGGAATGATTTTTTGAAGTGAAAATTTGTCATAAAGCAAATCAGAAAAACTTGCGGCACAAATGTCAGATTCCGTAAATTTTCTGATGATGTTTTCAAACCAGACAAGGCCTTCGTCCCAGTCTTTGTAAAGCATTTCGTCATCAAAAACGCATGTCATGGAAACATCTGTATCAGGCAGAAGTTCCGAAGCTTTTTTAAGTTTTTCTGAATATTTTAAAACAAAATCTTCTGCATCAATTACAGCCTGATTACAGGCGTTTTCTGCGTTATAAATGCAGTCAGATTTTTTTATGTCTTTAAATTGCGTTTCCGGTTCCGGGCATGAATTGTTGCAGTAGCAGAATCCTGAACTTGAACGCGCCTGACCTTCTTTTATAAAAGGCAGAAGTTCCTCTGAATCAAGTTCCCAGGCAATGTCGCTGTTTTTATTTTTGTAAACCGGATTTTTATTGTATTCAAGCTGAACTGAATCTGCGGCAAAAAGCGAAAGGCAGTTATAGCATCTTGCAGGCGCAAAAATTCCTTTTTCGGGAGTTACCTGTCCGAGAAGAAAACTCTGCGATGGGACAATCGTATAATTTACGCCGTACATTCGCAGGACTTTTTCAATTCCCGGAGCGTATCCGAGTTCAGGAAGGAAAAATCCTTCTGCAGAAATTCCGAAATAATGCCGTACGGAATAAAGTCCTGTTTCGACCTGTGCGTTAAGGATTTCGCTCATATCTGCGTAATGCGGCATAAACATATAAGTTCCGCAGGTTGCAAGAATTTCGATTACTCCCTGCTTTGCATAATTTGCAAAATATTTTAAAAGATTTTCTTCGTATACTTCAGTGAAATATCGTTTTGTTTCTATGATTTTTTCAAGATAGATTTCTGCATTTTTATGAAGGTCTTTTGAATTCTTTGTCCTGACAAGTTCTTTTTTTCCGAATTCAATCAAATCGTTCAGGTAATTGACGTACTGTTTTTTTACTATGGAATCTGACAAAAGCGCACACAGTGGCTGTGAAAAGACGACCGAAATTTTAAATTCAACGTTATCTTTTTTTAAATTTGAAATCATATTTAAAAGCGGAATATAGACGTTTGAAATTTTTTCAAACAGAAGGAAATTTTCCTGATTATATTCATCGGCGCTTTCATCTGAATGCCGTATGTACGGATGATGAAAATTAAGCAAAAGTGAAATATTTTTACTTGACATTTTTAACTCCAAAATTAATTAAATGATTGCCTGTAATTATTATAATGATTTTTCAGCATTGATTTAATTCCTGATAATTCAAGGACAGGCTTAAAATCCTGTTCCCTGCCCGGCGTAAAATTCCTGAACTCTTCCGAGCCCTGCGGAATTTCAAGCCTTGCAGAAACGGCAAGAACTGAATCAAGTACATTTGCACGGTCCTGCATTAAATCAACACGGACATATTTTTTTCCGCCGGGAATCAAGATGTACTGTTCCCTGTCTTCAAAATCAATCTGAATGTCAAAAGTATCTTCCGGCTTTTCACTTGAGTCTTCGTCAAAAAAACATACCCTTAAAAACACGGGAGTTTTTGAAGCCGTAAGCTGCTTGTATAAAACTTCGCTGAAATCCCAGTACACGAATAAAGAAACAGGGTTTCTTAAAAGAACGTTTATTTTTGTTTCATTGTAGCCTTTTGGAAGTTCTTTTGAAATTTCTGCCTGTCCGTTTTCTGAAATTTTTATCGTTTCTTTATATTTTGAATTTTCAGCGTTCTCTTTTGCAAAATCAAGTAATTCAGCAATAATGAACTGTCTGTTTAAATCATCAGGAATGTCAATTCCATATTCGTCAGCCAGAGCTATCAGCTGGGAAGATGTCAATGTTTCAAGATGTCCTCGTGACAGATTTTTTTGCTCATCATTATTTTTCATAGCTGAAATAATCGTAAAAATCGGGATTATTGTCAAGGGTACGCCGCGCTCGTAAATTTCGCTTCCGCACAAACACGGATTTATCTCGCGCTACGAGAATTGCAGGGGTGCAATTCTCTATGGGCGTGCAGATTGTTGCGCTCGTAAATTTCACTTCCTCACAAACACAGGGTTTATCTCGCGCTACGAGAATTGCGCATTGGCAATTCTCTATGTGGCGTTCAGACTGTTGTAGTTGTAAATTTCAAATGCTGGCAGGCATTGTTTTTTTTTGCCTCGCGCGGTGGGTGCATAAAAGTAAATTAAATCGGGATTAGAAAATTGTTTCTATCGGGGTGATGCCGAGTTCGGCGGCGAAACGGCGAGCGCGGAGGGCGTTCTGGAGGACGTCTTTTGGATTGTGCGCATCGGAATTGCAGATTACTTTTGCGCCGGTTTTTGCAACAAGTTCCCAGAACTCACGATACGGATAGCCGAATCTTTTTCCGTTTGGCGTGTCGATTAAGCCGCGGCTTATTCCGAGTCCGTTGATTTCAAGAGGAATGTCAAGCGACACTGCGGCGTTAAGAATGTCGGTAAGGCAGCTTTTTGATTCGTCGTCCCAGATTCTGTAGCCTGCCATAAATAAATCGGGGTGCGCAAGAATTGAATACAAACCGCTTTCGAGCCCTTCGATAATCTGCCGGGTGTATTTGTGAAGGAGTTTTAAATCTCCGTTAAAATCAAGGGCATACGGACGTTCTCCGTCATCGTTTACCCAGTGAGGTCCGAAAACCAAATATTCAGCACCGTAATGACATTTCAATTCATCTTTGTACCAGCTCAGAAAGTTTCTGTCATATTCACATTCAAAGCCGAGGTGAACCGGAAAATCTGCGGCTTTTTTTGCTTCATTGACCTGATTTACATAAAGTTCAATTTGAGAAACTGACATTCTGCAGTTGTCCCATTGAAAGCCGAGGCTTACAGGATACGGACAATGGTCTGAAAATCCGAGTTCGCGGCAGCCCTGTTCTGCGGCACATTTTACATAATCAACAGGACTCCCGGAAGCATGATGACAAAGTTCTGTATGCGTATGAAAATTTGAAATCAGTTGATTCATAATGAAAAACAATATATCTTAATAGTTGTATAAAATCAATAAAAAAGATACATTATATAGTAGATTGAATATTATTCAGAAATTTTTTTCTGATTATGGGAGATTAAAATGAAATACACTGCAGAAGTGGAACATATGTGTCCTTTGGCTAAAGGAGCATATCACGGACCTGCCCCGATTCCAGAAGAAGGAGAATGGGTACAGGCAAAAAAAATTGAAGACATTTCCGGATTTACACACGGAATCGGCTGGTGTGCACCTCAGCAGGGTGCCTGCAAGCTTTCTTTGAATGTTAAAGACGGCATTATTGAAGAAGCTCTTGTAGAAACAATCGGCTGTTCTGGTATGACTCACTCAGCGGCTATGGCTTCAGAAATCCTTATTGGAAAAACTCTTCTTGAAGCTTTAAACACTGACCTTGTATGCGATGCAATCAATACTGCAATGCGCGAACTTTTCATGCAGATTGTTTACGGACGTACTCAGTCAGCTTACTCTAAAGACGGTCTTAAAGTAGGTGCTTCTCTTGAAGACCTCGGAAAGAACCTTCGTTCACAGGTCGGAACTATGTTTGCAACACGCAAGACTGGTCCGCGCTACCTTGAAATGACAGAAGGCTACGTTGAAACAATGGCTGTTGACAAGGACAATCAGGTTATCGGTTACAACTGCATTAACTTCGGAAAACTGATGGACGCTCTTAAAGCAGGAAAACCTGCTGAAGAAGCTATTGCCGGAGCGCGCACACATTATGGCCGCGTAACAGAAGATCAGGGTATGGTAAAACTTATCGACCCTAGAAAGAACTAATTGTAGGAACGGAGGATAACAATATGTCATTATTTGAAGATTACGAAGGCCGTATC
>JBJETJ010000016.1:0-16026 GCA_051883255.1 Treponema sp.
CGTCAAAGTTTTTCAAAGTTCCGAATATCTGAATCATAATTTCTCCTGTAAAAAAGATGATAAGGTAAATGCACTCTGCACTTTATAATTAATGGGCAATTTTTAATCCTTTTTTGTCATCATTATCAAAGCCGATTTGCCAAAATCCCATATCAAGTAATTTCATCTGCGGATAAGGCAAATCATAAGCAGGAACACAACCAAGTGTTGCTAGTATTTTTTGTCAGTTCTGTTTATAATTCGTCTACCAGCAGAACTGTGATTTCCTTTACTTGCTTTAACTGCTTGTCATTTGTCAGAAATATATCGCAATGATTTTGAATTGCGCTTGCAAGTTGCAGAGCATCCATTGCTTTTATACCTTGATATTTTGAACGGATAAATGAAGCGTACTCTGCGACTTCCTTTGTAAGAGTTACAATTTCTATTTGTGCGTCTGAAATGAAATTTTCAAAATCTTCAATTTTTTGATGGTTATTTTCTTTGTATGGAACAACGCAATATTCAGTAAACGTTAAAAAAGACGTAAAAAGAGGTGTAAAAGAATCGTAATAGTTTATAAATGCCTTTTGTACCTTTTGCGTATACTGTTCGTTATTTTCAAGAGCATATATAAAAGGAGCAGTATCTATAAAAATCTTAGAATCTATCATCTGAACGCATCCTGTTTACAAAATCTTGTGCATCTTCACTCCAGAGATGAGTTTGAGTATTGTATTTTGAAAAGTCCAGATGTGAACGCCTGTTTTTGGTCTGATTTTCATTCTGAAAAATAAGAAAATCTATGTATGAATCTATAGTTTTTTGCTGCTGTAATGTGAGTGTGCTTATTTTCTTTTCAAGGATTGTTACATTCATTTTTTACCTCGCTTTAATTATTATACCACAGTTTTTAGGATTTGGAATGGCAAAAACTGCATTATCCGACTATAATAATTTATGGTAAGCCGTGCCCTTACTATTCATGAGTGTCTTTATATTTTGTATTCGAATTTTCCCGGAAATCAATTTAAAGATCCTGATTTTTTTGAAACAGAAAATAAATTTCTCTTTGGCGCAGGAATTGATTCCAAGAAGATGGGAGATGTTAAAAAACGTATCTGGTTTCGCAATACACGTGGAAATGAAATACCGGATATGTCGGTCTTGCTTTTGATAGACGGCTCGGGTTCTATGGATGGAGAGCGTAGAAATTCAGCGATGTGTTCAAGTGTCATATTGCATGAAGTTTTAAAAACGCAGGGAATTCGCATGCTATAGTAGAACATCGTGCCCATGACATGAATCCTGAAATTGATGTAAATATTATGGTCGATTTCAATGCAAAGATTTAAATCGCCTGACCGGACAGATTTTGCAGATAGTTTCCAAACAGCTAATTTAATCCCGCTCGGAAAAATATTTTTTGAACGCCCTGTAGTTTTCTGTTTCGTAGTCTGCGCACCATACGGCAAATTCTACGGTTTTAAAAGAGTGTGCGTATTCGGTCAGGACTTTGCGGGCGGTTCTGGCGACCAGTTCGGGCGGGTTTCTGAATGCGCCGCAACCGAATGCACCAAGAATGAGAACGTCGTTGCAGTTTGCGGCTGCCACAGAGGCGATTTTGCGGAAACGGCTTTCTAAAAGTGTGGAAAGTTCGTCGTCCGAAATTTTCTGAGTGTCAGAATCTTCAAAAAGGCACGGAGCGGCGCAGGTGATTACGTCGACATCGAACCATTCGGATTCGTCTATCAGTTCAGCGTAAATTTCATCGGTTTTAAAAACTTTTACGCCCGGAGAAAAAATTATGTCGTCCGTTCCGAGCGGATTGTCGTCCTGGCAGTGCTTGTTGTAAAAATTGTCAATCATAGTTTGGGTTGTAAGCGAATCGTACAAAGTTGAACTTCGGCAAAG
The DNA here is from genome assembly GCA_051883255.1 of Treponema sp. Classification (GTDB taxonomy): domain Bacteria; phylum Spirochaetota; class Spirochaetia; order Treponematales; family Treponemataceae; genus Treponema_D. Next base: position 1,894 of record JBJETJ010000016.1, read on the forward strand.
ACATTCTTCCTGCGTTTTTGACACACACACGGTTCCGCCCGGAGAAAAACTGTTTGCAAAATTCAGCACGCAAGTTTTTATGCCCTTTCGCGAATAGCCTGCCGCCGCCTCGAACGTTCGCTTTTTAGAAAGAAAAATATCGGCATTTTCTGGAAACCTGTTTTTTTCAAATGAAATTTCCTCTTGCGCCGGGTACAGTTTTTCGTTTTTGCGTGTTTCGGCACAGGCACTGGCTAAAACCTGATGTTGGGAATACATCTTTTGCGTGTCGGAAAAGATTTCTTTTAGGGATTTTCTTTCGTTCATATCGTGTCCTCGTTTTTTTTAGGGTGTTGGGGAAATTTATCAGATTTTGTTTCCGTAATAGCGGGATAATTTTGAAATTATCGTTTCTTCAAAATTCCGTCGTCCATCTATAATTGAGTGAACGGTGATTTTATCGTCATCGATTTCGTATATAATTCTGTAATATCCCTGAATAAGCTCTCTATATTGAAAAATTCCCTGTTTTTCCAGTTCAGGTATAATTCTTCCGCTTTTTGGGTGAATTTTCAGCGACATTACGTTTTCTTCAAATTCAGAAATCAGTTTTTCGACATAATTCTGGGACAGGGAAAAATAGTATTCAATTATTTCATTCAAATCGTCTTCTGCAAACTTAGAAACCAGAACTTCCTGTATTTCACTTTCCACAGTTGTATTTCCTTTTTAAGTTTTCAAAGACTTCACCTGCGGGTCTGGATTTGCCGGCTTTTATGTCTTTTTCAGAAAACTGTATGATTTTCAGCAGGTTGAACGCGTCTTTCATCTCTTGATATGATTCTACGTCCAGCAGAACGGCTCTTGATTCTCCGTTTTGAGTTATTATAAGAGGTTCTTTTCTGTCATTTACAAAATTCATCATATCTGCGGCATTTGTTTTGACGTACGAAATGGGTTTTATACATTCGTTGATATTTGTAATCATAATTGCCTCCTAGTCTTTTTATTGTATCATATTCAGACTTATCGGGCAAGAAGCAATTTATGGCTTTGCAAAAGTTCTGCTTTTTTGATAAAAGGCGGTTTTTTTGGGTGAAAGTGCTGAATTCTGTCTGCTTAAAGTTCGTTTTCCTTTTCTTGACTATAACTGTTAACCGTTATATACTGTTAATGGTGATAGTATGAATCTTTCGGAATACATAAAAGAGCAGGGAATTTCGGTTTACAGCCTTTCAAAGAAAAGCTGCGTTCCTTATACGACGCTTTGCAGTATCTGCAACGGCACGACGAATGTGATGGAATGTCGGGTGAATACTCTTGTAAAAATTGCGGAGGCTTTGGAAGTAAATCTGCTTGATTTGATAAATTCCGCGCTTACGATTCCTTCAAAATACAACTTTATTAACGATAAAATCGACGTTGATTTGTCTGCCTTGCCGGAAGCATTAAAAAATACAATCAGAGAACTTGAAGAATACGACCAGAATAACGACCCGGTGTTTTATGAATGTGCCGATATGCTTCACATTATGGCAGACCGCTTTTTAAAATACGGCGCTATCGACAGTGAAATTCACGACAAGCTGGTTATGAAATATCCGGTTGAGTGAGATTTGGAAAGTTCCTGCTTAGAAACGCGAAAACGGTTTGCTGATGGTATGGGCAGGGGAGCACTCTCAAAGTTGAATTTGCAGGAAGATAAGGATGCAGCGTTGTGAATAAATTTGACATATATATGACATTGTGTTACATTATATATACAAATATGATATTTTGGAGGCATTAGTATGGCAACAATCAGCATTAGAACAGACGATAGCAAAAAAAACTCTTTTGAAGGTTTCTGCGAGTCCATCGGCATTACGGTAAGTTCCGCAGTCAATATGTTTATGACAGCCTGTCTTCGCGAAAACAAAATTCCATTTGAACTTAAAGCAGACCCGTTTTGGAGCGAAGAAAATCAGGCTAGGCTCAGAATTTCTTTAGAACATGCAAAACAAGGAAAACTTACTAAGCACGAAATCAGCGAGGTTGATTGATGAATAAACTTTGGACTGATGAAGCTTGGGAAGATTTTTTGATTCTTCATTCTGATAAAAAACTCCTGAAAAAACTGAATGCCATTTTAAAAGACATTGATCGTAACGAATATGGCGGAATCGGAAAGCCTGAACCTTTAAAAGATAATTTATCCGGTTACTGGAGCCGTAGAATAGATGACTATAACCGCATTGTCTACAGAATCGTTGAAGAAAATGGAAAAAAACATGTTGAAATTCTGCAATGCGGTGGTTATTACAACAACTAGGCAAAGATGCAGAAAGATAAAACTAGTTGTTATTTTCACCTTCAAAAGTGTCTTTTAAACTTTCTTTTCGTTTTTGATGGCGGAGGCGGGGTTTAGTTTTTTCGTCATAGTTTTTACAGAATTCTTCATACGATTCTGCAAGTTCAGTTTCAGGAATGGAGAATGATGTGGAAATGCCGTTTTCTTCTATATATTCAATCTTTTTTTTGAGCATATCGATGTACTGGTCAAGATATTTATATTTTTCAGACTGACCGGCATTTTCAGAAGTTAAAAGTTGTTCTGCTTCATCAAGTTTTTGCTGAAGTTGTTTTATGGCTTTTGATTTCATATCCTGAAACATTTTCTTTGCCTCAGGACTTTGCAGGGTTTCTTTAATTTTTTCCAGTTTTTCGTTCATATCAATTTCTCCCATGGTTGTATAATGATTTTATCACAAAACGGAATTTTTTCGCAAATTAAAGAAGGAATGCCATATAATACGGAATGGTTATTTTGTTATCAACAATGCCGATGTTGTTTTCTGGTTTATTTCTGCACTTTTCTCAGGGAGTTTTTTATTCTGTAATGCACTTTTTCAAGCGACTTTTCGTTAAAATGATACACTTTTTCAAGGGAGTTTTCAATAAGTGCGCGCACTTTCAACTATGTGCCGGCTTTACGGCTTTTCAATCTTTTATTTTTTACAAAACATCCGTAATTCTTACCGCGAAGTGGCCGCCTGTTATGTATACTTTGGCGAGGGCGCGGAGTTTTTTCTGATGGTAGATTAAGACCGGTTCGTTCCATTTTTCGGAAAGTTCGATGATTGTGCCTTTGCCGTAGTTTTTGAGTTCTTCATAAGTTTCTGCCGATTCAGTTTCAGGAATGGAGAATGATATGAAAATGCCGTTTTCTTCTATTATAATAACATCTTAAATCCATTTTATATTTTATGTTTTCATTTTTTATGTATTATGATATAGTTAATTCAGTGCAAATTTCAATCTAATTAGAATAAACTTTGCACTAGGAGAATCATTTGATAAAACGCCCTCTATATCTTAAACGGCTGATTTCAAAAAAAGAAAACGGACTCATCAAAATTATCACAGGAATAAGGCGATGCGGAAAATCTTATCTTCTTTTTGATATTTACAAGGATTATTTAAAATCAACCGGAATAGACGAAAATCACATAATCCAGATTCCTCTTGATAAAAAGGGCTATGAAGATTACAGAAATCCAAATAAGTTGTATGAATATATCCTTCAGAAAACCAATGAACATGAAAAATTTTATATCTTCATTGACGAAATCCAGCTCTGCTATCGTGTGAAAAAAGAAGGCATTGACGAATCAACGGTGCCGGAAGAAGACCGTGAGCTTTTGTACACGACCTTTTACGACATTCTCAATGACCTTATGGCAAGAAAGAATCTCGACATTTATGTTACAGGCAGCAATTCAAGGCTTCTTTCAAAAGATGTAGCTACAAATTTCCGTGACAGGGGAGTAGAAATTCAGATTCATCCGATTTCTTTCAGTGAATTTTACGAATACAAACATGAAGTATCCGGCATAGAAAAAGCTGATGCCTGGGAAGAGTATATGACTTACGGCGGAATGCCACTTGCCGTTCTGGAAGAAAACGAAAAAGAAAAATCAGACTATCTAAAAAATCTCTTTTCAAAAATCTATATTGCCGACATAAAGGAGCGCTATAATCTGAAAGACGCAGAACCGCTGGAAAATTTGGTAGAAGTCATTCTCTCGTCCATAGGCTCTCTTACTAATCCGCACAAGCTGAACAATACTCTTGAATCCTTGCAGCATACAAAACTTTCTGATCACACCGTAAAGAAATATCTTACATATCTTGAAGATTCATTCATAATCAAACAGGCAAACCGCTATGATGTTAAGGGAAAATCTTATCTGGACTTTCCTTCAAAATATTATGCAGAAGATATAGGACTTAGAAATGCCCGGCTTAATTTTCGCCAGCAGGAACATTCTCACATAATGGAAAACATAATCTTCAACGAGCTCATAGAACGAGGATATTCCGTAGATGTCGGGGTAGTGCAGGTTTCCTCGATGGAAAACGGAATTCAGAAAAAATCAAATCTTGAAATTGACTTCATCGTGAATCAAGGATTCAATAAAGTGTATATTCAGTCAGCGTTCGCACTTGATACTCCTGAAAAAGTCAGACAGGAAACACGCTCACTTATTAACAGCGGAGATTTTTTTAAAAAGATAGTCGTTGTCGGCGGAAACCAGAAACGCTATCAGGATGAAAACGGAATAATCTACATAGGCGTAATTCCGTTTTTGCTGGAGAAAGACAGCCTTGAAAAATAGGGGCAGAATGACAGTCCATTTAAAACCTTTTAACTATGTGACGGTTTTACGGTCTTTTCAATCTTTTATTTTTACAAAACATCCGTAATTCTTACTGCGAAGTGACCGCCTGTTATGTATACTTTTGCAAGGGCGCGGAGTTTTTTCTGATGGTAGATTAAGACCGGTTCGTTCCATTTTTCGGAAAGTTCGATGACTGTGCCTTTGCCGTAGTTTTTGAATTCTTCTTCGGTTTGATTTGCAGAGCCCCAGACTGCGCGCACGTTGTAAAAGTCGTCGTCGTTGTCGAGGGTAAGTCCGTTTATTTTAAGTTCATCTTTTCCGCAAAGCCTTAACGCGCGCGAATCGTCAAGATAAAGTGCATCGGCGTAATAGCATTTTTTATCGTCAATCAAAACAGGTAACGGATTTTCCGGGGCATTGTTCAGTTCAAGAACCTGATTTTTCTGAAAGACAAAATTTTCGTTCAGGTGACAGCGGCCGAGTTCTGCAACTACGTTTCCAAGCGGATTTTCGAGTGGAATTATATTGAGTTTTTCGTTATCGCAGATGATTTTTCTTTCGTAAAGTTCTTCTATTACAGTTGAATTAAAGAAAATATCAATCAGGTATAATGTATCTTTTTTGTTTTCAAAAGTAATTTCGAGCGTTGCTAAAATTCCCATTTCGGTAATGCTTTCTGTGTAAGGCAAAAAAGAAGGGTTGCTTTCAAACTTGATTTTTTCAAACTGCGCAAGAGGTAAATCGCTTTTTTTTTGAAAGGCGTTCAGAAGATGAGCGAACATCGGCTCTGAAAAAAAGTGAGTAAAAATTTTTTCTTCAAATGTACCGAACAGTGCTTTCGGGCGGCGTTTTTTCTTTTTACGTTCTTTTGCCTTTGCAAGCAGTTCTTCAACTGAAAGGTTTTTGTTTCTGTTTGGGACAGGCTGTCTTTTTAGAATTCCGCAGAGGAAAGTTGACGGATTCATATTCAGCAAAATATTTCCGCCGAGCCAGCTTGCCGAAGTTGCAAAGGTCGGAGTAGAAAGGCAACGGATAAATTCTTCGCGTGTAATCTGGTCAATGCTTGCAACATGGACGTTTGTATTAAAGCAGTATTCGTTATGAAAAAAAGTGGTAATGGAACTTGCAAAACATTCCATTATATCCTGTAAAATTCTGAGTGACTTTTTACTAAGAATGTCAGGGCGCATAAAATCGCACAGTTTTATTTTTCTCTGGCGGTCACATTCTTTTTGTACTTTTATCGTTTTGGTTGGTTCGTCATCATTCTGAATGGCCTGCAAAAGTTCGTCTATCTCAGCCTGACTTAAAATTTCATGCTTTTTCATTGTTATCACCTGCAAATATTATACGCCAATTATACACCAACTGCATTCTAAATCCTGAATCCCATCTGTCTTGTTCCGCCGTCTTTTTCTTCCTGAATTTTGCAAAGCTCGTCGATGATGTATTTTGAGTTGCGCTCCTCGGAATCCATAAAGCGCACCCGGCTTGCAAGAACGCCAAAATCTCCCGGCGTAACGCTTGAAAAACCTGCGAGGCGCGAAACCTGTTCGTCGTCAAAAGACATGGTCGAAAAATAGCGGTTCAGCAAGGTTTTGATTCCGTTTTCCTGCAGGGCTTTGAATTCCGATGATATGAAAGCGGCGGTTCATTGCGGCGTCCATAATCGTGCGGAGGTTTGTCGTGCAGATTAAAATTCCGGGGAACTCTTCCATTTGAGTGAGGAACTCGTTGACCTGCGTGCGTTCCCAGCTGTGTTCGGCATTTTCTCGGCTTGCAAAAAAACTGTCTGCTTCGTCAAACAAAAGAATGCTGTCCGTCCGTTCGGCTTCTTCAAAGGCATCGCGGATGTTTTTTTCGCTTCCGCCTACGTATTTATCCAGAATGTCGCTTACACGCTTGAGCAAAAGCGGACGTCCTGTCTGCTGAGAAATGTAGCGTGCAAATTCAGTTTTACCTGTTCCGCTTAAACCGTAAAACAACATTCTTATTCCGCTCTGGGCGTTTCCTGTCATCTGGTTTTCTTCTGAATAAGCGCAGGCATTTTTAATCATTTTGATAATCTGCTCAGGTTCAATAGAAGCATTCAGAACTTCGAGGTCATAAGCAGGATTGACGTTTTCGCGCATGCGCTTGTTTCCGTTTATGAGCAGGGAATTTTCTTTTATTACTGATTTTACGCAGCCTACGAGTTCTTCATTTTTACCTGTTTCATAGCCGAGGCTTTTGATTGCCTTTACGACATTGTCAACGGAAGAACCTGTTACGCGGTAAGTGTCGAGGAGTTCAAGAATACGCGTGTTTGTGTTTTCATCAAGGGCAAGCGGAGAAAGTTTTTTCTGTGCAATCTGTTGGAGCTGTTTTTGCGACATTGCTTCAAATTTGTAAGAGTAGGTAAAACGGCGCAGGGTGCTTTCGTCCATTTGATTAGTAAAGTTTACAATCCAGATAGTTTTATTCTTGCTTTCTTCCAGCATTTTATTTACAGTTCCCTTGTTTGGAGAAGGAACAGGTATTCCAAAAAAATTGAAAACCTTAGAGTTCAAAAGTCCTTCTGCTTCGTCAATTATGTACATGCAGTTTTCTGATTTCATTGAAAGAAGGCAGTTCAAACGGCACAATGCGTTAGTCGATGAATCAGAACCGGAAACTTCGCTTTCATTTTTGAAAATATAGGTTTTAAGTCCGCTTTTTTTGGCGAGCGATTTTGCAAATTCAGTTTTTCCGCTGCCCGGCTTTCCGTAAAGAAGGATTGAAACACTTTCGTCGCTTTTGAGCATAGTAGAAATGATTTTCTGTGATTCCTGATTTACCGTAAAAGAATTGAGGTTGTAGCACTTTTCTGAGTCATCAGTTTTAAGAAGGTCACAGAAATACGGCTGCATTGAGCCTGCCTGAATGCACTCCATAAAATCTTCGCTGATGTGCCTGTCCTCAAAAAAACCGTACATGCGGAGCTTGCTGTCTTTGCGAAGGCATAAATTTAAATCACGCTTTGAAAAGCCAAGTATAAGGGAAAAAATTTCGTCTTTTTCGACATCGCCAAATTCGTCCAGAAGCTGATTAAACAGATTGTTGGAAGAGAATCTGTAAAATAAAAGCATAACTTGCGCTTCTTCTTTTGACAGATTGACTGCATTTTTTACAAAATCAACAGGTTTTGTGTTGCAGAGAAGTTTTTTTAAATGCACCGTAATTGATTCTAAAGGAGCGGGGTTTTCTGACGGTTCAGCCGCAATTAAAAAATTTGCAATTAACGAAAGCAGGAATTCATTTGACTTGGTGACAGTAAAACAGCGGAATAAATTTATAATCAGAATGTCTGGATTATCAAAGTTGCAAAGTAATCTGTTAATTTCATTATCTTCTGAAAAAAAGTAGGGAATTTTTGAGTTAGAAAAGCAGACATCTGGATTGTCTTTTTCGCCGAGTGGAGTAAGAAGTTTGAGTTTTGCATATTTGTTTATTGTTTTTTCCAGATACGCTTCGGCTTTTATGTAACTTCCAATTATTTTTGCAAGGTGTAGAAAAATGGTGTAACTTAATGTAAGGTAGTTTTCTTCATCATCCTGTCCTAAAGAATTATCATGCTTATATTTTGTAATTACATAAAGGTAATAAGAAAAAATCCTGCAGTCAGATAAACTCATTTCTTTGATGCCTGCCCTTGTGTTTCTTTGCAAGCGTCTTCTAGCGCTTCTAACATAATCAAGTCTGCTCATAAAATCCTCCAGTATAAAAGTCAGCGATTAGCCCTTTAGTTTTAGAGAAGTAATTTTGAAAAGATGCAGTATAATATAGTTTAAAAAATCGAAACGCTTACAATTATTTTAAAAAAAATGGATATAAAATTTGAAAAAAAACAACTAAAAAGATATACGATTATAGAGTAAAAACTATGACTTACAAGTCCGCCAGCACAAATTTCTACAGGTGTCTGCAGAAGACGAAATAGTAAAGACCAAATATAATGAACAAGAATGGTTCTACCGGTATACCTACTATTGCTGCAACGTGTGCTGTAACGAGTGTTGGTATTCCAAGTATGCGTATTATTACTTGACCCCAAGCGTACTGCTCAACAACCATACTTGCAAGACCTGAAAGTAGTATACTTGCACCTACAATAAAAATTATTCCCGCAATGCCTGTAAAAATACCATCTTCGAAAAGAAAAGCAAACAGCAGATATCCTATTCCAACAAATATCAAAAGTGCAACCAATTTTGCAGGATTACTTACTAAGTTCACTAGAAGGTTAATGGCATTTGAAAAGCTATGGTTTTCTGAAACTATGAATTGATAAGTCCAACCAATCAACAAGAGTCCAATCGATACTTTAAATATTCTTTTAAGTGCGTCCTTCATATTAAGTACCTCTTAACAAACAGCAATAGCAAAGTTCCGATTACTATGCCAAGATTGTAACGCTTTTCTTTGGAAAATCAAGAATATTTGTAACGGAATTCTTAAAATTTATTCCGGGAAAAATGCACAAAAAAAATTAGTCCCCAAAATTTTTAATCAGTTCTTCGTGATTTTTGCAGCCGGTTTTCGTATAAATCTTTGAAAAATAGTTTTCAAGCGAGCGTTCCATAATGTTCATTTCTTTTGCAATCTGGGAAGGTTTTTTCCGTTCAATTATTTTTTTTAAAACGACCTGTTCCTGTTTGGTAAGCCCGTCAAAAAGCGTTTTATATGTAAAAAGAGGTGCCACCAGAGTTTGCTGGACATAAGTGTCTCCGCCGATAACAGTTTTAATTGCCGAAAAAAGTTTGCTTTCTGGAGCCGATTTTAAAACAAAACCATCTGCGCCGCCTTCAAGTGCAAGCGACACAATTCCAGGCTTTGTAAACATTGAATAAATTATCACTTTTATAGAGGGAAGATTTTTCTTTACCTCGTACAAAATATCAAGTCCGCTTTCTTCTCCCAAAAACAAGTCAAGAATAATAATGTCTGGAAGTTCATCTGATTTAAAAAGGTTATTAAGTTTTTCAAGACATTCCGATTTTGAAAACGCAAACCCCACACAGGAATAGTTCTCTTGTTCACTAATCAACTGGCGTATTCCCTTGTTTGTCAGAGTGTGATCTTCAACTACAAAAAAACTAATCTTCTTTGTCATAATTTACGCATCCTTTTAAAAATACTGACTTGTGTTCCTTCGTTTGGAGCAGAAGAAACCGAAAACTCCGCACCAATAAGCTGGCAGCGTTTTTTCATTCCAATAAGCCCAAAATGTTTTTGGCCGCCAAGCCTTTTAATGCCTGAAAAACCTTCATAAAGTTCTGCATCATAATCAAAACCAGAACCATCATCGCTTATAAAAATATATAATCCTTTTTCTTCGTCTCCGCAAGAATTTCTTATAAAATTACAGCTTCGGTTGCATTTGCGTGTTTTACTACATTTGTAAAACTTTCCTGCACAATACGATAAATATTCAAAATATCATTTTCATCTAAAAAAGAAGTATCAGTTTCATCCGGCATGGAGATTTTAAATTTTACATCAGATGTCTGGGACATAGAAGCACAAAGATTTACAAGATTTGCTTTTAAATCCTTTTTTGTAATATCTGCCGGAGAAAGATTATAGCTTATGATGCGTACCTGCGATAATGTTTTTTCAAGAATGTCTATTGCCTGGGTAGTACATACCCCCTGTAAATCCTTTTCAAGAAGATTTTTGCAGTAACGCAAATTCTGTGCAATTGTGTCGTGAAGCTCGCGTGCAATCCTTTCTCTTTCTTCTTCCTGTCCGTGAATGGTGTACAAAAGATATTCGTTTGAATCCTTGAGGCTTTTCTTTGATTTTAAAAAACGGATTAAAAGCAGCACACCAACAAAAATCATCGTAACAAAAAGAATATCAAAGACAATAAAAATAGTGATGTAATTGCGAATGATGAATTCCAGATTTTCAATGGTCTGTGTTTGAATCATCTATTTTCTTCCGGGAAAATGCTCCAGAGCGAGATAAATTCCGTAGCCTGCAAAAGTTGCGATAAGACGGTCTGCAAAAGAAATGGGAATCTGCGCCAGAATACAGGAAGCAAAAAGGCTGAAATGCTGATTAAGAAAAGATTCCGTAAAGCTTTTTATTGGATACATCATATCGGGAATATCATAATAAATATAGTGAAAATAATCTATGATTCCGCTTGAAATTATTGAACACAAAGAAGAAAGAATTGCAATCAAAAAAAGATACAAAAGCGTTATTAATGATGAAATTTTAAACTCACTTTTTCTGCGTGCAAAAATCCATGTTGAAAGAACAATCAGAATTCCGCATATACTATAAAGAAAAATAAACGGATCGGAAACACCACCTCTGTATATCCAGATAAGGGAATTTATAAGATTATAACCTATAGAAACGCACAGAGCAGGAACAAGTCCGCAGTAAAATACAACCGCTACAGTAAATATCGTGTCAAAAAAAAGAGGAATTTTTAGCGTATGATAAAAAAATGCCGTTGCTGCAAAATTCAATATTTCTGCGATGATGCAAATCAAGATTGTTTTTATATATTTCAGCATGTTTTTGAGTATAGCATAGAAATTGAGGGGGCGCATCAATCTTTTGTGAATTTTTCATTGAATTTTATGTATTTTTTCATCGATTTTTATGTGTTTTTTCACATTGTATTCAAATGATTGTGAGCTATAATATAAAAAATAAAAAATTAGTCTGAATGGGCAAATAAATAATAAATCAAGGAGCGTGTAATAAAAACTTTGCCTGAAATAGCGTCAAAGTTTTTATTCACAAGTTTGCGTTGCAAACTTTCTTTTAGATTGCTGTTCCTCATTGCATTGCGGAACAGCATAAAAAGTCAAATCGAAAATTGAAATTTTCTCATTGACTTTTTATAGGAGCAAAAATGGAAGACTTATTTGTAGTGGAAAACAACGTTCTGGTAAAATGTAATGATCCAAGTCAGTTGACTGATCTTGTGATTCCTGAAGGTGTAAAAGAAATTGGGAAGTACGTTTTTCATGAGTGTGAAAATATTAAATCAATACACTTTCCAGAAAGCCTTGAGATAATAGAAAATCATGCTTTTGATGGCTGTCAATCGTTGAAGGAACTTAAGTTTCCGAAAAATCTAAAGGTAATCAAAGACTGGGCATTTTTGCATTGCAATTCCGTTGAAACGATTGAGTTGAATGACGGACTTGAATCAATAGGTGAAACCAATTTTGCAGGCTCGAAAATAAAAAGTATACGTATTCCCGACAGTGTAGTGAATATTGAACACGAAGAATTTGCATATTGCGAAAAACTGGAAAAGATTGTTCTTTCAAAAAATATTACTACTATTCCAGCTCGTTTTCTTAACTTCTGTTATGCTCTTTCTTCTGTTGAAATTCCAGAAAGTGTTACTACTATCAAAGATATTGCTTTTTCTTGCTGTATATCTATTGAATCTATTAAAATTCCTGACTCGGTAACGAAAATGGGGTGTGGTGTTTTTTCTAAGTGCAAAAAGTTGAAATCAGTTTATATTTCAAAAAATCTTGAGGAAATTCCCAAAGAAACATTTGGAGACTGTATAGCTCTTGAGACTGTGGAAATTCCCGGCAGTGTAAAAACAATTTCAACTTACGCTTTTCTTGCCTGTCATTCATTAAAAGAAGTTGTATTAAATGAAGGCGTTAGCATAATCGGTGAAGAGGCTTTTGGAGAATGTGTCGCTCTTTCTGTTTTAAAGCTTCCTCAGAGCCTTACAGAAATACAAAAATACGCTTTTTATTACTGTAAACCTCTTAAAGAAATTTATTATGCTGGAACAAAGAAACAATGGGCTGGCGTGAAAAAACATCCAACCTGGCGAGATTGGACTTCTTTGAAAGTAGTTCATTGTTCAGATGGGGATGTTGCCATAAAGGAAAAGGCATTTAAACGCCGATAATATCGTCTTGACAGGAGTGTATTTAAATTTTAAAGAACTCCTGTCATGCTGAACTTGATTCAGCAGCTGTGGTGTATAAAAACTTTAATCCAGATTTATTGCAAAAAGCGGGATGTCTTCCAGTTCTGTTCCAAAAGGGTAGTTTCCGATATTGTGGTCGCTCATGGAAAATCGGTATGCTTTTTTGATATTAAATTTTTCGCAGAAATACTTAAGGCTTTTTGCCTGCAGGTTTTGTTCTGCTTTTACTTCAATAGGTATGATTTCGTTATCAATTTGAACAAGAAAGTCAATTTCTGAAGTTCTTCCTGCCCAGTAATATTGATTTTCTATTTTCTCCAAAGAGCGTAACTCTTGATTTACATATTGTTCTGTCAAAGCACCTTTAAACTCTGTAAAAACTCTGTTTCCTTCCAGAATAGTTTTTGGAGATAATTCAGATTTTGCGCACAAAAGTCCGATGTCCAGAAAAAAGAGTTTAAATGCTCCGTCTTCATAATATGATAACGGAAAATCCGGAGCCGAAACTCTTTTTACTTTCTTTAATAATCCTGCATCGAACAGCCACCATAGAGCGTTTTCTAACGTTTTTGCATTTCCGCCGGTGCGACATTCTGAATAGACAAAGCGTTTGTTTTCTTTTGCAAGCTGTCTTGGAACACTGTCCCATAAATCCCGGAGCTTTGGTAAATCTTGTAAAGGCGCATGTTTTGAAAAATCATTATCGTAGTCATTCAGAATTCTTTTTTGAATTTCCCGTGCTTTGTTAAAATTTTCGCCGTCTGTAAATGCAAGGACTGCTTCAGGCATTCCTCCGACAATAAAATATTTTTTAAGTGACAGCCTCAATTCATTTTTAAAAGCCTTCATCGTTTCCCAATCTTTACTTTCAATAAAGGGAATGAATTTTTTCATTCCTGTTGCCATTAAAAATTCCTTGAAATTCATCGGATTTAAATTCAGGTATTCAACTTTTCCAACCGGAAAACCGGTTCCCTGTGAATTTGAAAGTTTTATTCCCAGAAGAGAACCTGCTGCTGCCACAAAATATTCAGGTGCCTCTTCGCAAAAATATTTTAGGGCTGTAAGGGCTTTTGGACATTCCTGAATTTCATCAAACACAATCAGCGTTTCGTTCGGTTTTATTTCTGTGTCGCTTACAAGAGAGAGCTGGCTGATGATTCTTTTTATGTGGAAGTCCTGCTCAAAGATATTTTTAGCAGTTTCGTTGTTGTCAAATTTAATATAAGCAAAAGATGAAAAATGCCTGCTTCCGAATTCTTTTAAAATCCAGGTTTTTCCAGTCTGTCGTGCACCATTTAAAATAAGCGGTTTTCTGTCTTTTTTGTTTTTCCATTCGATAAGCTTATTTATTATTGTTCTTTCCATGGTTACATAATAATTCGTTTAATCATAAAAGTGCAAGGACTTTTATGATTTATTTTATAAAAATGCAAGGAGTTTTTAGCAGAAATGATAAATAAAACTAATTTTTTCGTTAAATCACGCACACGGCATAAAGCGGAATGTTTGTCATCCAGTCCTGCTCTCGGTACGGAAGGAGCG
>JBJETJ010000017.1:0-15527 GCA_051883255.1 Treponema sp.
TGTTTACACCTTAAATCTGCTCCTTTTTCTGTGTCGTTTTACGCACTCATTTTACTCTTTCTAAAAAAAGTGAAAAAATCCACAAAAAATGTAAAGAATTTGAACCAAAAAGTTGCATCGAGAAAACACTTGAAGACACCAAGAACTTGAGACCAAGTTCTAACTCAATAGAAGTTCGCCCGTGTTTTTTACAAATATCTGCGAACAAACTTCTATTGTGCGAGGGCATATCCCCTCGACCCCTTGTCTCTTCCGTTACGAAAAGCGCGGGCAAATGAAAGCTTCCCCAAAAGGAAACTTTCACCGCTTTTTTTCTCCACTTCATAGCCACCAAAAGGCTATGCCCTTTGGAAACCCGAGAAGGGCAACGTTGCCCTTTCTAATCCTCCGCCAACAAGACTTTGTCTTTTTGGATTATCTGCCAGACGGCCAGCCTTCTGGACTTCTAGTGACCTTGCATTCTTTTATGAAGAATCATATAGGTATTATTAGAAAATCATTATTTCATAATACGGAATTCCATCAATGATTTTCTTTTTAATTAAGTTAAAAGCAAGTGCGTTTTGTAACATTTTTTGTATACGAGAAGGTGCTAATGATTTGAATTGTTCATATAAGTCATTTATAGAACATTGACTCTTTTTATGAATATACTCTAGCATTATTTCATACCAATCTGTTTTCTGTGGAAAAATATCATAATTGCCATCATCTGATAAAATAAAGACTAGTAATTTAATACTATCTGATGAATATTTGTGTTTGTAATAGGAAAAGAATCTCTGAGAACTATTATAGCGCGAACCTCTAGCAGGATTACCTTTTTTAGTATCAAGTCCATCTAGAATAGCTCCAAATCCATAACAGTTCGCCATTTCATCTATAAAAATCGCACCATCAATAGATGATAGTTTTTTTATATTGTTTTCATCAAGCTTTATTGTATTAATTAACGTTGATAAATCTTTATAATGCTCGTTAATTATTTCTTCAGACATATTAGAAATTACAAGAATTGTACCTTTGTTTTCTCTAAATAATGAAAGAATACAATCTTGGATATTCTTTAGATTTTTACTTTCGAATGAATTTGAAAATTCTTGTTTATATATAGTCGAAAACTCTCTTATAAATAAGTTTTCGTTTTCTATACAAATTTTATTGTTTTTTACAGAGAATAACTTTTTATCGTTCTGTAATAAATCCCATGAAAATCCGTTTTTGTATATAACGCTAAAATAATTTAATTCGCGGTCTTCTTCTCCAATTCCATAAATAAAATTTGTATCAGATATTAAACCTATATTATTTTTAGCATCTGTAAGCTCCAAGTATTTTCTGAGCAACTTACAGTTTTCACTACTAAAAGGAATTCTTTTCACAAATTTAAAAATATAGTTTGAATATTTATCCATTTCATCAGCAAAAAGAAAATATATTAATCCATTGGTTTTATTTTTCTCATATGTAAGTAAGGATAGTTCATTTATATTTGTAAAAATAGAAGAGTTTGGTTCATGTAGTAAACATTCTTCTGACAAAGATGACAAAAGATTAATAGCAGAATTCTTTAAAATGGTTTGATAATATTCTGTATTATAAAAATTTATTTTATCACACTTAAATTGAAAAACAAAATTATTTAACAGCTCTTTACAACATTCTAAAAAGAAATCATTGTCTAAAAGACTTACACGATGGGCATAACTCAGATAGAAAAAAGATAATTTATCATTTTCAAGTATAAATTCTGATGAATTTACATATTTTGTTTGGTCGGTATCATGAGCTTTCTTAAAGCTATCCATAATTTTAATTCTTTCTAAGTCTTTCTCTTCTGATGTAAGTTGCTTATTGTTAGTTAAATCATAAGTCATTAATTCAATTTTTCGTAAAATATCTGGTTCAAAAACTCCTAAAACTTCTTTAGCACATAATCCTGCAATTTTCATAAATCTTTCTTGTTCATAAACATCCATATTTATACCTCATTTTTTTAATTAACAATTATTTACACACCAAAATACTTCTCAAAGAACTCTTTAAGCCGTTCAATGACAGTTTTCTTTACTTCACTTCTGTTTCCACCGCCAAAGCGGGAAACAGGCGGAAGAATTCTGTCTATATCAATTCCTGTTGTACGAAGTACACCATCACGGAAAGAGTTTTCAATAAAAGTCTTTGTTTCCTCTGGTTTAAGTTTTTGCTCCGCGATAATTGCAGTAAGTTCTTCTTCCCGCTTTTTGGCAATATAGCTCTGCCAATCCTTTTGAATATCGGTTGAAGTGTTTATCTGAGCAATAAAGTCTTCAATAAGCTGTTTCTTACTTCTAAGTTCTATACTTCCGCCGATAGCCTTTTTTATGTCTACAAGGATTTCTGCATCCCGACAGTTAGAATCATGATATTTTGCAACAAGCATCAGGATGTAATCGATGTTTATATCAACTTGCTTGATAAGCTCCATTTCAAAGACAATATCATCGTTGATGTTTTCTTTTTCAGCTTTTTCGTCTGGCCTGATTTCATCGTGAATGTCGATATAATGGCTCTGATAATCCTGTAAGTCGTTTATTTCAAGAAGTGTATCACCTTCAAATTGGTCGAAAGTTGTAAGAATGTTACGCATACGAAGAATTGCACCGTAAAGCATAACAAACTCTTTTTTTGCTTCCTGAGTAATTACATTGTTTTTGAAACCATCAAGCGGAAACTTAGTCAAAAGTTCATCCACAAGTTCGGTATAGCCTTTATGATATTTGTCTTTTTCATCGGTAAAGCCGTTATAGTAATCGTTGAAGCTTCTCAAAAGGATTGTTCCCTTTGCGTTTTTATCGCCGAATAAGGCTATTGCTTCATCCGTCTTTTCGGACAAGTCACGGAAACAAACGATATTACCGAATGTCTTAATTGAATTCAAAATACGATTAGTACGGCTGTAAGCCTGAATCAATCCGTGCATTTTAAGGTTTTTATCTACCCATAGAGTGTTCAGCGTTGTAGCATCAAAGCCCGTAAGGAACATATTTACAACGATAAGAATATCTAGTTCCTTGTTTTTCATACGCAAGGAAACATCTTTGTAATAGTTCTGAAACTTATCCGAAGAAGTATCATAATCGGTATGGAACATCGCATTGTAATCTTTGATAGCACTTTCAAGATAATCACGGCTCACTACATCAAGGCCAGCTGTATCATCTGAATTTTCATCGTCTACGAATCCGTTTTCGTCTTCTGCTTCATTTGCTCCGAAGCTGTATATCATACCGACTTTAAGAGCGCATTGAGGATTTTCAGAAATCTGTTTTTTGAATTCCGCATAGTATTTTATAGCCGTCTCTATGGACTGCACACAGAACATGGAATTGAAGCCAGAGATATGTTTCGGTTCCTTCTGTTCTTTTACGCTTCCTCTGTCTTTTGCCTTTGCACTTTCAGCGATATTTGTAAGAGCCTTGAACTGATATACACCGCCGTGAGTATTACGTTTTGTTTTCTGGTCGAAATGTTCGATTATGTATGATACAACGGCAGAAATACGCTCAGGAGCGGACAGAGCATTTTCTTTGTCGATTCCTGCTACATCCTTATCCTTTACACCGTCTTTCATTCTGATTGTCTTAATGTAATCGATACGGAAAGGCAGAACATTGTGGTCGTTGATTGCATCCACAATAGTGTAAGTATGAAGCTTTTCACCAAAGGCCTGATCCGTAGTCCTGATTCCGCCTGTTCCCTTTGCACCTGCATTTTTCTGGAAGATTGGAGTTCCCGTAAATCCGAACAGATGGAAGCGCTTGAATGACTTTACAATGTCCTTATGCAATTCACCAAACTGAGAACGATGGCATTCATCAAAAATCAGGACAATGTGACTTTGGAAAATTGGATGGCCTTTATTCTTTTTGATGAATATTCCTAACTTTTGGATTGTTGTAATAATAATCTTACAGTTATCATCTTCCAACTGCTTTTTAAGGATGGCCACAGACTTGTTTGAGTTAGCCGCATCCTTCTGGAAACGGTCGTATTCTTTCATTGTCTGATAATCCAAGTCTTTGCGGTCTACAACAAACAAAACTTTGTCGATGCAGTCCATTTGACTTGCAAGAATTGCAGTCTTAAAAGATGTAAGTGTTTTTCCGCTTCCCGTTGTGTGCCAGACAAAACCGCCTGCTTCAATAGTTCCTTCTTTGTGATAATTGCTTGAAATAAGAATCTTATTCAAAATGCGCTCAGTAGCCGCAATTTGATAAGGTCGCATTACAAGAAGCGTGTTGTTTGTATCAAAAACACAATACTTTGTAAGGATATTTAAGATTGTATGTTTTGCAAGGAAAGTACGAGTAAAGTCTTCAAGGTCGTTGATGATTTTATTATTTGCATCAGCCCAATAAGATGTGAACTCAAAAGAGTTACTTGTTTTCTTTCCGCTTCCTTTTTTGCTTGTCTGCTCTTTAATGCTTGCTTCACGAGTTGTATTAGAAAAATACTTTGTGTTTGTTCCGTTTGAGATAATAAAAATCTGGATGAACTGAAATAAGCCAGCTCCCGCCCAGAAGCTGTCACGATTGTAACGGCGAATCTGATTAAAAGCTTCGCGGATGTTTACACCACGTCTCTTTAATTCACAATGCACAAGAGGAAGACCGTTTACAAGGATAGTTACATCGTAGCGGTTAGAATATCGCCCGCCCTCTGGAGTGAACTGATTTATTACTTGCAGATAATTGTTATGGATATTCTTTTTATCAATCAGATAAATGTTTTTAGTTGAACCATCATCACGAGGAAGAACTTTTATATAGTCACTCTGGATGGAAAAAGTCTTCTCTACAATTCCTTCTGTATCATTTGCAAGATAATGGCCATAAAAACGCGCCCATTCTGTTTCACTGAATGTAATTTTATTGAGTTTTTCAATTTGCCTTTTAAGGTTTTCTACAAGGTCGTCTTCTGTCTTAATTGTAAGATATTCATAGCCCTGTTCCTGCAAGTCTTCAATAAAGTTCTTTTCAAGCTCCGCTTCGCTCTGGTATGAACGCTTACGGCGGGCAAGCGGAATATATTCTGATACAACGGTCGCTTCGTTTGTTTCGGCTATGATATTATACATTTACATCTCCTGAAAATTTGAATAAGTCTGGAGTAAGCATTGAAAGCAAAACAATATAAGGATGTTTTTCTTCATCGGACATACTAAAATTCAAAACAAGCATAATAAAGTGAAAGAGAATTACTCTCACTATTCTAGTCAAATATTGTTTAGAAATAGGGAAAAATGGATCTGTAGAATTAGAAACTTGAATCAAGGAATAAGGAGATGCATGAATATAATTACAAGTTATTCTATAAAAATCTAAAACTTCATTAACACCGATTTTCTTTATAAGTTTCTCCCCTGTAATTTTATCTTCTGTACACCATCCATACGGAATATAATAGAATTTGTTATCTTTTGTTTTCTCACCATATTTTGCAATAAACTTAGGGTCTAAATCTAACTTTGATTCTAATGCCTGCTGATAATATCCATAATCAATAAAACGTTCAGCTTCTTCTTCGCCTTTTTCAAGAATATAACTTGTAATTGCAAAACCTTCCATGAATAAACGAACATTAGAAATTGCAGAAAGGCCTAAATTATGACTAAGCAGGAACAATGTTTCTTTTATCTGTATAAGCAATCGATTAAGCATTTTTTGAAGCACTTGAGATTGATAGGAAGGCTTTCCTTCATTTAATTTATGAACAATTATATTATTCCATAAGTCTGTTGCAAAATCCCTAAGCAAAATTACTTCGTCAAAGTCTTTGATTTTTGCCTGAGATTTTGTAAGACATAATTCTTCTTTCTTAAAATCCATGAGGAAGCTATTTAACTTTTTTATCAAAAGTTCTTTTGAATCTTCGTAGTTATCAGCTTTTCCTCTTATATCAATCAAAGCCTGAAAAACTGCCATTCTTATACCTCTTTTTCTTCAAAAGTCAGGAGCTTATCCCTGTAATACTCATATTGTTTTTGCCTTGCTTCAATTTCAGCAGGAAGACCTGAAGAAATATCGTTGCAAAGGCTGTCAAAGCGGTCAAGGATTTTTACAATTCTTTCCTGCTCTTCAAATGCAGGAAGAATTATCTCAAATTCTCTAAGCATTTTTAAATTCAAACCACCTCTTGTTCCATCTCCAGAAGAAATACTTCTTAACTTTTGATACTGTCCCTTTAAGTAAAAATAAAGGAAGTAACTATCAACAAAATCTTTAGTAACGATGGAACACAATGATTGATTCGTGCATAACGGAATCCTCGTTATAGCTACAGTTCCACGAGTTTTACCCTGTCCTGCTAAAGCAACAACGACCGTATTTGCAGGAATCATCTTTGTACTACAATTATCAAATCCTTTTTGTGTAATCTTCTTTTCAGTATCATACACTTGACCTAAATTAACTTCCCCCGAACTCATCCAAGGAATAGTTCCATTTTCCCAATATTCAGACTTTGATGTGCTAGGTGTAGCACCTGCATAAAGTTCTGAAATCTCGCCCAGACGAACAATCGCATAGCCAAACACATACTGGAGCAGTTTTATTTCATCGCTTCGGCTCTGCCCCCCCCGTTCATATGTATAGTATCAAAATTCAGTAGCAAATCGCGGTAATACTCATATTGCTTTTTACGCGCTTCAATTTCCGCAGGAAGACCTATTTTTAAATCCGTACAGATAGAATCAAAGTTATCGAGAACATTGACGATTCGCTCCTGTATTTCTAACGTTGGAAAAGCAATTTCTATTTTACCAACATCATCCTTATTTACTTTTATAGGAACAGCATGATGAAGAGTTCGTTTTGATAACTCTTTTTTTCCCTGCGTACTTTCAATGAAATGCTTCAAATATCTAGTATTGATTATCTGTTGATTAGGTCGGATTAATGCTAAAGATACATAATATGCCAAATCCATTTCTTTATTCATGACAGCACATTTTCCAATTGAACCTATTCTGGTCATAAATAAATCCCCAAGTTGAGGTTTTATTTTATACTGATTATAAGCTTCATTAGAAATAAACTTTTTGCTTGAATAAATATCATCTATATTTTCTACACTAATAAATGGGATTCCAGAATCTTTATATTCAGGAGTCTGATGTGTTCCATCATAAATTTCTGCAATTTCATTCAATTTTTTATGTTCGACTTTTGTTTCCCTTGTTAACAGCGAGTATCGGTCGGCGTTGCCGATCTTACCGAGTTTGCAAGCAAACTCGCGCGAAATTGATTCTGGAGAAAGCAAAGAATCTCTGTAGTATTCATACTGCTTGCGACGAGCTGTAAGCTCCGCTGTAAGCTCCGCTGTAAGCTCCGCTGTAAGCGAAGTGAATGTATCGAGTATACGCACGATTTCTTCCTGCACGGGAAGCGGAGGAACGGGGATTTCAAGATTCAATAATTTATCAGGAGTAACTTCAATAACCTTTGTTCCATGAGCAAGTTTCACTTTTTGTTTATAGAAATGCTCTGAATGAAAATAATATGACATGTAACTAGGATTCTGATTGTGATGAATAATTGCCGTATGCCCACTAACTGCAATGTTCTCCGTTCCTAACCATGCAACACAGCTACATACATCATCAACATTTTCACTTGTTACTGCCATAACTATATCATTCGGCTGAGCTTGTTTAGATTTATTAAAAACTTCCTCAGAAACAAATGTCAAAGTTTTGTCAGTCGTATTCTTAAAATGAGTGTACATCTGTCCGTAATGAATACAAGGTTTTCCATTTTCAACAAAATCTTTTTTTTGAAAATTGCCACCTCGTATTACTGTCGCAAATTCTCCAAGTGTCTTATATTCCACTCCATTAGGACAAAGCTCTTTTATCAGTTCATCTAACTTGCTCATTTTTCTGCTCCGTCTGTCAATAATTTCCTATCATCAACATTTTCAAGAACTTTCATCTGTTGGATGGCAATTTTGTTCAGCTTATCAAGACGTTCAGACTGTGGCAGACCATCATTTATAAAAACTGCATTTAAATTTTCCATGTTGCTCAAACAAATAAGCTGATTTATCGTAGCATAGTCGCGAATGTTTCCTTTTAATTCTGGATTTGATTCACGCCATTCTTTGGCGGTCATACCAAACATTGCCACATTGAGCATATCAGCTTCATCTGCATAAACAAATGATTTTTGCTGAGGTGTAAGTTCATTCGGAATAAGGTTTTGCTTGATAGCATCCGTGTGTATACGGTAGTTTATTTTTGCAAGTTCTCGTTTTGCACTCCATCCTAGAAGTTTTTGTTCTTCGGCTTTTAGACGTTGAAATTCTTCTATCAGATAGAGTTTGAATGGTACGCTAATAGCCGATCCAAATTCAAAGGCAATGTCCCTGTGAGCATAAGTTCCGCCATAGCGGCCTTTTTTTACGACTATCCCTATTGCATTTGTTTTTTCTATCCATTCACTACAACTCAGAACAAAAGTTGGTAATCCAGCTTCTTTTCTAAAGTGGTCAAATTCGACCACTTTAAAATCAGGATTATGAATCATTTCCCAAATACCCAAAAACTCAATTGTATATCTGTTACGAAGCCAGTTTTTTATAACATCAGCAGCTCTTGCATCATTCTCTTTTGCCCCTGCCATATCGGTAAGGCTTATATAATCATGTTCTTCAATATTTACAACGGTTATTTCCGTATTCTGTACTTTTATTTTTGCCATTGACAGCTTTTCTCCTTACAATTGCGCACGCACTGCGTTCGTAATTTATCCTTCTATCTCAGCGATTATCTTGTCGATTTCTGCACGGAGCTTGTTTTCTTTCTCTACAATCTCTGCAATCTGAGCGTTCAGAACTTTAATATCAATTACTTCTCTTGTGTCTTCAGCTTCAACATAGCTTGAAACAGAAAGGTTATATTCATTCTGGGCAATTTCATCGTTATTTACCAGACGGCTTATATAATCAATTTTTTCCTTACGTTCAGTAAAGACTTTGAGAATGTTCTCAATATTTTCTTCTGTAAGCTTGTTTGAATTTGTTACCTTAACACACTCTTTTGATGCATCAATAAAGAGGGTTTTACTTTCTGCCTTGCCTTTCTTCAAAACCATGATGCAAGTTGCAATGGAAGTTCCAAAGAAAAGATTGTCAGGAAGCTGAATGATACAGTCGATGTAGTTGTTATCAATAAGATATTTACGGATTTTCTGCTCAGCTCCACCACGGTACATAATGCCGGGAAAACAAACGATGGCCGCAGTTCCGTTAGTTGCAAGCCAAGATAGCGAGTGCATAATAAAAGCAAGGTCGGCCTTTCCCTTTGGAGCTAAGACACCCGCAGGACTGAATCTCTGGTCATTTATAAGAATGGGATTGTCGTCACCATCCCACTTGATAGAGTAAGGCGGATTAGAGACAATTGCTTCAAAAGGCTCATCATCCCAATGTTTTGGATCTATGAGCGTATCGCCAAGCTTGATATTGAATTTGTCATAACTTACATCATGCAGGAACATATTGATACGGCAAAGGTTGTAAGTTGTGATGTTGATTTCCTGTCCGTAGAATCCAAGTCTAACATTATCACTACCCAAGATTTTTGCAAACTTCAAAAGAAGCGAACCTGAACCACAGGCAGGGTCGTAAACTTTGTTTACTGTCTTTTTTCCTACAAGTGTAATTTTTGTAAGAAGCTCAGAAACTTCCTGAGGTGTATAATACTCACCACCGCTCTTTCCGGCATTGGAAGCATACATACCCATAAGATATTCGTAAGCATCACCGAAAGCATCTATTGAATTGTCATTATAATCTCCGTTACCAAGGTTCATTCTGTTTATGCCGTTCATCAGCTTTACAAGCATTTCATTTCTTTTTGTAACGGTAGCACCAAGTTTATTGGAGTTTACATCAATATCATCGAACAGGCCTTTGAAGTCATCTTCGCTGTCAGTTCCAAGAGCGGAGCCTTCAATTTCCTTGAAGATTTTTTCAAGCTTTTCATTCAGGTCTGTATTATCTTTATTTGCTTTTTCTAGTACATTGCAGAAGAGTTGTGAAGGGAGGATAAAGAATCCTTTTTCTTTTACAATGTCGTCTTTTGCTGTCTCAGCTTCTTTGTCAGAAAGTTTTGAATAGTGGAAATCTTTATTTCCTGCTTCCCATTCACCTTTAGAAATATAATGGTCTAAATTTTCAGAAATATATCTGTAAAAGAGCATTCCAAGCACGTACTGCTTAAAATCCCATCCGTCTACGCTTCCACGAAGGTCGTTTGCAATTCCCCAGATTGTACGGTGAAGTTCCGCCCGTTCAGTCTCTTTTTTGTTGTCTGCCATTTTTATCATCCTACAAGAGAATTATATATCCCTTTTGTGTCAAAGAATGACACTACGTTTAAAAAAATCTCAAATCAGTAATAAAACATTATAGCACAAAATTAGAAATAAATGGAGTTATTAGTAATATCTTCTATATAGCACCGTAGGCCAAAAACCTACGGCTTACGAATTTATTGAAGTTTAAATTAGATAATACTTGAAAGAAAAATTATTCCAACATAGTACTCCATTTTAAGTAAAAACCTTAAGTAAAACCTAGAATTGAGTGAGTTCAGATGAATCAAAATGAATAGAAAATTCTCAAATTTTGTGCTAAATTAAGAATATCTAGGCAAAAAGTCATAAAAATTGCTTATCTGAATCCTTCTGAACTCACTCGAGTATTGAAAAAATTACAGGGTATGGCGAAAAGCCCGACCCGAACGAAGTGAGGGGAACACCCAAAAGAAAAAAATGATTCAGACTGTTGCTTTAGGAAATCAGCAAACTTCCTATCTGCACACCGACTACCACTCGTCACTCCTCGATTTTTTCAAATGCAACTGTTTTGTTTTTCATAGAGATTTTCTGAACGCGCCAGCCGAAATCTAAGAGTTCTTTTTTGTAAGTTAGAAACGAATGGTCGAGGGGGACGCCGGCAATTTTTTCGATGTCGTCGTAGGTCAGCGTGATTTTTTGCGAGGTTTTCGTTTTTAGATAAAGCCAGAGTTTTTCGTATTTGCTCATTGTTTTATTTTAGCCGGTTTTGTTCTGAGTGTCTGCCTGTGGCGGAACGTCGGTTGTGGCGGCGGTGTTTTGCAAATCTTTCATAAGGCGGACGAGTTTCGGGCGGTTGTAGCGCTGGAGGATAACGTACTGCATATCCCACACGGCAGAAAATACCGAGCCGATGACGACAAGGTGCGGAAAATCTGTGCGCCCGGCAAAAAGAACCGGGAGCAGGACGGAAAGAGCAATGATTAATATGATTGTAAAAAGCGTTTTTCTTGATGTTTTCATTGATTTTCTGCCTGTTTTTATCCGTCCGTGCTTTTCGTTTGGAATGTCTTTCTTCAAAAATCTTTTGTAGCATAAAAAGCGGGCTTTCTCAAGCGCCACAGATTTTTCTGTTAGACGGGAATTTATCTTAAACTTTTCTATTCAATATGTTACTATATACGTATGCGAAAATCAGACGGGCGGAAAAAGGGCAGTTCAAAAAGAATTCGTTCGCGCTTCCGCGAGTTGTTTACTTCAACGGCATCTCTTTTAGGAATAATTACGTTTCTTGTGCTCGTAATCATTATGCTTGTCATTTTTATTTCCGAGCAGGAAACGAATTCAAAAATCAATACGCTGTTTGACGCATTCTGGTACACGCTTGTTACGATTACAACTGTTGGTTACGGCGACATTACGCCTGATTCTGTGCCTGGACGGATTGCGGCGATGGTGCTTCTGATTGCAGGTGTTGCGCTTTTCGGCGCGCTTTCCGGAAAATTTGCGTCGTTCCTGTTTGACAGACAGCAGAAAAGGGATAAGGGACTTTTGAATATGGCGAAGATGAAAAATCATTTTTTAATCTGCGGATGGAAGCCTAATTTTGAGCGTATTCTTGCAGGAATTCTTAATGCGAACCCGGAAGTTCCGAATGAAAAGATTGTCATTCTGAACAGTGCCGGGCAGGGTGAAATTGACAGAATAAAATCTGACAGTCGTTTTAAAGGCATAAATTATCTTCACGGAGATTTTACGGACGAAGATACGCTTTTGAAGGCGCAGATAAAGACTGCCGAGCGCGCCCTTATTCTTGCGGATTTATCGGAGAATTATTCTGCGCTGGAAAACGATTCTCGGGCGGTTCTTGCCGTTATTACGATGAAAAACTTAAATCCTCGCATTTACTGTGTTGCAGAAATCGCCGACTCCAAGTTTGAAAAGCATCTTTCACTTGCACGCTGTGATGAAATAATTCTTTCTTCCGATTATGAGCAGAATCTTCTTGTTCAGGCTTCAAGCGGAAAGGGGATGAGCCATATTCTTCGCGAGCTTATTGCAGGGGATTCTGATGCAGGAATTGTAATTGAATCTATTCCGCAGGAATTTGTTGGAAAACCGTACCGCGATTACCGCATTTCGCTTAGGACGCGCGATGTTCTGATTGGGCTTCTTGAAAATACCGGAAATTTTTATCAGCGCAGAAAAGAGGCGCTTGCGGAAGCGCAGAAAAATCCTGATATGGAAAAAATCGTTGCCAACTTAAAAAAGGTAAAGACGCTTCAGAGCAATCTTCCGCATTTTACGCCAGAGGACGACTATATTGTTCCCGGAAATTCAAAGGCGATTTTTATTCACGGGAACAACGCAGACAAAACGGAGTAGTATATGGAATTCAGCGCGGATATTATAGCAAAACTTCCGAAACTTGAGATTTTTTCTGATTTTACGGAACATACTGAAGACAACGAACGGATTTTGAAAAAAATCTGCCTTGCGCTTGAGGTGCGTGATTTTTCAAAGGGCGAAGTCATCATAAACGAGGGCGATTTGGGCGATACACTGTACATTCTTCATACTGGAAGCGTTCAGGTAAAGCGGAATACGCCCGGGAACGAACAGTTTGCCGTAGTAAATTTAAGTGCAGAACAGAATGTTTTTTTCGGGGAGGTTGCGCTTGTAGACAGCGACCGCCGTTCCGCTTCTGTTGTTGCGCTTGAAAACTGCCGGACGCTTTGTCTTGACGGCGGAACATTCAAGGCTTTGTGCGAAGAAGAGCCTGTTCTAGGCTACCGGTCGACATACCGGATTGCGCGCCGCCTTGCTTCATCTCTTCGCCGTTCGAATAAAGATTTGCTTACGCTGTACGAGGCGCTCATTGACGAAGTTGACGGAGAGTAAATTATAAATATGAATTTTGCACGGTTTATTATATAGGGGGTCGTTCTTGCAGAAAGTAAGTTTTTCTTCTTTTCATCCGTTTTTTCTTGCAGCAGTTCTGTTATTCGCATTCTGTTTTTCAGCCTGTTCTGTTTCAAGTGAAAATATCAGTTCTGCGTCAGATTTTAAGAGCGTGCACGGAAAAGTTGTAACTCAAAGTCTTCGACGCAGTGCTGTTTTTACCGGTCAGGAAGTCAGAATTGAAAATTTTTCAATGTGTTCTCACGAAGTTACACAGAAAGAATATGAGGAGTTCTGTGCATATAATGGAGCACAGCCGAAGGAACAGTTTGGTAAAGGAGAGGATTTTCCCGTCTATTTTGTAAGTTTTTATGATGCACTCGTTTACTGTAATCGCCGCAGTATAAAAGAAGGCCTTTCTCCGTGCTATAAAATCAAAAATTCTTCAAATCCAGATGACTGGGGAAGTGTTCCTAAGACAAATGTTGATGATGTTGAATGGAATTCCGTGGAGTGTGATTTTTCTGCTGACGGATACCGCCTTCCAACAGAAGAAGAATGGGAATATGCTG
Source organism: Treponema sp. (assembly GCA_051883255.1). GTDB lineage: Bacteria > Spirochaetota > Spirochaetia > Treponematales > Treponemataceae > Treponema_D. The sequence continues at coordinate 13,814 of JBJETJ010000017.1, forward strand.
CAAGAGGTGGTGAAAAACTGTTTCTTGAAAAATTTTCAGGAAGCTATGATGTTTTTGAAGTTGCATGGTTCAATGAAAATACTAGCGGTGCTTCTGAGCCTGTAAAACAAAAAACTCCGAATGCACTTGGACTTTATGATATGAGCGGAAACGTTCAGGAACTGTGTTGGCTAAAACAAGGAAAAGCTGTTATTCGAGGCGGTTCTTTTGACTCACAGGAAGATTCCTGCGCAGTGTATGCAACCGGTTCTGTTCCTGTATCAGCCAGAATAAAAGATACGGGATTTCGCGTTGTAAGAAAATAGGATTTTTTGATTCGGCATCAAAATTAACGTTAATAAGACATCGTGATTCACGTTAATAAGACACCATTATCAATGCTAAGTCAGGGAACGTGTATCGTTGACGACCTTGCCTGTGACATAATAAGTTCAGGCTGAATTTAAAAAAAAATTCAGGCTGAAGTAACGTCGAACTGCTGATTACAAAGACAAAGGAGTTTTATCCTGCATAGTAGCAAGATTTTATAAATTTCGGTGATTACCTGGAATTCTTACGAATTCTGGGCATTTTTTTTTTAACAAAAACTCTCCTTTCTCATGTTTTCATGAATATAATTATTGGTTGATGCAAATATATGTAATAATGGTAATCATGAAATACTAAAAAAAGACCTTGCGGATAAATTATGGGCAAAAATTGAACATTTATAAATGATTCAGCCCAGCGTTGCGGGTGGCGTTTGAGCCCGCAGAGGGGATAGGACGCAACGAAGTGCGGCCGCAAGGGGAGACTTCCCCTTCCTAAAATATTAACGGAGACAAAAACATGCAATTCAACGAGCATCAGTTAGAGCTTTCTATAATGGAGCTGTTTGAAAATGAAGGTTATACTCACCAGACTGGGAATGATATTCTGTAGATGGTCTTAAAAAACTAAGAAAACACTGAATGAATCCTATTGAGGATTTTTCAGTGTTAACCTTGAATGTAGCTAATTGTCCGTAAGTCAATGACTTACGGCAATTTGACGGGAAGTGCTAAGTAATCGCCTCAGGTGTTAATCAGCACTTCCCTAAAGAATCGTACATTCAGAGCATTCTTGCGGAATTTATAGGGCTGGATTCTGATGAGATTAATTGTCACCGGATAGAAACTGTGCTTGAGGAGGAGGGGCTTTTCAGCGAGTATTACATAAACTTGAATAAGTAATGGCAGAAGCGAAATAAGTTTGTTTTGAGGTGTAATACCTATTGACTAAATAGGTAATAGGCAGTATATATATAATACCTACTAATGAAATAGGTTTTGAATTTTATGCAAAAAATAAATGGAGGCATTATGTCTAAGATTTACACTTCTGCAGACCAGCTTATAGGTCACACACCGCTTCTTGAGCTTACGCACATTGAAAAGGAATTTGCCCTTAAAGCAAAACTTCTTGCAAAACTTGAGTATTTTAATCCGGCAGGGTCTGTAAAGGACAGGATTGCCCGCGCAATGATTGACGATGCGGAAAAATCAGGAAAATTAAAGCCGGGTTCGACGATTATCGAACCTACAAGCGGCAACACTGGAATCGGCCTTGCTTCCGTAGCGGCTTCGCGCGGTTACAAAATCATAATCGTCATGCCGGAAACGATGAGCGTTGAGCGCCGCCAGCTGATGAAGGCGTATGGTGCAGAGCTTGTTCTTACGGAAGGCGCAAAGGGAAT
>JBJETJ010000018.1:0-159711 GCA_051883255.1 Treponema sp.
GAAAAACTTTGACGTTAAGACGGCCCAGCGGTGGTTTGCAGAACGGCGGATTTCCGTTCAGTTTGTAGACTTAAAGGAAAAAGAGATGAGCCGCGGTGAGTTTGACAGCGTTGTAGATGCGATTGCGCGCGAAACCGGAAGCAAATCAGATGCCATTGAAAAAATGACTGACAAAAACGCCAGAGATTACGCAAGCATCGCCTACCTTGACGATAGCGAAAAAGCCGACAAACTCTTTGAAAATCAGCTTAAACTTTTAAAACAGCCGATATGCCGTAACGGAAAGAACTCGGCTACCGTAGGACTTGAGCAAAAAGTCTGGGAAACTTGGAAATAGAAAACCAACGCCCTTCGCCTTACGCTTCAAAATCGAGGCAGGAACGGACTGCCGTAAACGGACGTACTTTTTCGTCAGCAACTGCAACGTGTTCCGGGTGGGTCGAATAGTTTTTAAGCGCCTCATACGACTCAAACGAAGAATCAAGCATTACGTCTGCCGTTGAACCCGGAAGTCCGTCCGTAACGACTTTTATTTCAAGAAGCCCCGGAATTTTTCCTTTCAGATTTTCAAGTCCTTCCTTAATTCCGGCTTTTGCCGCTTTCTTTTCCTCTTCCGAAAGCTCTTTGAGCGTCCATAAAATTACGTGTTTTACCATCTGTCAGTTCCTCTTTTCAGTCTGTGCTTTTTTTAAATCGCCGCAAGTCCGCGGTCTATATCGGCGATGATGTCGTCCACATTTTCAAGGCCGCAGCTGAACCGTACCATTCCGCCGTCAATTCCGGCTTTTACAAGCTGTTCGTCCGTAAGCTGGCGGTGAGTTGCGCTTGCAGGGTGAAGGACGCAGGTACGAATGTCCGCAACGTGAACTTCATCGCTTGCAAGCTGGAGCGCGTCCATAAAACGCACTGCGGCACTCCGTCCGCCCTTTATGCTGATTGAAATTACGCCGCTTGTTCCGTCGGGAAGATATTTCTGTGCAAGGTCATAGTAGCGGTCGCCCGGAAGTCCCGGATACGAAACGGAAGCAATTTTGTCAGACTTTTTAAAATATTCTGCGACTGTCCTTGCGTTCTGGCAGTAGCGCGGCATTCTTACGGCAAGCGTTTCAAGTCCCATATTCAGATAGAACGCGCTCTGGGCAGCCGGATAACAGCCGAAATCCCTCATCAGCTGAGTGCGTGCCTTTACGATGTACGCCGCCTTTCCAAAATCCTTCACATAGCAAAGTCCGTGATAGCTTTCGTCAGGTTCGACCATATCGGCAAATTTGTGCGTTTTTTTGTACGCATCTTCCCAGTCAAAATTTCCGCTGTCAACAATCGCACCGCCGCCCTGAACAGCGTGTCCGTCCATATATTTTGTCGTTGAATGAATTACGATGTCTGCGCCCCACTCAAACGGACGGCACAGAACAGGAGTTGCAAAAGTGTTGTCCACAATAAGCGGAACGTTGTTTTCGTGCGCCGCCTTTGCCCATTTTTCAAAATCGAACACCGTAAGCGCCGGATTTGCAATCGTTTCGCCAAAAACACATTTTGTATTCGGCTTGAATGCCTTTACAATTTCGTCGTAGCTTGCGTTCACATCAACCCAGATACATTCTATTCCAAGTTTTTTAAGCGTAAAACCAAAAAGGTTTATTGTTCCGCCGTAAATTGAGGACGAAGCAATAAAACTGTCGCCGGCAGAACAAAGATTTAAAATTGAACAGAGCGTAGCCGCCTGACCGCTTGAGGCAAGCATACAGCCAACGCCGCCTTCCATATCGGCAATTTTTTTCTCGACGGCATCGCACGTAGGATTTGCAAAGCGCGAATACATAAATTCAGTAGGCTTGTCAAAAAGTGCTGCAACGTGATCACAGGAATCAAAGCGGTACGTCGTACTCTGAACGATAGGCACAACGCGCGGTTCTCCGTTTTTAGGACTATAGCCGGAATGTAAACATTTTGTTTCGATTTTCATAATTACCCCAAGGAAAAAACGTAAAAAGATTAGACAAAAATCTTTTATTAGTTCATTATAGCGCAATGACATTGTTTTTTCTACATTCACCCTGTCCGCTTAAAAAAGCAGAATGACAAAACTGAACAAAATAAAACAGGATAAATATTTTTTTTCGCTGTACTATAATTCAAGAAATTAAAGCGAGTTTGCAAAACTCATACGGAGATTTTTATGGAATGGATTACCGCAATGAAGAAGTCGGTGAACTTTATGGAAGAACATTTATATGACGACATCAATGCAGATGATGTTGCAGAAAATGTTTTTATGAGCAGTTTTTATATGCAAAAGGGCTTCAAAATTCTGACAGGCTTTACAGTTTCGGAATATATCAGAAACCGCCGAATGTATCTTGCCGCCCTCGATGTTATCCGCGGAAAAGAAAAGATAATCGACATCGCATATAAATACCGCTACGAAACGCCGGAAAGTTTTACAAAAGCCTTCTCGCGCTTTCATGGAATTTCACCGCTCCAGCTTCGCGAAACACCGTCTGCAATAAAAGTTTTCCTTCCGATAACAATTTCCGTAACAATCACAGGAGGCAATAATATGGATTTTACAGTAGAAAAAATGAAAGAATTTTCTGTCATCGGATTTGAACGCGGTTTTTCAACAGAAACGGCATATTCAGAAATTCCGCAGTTCTGGGACGAAATCTGGGAACAATACGGAATACCGCTTTTCAACGGCAAACAGCCGGAAACCCCTGTAGAAAAAGCGTTCATCGAAAACCGCATCGGCGAATTTGGCGTATGTTCAGACGAAGCGGGCTGTTCATCGTTCAATTATCTGATTGCAGGAAGATACAACGGCGGTGCAGTTCCTGCAGAACTTAAAACAGTTAAAATCAGGGAACTTGAATGGGCAAAATTCAAATGTATCGGCCCGATTCCTGCGTCGCTCCAGTCAGTAAATACAAAAATCTATTCTGAGTGGCTTCCCGGAAACCCCGACTACGAAATCGACGGCAACATCAGCCTCGAATGGTACTCTCCTGACGGCAACCCCTCAGACGAAAACTACCACAGCGAAATCTGGATTCCTGTAAAAAGAAAACAGAAAGCCTAAGTCCGCATACGACTTCAAGTTCATTTTACTTTACATTGTATATCATTTGCTTTATATTAGAAGTATGGAAACAGTAGCAACAAATATCAGAATAGACAAACAGTTAAAAGAACAGTCAACAGAAATTCTCGAAGGGCTCGGACTTTCGCTTTCCGGCGCAATCAATATGTTTTTACGTCAGGTCATTTTGCAGGACGGAATTCCGTTCAAAGTTGAATATCCCAAACCGTCACGCAGTCTAAAAAAAGCCATCAAAGAAGGCGAAAAACTCGCAAACGACCCTAACGCAAAAACGTATAAAAACTTTCAGGAACTCCTTGATGAATTGGGAATTAAAGAATGACAGCAGACAAAAAATATGAACTCAAATTTACAAATCGTTTTAAAAAACACTTGAAACGCGTTGAAAAACGAAATCCCCAAAACATCAAAAAAATTCATGAAACAGTAAACCTTTTGCAAAAAGGCGAGCCCCTCCCCGAACGTTTCTGCGACCACGAACTGACAGGCAATTATTCAGGACATCGCGAATGTCACGTTCTCCCGGACTTGCTCCTCATCTACAAAATTTACAAAAACATTCTGGTTCTGGAACTTGTAGACACCGGCACACATTCTGACCTTTTTGGAAAATAAACCTGCCATGCTCGTAACGCACACAATAGCGCCGGTCTGGAACTCGGAAAGCCGTATTTTGATTTTGGGAACTATGCCTTCTCCGGCATCGCGTGAGGCAGGATTTTTTTATATGCACGCGCAGAACAGGTTTTGGCCGGTGCTGGCGCAGATTTTTGGCGAAGAGTTTTTACACAGAAACAATGACACTGACAAAAAAGCGGCAATAGAAGAACGCATCGCCTTTCTTGAACGCCATCACATCGCGCTTTGGGACGTTCTTTCTGAATGTGAAATTACCGGCGCGTCAGATTCTTCCATTAAAAAAGAACTTCCCAACGATTTTTCAGAAATCCTCGCCTCTTCAAAAATCGCGCACATCTTCTGCACAGGAAAAACCGCTTTTAATCTTTACAAAAAACATTGCGCAAAAAAATACAGCACGCCCTTTTCCTACCTTCCGTCAACAAGCCCTGCAAATCAGTCCGCCTGGCCGACCGAAAAACTTGCAGAAGAATATAGAAAAGAGATTTTGAAATTTGTATAAGGGGTCATTTTTGCAGCCACAAAAATCGGGGTGTTTCGATTGAAGGCTCTCACATTGTAAACTCGCAGGGATGGACTGTACAGAGTGTGATTTTCTTTGAAAATCAATGAAAAATTCTAATTATATGCTATAATTCTGTTCGGAGGTCTTTATGTCTGCAATGGAATTTACCGCACCACAGGCATAGCCTGTGGATTTCTTATGGTATTAAGAGATTTTGAAAATCAACTTGAACGTCTGTCTTATACAGATCAACTTGCTATAATTGAATATTTGGCAAAACTGCTTCAAAAACGTCAGAATGAAAATATAGAAAAAGAAACAAAGGCTCCTAACTGGCTTTTTGAGACATTTGCCCTCATGGATGCAAATCCTGTTTATTCAAATGGTTTAAAATGGTCTCGCAAGGAACTGTATGAACGATAACTGTTTTTTTACAATGTTTGCAAGAGTTTTATAATGTTACGGCAAACAAACTAAGGCAAGTCAAGCACAATGTAATGTTTTGTATTCAGAAGACTTGAACGACGGACAAATCGTTGAAGGTGTTACCATAAGAAATCCTTTTAAATCATTATAGACTATAAAGAATTTCAACCATAGCAGTTATTTTTTTCAAAAGGGGGCGTTACGGGGGAATTTTCCCCCGTTGGGTGGGTAGGATGCAACGGAGTTCAAGCCGCAGGGAGGGCCTCCTCCCTCTTTGATTTTGAACAAATTCAATTCAACTGCTGCAAGAATGGTATTTCGTATTCTGCTATAATTCCAAAATGTTGATATATCAACAAAAAAGTATTCTAAAATGTTGATTTAAGTGCTAAAATAGTATTCTAAAATATTGATGAAGCATTATTAAGGATATTTTAAAATGAAAAGAAAGGCAGAGGAACTGTTAAAAAACTGGACAAAGACAAAAGACAAAAAATGCCTGGTTGTACAGGGAGCAAGGCAAGTCGGGAAAACATATACAATAGAACATTTTGCAGAAGAAAATTTTGAAGAAAGTGTAGAAATAAATTTCAAACAGCTGCCGTCTGCCAGAGAAATTTTTTCAGGCGATTTAACTGTAGACGATATGGTCACTGCAATGCACTTCCGCTTCCCGGAAAAAAAGATTGAACCGGGGAAAACCCTGATTTTTCTTGACGAAATTCAGGAATTTGAACAGGCAATTACTTCATTAAAGTTCTGGGCGCTGGACAACAGATACGATGTAATTGCTTCCGGTTCTCTTTTGGGAATCGATTACAAAAGGGCATCATCTTATCCTGTTGGATATGTAGATTACCTTAAAATGTATGGTCTTGATTTTGAAGAATTTTTGTGGGCAATTGGAATTTCTGAGGAACTTACAAAAAGCCTGTACGATTTTGCTGAAGAAAAAAAAGTCATTCCTGAAGCCATAAATTCCCAAATGATGAAATATTTTCGAACATATATTGCAATCGGTGGAATGCCGGAAGTCGTCCAGAAATATATCGATACAAAAGATTTTAGGGAAGCCGACAGAATTCAGCGTAATCTTTTGCAGGATTACAGATACGATATTGCTCATTATGCGACGGCAGAAGAAAAAGTAAAGGCAGAAAAATGCTATCTTTCTCTGGCAAGACAACTTCTGGACAAAGAAAATCATAAATTTCAGTACAGGGAAATTGAAAAAGGCGCAAGGGCACAGAAATATTTTTCCAGCATTGAATGGCTTTTAAAAGCAGACATCGTTCATCTTTGCCACATTGTGTCAGACGTCCGCTTTGATCTGGACGATTATTCGAGGGAAGATTTCTTCAGAGCGTACACCACTGATTTGTCGCTTTTGATAGCAATGAAAGATTTTTCAATAAAACAGCACATCGTAGAAAACACCCTTGACGGCAATACAAAAGGCGGAATCTACGAATGTGCCGTCGCCGACATTCTTTACAAAAAAGGACTTAAAACCTATTTTTACAAAAACATTCTGGTTCTGGAACTTGTAGACACCGGCACACATTCTGACCTTTTTGGAAAATAAAAATACTCTACGGAATCAGTCCTTCTGCTAATCTGTAAATATAGTATGGGATATTCAATAATAAAATAATTGTACTGATTATCTGGAAACTTCTTTTTTTCATATATGTCCCGAAAATCATAAAGACTGTTGCAATACATAGAGGGACTGCAAAAGTATTGTAATACATATATGCCTTTAAATTCCCGGAAACAAGTGAAAGTAAAGCCCTCGTTACACCACAAGTCGGGCAGGGAATTCCTGTTATTTCTCTAATAATGCAAGTCATAAAAAGAATTCCCTTTTAGTATAACTGCTAATTATATTTTTCCATGTACATATTTCATGAATTCTGACCATGAAGAAATATATTTTAAACTTGGATTGTTTATATCCTTACGATAATCTGCATATATAAGTTGCACCTGTCCAGCATAGTAATAGCTTTTTACATTATTAAATCCAGACTCAGCAATAAAGATTTCTTTATCAGAATTTAATGACAACACTGTTGTACCATTTACTTTTTCATCAGCGAGTTTTTCAGCAAAATCACCAATTACAATGCTTTGATTGCTTATAAATGCATATCGAAATTTATTTGATTTTGCATAAGTAGAAAATACACAAACTGTTAAAAATATAATTAGACTGCAAATATGTTTTTTCATTTATTCCTCCAGAATTTCTGAACGGCTGATTTTTTTGCAATTACAAAAAGTATGCAAAAAATCAGCCGTTTGGTTTTATAAAATTTTCATTAATTCGTTATAGTTATATTCCTTTACTTTTTTAGAAATTCCAATTACATCAATCAACCACAAAATTCCACATAATCCAACTGTTAAAAGTTTAAGAACTCCCATTCCAGTTTCTCCCATCATAAAACGATCAACACCAACTTCTCCAAGAAAAATACTGATAAGAAGCATTGTTGTCGGGTCTTTTAACTCTACGCTTGAAATTGTAGAATATCGTGAATCATCAATCTGTGCCATCTTTTCTTTTATTAGCACAACCTTCTCTGCCGGCAGTTTTTTTGCATTAGCAATAAAAAACATGTCAATTTTGTTTGCGTCCATACGCCTACCTCCAATGTTACTCATTATAAATGAGTTATATAATCAATTATACACTCATTTATAATTTATATCAACAAAAAAGCACCTCAGTTATAATGAGTTTATGATTGATTATCAAAAATGTTTTATCGATAATTTAAAATACTATCGAAAGCAAAAAGGAATTTCTCAATCACAATTAGCAGAAGCCTGCGATGTTTCAAATGGAACAATAGGAAACATAGAATGTGGAATAACAAAACCATCATTTGATTTAATACTTTTGATTGCAGATAGATTAGGAATAAAACCCGAGCTTCTTTTTTATTCAGATAAACACGCTCAATTTGATTCAGAAATAATTAACACTTCTTTTTCAAAACAGCAGATTAATAAAATAAAGAAAACTTTAAACGTTGCAGTAAACAATGCATTAAAAAATCTGGAAACTTCTAAATAATCCTTATTAAAAAATTGCCGACTGAATAATACTTCTTGACACTGTATGTTTCTCCGCGCAGAATATATTTATGCTCGTAACGCACACAATCGCGCCGGTCTGGAACTCGGAAAGCCGCATTTTGATTTTGGGAACTATGCCTTCTCCGGCATCGCGCGAGGCAGGATTTTTTTATATGCACGCGCAGAACAGGTTTTGGCCGGTGCTGGCACGGATTTTCGGCGAAGAGTTTTTGCACAAAAACAATGACAAAGATAAAAATGCAGCAATTGCCGAACGCATCGACTTTCTAAAACGCCACAACATCGCGCTTTGGGACGTCCTTTCTGAATGTGAAATTTCCGGCGCATCAGATTCTTCCATAAAAAAAGAACTTCCCAACGATTTTTCAGAAATCCTCGCCTCTTCAAAAATCGCGCACATCTGCTGCACGGGAAAAACCGCCTTCAACCTTTACAAAAAACACTGCGCCCAAAAATACAGCACGCCCTTTTCCTGCCTTCCGTCAACAAGCCCCGCAAACCAGTCCGCCTGGCCGACCAAAAAACTTGCAGAAGAATATAAAAGGGAGATTTTGAAATTTATATAGACCTCGCAACCGCAAGGGTTTATGATTCTAAAAGCCAGTTGATTATATTTTTGTGAATGATTCCGTCATAGCTTGCCTCAGGGATAAAATCATCGAGCGTAAGAAGAAGTTTTGGATAATTGTCTTTGATATGCCGCAACGGCTTTAATTCGCGTTCAAGCACGGCACTGTCAAGAACAGTCACCGAAACCTGTATGTACATAAAGTCCTGACCATTTTTTACGACAAAATCGATTTCTTCCCTGTCTGATTTTCCAATCATTACAGTTGAATAACGACGTCGAAGTTCAAGATAGACAATATTTTCAACAAGATGCCCAAAATCATTTGACTGCGCATTTGTCATTATATTCCTAAGCCCTGTATCTGCAATATAATATTTTTCCAGCGTCTTTAAAACCTGCCTGCCGCGAATATCAAAGCGCGCCACCTGATAAAAAATAAAACTGTCACAGAGGGCGCGGACATATTGTTCCACAGTGTTTACAGAAACTTTCCGACCGCTTGAAATGAGCGTATCCGAGATTTTTTTTACCGACACCTGACTTCCGACTGAATCACAGATACATTTTATAATTTTTTGAAGCAAAAGAATTTCATTTATTTTTGCACGGACGGCAACATCTTTTATAATGATTGTGTTCAAAATTCCTTCAAGATAATCCCTGACAAGCTGCATATCATCATTTATAAACGCCAGATACGGAAGCTGACCGCAATTCATATATGTGCTGAAAAAACTTTTTTTACTGTCAGACGAAAGCGATGAACTGTCAGCGTTTTTAAATTTCAAGTATTCCTTGAACGAAAGCGGCAAAACCTCTATCGTTATGTAACGCCCCGAAAGCAGCGTTGCAAGTTCGCCGGAAAGAAAATAAGCATTACTGCCTATCAAATATATATCGACAGACGGCTTTAACGAAAGACTGTTTATTGCCTTTTCAAAACCTGCACAATTCTGAACTTCATCAATAAAAATATATGTATATTTATTTTGAACAAGACAGGCGCTGATATAGTTATACAACTCGTTAGAATCAAGAAGCGCCGAATGAGCCATATCTTCAAGATTTAAATAAACAATCTGATTTTCCTGAACTCCCGTATTTTTAAGATGGGCGATGAACATCGTAAACAAAGATGATTTTCCGGCACGGCGTATTCCGGTTATGACTTTAATGACTTTTTTTTCACGCCATTTTTCAAGATGATTTATATATGTTTCGCGAGTGATTACGTTTTCTTCCACATCTACAGACTATAACTATCAGTGTTTTCTGTCAAGTTTTTTCTCTACATAATAAAAACTTGTGATTTTTTACAAGTTTTTTCCCTATAGAGAAAAAACTTGTAACTGCCGACCGCTTGCCCGATTTTTCATTTCACGCTAAACTAATTTATGGAAACAAAACTCATCTTATTAGACCTTGACGAAACTCTGCTCCACTCGGACAAAACGATTTCTGACTATTCAGCGCAAATTTTTGAACGATGCAGACAGCGCGGAATTCTTGTAGGCTTCTGCACATCACGCGGCAAACCGAACATCATTCCGTTTGAAAAGAAAATCAATCCCGACATCTGTATCTGTAACGGAGGCGCAGTCATTTACCGCAACGGCAATCTGATCCACGCCACTTCATTTTCAATCGAAGAAACGCGCGCACTTTTGAAAACTGCCGGAACAGTATGCGGTGCAGACTGCGAAATTACACTTGACACAATTGACAGAATTTTCTGGAACAGGCAAAAGGACAAATCAACTGACTATGCGGATAATTCAATTTACGATGATTTTGAGAATTTTGTTCAGCCGGCAATGAAAATCTGCGTTCAGACTGACGACCCGGAAAAAGCAAAGGAAATTTCGCAAAGCGTTCCTGCCTGCGACTTTCTGCCGTTTTCCGACATTCCCTGGTACAAATTTTCACCGGCAAGTGCGACAAAAGAAAGCGCCATTTTAATTCTCTGCCAAAACCTGGGCATTTCCCCGCAGGAAATTCTTGCGTTCGGCGACGACTTTAACGACATCGGAATGTTAAAACTCTGCGGAAAAGGAATTGCAATGGGAAACGCCATTCCGCAGGTAAAGGCAGCCGCCGACGGCATAACAAAAACGAACAACGAGGACGGCGCTGCGTGTTATGTAGAAAATTTTATCTTGAAAGATTGATGCAGAACTTTTTTCCTCTAAGGAAACACTGAATAAATCCTACCTGAGGATTTTTCAGTGTCAATCAGCACTTCCCTAATACTCTATCCCGAAATAATCCAAAGTTTCCTTCATCGTATCCTGGGCTGTAAGACAAGTGTCGCGAAGATAACCACGCTCGTTCTTCCATTTCTTGATGCCGTTGTAATAAAACATCTTCAACTCTTCCGTAATGATGAACGGAACAATATTGTGCTTAAGACATTCCTTAAACATTATAAGCCTGCCCACGCGCCCGTTTCCGTCCTGAAAAGGATGAATCTTCTCAAAGTGCACATGAAAATCAAGAATGTCGTCAAACGTAATTTTTTGTTTTGAATTGTATTCTTCTAACAAGGCTTTAATTTTGCCAGACACTTCAGCAGGCTTGGCAGTTTCAGTTCCGCCGACTTCATTTTCAAGCATCTTATAATCACCAATCCTGAACCAGGATTTCTGGCTGTCAGTCGTGCCGGACTTCAAAATAAAATGCAGCTGCTTTATAAAACTTTCCGAAAGCTTTGCTTTTGCTCCTTCAATAATAAGGTCAATGCAACGAAAGTGATTTACAGTTTCCAAAATGTCATCAATTTTTACGACCTTGTCCGTTATGCCGAGAGTTTTCGTTTCAAAAATAAAGCGGGTCTGGTCGTGGGTAAGCTTTGAGCCTTCAATGTGGTTTGAATTAAAGGTAAGTTCAATTTGAATTTTATGATAAATGCCGCTTTTAAGTCCGGTTTCCTTTTCGCGCTTCAAAAACGAAATAAGAGTTTTGTCGCTGGAAGAATGGCGGATTTTCCGCTCAGGTTTTTTGGCATCAGAAGGAATTTTCCATGTCTTGCCTTCAAGAACGGCACCTTCAACTCTTCCGTGAGCACAATAATTTCTGACACTTCGTTCGCTGATTTTCCAGTTTTGAGATGCTTCTTCTGCAGAAATATATTTGATTTTACCCATCGGCAAAATTATAACACGTTATCGGCAAAATATAAAGTGAATTTCAGCATTAAAATGGACTTTATATTTTGCCGATAAGTTGTGGAGAGGGGAGATTTTTACAGGATTGCTACGAACAACCTATTTCCCCAAAGCACGCGGACAGACAGACCGGCATTTGTTGCAGTCAACAGGTGTATTTCAATAATAACTCCCTCCGGCTGATTGTTAACATTGAATGTAACAATGTATGAAGTGCAGAAAATTCTTATCAGTTTCTGTACTTCATACAAAAAAAGAGATTTTACTCAAAAGTTGAAATTGCAGCAGGAGTTTGTGAGTTTGTAACAAGTTCTATAGTTTCAGGCTTGAGAATGTTGATTTCAAAAAGTTTTTCTTTTTTATCAAGATTTTCTGCGGCAAGGGCTATAGACTTTTCAATTAAATCAGGGAAAAGTTTTGTAATTTCAGCTTTATCCTGAATTTTTGCCATATCCATTACAGGCGAAGCATAAATAGCGTGAATTTCTTTTTTCAGTTCTGCTTTTTTGTCGTAAATATAAACAGTTGTTTCAGCAAGCGGTTTTACAGGTTTTTCCATTTCTGCGCTTTTTCTGAACGAAGCAATGCCGGCGTTCACATTTACTTTTACAAAATATTTGCATTTAAGTTCTTTTGAAATTGCACTGTAAACATCGCTTGCATAAAAAACGGCATCATCTTCTGCATCGGCAGTTATTGCATCGAGAATTGATTTTTTGCCAAAAATTGTATCCGTAACATTTTTTCGCTTTGCCTTTTTTTCTGCCTTTTCTTTTACGCTCACATAAATTTCATTTACGCGTTCCTGATTAACAAAAGTAAAACCGCCTTCTACTTGAAGATAGTTTGTAACCTGTTCACGTGCTTTAGAAGTTGTGTACGATTTTGCATTTCCGCTTACAGTTACTCTGTACAATGCGGCAGGTGAATAACCTGCGCCCACTGCCTGACTTGCCGTCATCTCCTTTGAAGTTGAAGCACAGCCTGTTGAAAAAAGTGCGAGCAGAACTCCAGCTGCAATAAGCCCATTCTTTACCATTAATTTCATAAATTCCTCCTAATGAAATAAGTTTATTGCTTACTATTATATACCTGCAACTAGAAATTCGCAAATAAATAGTGCAATTGCACAAACCCTGATAAAAAATCAGTAAAAGCGCTTTGTTATGTTCAATATGCGCCGATTATGTGCATTAATCCTGAAGACGAGAACTCCTGAATGTTGTCGATAAATCCGTAGACTTCATCTTTTGGGATTTTGTGGAATACGATTTCTGCGAGGGCGTTTACTAAGGACGAGGCGACGACGTGCATAGTCAGACCGTCGATTTTTTTTAGCGAGGGATTTTTTGAGCGCATCCAGTCAAGGATTTTTATGCACGTTTCAGTATACAAGTCGCAGGTTTCCGTTAGGAAATTTTCGTGGGTACTTCCGGCGGCTTTTGTAAGGAGCAGGGTGTACGCATCAAAATGCGAATAAATGTGTTCGATTAAGTCGTGCATAATCTGTCTTTCTTTCTGATTGTGCTCGGCGGAAAACACGTTCGTTTCGTTTTTGTGCATTTCAATTCCGACAGAATTGACCAGATTCTGAACGTAGTCAATTACATCATCAACTAAAGCGCAAAAAAGAGAATCTTTGTCTTTAAAATGGCGGTACATTGCGCCAGTCGTAAGATTTGCATTTGATGCAATCGTGCGAAGAGAAGCATTTGTAAAACCTTTTTCCAAAAATTCAGCCTGTGCGCTCTGGAGAATTTTTTTTCTAGTTTCCGATGAATTTTCTGACATTCCCTTTAGTATAAAAAAAATTAAAAAAATAAACAATAATGTATTGACACGATAACATTGTTATCACTAAAATAACACTGTTATCAGGTAACAATGTTATCACTTTTGATAAATTCTTAATATATACGGAGCATATATGAAAATTACCAGCATTAATTCAGTTTTTGCCAGAATTGCAAAATGGCAGATAAAACACCGCATTGCACTGCTTGCAGGGTTACTCGCCTTTACTGTTCTTGCCTGCGCAGGGCTTCCAAAACTAAAACTTTCTTCAAATGAAGAAGAATGGTTCGACGACCTAAGTCAGATAAAAATCGATCAGGACAATTTTGAACGGCTATTCGGAAGTCAGGATTCTTTTATGGTTCTAGTCCGCTCGGAAAACGTTTTTTCAAAGGAATGTCTTTCTGCAATAAAGCGTTTGAGCGAACGCCTTGAAAACGAAGTTCCTTATGCAGACAAAGTTACGTCGCTTACGACAAACCTTTCAATTCCGCAGGCAACAGAAGACGGCTTTGAAATGGTCAGCCCTTTTGAAGATGGAATTCCAGAAAATCCCGCAGAGATTTCTGAAAAAGCAGAATTTATTTTAAGCCGCGAATCGCTTGTAAATAAAATCATTTCAGACGACTGCAAGGAAACCTGGATTTCACTTTCATTTGAACCGTACGAAGGCGGACTTGATTACGCACAGACAAATATCGTTCCGCACATACGGAACATTCTTTTTTCCGGCGAGTTTGACTCAGACGAATACGAACTTTTGCCTACAGGAATGTCTTACACAGAATACGAAGAAACAGAAGTTACAAATCACGAATGTACAGTAAGAATTATAATCGGCTTTATCGTTATGGTTTTGTGCCTTATTTTATTCGTGCGTTCTCTGCGCGGTGTCATCGTTCCGGCTATTGCGACAATCTGCGGAATTGCCTCTGTAATGGGAATTAACGCCTGGCTTGGAATTGCAGGAGATGCTACGATGGTTGCCCTTCCTGTCCTTCTTGGAATGGCACTGTCGGTAGGCTACACAATTCACTATGTAAACGAGTTCAGGCTGTTTTTCAGGCGGTCGGGAAAACGAAAACAATCTGTCATTCAGGCAGTAGAAGAAACAGCCTGGCCGATTTTGTTCACAGTAATCACAACTGTTGCTTCGCTCATTTCATTTTTGTTTGCAGGAATAAGACCTTTACGATGGGTCGGCGGAATTTCTGCGGCAATCGTTTTTTCTGTTTTCGTTTACGTAATTATCTGTATTCCGATTTTCTTGAGTTTCGGAAAAGACAGGGCGCCTGACAGTTCAACTCAGGAAAATACAGGTTCAACAAAAACAGACGTAATGTTCGGCAGGGCTGGCGGCTGGCTTTTAAAACATTCAAAAAGCATTACGATTGTCTGCTCGCTCGTGATGATTTTGCAGATTCCCGGACTTTTCAAGATGAAAGTGAATATGGACTACACCGAAACTATGGGCAAAAAAATTCCTTACGTTGCAAGGCTTCTTGATATGCTTTCCGGCAAGCTCGGAAGTCTTTATGACTACAACGTGATGATTGAATTTGACGATGACGACGCGCTCAAAAATCCCGAGAATATGAAAAAAATCGAACTGATGGAAACATTCCTCGGAAACCTTGAAATGACAAAAGTTTCAAACGGAAAACCGCGCGTTTCTTCCCTGCTCGAAATGGTCAAGGAAATGAACAGAACGCTGAACGACGACGACAAATCGTTCTACGCAATTCCTGACGAAGAAGATTTGCTCACCCAGCTTCTGTTCCTCTACGAAATTACGGACGCAGACAGCCTGTACAGTCAGATGGACGCGGACTACAAAACGACTTTCATTCACGTAGAACTTAACGGCTACGATGCAAGCAAAATGGTAGACGAACTTGCTCAGATTAAGCAGAAAGGAAAAGAGATTTTTGCAGGAGTGGCAAAAACTTCCGTTGTCGGAGAAGTCGTAAACTACGCAGAAATGAACGGAAAAATCGTTACGGGCGAACTTAAGTCTTTTGCCGGTTCGTTCATAATTATTGCAATCCTTTTGATTTTGGCATTTGCAGGAATAAAGACAGGACTTATCGCAATGATTCCGAATATTGCGCCAGTTCTTTTTATCGGCGGAATTATGGGATATTTCAAAATGTCGCTTGATATGATTACGATGACTGTAATGCCGATGATTTTGGGAATTGCCGTTGACGATACGATTCACATGGTAAATCACATTAAGTCAAAACTTGAACAGGGATATGACTACAAAAATGCGATAATCCTGACGTTCCGCGAAATAGGAAAAACGATGGCGATGACGACTTTGATTTTGTGCGCAATGTTCTTTGTGTTCATCTTCAGTCCGATGACGGCACTTTCACGAATTGGAATTCTCTCGATTGCAGGACTTCTCGGCGCGCTGGGTGCAGACTACACTCTTACGCCGTTATTGATTTACATTCTCAAACCATACAAAAAAAATAAAAACTAAGTGAGGTATTTTTATGAAAAAAGGAATTATGTTTTGTGCGCTGACTGCTTTAAGCATTGGCGCAAGCTGTTTTGCACAGAGCCTTACAGGCTACGAAATTATGAAAAAGGCTGACGAAGTTCCGACGGCACAGACTTCTTCGTATACGGCAACAATGACGCTGACAGACAAAAACGGAAAGACGCGAATTCGCGAAGTAAAGGAACTTTCAAAAGAATTCGGCGATACGACAAAAACGATAATTATTTTTACAACGCCAAAAGATGTTGCAGGTGTCGGCTACCTGATGTTTGAGTACAAGGAAAAACCGGACGGCTCAAAAAAAGACAGCGACAACTGGCTTTATATGCCTGCCTTAAAAAAAGTCCGCCGTATAAGCGGTTCTGACAGCGAAGGCGATTTTATGGGAACAGATTTTACCTACGAAGATATGGGCGACCGCGCGCTTTCAAAAGACACGTTCACACTGCTTGGCGAAGAGGACGTTGACGGCGTTTCCTGCTACAAAGTCGAAGCCGTTGCAAAAGATTCTGCAGAAAAAAATCCGCGCAGAATTTTGTGGATAAGGAAAGACAATTTTCTTCTTGCAAAAGGCGAATATTACGACAGACAGGGCGCGCTCAGCCGAAAACTTTTTTGCAGCGGCATAGAAAAAATTGACGGCTGGTGGACAACTCAGAAAATGCTTATGGAGAACGTTCAGAAAAAACACAGCACATTAATAGAAATGAAAAACGTTTCCTACAATCTGAACATTGACGATTCGCTTTTCACTGTAAACGCGCTGGAAAAAGAACGAATAAAATAATTCATTTTTTTGGTGATTAAAATAAAACAGGGAGTTGTGATGATTTACTCATTAAAAAAACAGACGGTTTTTGCACTGGTGCTGATTTTGTCTGCGGCAGTTTTTGCACAGCAAAGCGGAATTGATTTTTCTGGCGGACTTGAAACTACCTGGGGCGTGTTCGTAACTGACACAAATTCGCAAAATTCAAACGCCGGCAGATTTTCCACAGGCGAAATTCTTGCTCACGGAAAAATTGAAGGCTACTGCGGAGACGGAAGTTTTAAGACAGAAGGCTCTGTTTCTTACAATGCCGTTATGAATAAATTTGACGGAAATTTTGACGAAGCGTACATCGACTGGACTTCGGCGTTTTTTGGATTCAGACTCGGACGGCAGAAAACAAGCTGGGGAAAGGCGGATGCAATTTCAATTACAGACATCATCTGCCCGAAAGATATGAGTTCGCTTTTTCTTGAAGATGACAAACTTGGAATTGATGCACTGCGCCTGAGTTTTTCAGCAGGTTCAGTTTCGCTTGATGCGTACTGGATTCCGTTTTTCAGGGGCGCAAAACTTCCGCTTGAAAAAAACAATACCTTGCGAAAAATTATCGTGCCGTCATCAGTCGACATTCCTGTTTCCGCAGTGAACAAAACGTTTTCTGTTCCCATAACGCTCAATGATTTTGCAAAACCGGAACTCAAAATTCAAAACGGCGAATACGGAATAAAATTTTCAGCATATTTTTCTGCGCTCGATTTTTCGCTGTACGGCTTTTACGGATTTGACAACATTCCGCTTATAAACTATGCCGTAAAGACTGACGGCTCTTTGCTTCCGTCGGAGATTGCGGTTTCGGGTTCTTACGAGCGCGTGCTGATGTTCGGCGGTGATATTGCAGTGCCTGTCGGAAGCACAGTTTTAAGGGCAGAGGCGGCGTTCTTCCCGGACAGAAACATTCAGCTTTCGGCAAAAAAAATAATTTCAAATGCGGGCGCAGGCAAAACCGCGTACTTTGAAAAGCACAATCAGCTTGACGCGCTTTTGGGAATTGACTGGATGCCTTCTGACTGGGTGATTACGGCGCAATATTACGCAAGCTGCATTTTTGGCGACGTGCAGGACATAAAGCGTGAACACCAGTACAGCCACGGAATTACAGTCAGCGTTTCAAAAACGTTCGCGTCGGAACTTCTGGAAATATCTTTGAGCGGCGTTTTAGGACTGAATGATTTTGATTCCGCCCTGACACCAGAAATTTCGTACAGCCTGACAGACCAGATAAAACTTTCCGGCGGTGCATACATTTTTATCCCGGGAATAGAAAACAAAGGCGACTACGGCGATTACAAAGACGTAAGCACAGTTTTCATAAAAGCAAGCGTTTTGTTCTAGAAACTGTGGCGGTGATGTCGGAAAGAATTGTGTCACTGACCTGTTACTTGTATAATAATCTATAAAAAGTCTGAAAAAAAAGGAGACAGTTCGTGTATATCAATTTATGTAAAAAATTTACAGAGTCAAACATAGGATTTTATTTTCTCATTATCGCAACAATCGGAGACATACTCATTCCTTTCATTTTAGCTCTGTTCTGTAAAAACTATAATCATCGTACTATGGTAATGAGTCTGCTTGGAGCTCAAAACAGTCCTGTTCACATTCTTTACGATATCTGGCTGGTAACTGCCGGCTTAATGTTTCTATGCGGAAATTTTTGTCTGTATAATTTATATGCAGACAAATCGCCGGTACTTGCATCTTGTCTGTTTATCGTGCTTTTGATTTATGCTGTCGGTGGCTGTATTTTATCCGGCATTTTTCCTGTCGATGAAACAAAAGAACTGTCAACAATATCAGCTAAAATACACGGCTTCGGTTCTGTTCTAGGCTTTTTTGTCTTAACTTTTGCACCACTGATTATAGGAATATTGTCAATAAATTCTAATGATTTGATAAACGGAATTGTATCAATAATATTCTTTATATTAGCCGTTTTGTTTTTTGTTCTTTTCGTAATGGCAGACAAACAAACATTCGCCGGTACATTTATTGCAAACGAAGGATTATGGCAGCGGTTAACTCTGCTGTGTATGTATGCGCCAGTTTGTATTGTCTCATTCAAAAAAATCTGTTCCGCTTGATTTGTTTGTTTTTTTCTATGTATAAATTGAAAACGGCTGTCCGTTTGGAAGAATAATTCTTCTTTCGGACAGCCGTTTTTTTTTACATTTTCCACTCTGCTGACTGTGACTGGAGTTCTGTCATACGCTTGTAAATTCCGTTCTGTTTTATAAGCTCGGCAGGACTTCCCTGCTCGGCAACTTTACCGCCGTCAAGGACGACAAGCTTGTCTGCACCTGCAACTGTCCTCATTCTGTGGGCAATAATCAGAACCGTTTTATTTTTGATAAGGCGTGAAATTGCATTTTGAATAAGCGTTTCGTTTTCTGCATCAAGAGAAGCCGTCGCCTCGTCAAGCAGAATTACAGGCGCATCTTTTAAAAGCGCACGTGCAATCGAAATGCGCTGACGTTCACCGCCAGAAAGCAGATAGCCGTTTTCGCCGATTTCCGTTTCGTAGCCGGCAGGCAGTTTCTGAATGAACTCATCGCACTGGGCTTCCTTTGCCGCCTGCATTACTTCTTCGTCAGTCGCGCCCTGCCTTCCAATTCTGATGTTTTCCATTACAGTGTTGTTAAAAAGCGTTACGTCCTGAAACACGATTGAAAAAGATTCCAGAAGTTTTTCCGGGTCAACTCGCTTTACGTCAATTCCGCCGAGCAAAACTGCGCCCTTGTCCACGTCCCAGAACCGCGAAGCAAGCCGGGCAGCCGTAGACTTTCCGCCGCCGGAAGAACCTATAAGAGCCGTAACTTCGCCCTGCTTTGCAACAAACGAAACGTCAGACAAAACAGTTTCGCCTGAGTTATACGAAAAGCAGACATTTTTAAATTCAATGTCGTATCCGTCAGGTGCAAATTCTTTTCCGCCTGTAAGTTCCGGGATATTCTGCATATCGTTTATTCTGTCAATGTTCACCTGCAAAGAATTCATCGCCGCAAGATTTTGGAGCGCGGCAGTAAGCGGTTCGTAAATGCGCGACACGACAAGCAGGAACATAAAAAAAGTTACGAGCGGAATTTCACCCTGTGCAAGCAGAGTTCCGCCGGCAATCGCAACAGTCGCAATGCCGAGTTTTAAAATCATCGAACACGGAGTTACGAACATCGCCGCCCCAAGTTCGCTTTTAATCTGCCTGTTTTCAAGCATCTCGATTTTTTTATTCAGACCCTGCAAATATTTTTTTTCGGCATTGCTGCTTTTCAATTCCCTTATACATTCAAGACATTCCTGAACGCCGCTTTCAACTTCAACCTGTGCATTTACTTGCCTTCGCGTAAAATAATTCTGCGCCTTTTTGGAAACCGCAACTATAAAAAGCGTTAAAGGCAGAACCCACAAAGCCGCAATCGCCATCCGCCAGTCAAAAACGAACATACTCACCGCAATCAGACAGGTCGAAATTATCGAACCCCAGAACTGCGGAACATAATGCGACATCATCTGTTCCGTCGTTGCACAGTCGCCCATAATCGTATTCGTAAGGTCAGCCAGATCCTTTTTGCCAAAGAACGACAGCGGAAGTTTGCGCAATTTTTCTGCAAGCGAAACTCTCTTTACTCCAGATTCGCGGTAAGTCGTAAAATACGTTGCATCATACTGCCACCACGCCATAAAATAAATCAAAGCCAGCGCGCCAACAGAGCCAAAGGCGAACAGGGCATAATGCCCGGCAGGAACGGCAGAACCGCTCATAAAATCCTGCACAAGAAAATAAAGCAGGCTCACAGGAACAATCAAAGCCAAATCCTGTGCAACGCAGGCAATCACCGCCGTTAAAAATCCCTTTGCACCTTCCCTTGAAAGTGCAAATTTTTTCATAATACCGTTTATCATTTTTCACCTCCAACTTTCCAGCTGATAGAAGTCTGATAGTCATTCCACATTTTTGAATAAAGCCGTCCGTTTTTCAAAAGTTCATCGTGCGTTCCGTTTTCTTCGATTTGACCGTCTTTCAAAACAAAAATCCTGTCCGCGTTTTTTACTGTAGTAAGCCTGTGCGCTATCATTATTACAGTTTTGTTTTTTGAAAGTTCACAGAATGCCTTTTGAACAAGAACTTCGTTTTCCGGGTCTGCAAATGCCGTCGCCTCATCAAGAATTACGACAGGCGCATTTTTCAGAATGACTCTTGCAATGGCAATCCTCTGCTGTTCACCGCCGGAAAGATAAACTCCCTTTGTGCCGATTACAGTGTGAATTCCGTCCGGCATTTTAGCGATTATGTCGTCGCACTGAGCCTTATGGAGCGCACTCAAAACTTCGCTTTCGCCTGCATCAGGTTTACCGAGCCTTACGTTTTCAAAAATCGAAGTTTTAAGCAGTTTGCTGTCCTGAAAAACGTAACCCACTTCGTTCATCAAATCTTCGTTGCGGATATTTTTTACATCTACACCGCCGATTTTTACAGAACCGCCCGTAACGTCCCAGAACCGAGAAACAAGCCCTGCCACAGTAGTTTTTCCGCCGCCGCTCGGGCCTACAAGTGCAATCATCTGCCCTGCATCCACCTTGAACGAAACACCGCAAAGTGCATCGCTATTTGCGTTAGAATATCTGAAAGTCACTTTTTCAAATTCAACTGAATTGTCTTTCGGAACTTCGCTCTGTTCAACCTGTGCAAGCGGCTTTAAGTCCAGTATAGACTGAATACGCGCAAGGGCATCAGAAACAATCATTCCGTTTTCGCTCATATACATAACTTTTGTAAGCGAAGTCGTAATGACCGCAGAAAGAATGATGTAAAAAATGAAATTCAAAAGAACGTCCTGCATAACCGCCTGTCCGCCCGTAAGAATAAAAGCAAGCGCAATTAAAAACGCAAAAGTGCTGTTTACAAACATCGTGTACCAAAGCATAGGCTGACGGCATTTTTTGCAATACGAAACGCAGAATTTGTAATAGTTGTCTATCGCACCCTGAAACTTTTTAAACGAATGAACAGTCTGCCCGAACGTCTTTACTACAGGAATTCCGCGCACATATTCCACAGCCTGATTATTCATCTGTTCAAGCGCATCATTGTAATTTTTCATATCCGCCGCCATCTGAGGGCCTACCATTTTGAACATACACAAAAAACCAAGAATTATAGGAATAAGGCTTGCAATTCCAAAACGCCAGTCGAACACAAAAAGCATTACAATCAGTGCAAAAGGAGTAGCAATCGCTCCTGCCATATCGGGAAGCTGGTGCGCAAGATAAGTTTCCGTCGCCTTACTGCTGTCGTTTACGATACGCCGGATTTTTCCGCTTCCCTCTTCCGAAATAAAACCAAGCGGAAGTTTTGAAATATGCGCCATAGTGTTTTTGCGGATATTCCCTGCAATCCTGAAAGCCGACAAATGCGAACACATCAAAGCGCCAAAATAAATGACGATTGTCGCAACGGCAAAAATTACGGCAAGCCACCCGTACTGCACAATGTGCACCGCCTTTGAAAAATCAGGCGCAACTTCCACCGCTTCTTTTATGATAAAGAAAATAAGGACAAAAGGCGCAAGACCGCAAATTGTACTTACCACAGACAAGACCCAGGACGCATACGTTAAAAACCTGTGTTTTCCTGCATACGCCATCAAAGAAGAAATATTTGATTTCTTCATATTATAGAACCTCCATAATATAACTATAATTAGCAATCGCTAACTTACACGGTAAAAAATAATGCAGGAATTTTCCCTGCACATTTTCCAATTACAAAGCCAATCTTTACACGCCCAAAATCTTATCCCACCCGGCATTAAAAAAATACTGAAGCTGCTTGATGTAAGACAGCGCGTCCTCTTTTGGCAAATCGTGAGCCACAACTTCAAACATTCCGTTAAAAAGCGCGCTCGCAAGAATATGATTTAAATCCGCGCGGACTTCGTTTATTTTAATTCCCTCGTTCTGAAGCATCTTGATGAACCGCACGGTATTTTTCGTTTCAACGTCAATCATCTTGTCAATGTAGTATTCGTAACTTGAACCGGCGGACTTGCACACAATCAGCTTGAACGCATCAAAATTTCCGTAAATTATATCGACCATTCTGTCGACCTTTCCGTCAACATAAGAGTGCATTTCCGTTTTCTGCCGTTGTGCCGGAAAAGAAGCAAACTCGTCCTGCATAAAGCAAAAATAATCGTAAAGCTCGCTCGCGCCCTTTTCTACAAGCTCGCGGAAAAGCTCGTTTTTGTCAGAAAACCGGCTGTAAAGAATTCCCGTCGTGTACCCGGCTTTTTCAGCAATCGTCCGCATAGAAGCATCCGCAAAGCCCTTTTCCATAAATTCAGCCTTTGCACATTCAAGAATTTTCTCTACCGCAAGATTGTCCTTAGTCCGCATACCGACCTCTCATTAAATAACAGCGTTATAATAACAATGTTATTTAATACTGTCAAGCGATGATAAAATAAAAACGGAAAGCCCACACACGAACACGCCCGCCCCACGCCACCACGAACGCACAACAACCACCGCCCCAACCCACACTCACACACCCACAAAAACCAACCGCGAAAAAAAACTTACCTGTTCCCCTTCGCCCTGTTGTGGCTCTTGCAAATCATCTGACAGTTTGAAATATCAGTCGCACCGCCCCTGCTCCAGGCAGTCACGTGGTCAGCGTCCATTTCCGCAAGTTTATAAATCCTGCTCTTATTGCCGTCTGCCCCCATCGCACAAAGCGGACAATTTGAAATCCCCTTGCTTTCTGCATCAGCGGTCTGCTTTGTATAAACAGTCTTTTTTGTAGGCTCATCAAACATCCTGATATCAAGAAGCTGAGGCTGCTGACAACCATTCAAAATATATTCATAAATCCCCTTTTTGTTTTTTACAAAAAAATCTGAATACAGTTCTTTGAGCTTCTTTGATACTTCTGCAGGATTGTACGAATTTTTATGATAAAGCTCGTAGAACTTTCCCCACTCCAGCCCCTTCATTTCTGATTCGACATCCAGAAACACAGACGAAATCCAGTCTATTACGCTGTTAAAATAAGACCCCAATTCCGTAATCTCTGTATCGTGTCGGTGCTTACTCATATAATCGCTGACATTTCCTTTTGAAACCCACTCAAGCGCCGTATGAAGAAAATCCTGCCGGTTTACATTGCCGGAAATATAAGCACTCCACTTCTGAACATTTGCATTCTGAGAATTACTGAACGTTTCCTTTGCCTTAGTTACAAACTCGCCGGAATGAATAGCGTTCAATAACTCCTGCTCATTCAAAGGAACTCCTGCAATATTGATAGTCTTAAACCACTCCTTTATTTCACTTTCCGTTCCCTCACACTCATAAACCAGAAGCTTCGTTTCCATAATTTTCTTCTGCAAATCTTCTGCAAGACCAGAAAAATACTGCTCCATTCCGTGACAATCCTTTATTGCAAACTTATCAGTAACAAACCGCCCGAAACTCGTTATCCTCTGCTGCCCGTCTAAAACCTCCAGCCTGTCCCCTACCTTATTAAAATAAATAAGACCAAGCGGATACCCCTTTAGAATTGACTCCACAACCGCAACATCTTTCTTTCCGTCCGCATAAATATAGTTACGCTGATATTCCGGCTGAATAGTCAGCTTCCCGGCAAGCCCAAAAAGCCCCTTTCCCTCATATTCGTTATAAGTGAACCCTTCGCAAATGTCCTTGACCGTTAAATCAGTCCTAAGTTCCGTAGTCATAAATTTTCTCCAAATAAATAGATTTTTATTTTTTTCGGGCGGTTGCCTGACAGGCAGGCACCGGGCTTTTCAGGGTTCCGCTCCCACTTCATTCCTGCGCTCCGCTCCGGAACGCTTCGCGCCCTTACAATCCCTACCGCTTTCACCAGCCCCTTATCCTTTCCGCCGAATGAAAATTCTCATATAAAGCGATGTAACTTGATTTCCTTCGCCATTTTGATAATAAGTTTTTCCTGCCATTCTCCCCTGTATAATTGGGGCTTCGTCAATTTTTCTTCCGTTAGAACCTTCAACAGTTCCGTTAGCGTTCATCTGCACATAATCACTGTATTTCTTTGTATCAGGCAATTCATCGTGACAGCTCCTTTGTGCCATTCCGATAATCTCAAACTGCTCCGGGCAGTACTTGTCAAGAAACGAAATCGGCACGCCCATAACGCCGTCATAGTCGCCGGGAATTGCATCAGTAAACGGAACTTCAATGGCATCGTAATTATCATAGTGCGCATACCCCGTGCCCTTGATTTCCTTGTGCTTAGAAAACTTTACGTTATCGTCCATAGACATAAGCGAAAGAGGCTGATGCCGGCGACCGTGCTGAATGTTTGTAAACCATCTCACACCCTTTACCCTGATATATTTCTTTCCGTTTTCATCAATCCGCCACCCTGCCGCTTCCAGCGGATAATTATCTGGAACACCGAATTCTCTATCGCCACTGCTTATACTGCACCCCAACCAAATTTTATTTTCCTTAATCAGCGGAAAAACCTCTTTGTAAGTAATCGCGTTCATATTCCCGATAATCGCAAACTTTTTTTCAGCCTCCATAATCCAGGCAAGAAATTCCCTGAACAGACTGAACGGCGGATTTGTGATGATAACGTCCGCCTCATCTCGCAGGCGCTTTACTTCATCGCTCCTGAAATCGCCGTCGCCCTCAAGATAATTCCACTGCAGGTCGTCAATGTTCAGCTTGCCGTCAAGATTAGTGTCCGTCGTAAGCGTAAAAATCTTCCCCCTTGAACGCGACTTCTGCACGTCAAAGCGCGGGTCAACAGTTTCAAAAAGCGTCGGCTGATAGTTTATGTCAACCGGCTTTGAATCCGCCGCATAAGAAGTAGAAATCAGCTTTTTCAACCCGAGCCGTTCAAAATTCTGCGCAAAAAACTTAGTAAAATTACTCCATTCCGGGTCATCGCACGGCAAAAGCACCGTTTTCCCCCGAAACACATCCGCATTAAACTCGATGTAAGCATTCATCTCTTTCTGAATATCCGCAAACTGCGTATAAAATTCATCATTCTTCGCCGACTTCGCCTTAGAAAGATTTGCATTAGCCATTTTTTTGACACACTCCATTTACTTAGCAACAGTATCAAGATAATTACTATTGATTAGCAATACTAAGTGTATCATAAAAAACGATTAGTTTCACTAAAAACAGGAAAGTATTTCTTAGTTAGAGTAATTACACTATGGAAGATTATTATGAAACTTTTAAAATGAATTTAAAATATTACAGAGAACAGCAAAATCTTTCGCAAAGTCAGCTGGCAATTCAGGCTGACTGCACAAATGGAGCGATAGGACAAATAGAAGCCGGCATTTCAAAACCATCTTTTGATATGATTATAAAACTTTCCGCCGCCCTGAAAATTCACCCAGCCGACCTGTTCCTGCGCAACGCCTCGCAAACCGTAAACAACACGCGCAAAATTCTCCAGACCGAACTCATCACCAACATTCAGGACTTCATCCTGCGAAAGTTCTAGCAAAAAGAAAGATTACAATTTATTTGTGCATCAAGGAAGAATAGTTCAGATGGTTTTCCCTCGCAAACGCAATAAACTCCTTTTCTTCCTTCGTTACCCGGATTTGAAATTTCAGCGGAGAACCAAACTTCTGCTTGCGCCCGGCATTTTCGCGCGCTCCCCCGTGACCAAACTTTTTTTCATACATCGCAAGCCCTGATTTTCGCCTATATTCCTTTTCAGAAATTATCTTCTCATCACAAGAAACCTCATTTTCCGGCTTCTTAAAAACATACCCTTCGGAGTCTTTCACAAACACATATTCCATAAGTCATACCATATCCGTTTTTTTGAAATTGTCAACACATTCAAGCGGAAGTTCTTACAATTCCGTTTTTCCTGTAAGAAAATCGAGCGCATAGATATTCCGCACGCCGTTAAAATCTGCATTCAAAGATTTATCCATTGTTATTAAAATCCGCGGATAAGAATCATTTATATTGCGAAATGCAGAAAGTTCGCGCTCCAGTGTTGTACTGTCTTTTACTGTTTCGGCAACCTGAATATATAGAATTTTGTTTTGCTTTTTTGCAACAAAGTCAATTTCTGAATTGCTGTTCCGCCCTGTAAAGATTTCAAAATGCCTGCGTTTAAGTTCAAGAAAAATAATGTTTTCCAGAATGTGCCCCATATCGATGTTTCTGAATCCCAAAAGCATATTTCTAAGTCCTATGTCGGCAATGTAATATTTTGCAAGATTTTTCAGGCGTTCTTTTCCGCGTATATCGTAACGCTCTACTTTATATATTAAAAAACATTCTTCAAGAAAACGCATATAGCTTTCTACCGTAGGCTGAGTTGTTTTTCTTCCGCCGCTTGTTAAAGTGTCGCTGATTTTTTTTGATGTACAGATATTTCCGCAATTTTCAAATAAGAATTTTATAACAGATTCCAGAATCGACATATCTTTTATCTGATGCCGACGTGCAATATCTTTTACGATTATTGTATTGTAAACTCCGTTCAAATATTGATAGATGCTTTCCTGATTTTTTTTAAGCTGAACAGTAAAAGGCATACTCCCAAAACGGATATAGTCAAAATAACTTTCTTCAAGGCTCTGCTCAGGAAAACTGTTTTCTTTTGTACATTCCAGATATTCGCTGAACGAAAACGGAAACATATCGATTGTTACATATCGTCCGCTTAAAAGTGTTGCAAGTTCGCCCGAAAGCAAATCGGCATTTGAACCTGTAAGATACAAATCAACATTTTTATAATTAAAAAGACTTTCAACTGCCTTCTGAAATCCCTCGCACATCTGGACTTCATCAATGAATATATAATTCATCTTGTTGTCCAGCAGTGCGGTTTTTATAAAGACATATAAATTGGAATAGTGCAGGAGAAGTTCATTTTCCAAGTCATCAAGCTTGATAAATATAATCTGGTCTTCTGAAACGCCTTCGTCTTTTAATTTTTGGATATACTGCTCCATTAAAACTGATTTTCCGCAGCGGCGCATTCCTGTGAAAACTTTTATAACCTGTTTGTCTTTGAAATTGTCTACACTTTGAAAATATCCGTTTCTTTCCATATTTTCAAAGTATACTTTTAAAACTCCAATTCGTCAATGTTTTTTCAAAGTGTACTTTTAAAAACACAACTTTATTCCAACTTTTCAAAGTATACTTTGAAAAACAACCTTTTATCCAAACTTTTCAAAATGTACTTTGAAAAAAAAAGAACAGGCTTGCCAAAACTCTGACAACTAACCTGTTCATTGAAAAAAAACGGTCTGCCCGCGCCCTACACATGCGCTTTTACAAATTCAACAAAGTCCTTTTCGCTCAACGGCTTGGAATAAAAATATCCCTGAACCTGATCGCAGTTCAAATCGCGGAGCATATTGCGCTGTTCTTCCGTTTCAACGCCTTCAAACAAAGTCTTTTTGTTCAGCTGCTTGCCGAGTTCAATCAGGATATTAATCATATTTGCGTTTCCGCTGGCTGCATCTTTTTTGCGCAAAAAGTGCTGGTCAAATTTTATTACGTCAATCGGAACTTCGCTCAGCATATTAAGGGACGACTGACCGCTTCCAAAATCGTCCATTGCAACGCAAAATCCGTAACTGTGCAGTTTTTCCGTCACGTTTATCAAGTTATAGACATCGCCTTCCGAAGCACGCTCCAGAATTTCTATTTCTATCAGATTCGGCGGAAGGTTGTATTTTTCAAACCGGCGTACAAATTCCTTCACAAATTTGTCAGGATTCGTATGATTGCGCGACATATTCACAGAAATCGGCACGACAGGATTTCCCAAATCAAGCTGCTCGCGCAAAAACTTGAACACCATTTCGTACACTTCAAAGTCAAGCTGAACTATAAAGCCGTTTTTCTCAAAAACAGGAATGAACTCACCCGGAGTTAAAAAACCAAGCTTCGGATTTGAACTGTTCCAGCGGACAAGCGCCTCTGCACCTTTTATCTTGTCGTCAGCAAGCGCAATCTTAGGCTGATACATTACAAAAAATTCGCCCTGCTGCAAAGCCTTTTCCATATACCGTTCAATGCGCTGGTCTTTGTCAATGCTCATTTTCATTTTATAAGAATAAATCGCATACTTCTGGAAAACGTCGCCTTTTATAGTTCCCTTTGCAAACGATGCCTCGCCAATCATATCCGAGATAGTTTTATTCTCATTATAAAACTGAATTTTAGGCAGAATAAAAGTAATGCCGCTTTTGAGATGTATCGGAATTTCAAACTGAACGAGAGAATCATTTATTTCTTCAAGCAGGGCCTCAAACATTTCCATAAAGCTCTGGACAGATTCAATCTGCGCCATCGCATAAAAATGGTCTGCATAACCCTTTCCGCAAATTCCGCCGATTTCCCTGCTTTTTGCAAGCAGAACGTCCGCGCAGATGCACAAAACCTCATTCGCCTCTTCAATTCCGATTCCCTGATTTATAAATTTAAAACCGCGAAAATCCATATCAACAAGCGCAAAGTTTTTCCCCTTGAATTTATCAAGCATAGCCTGCGCTTCTTTTTCAAACTTCGGACGCGTCCACAAACCGGTCAAAGAGTCATAAGAAGTTTCCCACAAATTCGTATGATTTAAAATCAAAGTTGAAGCAATCGCAAAAACCGCAACCATCGCAAGCACAGTCAGAACAACAATAATCGTGCCTTTCTTCAAATGCTTGTAAACAAAAAACATCTTCGACTTTGCAACAGTAACGCCGCAGACCCAGCCAAGTTTTGCAATTTCCTCAAGATAAATCGTAATTCCATCGCCGTCTGTCGAAATCGAATCAAAAACGCCGTTCTTCTTTTCAAGCATATACGCAGAGGACAGCTCGGAATAGCGCTTGTCATTCGGAGTAAAAGTTTTTCCAAGATAATTTTCAGAAGCATGGCAGACAAAATTTCCGTTGTTGCCGATTATAAAAAACCTGCCGGAATTTTTTATTCCCATTTCTTCGGTCATTTTGCGCAAAGTCAAAAGCTTTATGGAAGCGCACAAAACGCCTTTAAGTTTTCCGTCTGCCGTCTTTATCGCCTGCGAAATCAAAACCACAGGAGAATCGCACGTCATTATATTTGTCGGCCCGAATACCGCCTGAATTTTTCCGTCTTTTGCAATCGAAGTAAAATAATCCCTGTCACGCACATTAAGCTGCTGTCCGTTAGAAATTATTGCATTGCCGTTCAAGTCAGAAAAAAACATATTGTAAAAATATTCAGGCTTTCTGTATTCGTTGTCCTTGAACCATTTATAAATTTCGTCAGGCTTGCTTTCGTTGACAAAAACAGGTGAATTCGTAAACTGCTTTAGTTCTGCCGTTGCGCCGTCAAATAAATACTGAAAAACAAGCGCATATTCGTGAACGAGAGTTTCCGCAGTCTGTATCGTAGTATTTTCCGCATTGACACGTATTACCCTGAGTGTCTTGACAGAAGTAATGAACAGGAAAATTCCTATAACAACTATACTTACGGCAAAGCAAATAAATTTAACAAGTTTCCGAGAAAATTCAAAGGATTTTTTCTTTTTTATCCAGGCTGTTGACATTGTTATATAATTTTACCACACAAACTCAAATTTTTCAAAAGAACTTTATATTTTTAGCAGATATTTAACAAAATTTTTGTTTTTCTTGGTCAAACCATAAAAAAAGACCACTTTTGTTTTACAAAAATGGTCTTGCATTATTTAAAACTTTGATTTTAGAACTTTTCAGAACTTAATCTTAAAACTTTGCCTTTCTAAGGCGTACTTTTTCAATGTCCTCACAGAACAATTCGCGAAGGTCATTCAAGCCAAGTGCCATCAGTGCCATTCGGTCAATTCCGATTCCCCAGGCAAGAACAGGAACGTCAACGCCCATTGCCTTTGTAACTTCAGGACGGAAAATTCCAGAACCGCCAAGTTCAAACCAACCGAGTTTCGGGTGCTTGATATGAACTTCAATAGAAGGCTCAGTAAACGGAAAATATCCCGGAACATATTTTACTTCCGTAGCACCGGCAATTTCCACTGCAAACATTTCCAAAAATCCGAGCAGCGTTTTAAGGTTTACGTCCTCGCCCAGAACAATGCCTTCTGTCTGATAAAAATCGCTCAAATGTGTCGCATCAACTTTATCATAACGGAAACACCGCGCAATACCAAAATATTTTCCCGGAATTTCTGCCTTATGAAGCTGATGTGCCGAAAGAACAGTTCCCTGACTGCGCAAAATCAGGCGCCGTGTAAATTCCCTGTCAAAAGAATAATTCCAGCCGCGGCTTCCCGAGTTTCCGCCGTTTTCGTGAATTTTTGCAACATTTGACAGATATGGTTCTTCAATCGACTTTGCGTGTGTCGGATTTTTAATTCTATATACATCGTGAATGTCACGCGCCGCATGGAACTGAGGCATAAACAGCGCATCGCCGTTCCAGAACTCAGTTTCTACAAGCGGACCGTCAAATTCCTGAAAACCAAGTGAACAGAGCTTGTCCTTAACAGATTCCAGAAATGACACATACGGATTTATTCGTCCCGGAACGTTTCTTGCCGGCGGAATCATAATGTTATAACCGCGGAACGTTCCTTTTTTCCATTCGCCTGTTTCAAGCATTTTCGGAGTAATTTCGCCGATTTCGTTTCCTGTAACGCCGACTTTTCTAAGTTCGTCAGCAACTGCATCGCTTTCACCGCAAAGCTGGTAAACTACAGTTTCGCGTGTAAATTCCCTGAACGGAGAATCTGATGCACCGCGTTTTTTTGAAAGGGAAGAAATTACGTCAAGTTCTTCTGCAGAAAGGCTTTCTTTATTTAAAATTCCGTCTGCACTTGAAACAGCTTTCTTTAAAATCTGTGTCGTCAGCGTAATTCTTGCAGGCAAATCCTTTCCTGTGTATTCAGCCTTTTTCTCAGAATTCATCGCAAGAATTCCCTCTTTTGAAAGCTGACCGAATGCGCTTCCGATATCTTTCTGTTCAAGCCCAAGAGCAGATGCAATCTCAGGTAATACTTTAGCACCGTTATCTTTTAAGAAATTAACGACACGTTCTTCAACAGTTCCCTTTTCTGAAAGTTCCTTTCCCAAATCAGTGATTTCAAAAAAAGTGTGAGGCGTGCGGCTTATTTCCTTTACGAGAGCCTTACCGCCAAGCCAGGAAAAAGCCTGATTGGCATGACCTTCTTTATAATCAAGTTCTTTTTGCAGGCGTGCTGAAGTTAATTCATCCTTTTGCGTATATTTTAAAAGTACCTTTATTTCCAAAGGATGAAGGTTTTTAATTATTCCTGAGATGTCCATTTTTTATTTAACTCCAAAACTAACGGTAGAATTTTACGACACAGAGCATTTCGCCCATTTTAATACCGCGTTCATCTTTGTAATGTCTTGTTTTATCTCTCTTTAAATATGAATATTTTACATAATCATGTTCTACCCTGAAATCTTCAAGACAATCTGCAATCGTAACCATTGCATCGCCTTTGTCAAAAGCAACGTCAAGACAAGTATAATAAATATGAACTTCGTCATAATTTTCAAGATATTCAATTTTTACTGATGCCGGTTTCAGTTTGCCTGTTTCCGGATTTGTCGTAATGCGCTGGTTTTCAGGTACGATCACCTGAACAGTGCGATCCATCGGATCTTTTGGATTGAGCAATTCGTCTGTATCTGCTTCCTGTGCATAGAACAAAGAGAAACTTACCATACAAGCTAAAACTGCAAAAATTTTTTTCATAATTTTCCTCCTGATAAAAATACCAAAAAAGCATTTCTATAAATAATTCAAAGTTGAATATGACTTAAAACTGACTGTATTCTTTTATTTTACTAGTTTGTAAGAAAAAATCAAGTTCAACGACATAGTTACCGGAATCTATATAAACTGCAGGAACTTTTCTGATAAGGATTGTCCCGGTTATTTCTTTCGGTTTGTTTTTTATAATCTTTCTATAATATTCGCGCACGCCGTCTTTAATTGAATTAAACGCAGCCTCCTGCAACCCTTCAAAACCTTTTGACAGTTTTGCCTTACCGCTTCCGATTACTCGCGGATTTTTTATCGAGCTGAACTGATTGTAGTAATACATCATCTGATTTGTGCGCTCAAAATTCACCCAGCAGAAAATTTTATCCTCGCGCATAAAGACTTCGTCATATTCGATGTTCTGCCTGTCATTTTCAAAAGAGTGAAGCGGCTGGCACTCAAAATATTCGCTTACGTTGCGGAGTTTGTCGCTCGGCGTATACGAAAATTTCCAGCCATAAGTCATTCCGCATAATAAAAATTCTGACAGCGATTTTAAATGTGCTTTTGCCTGATCGTACGGTTTGTCCTCTTTAATTCCCGGGTAAGCATCGCGCAATGCCCAGATACAAATCCGGATTTTTTCCTGAGAATTTTCCTGCGCCAGAGGCAGAAAAGAAAAGGCAAAAAAACAGAGAATTAATGACGCAATGCGTTTTTCCATACTTTTATAGGGTTAACTCCGATACGAATTACAAAATAAGCCCAGGCGGCTACAAAACCAAACAGGTGCGTCATGTGGGCAACGCCGCCGCCCAACCCGAACAGCTGGCTTCCAAGTTCAATTACTGTGTACAACAAAATCAGGACAGGGCCGGGCACCGGAAGTATTCCGAATATAAAAACCCGCACTGTCGGAAAAATCACTGCAAAAGCAAACAGAACAGAATAAAGCGCACCGCTTGCACCAAGCAGAAAAACATTGTACTGCCCGGTCAGCATGTAAATTGCAAAAGAAAAAACGTTTGCCAGAGTTCCGCAGACAAAATACAAAAGCAGAAATTCCTTTGAGCCGAGCGATTTTTCAACCTGAAGCCCGAACATAAAAAGACCAAGCATATTAAAAAATATGTGCTGAATGTTTCCGTGCATAAACATACACGTCACAAACTGCCATACCCATTTATATCTTACGACAAGAACCGGATTCATACTCAACAAATATTTCAGCTTCGGAAACATTGCAGAAAGTATGAACATAAAAATATTTATTATTATGAGAATCAGCGTAGCGTTAAAATATACATAACGGAATTTTTTTCTTAATAAATTTGTCATTTCGGTATTTCTATATTATTGATTACGTCTGAATCTGCAAAAGATACCATATTACGTCCGTTCCGTTTTGAAGCATACAGAGCTTTGTCTGCCTGTTCTACTAAATTTTTCGGCACGGAAACCGGATTTTTTTCTGAATCGTATACGGCACAACCGATTGAAATCGTTACATTCATGTGCTGGTTTTCATAACAGAAATCTGTTTTTTCAATTTCTTTTCTAATCCGCTCGGCAACGCTCATCGCATCTTCTTTTGACGTATTCGGCAGCATTACCGTAAATTCTTCTCCGCCGTAACGGCTTGCAACGTCGTGTTCGCGCGTATTTGTCTTGATGATTTTTGCAACAGATTTCAATACAAAATCTCCGCACGCATGACCCCAAGTGTCATTGAACTTCTTGAAAAAGTCAATGTCAAACATCAAAACGGCAAGCGGCTGTTTCTGTTCAATCGCCAGATCAAGTTTATCTGTAAGGACATTATAAAAAAAGTATTTCAGTTTAAGGTGGGTCATCATATCGGTGCTTGATTTTTCAAGCAGAGAAGCATTGTTTATGGCAACTGCTGCAAGAGAAGCAATCGCAACAATCTGGCTTTTATCGTATTCAGAATATTCAGTGCCGTCACCCAAATCAAGGCGCTCGCCCAAAACAAGAATTCCGTTCATGTGGTTTTTATGGAACAAAGGAATAATCAGCGTCGGGTGCAGTGATTCAAGTTCCTTAATGTCAGCATCGCTTCCAAGCGCTTCTTTTATAGATTCAATAGTCGCAGTCGAATTTTCAGAACTCAAAAGTTTTAACACAGGATTATCAAGCGAGATGGAATAATTAATACTCGGGTCTAAATCTATACCGGTATGGTTATTTGAAAGATTAAAGGAATTAGAATCAATGTCGTCAAGAACAAAAATGCCGGCGCCGCTTACGTGCATCTGGCACATACAGGTATATAAAATTGATTCTATCAAAGTAGTATATTCAAGGGTGGAACATAATGAACGCGAAATTTCAAGTAACTGCTGAAGGTCGTAAATCCGTTTTTCGTACATTTCAACTGCATCCTGCATTGAGTCAGATGCAATCAGCGAAGTATTCATAATGTTCTGAATTAAATCATTATTTTCACTCATCTCACTTTTTTTCTGCTACAGTTATTATAGCATAATTCCTCATAATTTCAAAAAAAGCTTTCCACTTGTCATAAGTGTTTTCCAAAAAATCCGTGTTATCTCTGTTTCTTGAAGATATCATAAGAACTTTCAAGTTAGAAACAATTTCGCAGGCAGGCTTTTTAGCATCCTGCAACAAATCTCCTACTTCTACATATAAACTGTAAAGAGCACTGACCTGCTTTTGAATAATATCCTTTGCTTCCGCATTAATATTATCGACTAAAGACGTTAATTTCTTAGTAAAATCTGAATCCTTGTGGCTGTCCCTGATGTAACTGCGTAACAATGATTCACTATTAGAACCTTTATTTTCAAAAGAAGTTTCAAAAGAACGTATTTTTTCTCCGACTTCGTTTACTGCAAAAACTGTCTGCGAAAACTGACTTTTGTACGACGGATTGTTAAAAAAGCCTTCGATTACGATGTCGTTGAACAATGCCTTTAAAGTATCCGGGTAATAAGCTGCATAAAATGTCTTTAAAATCTGCATCGGCATTATCCAGGTAAACGACACAGGTGAATTTTGCAAAAGCAGTTCGTTCGTTGTTTCATTATAGCCTGTCAAAGAAAGCAGTTGATGATCTTCAAAAAGGGATTCAAGCTCTGTTTTGATTTTATTGTCTTTTATTTCGCGCTTGATTCTGGCTTCATCTGAAACGTACTGTTCCTGAATGTAATTTGCAAATTTCTGCCGGGCATCTGCTGAATAAGAAGCTGCCTTTGGTTCAAAATCAGGGTTTTGTTTTGCAATCAGAATAAGTTTTTTTAAGACTTCGCCATTTAGAATTTTACGGCACGCAAATTCAATTTTTTTCAGATTATTAACGATAGATTTTTGTCTTTCAGAAGTCATTGAATCAATATTCATAATTTGCGCCAATGCAATAATAGCATTTGCAACAGACATTGTCATCTGAAAATCAGAAATAATATAGTACAAATCAAGAAAAACATTTTCCAGCGCGACCGGTGCTACTGCCGAAAAATTCTTTGAAGAATTCGGTTCATTCTGATTAAATCTCTGGTCAAATGTTTTTAAAGGCGTTACAAAATTGAATTTGCACAGTTCCGTAAGCTGCCGTAGTTTTACAAAAACCTGATCCATTTTCATAAATTCTTTTGAATTAAGTTCGTGAACAAGTTTTTCAAGCCGGCGGTGCTGGTCTTCAAAAACCCGGGAAATCGGCGAATTTTCCAGATCAGCAACAAGCGCTTCCTGCTTTCTCTCGTCAAATTCAAGGCTTTTGAGCTTTTTCTGGCTTTCTTCGCTGTAACAGGAAACTATCAGCTGAAATTCAAACCGCGTATTACGCTTGATGTCAGGTCCGGCAATCGTGTTTTCAAGGATTTTTAAAATCGGTCGTGTATTTACGTAAAGAACTCTCAATGTTTCTGCAAAGTTAGGCTGAATTAATCCATTGCGATAAATTCCATTCGGAAGAGATTTCAACTCTGAATCAATTTTCCTCAGTTTCATCTTTTTTTGAACCTCAGGCGATGAACTGCGGAATAAACTGTCAAAAAAATCCGAAATGACCTGAAACAATGACATATAAATATTATATAAAAAGTACAAAAAATGGTAAAGTGCGCGAGTAAATTCCAAATGGCAGACAAACACGGATTTATCTCGCGCCACGAGTTTGCAAGGGTGCAAACTCTGTGTGCGGTTAGTCTGTTGTAGTTGTAAATTTCTGATGTCAGACAAATATCTATTTAACTCACGCCACGAGAATTGCGCGGAGGGCAATTCTCTGTGTGCGGTTAAGTTTGTCGTAGTTTTAAATTTCTGATGTCAGACAGACATCTGTTGAGCGCGCGACATGAAAATCGCGGATTTCTATTTTTTTACCAGCATCGTGCACAGAACTGCCGTTGTCAGACCGACTGATACTGTAAAGCCAAACATAAACACGGGGGCAAAAGAACTCAGTGCAAGTGCTCCGAATGACAGCGCGCTCGAAATGAACGAAAGAAAGATTGCAAGCGTATTCAGCCTTTCTGAATTTTCGACGGCATAAATTATATAGTCAATGCTCAGCCCGAATACGAGGATAATTCCCGTTACGCTGAAAAATCCCAGCGGAACATTGAACGCCGTCAGCAGCGTAATGCAGGTAAAGACAGTTACCAGCGGAATCGAAATTATCTTTAAAACTTCTTTCCATTTATAAAAGATTTTCAAGACGGCTGCCATCACGACAAATGCCGCAACTAAAAATACAAGAATGAGGCGCGTCAAGACATTAAGTTCGCTGCTGACATCGTTCATCTTGTTCATAAAAAATACGTTATCGTCTGCCAAAGTAAGGTTCTTGCAAAATTCTGAATCCTTAAAGTGCATCGGCATTACAATGCTGAACCATTCAGAGTCAACTTCGCCGACCCATAAACTTGAAACTGCGCTTTTTATAAATTCAGGAGTATCAGTTTCAAAATCTAAAAAACTGTCCTGCTTTACTTCATATTCTGCCTTGAATTTCTGCGCCAGAATTTCTGCTTCTTTTGCGTCATAGCCCAAAAGCAAAAACTGGTCTGCAGTATACGGCAAAAGATTTTTTACCGCGTCATAAGACTTTTTCTGCTCGCTTTTTGGCGGAACGAATTTCGTAACGGAATTGTACGTCATTTCCTTGTCTTTGCAATCGCGGATATAGTCATCAAGTTTCTTGCAAAAATTGAATTCGTTTTCCAGAAGCTCGTCTTTTGTCTGACCTTTTACAATAAAATACCAGCCGCTTGAACCGGAATTTAAAATTTTGTTCGCAGTAATTTCGCTTTCAAGCAGTTCGCCTTTCATCGAATAAAAAGATTTCAAATCGTTTTCGACCCTGACGTTTTTATGAAAGACAATAGCCGTAACTCCAATTCCGACGGCAAAAACTGCAAGAACTGCTTTTCTGATTTTTTCATTCGTAATGCGGTTTTTCTTGTTCTGCAAAAATTTTATCTGCCTGTTTTTTTCCGGCACTTTTAAAAGCGGATAAAGGCAAATCACCGTCAAATATGAACTTAAAATTCCCGTAAACGAAAAAACTGCAACCTGCTTCAACAGTGCAAACGGCGCAAAAAATAAAAGCAGATAACAGATTTCTGTCGAAACAAGCGAAAGCGTAAGCCCTTTCAGCAGTTTTTTTCTGATTTCAATCCCGGATTTTAACTCCGCATCGCCTTTCCATCTGACAAAAAAATGAACGCTGTAATCAAGACAAGTTCCGATTAAAGTCGTTCCAAAGACAAACGTTAAAATGTGAATTTCCTTAAAGACAACAAGAACGCTTGACAATGCAAACAAAACGGACATCAAAATTGCCCCGACAGAAAATCCCACCGGCAGCAAATTACGGAAAACAAAAAAGCACAGTAAAATAACTAAAATCATTGAAACAGTAGAAATTACAGTAATTTCTGACTGCGCCTTTGACGAACTTTCGTAACTGTGAAACGGCACTCCCGAATAGATAAATTCAATTTCAGAATTTTTTTCGCTTTCGAGA
Source organism: Treponema sp. (assembly GCA_051883255.1). GTDB lineage: Bacteria > Spirochaetota > Spirochaetia > Treponematales > Treponemataceae > Treponema_D. The sequence continues at coordinate 38,415 of JBJETJ010000018.1, forward strand.
TTTTGCAAACCGCTTTTTACGGAGTCAGCGTACTCGTAAATTTTTTTTACACCGCTTGATTTGTTTGTTATAGAAGAACCTTCCGCCGTCAAAATTCCGCGAATCATCACATAACAGGCATCATCAGTAAACGCGCATAAAACTCCGTCATGAACGCTCATCGAAGTTCCCGTGTCAAGAATTTTACCGAGTGCGTTTGACAATCCGTATTCGCCCAGCGCAAAAGGGTCGTCCTCAATATTTTCTTTTGGGGTAAGTCCGCTGTAAATATTCAACAAAGATTCTTCTATAAAAGATGTCGTTCCGTTGTCGGTTTTCAGATTTTCTGCCGTTTTTGAATCAAGCAGGTTAAACCGGTTTTTATAGTAAAAATCAGTAATTTCGGTCATTACGTTTTTATCAACGTAAAAATCGATTTTTTCAAAAGTCTTTTTGTTTTCAGGCAGATTTAAAAGATTGTAGAAATTCGATGCGCTCTTTTTTGCAAGCTGAAAATTCCTGTCTTTGACAAGAACTATGAACATTCTTCCGGTTTTACTGTTTATTAAATTGTCCGCCTTGCTTACTTCTCGGCTCGCATTTGTCTTTGGGAGAATGTCAAAAAGATTCGTGTTTATTTTAAATTTTGTTCCGCAAAAAAACAGAACTGCTAAAGTTACAAAAATAAAACCGTGAACGGCAATCCACAAAGACGTGAACGTTTTGTTTTTAAAAATACTGTTTTTCATTATCAGTAAGATTATCAATTACCGCCTGATTTTTCAATCTGTATGTCGTAACGTCATCATTAAACTGAATGTCAGAAAAGCGCTCCAAAAATGTGTCAGACTGCGTTTTTGTTCCTGAAATTTCAACTGCCTTAAAATAGGAAGCAAGCGTTTCGTCTTTTGGCGTCATCACGGCTTTCCATAAAAAAACGCTGCCTTGTTTTTCGATTTTATAATGAACGTTAAAACTTGCCATTATTTTGTCATAATCCCCGGTGAACATCGCAGAAATTACATTTGCCGTTTCAAGAAAAGTCGGATTTTTTGAACCGTCAATCTTGCGCTTTTTGCCGTTGATTTCCTGAATCATATAATTTTTTGTAACTGCCATCACGGTTTTTACAGGCTTTTCCGTAAACCAGATAATTCCGTCGTCGGCACTCAAAACAAAAACGCCCGATGACTTTAATTCTTTTCCTGTCTTGCTTATGTACTGGCTCAGTTCAAAATCACCGCGGATTAATTTATTTTTTGCCAGACCTTCGCAGATATTTTTAAAATCAATATTCTCTTCCTGTGCATAAAAATTCAAGTTTACGAATATTCCGACAGCCATTAAAACAAAGAGCTTTTTTAAGTTCATACTTGCCTCTGTAAATAAAATTCTATTAATTTTCGATTAATTCGGGAACTGCCAGAAGTCATAAAAATTGTACCACTGGAACGGATTTTCAAGACATCTTTTTTCAAGTTCCCCTGCAAATTCTAAACAAAGTTGTGCAATTTTTGTTTCACGTTCCCTGCGCGGACAGTCTGTATCAACGGAACTTCGTTTTATAAAAAAATCATAATCCCTTTTGAACGAAACGTCGCCGTTACGAATTCCAAACATAAAATAAACAGGCGCTTTTAAAAGCATCGCAAGCAGATACACGCCGTAAGACCAGGGAGCATCTTTGCCCAGAAAAGACGCCGTCAAATATCTGGACTTCGCATTTTTAGAAATTCTGTCGCCGGCAGTTACGACAAGTCCGCCGTTTTCAAGCGTTTCCTGCAGGACTTCGACTGTCGCAGGCGAAATGCTGTTTATGTCAACGATGTTTTTTGAAAAACCGGGATTTATTTTTTCTATTGTATTCGTAAAATTTTGCGTTGAACTCAAATCCATTAAAACAGAAATTGGAATTTTCCGGTTGAGGTAGATTTTATTGTGGTTTGCAAGATTTCTTAAAATTTCAGAATTACCAAGGTGTGAACAGATTATAAACGCGCCTTTGCCTGTGTTCAGCTGGTTTATCAACTGATTTACGTCATCATCGTGGAACTCTATTTTTACCTTAAAGTCATTTTTTACCCAGCATTCCATTTTTTCAACGAATGTAATTGCAAATGACAAAATCTGCCTGAAAACATTGTTCTTTTTTAGTTCAGGCTTTTCGGCAACTTTTAAAAACTGATTTTGAAATCTCAGACATTCCTGCTTTGCGCGTTTATTGAACAGATAAAAAAATAAACTTGCACATCGCGTTATAAAATTCAAAAAAAAGCGCGGTGCAAATTTCAACATACCAAGCGTCAGGTAAATCGGTATGTTTGTCTTTATGACTTCATCTTCTTTTGCCCAGCCGGCAATTTTTTCTGAATCATTCGTTTGTTTTGTTTTTAGATTTTCCACTCTTCTGACTCTTTCTTCTTTTATTCAGCATCGGATAGCGAAGCCACATTCCGATTGTCATTCTTGCAAACATAAAAGAAATCCTGATGTTATCCCTAATCATTCTGAAATTTGATTTTCCGCCGGCAGGGTAAGAAACTTCGACCGGCATATAAATTACAGGAACATTTTTCCATATCATTCTGATTAAAATTTCAGTATCAAATCCCATGTGGCTGTCGATATAAGAAAAACGGCAGATTTTGTAAAAAGGCTCGACAGGATAAATGCGGTAACCGCACATTGCATCCTGTATGTAGCCGTCTGTCAATGTTACAAACGAAGCATAATTATTGCTGATTTTCCTTCCGTTAAGCCGTTCAACAGGAATTGAGTCGTCAAATTTAGGACAACCGCAGATTAATGCCTCTGGATTTTTTTTTGAAGTTTCCAGAAAAAGCTGGCACTGTTCAGTATCGTGCTGACCGTCTGCATCAATCTGGAACAAATGAGTAATGCCCATTTTATGAGCCTTTTTTATTGCACGGCAGACAGAATATCCTTTTCCGCGGTTAAATTTATTCGTAATGAGCGTAACGTTTTCGTATTGCTGGCAGACAAGATTTATAAAAACTTTGTCTTTGAGGCAGTTTCCGTCGTCAACAACAATGATTGGCAAATTATATTCTGCCAGAGAAGCAACTACGTTTTGAAGAGTATCACCATGATTGTAAACGGGAATGATAAAAGCCTGCTGCATATTTACTGTCATTACTTACGTATTACAAAAGTTCCGGCAGAATATGCTTTCTGTTCATCAGCAGAAGTCAGTTTATAAACAATAGAACTTTTTTCCGGGTTGAATTTTAAACTTATATGAACTGTCGAATTTGGTTTTACGGGAGAAGTAAATTTAAGCCTCTTTGTGCTTTCGATAAAACGTGTCGTTCCAAAATATTTTTTAATAAAATAAGTCGCCATATCAATCTGTGCAACTGCCGGAACCAAATGAATTTCAGGAAAGTGTCCGTCAAAAAAATCGCTTTCTTCCGGAATGAATAACTCAAGCAATATCGAATTTTCTTCTTTTGAAATTATTTTTTCGTCTGAAATCTTGTGCTTCTCTAAATACATTATTTTTTCCTATGTAAATTATTGGGTTATATTATCACTATCTTCATTTTTGGTAAATAATGCTTCTATGTCCTGCTTCTTTTTCTTACCCTGCAAATCCATCGGAAGTTCGTCTAAATAACGCCATTTTTTCGGCAGAACTACATTTTCAAAAAAGTCCATAAGATAATCGTGCAGATACATATTTATATCAAACTTTTTCCAGCCGTCAAATTTCTTTTTTCCTTCTTCGTTGAACACAACGGCGGCCGCAAGATACTGCCGTCTGTCGCTCATCGCAATTACGCAGACATCTTTTACAAGTCCCGTCTGCAAAATCCTGTTTTCAACCTCTGTCAAAGAAATCCGCTTTTCTTCTATTTTTACGATAGAATCCTTGCGACCGCGCAAAATAAATTTTCCGTCCGGGTGAATGTCAACTAAATCTGCCGTCTGAAATCCTGCCAGATCTTTTATGTAAGGCGATTTTATGTTAAGACAGCCGTCGTCATTTACCGACAGTTCTGCATTTGCAAAAGGCGTCCACTCAAGGCCGTTTTTTGACTGCCTGTATGCAATTCCGCTTGTTTCCGTACTTCCGTAAACTTCCATCGGCCAGAAACCGAACACTTTTTCCGTCTTTTCCGCAACTTCCGGCATCAAAACGCCGCCGCTCGTCACGATGAACGGATTTTTCATATTCAGCTTTTCTTCGACTTCAACAGTACGCTTTAAAAACGCAGGAACTGCAACTACAAAATAACTTTCGTCTGTCAGTTTTTCAAACTCAGTAGGAAATTCAATTCTATGACGTCTTACAGGAATTCCGGCGGCAAACGGAAGCATTGCAGAAAAAAGCAGGCCGTAAATATGATGCTGGCTTAAAGTTGCAACGACTTTTCTTTTTAACAATTCATCTCCCCATAAAGAGAAAATAAATTCATTGTCAAGTTCAAATTCTGTAAGGCGCTGTAAAACTGCCTTTGGCTTTCCGGTACTTCCCGAAGTGAACATAAATATTTTTGTTTCTTCAGCGTTAATTGCAGGTGTCGTACGGATTTCTTCTTCCGTCGGCATTGCAGAATTTTCTATTATCTCAGGAATATAAATCGAATTTTTAACTTCTTTTGAATCAGTTAAAAAACCGTCGTTATTTTCACGCATTTCCTTTATGAATTCTTCAGAAATATTTGCCGTCAGGGCAATTTCTTTTTTGCACTGGAACAACGCAATGTATGTACATAAAAAATAATAGTAATCGTCACAATGCAAAATCCATTTTTTTTCGTTCCTGCTTTGAAGGAATTTTCGCATTTTAGCACTGTCGGTTAAAAAATCTTTCCAGGTCTTATATTTTTTTGACGACCAGAATTCTTCGTAAGTCAAAACTTCGTCGTCTTTTCTTGAATCAGCGGTAAATTTTGAAATCGGATAAAACTTAGGCATTCTTTTATTAACAAAACTCCTTACTATAAATTCAACTGCAAAAATAATTCCCATTATTCCATAAGAAATTCCGCAGTTGTAAATCGTCCATATTTTTTCGTCGCAAAAAAAAGCAGTATAGGCCGCAACCAGACTGTTTAAAATAAAAAATGAACACCAGACGTACGTTACTTTAAGGCAATAGCGCTCAACACGCTTTTCATTGACAGAGCCGATGATTGACTTGTCCTGAAGCGTTGCAAACCTGAAAATTATATTCGGCTTGGTGAATATCGTAATGCCGAAAACAAATAATAAAGTGACACAGACTACAATCGGATAAAGTTTTAAAAAAAGCGAACTGTTTGTCAAAAAACAGGCAATTCCGATTATGAGCAAAAATATTGAAGAAATTAAAGGCTTTAAATTAAAAGAAAAACGTTTTTTGCCGGACTTGTCTTTATCCGGGTTTTCACTTGTTGCAGAAATGAAATAAACAAGTGCAAGAAAAACAACGCATAACGATACAATCCTGACTGGAAATTTATAGACAACTAATAATGTAAATACCAGAACAGGATATAGTACCGAAATAACTGCTATGAATACCTTTAAAAAGGCTTTCATAAATTTTGCTTATTTTGCAAGAGGTGCAAGAATATCTACGACATTCTGAATTGTCTTAGCACTCTTGAACATTTCAGGATCAATGTTTCCATTGATGTAAGGTTTCATTTTTACAACAAGGTCAACTGCATCGATTGAATCAAGGTCTAAATCTTCAAAAAGTTTTGATTCCAATTTTACGTCTGATTTTTCAACCTCAAATTCACTTTCCAATACATCTTGAAGTTTTGCAAAAATTTCTTCGTTTGTCATTTTCTACCCCTTAAAATAATTATGCCTTTTCTGCCGAAATAAATTCAGCAAGAGCATTTACAGATGCAAAATGTTTTCTACTGTCTTCACTTTCTGCAGACAGTTTTACACCAAATTTTTTCTTGATTGCTACGCCAAGTTCCAATGCGTCGATTGAATCAAGGCCTAACCCTTTTCCAAAAATAGGTGCATCGTCTTTTATATCTTCAGGTTTAACATCTTCAAGTTCAAGAGAAGATATAATCAACTCTTTTATTTCCTGTTTAAGTTCATCCATCTGTTAATTCCCTAACAAAAAAATAAAAGCACTAAAAATTTAGTACGTAAGGTGAATTATATACTAAGCATATTAAAATATCAAGTTTTACTTACATTTTTATATGGACGACAAAATACAGTTTAAAACTTGCAATTCTATAAACAATTATGGTAAAGTCATAAATTATGAAACGAAATTCAGATTTTGATATGAAAAAATTTGCAAGCGACAGCCTTCATGCGATAGATGCAAAATTTGAAGCACAGAAAATCGCTTTTGCACCGCTGACTTTTCAGGCAATCAGGGCTTTAATTGAACTTGGCGTTCTGAAAATCATCAATGACAGCGGCGATGTCGGACTTACGGTTGACGAAATTGCCGAAAAATCTGGAATTTCAAAATACGGCGCAGGCGTTCTTACAGAAATGGCAGTCGGAATGAATGTCCTGCTTTTAAAATCTGTCGACGGCAAGGAACGCCTTTCTTTAAGCAAGACCGGCTGGTTCCTGCTCGAGGACAACCTTACAAAAGTAAATTTCAATTTTACGAACGACATCTGCTATAAAGGTGCGTTCAATTTAATTGATTCCATAAAAACAGGAAAACCGGAAGGGCTCAAAGTCTTTGGCGAACAATGGACGACAGTTTACGAAGCGCTTTCAACTTTGCCGGAACGTGAAAAGAAAAGCTGGTTTGACTTTGACCATTTTTACAGTGACATCGCTTTTCCTGAGGCACTGCCGATTGTCTACAAAAATAAACCTAAACGGCTTTTTGACATCGGCGGAAATACCGCAAAATGGGCAATCGCAAGCTGCCGGTTTGACCCTGACGTAAACGTTACTATCATCGACTTGCCGGGACAAACTGCCGTTGCAGAAAAAAACGCAAAGCTTGCAGGTTTTTCTGACCGCATTTCAACTTATTCGGGAAACATTCTTGCAGAATCTACAGTCCTTCCGCCAGAGCCTGACGCAGTATGGATGAGCCAGTTTCTTGACTGTTTTTCACTTCATCAGATAACAAAAATCTTAAAAAAAGTTCACGCTATAGCAACAGAAAATACGGACGTTTATGTTCTCGAACCGCTCTGGGACAAGCAGCGCTTTGAAGCAGAAAGCTATTCTTTACAGGCGACTTCGCTTTATTTTACGTGCATCGCAAACGGAAACAGTAAAATGTACAGATACGGCGAACTTGTCAATGCCATCGAAGAAGCCGGTTTTGAACTTAAAACTGCACATCACAATTTAGGTTCAAATTGTTATTCGCTTTTAGTCTTTAGAAAAAAGTAGGTACTTTTCTTGAAGGATAATTTTTTTATTTCAGAACCATCTTTATTTGCGCCCGGTTTGGAATCGGTTGATGACTGGATTCTCTGGGCAGATAATGAAAAACCAATTCTGCAGGAAAAAATTTCGCCTTCACTGAGTTATACGGATTCGCTTTTCAGAAGGCGGTTAAGCCAGCTTTCTAAAATGACAGTCAAAGTCGTCCATGATTTAATCAATAAAATTCAAGTTGAACAAAACGCAAAACTCGTTTTCGTTTCTTTTCGCGGCGAAATCGAACGTGAATTCAAGCTGAACAAATCAATCATCGAAGACAAAATTATTTTGCCGGCATCTTTTTCTTTATCAGTTTTCAACGCACCGATTGCCCTTGCTACGATTGCCTGCAACTTAAAAAACGGTTATAACGTGATTTTTCCTGCAAACGACAATTTTAAAGACGGACTTCTTTGTGCTGCTGCACCTGTCCTTGCAGGCACACAGGACAAAATCATCTTTGTTTATGCCGACGAATTTATCCCTGCCGAATACGGAAAAGCAGTTCCTGACGGCAAACCGCCTATGGCATTTTCTTTCGTAATTTCAAAAAACAAGATTTCTGATGTCAGCCCGGATATAAAATCAGCAGAATACTGCACCGGCGATATTTCAGAAAGTGTCTATGATTTTATTAGACTTCATATAAAAAAGTGCTATAATTAATAAACATATTAAATTTAAGGAAAAAGATATGGCAAAACAGATTGATCCAAAATATGCAGCTGACGATTTACCAAAAGTAAAAAACCCGCTTCTGTATGCTTACAGAACGATTGCAAAAATTTTAGTTTATCTGCTTTTCGGAATCGGGACACTTATTATTGTTATTCTGGTTTTTCCAATATTAAAACTTGTCTGGCATGACAAAGACGTTTTCAGGGTAAAGGGAAGAATTTTCATTTCTTCTATCTTTAATGTTATGATTCATTTTATGAGCATCATACAGGTTTCAAAATTCAGGGTCAGCGATTTAAACGCCCTCCGCAATTTAAAATCGTGCATTATCGTAGCAAACCATCCGTCACTTCTTGACGTAATTTATACTTTTGCATTCGTAAAAAACGCAGACTGCATAATCCGGGCAGGACTTAAAAATACGCTTGTTTCAGGCATCGTAAAACCGCTTTACATTCCAAACGACGGCGACTTTGACAAAATGGTTGCAGACTGCAAAAAATCTCTGGACACAGGTTCAAATCTAATCATCTTCCCGGAAGGAACTCGTACTCCGCGACACGGAACAAATCCGTATAAAAAAGGCGCTGCCAGAATTGCACTTGCAACAGGGTGTAACGTTCAGCCGCTGCACATCGGCGGAAGCGACAAATACGGTCTTGGAAAACATGATCCGTTTTACAAAGTTCACCCTACGCAGACTTATTTTTATGACTTTACTGTTCTGCCGCAGATTACAATGGATAAATACAAAGATATGCAGCCGGCAGTTGCCGCAAAACATCTGACAGATGATATGCGCGAACTTATTGATTCCGTAAAATAAATCAGCAAAAATCAGAACTTAAATTAAATTGAACTGAAATTTATTTTTTCTGTTCTTTTTCCGGATTTTCGCGGTAAATGATTGCAATGTTTCCGATTATCCTTACAAGTACCGCATTGCAGTCATTGCAGAGTTTTTCGATTAATTCTTTTTTTTCGTCTTTAAATTCAAGAAATTTGATTTTTATCAATTCATGAGCTTTGAGCGATTCTTCAACTTTTCCGACAACGCTGTCAGTCAGTCCGCTCTGCCCGATAATTACAACAGGTTTAATTGAATTTGCCTGAGCGCTCAGCTCTTTTCTTCGTGAACTTGTCATTTCCATCATATCTTGGTATTTTAATGAAATGTCAGGATATATCAAGAGGTAACTTAAAATGAAAATTTTAGTCAGCGGATTAATCAACATCGAAACAAATGTCTGCATTAACAATTTTCCCGTTGCGTACAGCCCGATTGAATACGCGTTCAATCAGGTTAATACTGACTTTAGCGGCGCTGCACTCAACATAATAAATGCCCTGCACTGCCTTAGCGATAATGTCATTCCCGTTTCAATTCTCGGCAAAGACAACATCGCAGAAATGATAAAATCTGAATTAAAAGCAAAAAACATCACGACTGAATTTTTAGCCAGTCAGATAGAAAAAACGTGTTCGTCAGCAATTCTGTTTGATGCAAACGGCACAAGAAAAATTTACTGCGATTTAAAAGACATTCAGGACTGCGTTTTTCCTTTGAGCAAAATTGAAAAAACGGCCGCCTCGTGCGACGGTCTTATTCTCTGCAACATCAATTTTAACGATGAACTTATAAAAAACGCGCGCAAATTCGGCAAGCCCATTTTTACAGACCTTCAGGATTTGAGCGACATTCACGATTCTTACAACAGGCGCTTTTTGCAGAATGCTGACGTTGTTTTTTTAAGTGACGAAAAAATACAGGGAAATCACGAGGATTTTCTTCTTGCACTTCACAGGGAATACCAAAACAAAATCATCGTCCTCGGTCAGGGAAAAAAAGGTGCTATGATTTTGGACTCTGATTTAAAGAAAGTTTTTTCGATTGAAAGCGTTTATACAAGACCTGTGGTAAATACTGTCGGCGCAGGAGATGCGCTCTTTTCTGCTTTCGTTCATTATTATTTAAAAGGAAGCGACCCGATTGACTGCCTTAAAAAAGCCGTTACTTTTGCTTCCTGGAAAATCGGAGAGTCCGGCGGTGCAAAAGGTTTCCTTTCAGAAGCTGAACTTGAAAAACTTTCTGCTGACATTCAATTTAAAATACACGAAATCTGCTCCTTTGATTTGTTCTAGCAGGATTGCTAAACCGGATTTATAAAATTCATACAAAATTATAGTTCATACATTCAGCGCAATCTGTTATTTTAACTCGTAGTCAAGTCAAGGCACAATGAAAACCAAATCCCTGACTTTACCGTTTCTAAGGTTTTGAAAAACCTGAAATCAAAAAAAGACAGTTCGAAGTCCTTCCTGTCGTTAAACAAAACCAGGTCAACGTTAATTAAAATTTTCCCTTGTTTTTTTATCGCTAAGACTACCCTGTCAAATCGAGGTTAAAAATGAACGAATTATTACTGATTATGTCATTAGTAATTTCTTTTGGCGGCACAGTTCTGTTTTTCCGTCTGTTCGGTAAAAGCGGACTTTTTGCCTGGATTGGAATTGCAGCAGTTTTTGCAAATATCGAAGTAACGGTTCTCGTAAACGCCTTCGGTATGGATCAGACGCTCGGCAATACTCTGTTCGCTTCAAGCTTTCTTGCAACAGACATTTTAAGCGAAATCTACGGAAAAAAAGATGCAGACAAAGGCGTTCTCGTCGGAATTTTTACGACAGTGCTTTTTATCATTCTTTCATCAATGTGGGTTCATTACATTCCGGCAGAAAGCGACTGGGCAATGCCGTCCGTAAAAGCGCTCTTTGCAAACACGCCGCGCATTTTGTGTGCAAGCCTCGCAGGGTACGCAATCTCTGAAGTGCTTGACGTCTGGCTTTATCACAAATGGTGGAATCTTACAGAAAAGAAAACAGGAAGTCATACAAAAATGCTCTGGTTCAGGAACAATTTTTCGACTTTGATTTCTCAGCTTGTAAACATCGTCCTGTTCAATTTTATTGCTTTCTTTGGAATTTTCCAGCTGAAAGAACTGATTTCAATTACTGTTGCATGCTACATAATTTATGTCATTACAAGCCTTCTTGATACGCCGTTCGTATATCTGGCAAGGAAAATTTCGTCAAAAACCTCAAAGGATAATTCCGGTCGACAATAAAAACAATCTGTTTTATAATACGCCGCAATGGATAAAATAAATTACCAAAAGGAACTTGACGCAATTCTTTCTTCAATCGCAAAGACTGCCGAGCCAAATTCAAAGCCGTCTTTGCTTTTGCATGCCTGCTGTGCACCCTGTTCATCTTATGTTCTGGAATATCTTTTAAACTTTTTTAAAATAACAGTTTTCTATTATAATCCCAACATTCACCCGCAAGCAGAATACAACCGCCGCCTGACAGAATTGAAAAATTTTTTGCCTGCATTTTCATCAGAAAAAACATCAGAAAAAATCCGGCTCATCGAAGAACCTTATGATACACAGGATTTTTTTAATGCCACAAATGTCGAAAACGAACCGCAATTAAAGACAGAAGCAGAAAAAGGCGAACGATGCCGGCGATGCTATCTGTTCAGAATGAAAAAAGCATATCAGTTTGCCTGCCAGAATAATTTTGACTGGTTTACGACAACGCTTTCCATAAGCCCGTTCAAAGACGCGCAAAAAATCAACACAATCGGAAAATCACTTGAACTTGAAAATGCCGCAAACTTTCAGGCAAAGACAAAATTTTTGACAAGCGATTTTAAAAAGAAAGGCGGTTTTAAACGCAGTCTGGAACTCAGCAGAAAATTCGGACTTTACAGGCAGGACTATTGCGGCTGTGTTTTTTCAAAGCAAAATATGAACAAAACAGGCAAACAAGACGATAATTAAAATATGCAGAAAGAATCACAAGAAATAACGCAGAAAGCAAGAGAAATCCGCGACGTAATACGCTACATAAAAGTCTTTAAAAATGCAGTCACAGTCATCTACATTGATGACGAAATCATAAATTCTTCAATGCTCCCTTCTCATATCCGCGACATAAGCCTGATTTACGAAAGCGGAATAAACGTTGTAATCGTTCCGGGCTGCCGCAAGCGCATTAACGAAATTCTTTTGCAGTCAGACATTCACTGGAAAATCCAGAACGGCGAACGCATTACGCCTGCTGATGCAATGCCCTTAATAAAAATGGCGGCGTTTGACGTTTCAAATATAATTATGTCATCTTTTGCCGGCGAAAAAATTTCTGCCGTAATCGGAAACTGGGTAAAGGCGCACGGAAAAGGCGTCATCAACGGAATTGATTACGGAACTACAGGTGAAATCGAAAGCATTTCGACAGATTCTATAAAAGAAATTCTTGACGACGGATTTATTCCTATTCTGCCGTGCATCGGCTGGAGCGCAACAGGAAAGCCCTACAACCTTTCTTCACTCACGCTCGCAACAGAAATCGCAAAAAATCTGAACGCAGACAAACTTTTTTACATTCTCCCGAAAACGCAGATTGACCCTCAGATTTTTTCCGTACCTGACGAATTGAACTTAACGCAGGAAAACAATATCCCTGCAATGAACCTGAACGAACTGTCTGACTTCATTTCATTAAACAGACATCTTGCAAATTCAAATTCCGACGAAAAAGAAATTTCAAGCGAAGAAAAACTCATCAGCTTATTTGAACTTGCGCAGGACGCATGCAAAAACGGTGTTTCACGCGTTCACATTCTTGACGGATTTATAGACGGTATTCTTCCATGCGAAATTTTTTCAAGTATCGGTTCTGGTACTATGATTTACAACGACGAATACTCAGGCTTTAAATCAATGACGTTAAATGACATTTCAAGCGTCCTGTCACTAATGGACCCTTTTGTAAAACGCGGAGTTCTTTTGCCGCGCACAAAAGCCCAACTCGCAGAAAAACTTGACGATTACGTAGTATATCAAGTCGACGGCGGAATTCATGCCTGCGCGGCACTGCATATTTACAATAATTCAGAAGCAGAAATCGCCGCCGTTGCCGTAGACGAATCTTACAGCAAACTTGGAATCGGCGTAAAATTAATCAATTTTCTGTTGAAGAAAGCAAAAGAAAAAAGCCTGCAATCTGTATTCGTCCTCACGACACAGACCGCAGACTGGTTTGAAAAACTCGGCTTCAAAGAAGATTCAATAAATTCACTTCCGCCGGAACGAAAAAAACTCTGGACTCCAAAACGCAACTCTAAAGTGCTTCGGCTGAATCTTTTTCCATAAACGCTTTCTTTAAAAGAATCGGAACAAGCATTGAAGAAACGATTATCAAAAGAATTACGGAAGTAAAATATTTTGATTCTATCAAACCGACAGAAAGTCCTTTTGTAGCTACAATCAGTGCAACTTCACCGCGAACCATCATACCAAGTCCAATCTGGTACGACTCTTTCCAGGAAAATCCTAAAAGCTTTGAAATTCCGCTGCAGCCTACAATTTTTGAAATACAGCCCACAAGAACAAACGCAACCGCAAACCACAAAAGGCTCAAATCAAAACCGGAAAGATTTGTCTTTAATCCGATGCTCGCAAAGAAAATCGGACTGAAAAACATATATGAATTTATGTCAATTTTTGATTCCATATATGAAGCATCGCTCAAACTGCATAATACGATTCCTGCAATGTAAGCGCCCGTAATGTCCGCGATACCAAAAAATTTTTCGGCACAAAACGCAAAAATCAGTGCACAGCCAAGCGCATAAATCGGAATTCTGCGTGAATGAGGATGGCGGTTGTCATACCATTTAAAGAACCGGTGAATAAAATATCCTGCAATGATTGCACAGACAAAAAACGCCATTGTCTTTAAAATAATTCCGAGATATCCGCCCTTGCCGGAACTTACGCCGAGTACAATCGTAAGGACAATAATTCCGATTACGTCATCAATAATTGCCGCACTGATGATTGTCTGACCGACATCACTTTTTATCTTGCCGAATTCTTTTAACACCGCTACGGAAATGCTTACGGAAGTCGCCGTCAGAATAGTTCCGATAAAAACACATTTGAAAAAATTTACGGTTCCCCAGCCGTCAAAACCCCAGAAGCAGAAAGCCATTATCGTACCAAATATAAGCGGAACTATAACTCCGCAACAGGCAATTAATGTAGCCTTCACGCCTGATTTTACGAGAGACTTTATATTCGTGCTTAATCCGGCAGAAAACATAATGAGAATTACACCGATTTCTGCCATATACGAAATAAACTGATTTGCTTCGTTATAAATTACGTTTGCATCTGTTCCGCCAAAATTATGAAACCAGGGAATAAAGCGCAGTAAAAGTCCTGCTACAATCATTCCTGCAACCTGCGGAATTCCAAATTTCTTTGCAAGCACGCCAAAGTATTTGGCAACTATAACTATAATACCGACAGACAAAAGTATTTGCAGAATAATCTCTGTATTAGGCACTTGTGACGACATTTTTATATCTCCATAATAAAATCAATTATTCGAAAACTATTTTTTCAACAAAGCCGCAAACGGATTATAACTCATTCCGTCGTCGCTGCCTTCATACTGGCGCTGACTTCTTCTGTCATTATTTCTGTCGCGGTTCTGGTAATTTGTGTCTTTTGACTTTTTGTCGTTTGCAGAATTTCCGGCAGATTTTTTTACGACGACAATTTTTTTAGCACCTGTTGAAGCAGGTTTTGCGCCCATTCCGTTATGTTCAATTCTGCTTGCGGCATCGCTTTTTAAAGAAAGGCTTATACGCCGTCTGTCTTTATCAAGAGCGATAATCGTAAATTCACGGACATCGCCGACTTTAACGACTTCCATCGGATCTTTTACAAATTCATCGCTAAGTTCACTTACGTGAATCAAACCTGTTTCATGCAGACCAATATCAACGAACGCACCGAAATCTACGACATTTTTTATTTTTCCAGTTACCTTCATTCCTTCTTTGAGGTCCTCAAATTGAACTACGCCTTTCTGCATAATTGGCGCTGGATAACCGTCACGAGGATCACGATTTGGTTTCTGCAATTCTTCGACAATATCATTTACAGTCGTTTCGCCGAGATTATATTTTTCTGCAATCTGTTTGATTAAATCTGAAGGCACTTTTTCGCCTTTTTGAATTAACGGAAGAACCTCACGGGCCGCTTCATAATTTTCAGGATGAACCCAGGTATTATCAAGCGGATCGGAACTTTCTGCAATTTTCAAAAATCCTGCGCACTGTTCAAAAGCTTTTGGACCAAGTCCCGGAACTTTTTTCAGTTCTTCACGGCTCGTAATTTTTCCGTTTGCATCGCGGTATGCAACAATTTTTTTTGCAGTCGAAGAGTTAATTCCCGACACATATTTTAAAAGCATATAACTTGCAGTATTTAAATTTACACCGACCTGGTTTACTACAGAACCGACAACTTCGTCCAGAGTATCTGACAGCCGTTTCTGATTTACATCGTGCTGGTAAAGTCCGACACCGATAGCCTTTGGATCAATCTTTACAAGTTCTGCCAGCGGATCTTGCAGACGACGTCCCATAGAAATTGCTCCGCGGATTGTCAAATCTAATTCAGGGAATTCTTCACGCGCAACATCACTTGCTGAATATACAGAAGCGCCTGACTCATCGACAACAGTATACATTACATCACTGTAGTTTTCGCTGATTACTTTGCTTACGATAGCCTGAACTTCCTGACTGCCGGTTCCGTTTCCGACTGCCACAACCTGAATGTCGTATTTATCGATTGCATCATTTATGGCTTTATAACTTCCCTCTGGGTCTGTTACCTGCTTGATTAAAAAATATCCGAGGTATTTTCCTGTTTCATCAAGGGCGGCACATTTTGTTCCCGTACGGATTCCCGGGTCAATTCCTAATACACGGCTTCCTTTTATCGGCTGGGTCATAAGAAGGTTTTTCAAATTTTCACTGAAAATTCCTATTCCGTGTGCATCAGCTTCATCTGTTTCGTTGGAGCGGATTTCACGAATTACTGCCGGAGAAAGCAGACGAATGACACCGTCTTCGATTGCTTCTGCATGATATTTATTGTTGATTACGGCTCTCTTTTTTAACAAATCAATCGCACCTTCAACATCAACATCAATCGTAACTTCGAGAGCGCCTTCACGTTCAGCGCGGTTAATTGCAAGAATACGATGGGGTTTTACCTGATTCAACGGTTCCGTGTAATCCCAATACATTTGATAAGTAGAGGTTTTTTGCGCAGTTTCTTCGTCCTGACCTTCGGGAACGATTCCTTTTGTTACAATGTTTCCTTCTTTTACATAGAAATCAAGAATTGCTGCACGATTTTTTGTATCCTGAGAAACGCGTTCTGCAACAATGTCTTTTGCACCTGTAATTGCTTCTTCAACAGTAGCGACATTAAGCGCAGAATCTTCGTTTTCTGTTTTTATGAATTCCGAAGCCTTTGCTTCAAAATCTTTATCGTTCAACTCAAGCATTGCATCTGCCAGAGGGTCAAGACCTTTTTCGATTGCAACCATTCCGCGGGTCTTTTTCTTTTTCTTGAACGGAGCCCACAAGTCCTCAAGTTCAGTTAAAGTCGAAGCGCTCATCGCAGCGTTGTACAGACTTTCCGTAAGCTTTCCCTGATTAAAAATTCCCTTGACGATTTCTATGCGGCGTTCTTCTATATTTTTATATGACTTAAACAGATGGTCGCAGTTACGAACCTGAAGTTCATCGAGCGAGCCGTGTTTTTCTTTACGATAGCGTGAAATGAATGGGATTGTACATCCTTCTTCAACCAGAGAAATAACTGCGCTGACCTGCTGAACTTTTATGTTCAGTTCATCAGCAATTTTTTTCATAATATCGACTTCGTTTACAATCAACGAGTCAATTTGTTCTTGTGTAAATTCCATAATGCCGTTAATTCTACGAGAAATTGAAAAACTAGTAAAGTATTAATTTTTAATATTTTACCGGCCATTACGGAATTTTTTATTCAGCATCTGTGTATCGTTCGACTTTGAGGTGAAGTTTATATTTTTCGCGAAGTTCTGCGATAGTCTTCATCATCGGAGATTTATGATGAATATCAAGCGCTTCCTGATTTTTCCATTTGTCAATTAACAGAACTGTTTCGGGATTTTCGACCGGATAGAAATATTCGTATCGTTCATTTCCTTCTTCAGCGCGGATTTTTTCTACAGTTCCAGAGGAAATCATTTCTTCTGCAAATTTTCTGGCATTGCCGTTTTTTCCGGAATAATAAAGATTTACCGTCAAACTCATTTTTTGTCCTATTTAAAGTTGCTTCTTGTATACGGAGAACCAATCCAAATCTGAAGTTCCTCGCTGCCCATATATTCTTTGCGCTGACCTTCAATCAAAAACTGAACGCTCTCAACTGTTGAAAACTCTGTCGCAGTATAGACAATCTGCATCAACTGAGCGTTGTAGCTGTCTGCATTTATTCCGCCGAATTCAAAATCCTGACTGAAATTCAAAGTTGCAATTCCGTCTTTTACGGAAGCGCCTAAAAGTCTTGTTCCCGACGGAATCAGGCTCATACAGTTTTTTTCGCTAGTTAACGGACCTTGAAGCAATGCCTTTATCGTATTTGTCAACGGCGCATTTGTTTTTTCAATTTCGCGTGGAGTCATTTTCCGTACGACAGTTCCGTCTGAATCGACATAAACAAAACAAAGATTTACTTTTGTTTTTTGAACCGGCTTGTCAGACTTTTCATTTTTTACTTCCGGCTTTGTTTCTGTGCGCGGAGTTTCTTCAACTGACGGAATTTGTTTTTCAACTTGAATTTCATGCAGACCAGATTCCTGTTCAACATTGCTGACTTCCGTTACAGAACCGATTTCTTCCGGTCCCGGCATAACTTCAACATCGAGCAGGCCGTTTGATTCTTTTGGCTTTTGAGTTTCCTGATAGTTTTCGATAAACTCAGGAGTTTTGCCGCCAACACGTTCAAAAAAATTTGTCTGCTTAAGATTTGAAAAAATTGCATCTTTTTTTACGAAGAAAAAAATTATTAAAAGCAATGCAAGCAAAATCCAGCAAGATAAAAGTAATCCGGTTTTTTGTTTATTCTTTCCACCCATAGTTTACATTATAAGGGATTCATTTTTTTATATCAAGAAAATAGCGACTGTAAATTTCAAATTCTTTGCGGACATTAAAGACATTAAAACTGTTCAGGGTTCGTTATCTTCGTAGTACATTTTTTCTGAAGCTTCTTCCTGCGTATTAGGATATTTTCTGTAGCCGTGTTCCCAAAGAAGTTTTAATCCGATTTTCTGCATTACTCTTTCTGACGGAATATTCCTTTCATCACATCGGGCAACCAGACGTTTTACTTTTAATATTTCAAATGCAAATTTTTTGACAAGCAGGGCGGCTTCCGTTGCATATCCCTTGCCGTGAAAATTCCTGTTGAACGACCAGCCGAGCTCGCCTTCTGTTTTATCGTCATTCAGATACACACAGACATTGCCTATCATTTTTTGCGGAACGATTTTTGTTTCAACTGCAAATTCATAAAAATCAGGATTTTCTTTTTTCCATTCTGCTTCAACAGTTTCCAAAAAAGTTTCTGCTTTTTCATAGGGGAAAGTTTCGCCCGGCTTTACGGAAAGTTCATACATATATTTTACGACTTCATAATCTGAATTGTATTCGTATAACGATTCAATATCTGTTTTTGCAAGCGGTCTTAAAATAATTCTGTCAGTTTCAAATTTGTAAATGCTCATATTTTTATAATATCGAATATTTAAAGCAATTTCTTTAAACTGCTGTTTTAACGGCAGTGGAATTAAAAATCTCTGCAATAAACTAATGAACGGTTATATATAATTTTATTCACGACCGTTTGTTAGTTTAAAGACTGTCTTGGATTTTACTGATTTTCCTATTTGGCATATTTTGATTGTCATCAGTAATTTAGAGGATTGTTTCACGTTAAACATTTTCATATTCCCTTTTTCTTCATCAAAATGTTTAACGTGAAACAATTATTAATGCTCTGGAAAGGGTGTAAAAATATATTTCTTTTGGAATGACAGTTTATATTTTTAGTGATGTTAGGTTTATAAAAAATCTGATTATCTTTAGCAGAATGTGTGTTAATAAAGCCATCTTTCTTTTATCGGCATCTTAACCAATAAAAATGTTTCACGTAAAACAATCTGATTTTCAAGTATTTAAAATGAGCTGATACGAATGATTTGTTTTTTTTATCTGAATACTTGCACAGAGTTTACAAATGAAATTAAACGGATTGTCTGTTTTTGAATTGATGTTGCTGACAAAACGAAACTGATGATTTTTAGCAGTTAAAGTGATAAACAGTAAAATCTTTTAAAATGTTTAACGTGAAACAATTTAAAACTTATCCACATATTCAACAAGTTATCCACAGGTGTTGAAAACTTGTGAATAAAAAAACCGGGGAAAAATCCCCGGTGCCTGATGATTTGTTCGCTTATAAATTGTGATATTTATAGCGTTCCCCTTCTAGATTATTTATTATACATTATATTATTTTTTTTGTCATCAAAAATGTAACCATTTTCTAACTACCTATCGATAGTTAGTTGTTTTTTATTCACTGATATAATTATTCTCAAATTGTTTTTTCCATAAAAAAAGCCCGAAAGAAACTTCCGGGCTTTTCAAAATCATTTATTCTTTTTTATCCTTGTCTTCATTTACAATTTTATCCAGACCGACAAGATAATCAGGATCATCGACTTTTACGACACTTACACCGGAAGAAGCCGGACCTTGAATATTTATCGTTGAAACTTTTACGCGCAAAGTTTTTCCCTGCCCTGTCATACATACAATTTCATCGTTGTCAGAAACAGACAAAGCACCGATAATTTCGCCTTTATTATCGACATTGCCAAAAACTCTTTGTCCTCCAGTTCCGCGACCATGAACTTTATAATCTTCAAATCTTGCGCGCTTTCCATATCCTTTTTCCGTAAGAACGAGAATACTTGAACTTTCTTCAACACGAATGGCTGCAGAAAGTTCATCGCCTTCGCCAAGTTTTAAACCTTTGTTTCCATGACCTGCCCTTCCCATCGGACGAACGTCAGTTTCTTTTATTCTAAGCGCTTTTCCGCGTCTTGAAATCAAAACAAGTTCATCATCACCTTTTGTAAGGATTGTACTTACAAGCCTGTCGCCCGGATCAAGTTTTATAGCTCCGATTCCGCGGACTTTTGCATTTGCAAATTCCTTTATGCAGGTCTTTTTAATTACGCCGTTCGCAGTTGCCATAAACAGGAACTGGTCTTCTGAAAATTCCTTGAAGTTTACGATTGTCGTAATTTCTTCGTTGGCACTTACGGCAAGAAGGCTCTTGATATGAGAACCACGGCTTATCCTGCTTGCTTCTGGAATTTCGTGAACTTTAATCCAGTATGCTTTTCCTTCACTTGTAATGAACAGCAGTATATCGTGAGTTGATGCAATAAAAAGCTGGCTTATATAATCGTCCTCAACAAGAGTTGTACTGTTGCTTCCTTTGCCTCCCCTGCCCTGCTGCTTATACTGGCTCAGAGAAATCCGCTTTACATATCCGAGTTTTGAAATGAGAATGACTACGTCTTCTTCGCGTATCATATCTTCAACATTGATTTCTTCAACTTCATCTGCAATGATATCCGTACGCCTGTCATCGCCGTATTTTACTGCAAGTTCATTTGTTTCGTCTTTTATCTTCTGCAAAATCTTTTCGTGATGATCAAGTAAATCTTGAAGAGTGTCTATCCAGATTTGAAGTTCCTTTATTTCTTTTTGCAAATCTTCAATCTGAAGATGAGTCAGGCGCTTTAACTGCATGTCAACAATTGCCTGTGCCTGTTCATCGTCAAAGTCAAACCGCTTTTCCAGAGAAAGTTTTGCACTTTCTGTATCTCGGCTTTCTTTTATAATTTTAATTACTTCATCGATATTATTTATTGCCGTAATCAATGCCTGCAAAATGTGCATGCGATGACGGGCAACGCGCAAATCATATTCAGTGCGACGGGTAATAACTTCGTCACGATGATTTACAAAATATTCTATAAGCTGTTTTAAAGTCAAAACTTCCGGTTTTAAATACCGCGTTCCATCCTCTTTTCGGACAGGAACAAGTGCAAGATTTATTACGCCGAAATTTGACTGAAGTTCTGTCTTTGCAAAAAGCTGGTTCAATACTAATTTTGTAACTGCACCTTTTTTCAAATCAACAACAAGGCGCATACCTGAACGGTCAGAAGATTCGTCGTTTGCATTTACGATTCCGTCAATCATTTTATCGCGGACAAGTTCTTTTATACGGCGGATAATATTTGTAGTATTTACGCCATAAGGAACTTCGGTAAAAACAATCGATTCCCTGCCGTGCTTGTCCGTTTCAATTACAAACTTTGAACGGATTACGATTTTTCCGCGTCCTGTCGTATAAGCCTTGCGGATTCCGTCACGACCATAAATTATTCCGCCTGTCGGAAAATCAGGTCCTTTAATGTGCTTCATCAATTCTTCAATCGAAATATCCCTGTTGTCAATGTATGCACTTATTGCAGCAGCGACTTCACGGATATTATGTGTCGGCATATTTGTTGCCATACCGACGGCAATACCTGTAGTTCCGTTACAAAGCAGGAACGGAAATTTTGCAGGAAGAACTGACGGCTCATCGCAAGTGTCGTCAAAGTTCCTGAGCATATCAACAGTTTCTTTGTTGATGTCTTCAACCATTTCTTCTGAAATCTTTGACATCTTTGCTTCGGTATAACGATAGGCTGCAGGAGGGTCACCGGCAATCGTACCGAAGTTTCCCTGCGGAGTAACTGTCGTATATCTCTGCGCAAAATCCTGACCAAGACGAACCAAAGCATCGTAAACGGAAGCATCGCCGTGAGGATGGTAATGTCCTAAAACTTCACCGACAATCGTAGCACACTTTTTTGTTTTTCCGCCGGACGCAAGATGGAGCGTATCCATTGCATACATAATCCTGCGGTGAACAGGTTTTAAACCATCGCGGACATCAGGCAATGCACGCTGTACGATTACGGACATTGAATAGTCTATATATGCCTGTTTTACTTCATCTTCAATCGGTATTTTTATTACTGTTCCACCTTCCGGTGTTTTAATTTCTTCTAACATAATTTTTCCTTATATTTTAACTAACGATTGATAGTCTGCTAAATATCCAGATTTGCATAACTTGAATTTGATTCAATGAACTTACGGCGCGGTTCAACTTCTTCGCCCATACAGACACTGAAAATTTTATCTGCTGCCATTGCATCAGGAACAGTTACGACACGCATTTTTCTGTGTGCCGGATCCATTGTCGTTTCCCAAAGCTGGTCGCCGTCCATTTCACCAAGACCTTTGTAACGCTGTACGTCAATATTGCTTTTTTTCTTTTTATCGCCGTCTGAATCGTCATCAGATTCAACGTCGTCCTGAAAATCGGCAGAACGAAGTTCATTTAATATTGAATCACGTTCTTCATCTGAATAGGCATAATAAGTCTTTCCTTTTTTGCCTTTCTGAATTCTGAACAGAGGAGGCATTGCAAGATAGACATATCCTTTTGTGATAAGTTCAGGCATATACCTGAAAAAGAAAGTCAGAAGCAGCGTGCGGATATGAGAACCGTCGACATCGGCATCTGCCATAATGATTATTTTATGGTAACGGAGTTTTTCTATATTAAAGTCTTTTCCGAAACCTGCACCAAGCGTTGCAATAACAGGTTCAAGCTTGTCATTGTTCATAACTTTTTCAGGGCGTACTTTTTCTACGTTGAGCATTTTTCCCCAGAGAGGAAGAATTGCCTGAGTTTTCGGATCCCTTCCTTTTTTTGCAGAACCGCCGGCAGAATCTCCTTCGACTATATATACTTCGCAAAGCTCAGGATCTTTTCCAGAACAGTCTGCAAGTTTTTCAGGAAGTCCGAAACCGTCTGACATTGTTTTCTTGCGCATATTATCTTTTGCCTTGCGGGCAGCAATACGCGCTTTTGCTTCGTCAATAGATTTTTTGAGAATGGTCTCAAGAACCTGAGGATTCTGTTCAAAATAAAGGGTAAGCTTTTCTTTTACGACCTGATCAACTATCGTTCGTATTTCGGTGTTGCCGAGTTTTTCTTTTGTCTGACCTTCAAATTCTGGCTCGGGAACTTTCATCGAAATTACAGCCGTAAGTCCTGACGCCAGATCTTCGTAAGTAAGTTTTTCTTCTTTATCAAAACCTTTTTTTAATTTTTCATTTGCTTCAAAAAATTTGTTCAGTACAAAGCGAAGTCCGTTTTTAAAACCTTCGTAGTGAGTTCCGCCGTCGCGTGTATTTATGTCATTTACGAATGTATGAACGTTCTCTGAATATGACGAATTATACTGAAGCGAAATTTCGGTAACAACTTCTTCACGTTTTTCATTTATGTAAATCGGTTCGGCAGGAACGACTTGCTTGCCTTCATTCAAGTTCTGGACAAACTCATTTATTCCACCTTCAAATTTAAGCAGTTCTTCTTTCGGATTTTCAAGGCGTTCATCACGGAAGTGAATGACAATTCCGCTATTCAAAAACGCAAGTTCACGAAGTCTGTCGCGCAACGTATCAAAATTATAAGTCGTAGTTTCAGTGAATATTGTCTTGTCGGCTTTCCATCTGATTGTAGTTCCGTGTTCCTGCGTATCGCCGATAGTTTCTACCTTTGTCTTTGGAACGCCGCGTTCATACCGCTGACGGAAAATATGACCGTCACGTTTTACGGTTGCTTCCATCCAGTCAGACAAAGCATTTACGCACGAAACGCCGACACCGTGCAGACCGCCGGAAACTTTGTAAGAGCCTTTGTCAAATTTTCCGCCGGCATGAAGCCTTGTAAGTACAAGTTCCAGCGCACTTATTTTTTCTGTCGGGTGAATGTCTACAGGAATTCCACGTCCGTTATCTTCAACTCTGACGATATCATCTTTTTCAAGGGCTACGACAATGTTATCACAAAATCCAGCCATGGCTTCATCGATAGAATTATCTACTGCTTCATAAACAAGATGATGAAGTCCTCTTGGTCCGGTTGAACCAATATACATACCAGGTCGTTTTCTTACAGCCTCCAGGCCTTTTAAAACTTGAATATTACCTGCTGAATAATTTTCTGTCATGATTTTTCCTTAACTGATTTTTAATGAAACTTTTTATTATGAATATACAAAATACGCGATAAAATTATACTTATATTGAAAAAAAAAGTAAAGGTGAATTATAATCACTGATATGAGCAATCAAAATTATAAAATTTTCTGGCAAGAAGCACTAAAACAGTTGAACGATGAGTATAAATCAATCGGAAAAGAAGACGAATTCAATATCTGGTTCAAGCTTGACTATGTAGAGGACGAATCGAACGTAATAAAAGTAAACGTTCCGTCTGTATTTATGAAAGAGCAGATAATTTCGCGCGGTTACATTGAACAGATAAAAAACAAATTGTCCCAGATAACAGGTCAGTCAGAATTTACGATACAGATGGAAATTACGAATTCCAGCATTTCAAAAACTGACGGTTCAAAAAAAGAAGAAAGCTCAAAGGCTGAAAAAAATTCAAACGAACCTGCAAAAAAAACAGAAAAAGAAACTGACTCATCAAAAGCAAAATCAGAAGAAACAATCCAGAAAATTTACCAGCACCCGCAGCTTATGCAGAAATTTACTTTTAATACTTTTGTTCCGGGTGACAACAATAATTATGCTTACAGTGCATCTTTGGCAGCTGCCAAAAATCCGGGCAAATCATATAATCCGATTCTTCTTTACGGAGGAGTAGGACTTGGAAAAACACACCTTATGCAGTCAATCGGAAATTACATTTATTCCGAGCAGAAAGGAAACATAAAGCTGTGCTGCATTTCCGCTGAAAACTTTTTAAATGAATTTACTGATTCACTTAAAAACAAAACGATGAACAAATTTAAAAACAAATACAGAAACCTTGACGTTTTTCTTCTTGACGACATTCACTTTTTGCAGGGAAAAGAAGGATTGCAGGAAGAATGTTTCCATACGTTCAATGCGTTGAGCGAACACAGTGCACAAATGGTCTTTACATGCGACAGACCGATTAACGAATTGAAGGGACTTGAGGACAGATTAAGGACGAGGTTTTCTTCCGGCGTATGTATAGATTTAAAACCGCCAAGCTACGAAAACAGGATTGCAATCATAAAAAAGAAGCTCGAAATTGAAAACAAGACAATCAGCAGTGAAGTAATTGACTACATTGCAAAAAACATTCAGATGAATGTAAGGGATCTGGAAGCTTCCATAAAAAAAGTAGTCGGCTATCAGGATTTGATAAAAAAAGACGTGACGATTGACATTGCTCAGGATTTACTCAAAGACACAATCTCCTGCGCGACAGGAAATTCCGTATCAATGGAAACGATTTTAAAAGTCGTAGCAAACATAGAAAATACATCGATTGCAGACATCAAGGGAAAAAAGCGCAATAAGAAAATCGCAGAAACACGTCACATTGCAATTTACATAGCAAGAGAATTGCTTGAATATTCATATCCAGAATTGGGAAATGAATTTGGAGGCAGGGATCACTCGACTATTCTGTCGGCGTACAACAATATTGCAGACAGAATAAAGACAGACCCGAGTTTTGATTTAAGGATAAAAAATATAATCAATTCAATTAAAGAATATAAAAAAATTTAATTGAATTCTTTATAAAAATAGTTGATAATAGTATAAAAAGTTGTTAATAAATTGTTGATAACTTTTATGCCTGTTGAAAAGTTGAAAACCTGTGGAAAATATCCAATATTTTATCCACAATTTAAATCTTTTTAACATAAAGAAATAAATGTTTTTTCAACTTAGCAACACACCTTATTATTACTATTACTAAATTTAAATAAATTCATAATTAATAAGAACTAAGGAGAACATTATGAAGTTTACATTTGATCGAGATGCAATGATAAAAAAAATTGCAATTACACAGGAAATTATAAGCAATAAAAGCCCTATTTCTATATTATCAAATATTCTTTTAATTGCAGAAAACAATACTTTAACAATCAAAGCTTCTGATTCGTCTGTAAATTTCATAACGCGTCTTCCGGTTGACATTCAGGAAGAAGGAACGACTACAATTTTCTGTGACAAATTTATGAGCATTCTTTCTTCTTCACCGTCTGGAGAAATTGAATTTGAACAGAAAGACATCACGGTTACGATAAGACCGACTGCAAAGAAAATCAAATTCCAGCTGAAAAGTATGGCAAGCGATAAGTTCCCTGAAATTGCTTCTACTGACGGAGTTCAGTTCTTTGAAGTTCCTGCTAAAGAATTAAAAGAAATGATTTCGCAGACAATTTTTGCAGTTTCAGAAGACAGCAACAGATATTTTATGACCGGCGTATATTTTGAGAAAAAAGAAGACAAGCTCATAATGGTTGCGACTGACGGACGCCGTCTTTCTTACGTAGAAAAAGAAATCGCACAGAATATAAACGACTTCCCTTCTGCAATAATTCCGACAAAAGTTTTAAGCAGCGTTCTTAAAAATTCGCCTGCCGAAGGAAACGTATTCATCGCTGTCGTAGACAAAATGATATTCATAAAATTCGGAAATTACGAGTATTCTTCGCTTCTGCTTGAAGGACAGTTTCCAAACTACCAGAGGGTAATTCCTGAACATCAGGCAAGCAGTTTTCAAGTAGACAAGAAAGATATGGAATCTGCTTTAAAGCGAATGACAATAATGATTGACAAAAAAGTTTCACGCGTAATTTTTAAATTGCAGCCGGGAGTTCTGACTTTGATTTCTCCTGAAAGTGAACTTGGAACGGCCGATGAGGAAATTCCATGCCAGTATGTCGGCGAAGGAATTACGATGGCGTTGAATTACATTTACATTGAAGAACCTTTAAAAGTAATTCCTACAGAAAGAATAACTTTTGAATTTACAGAATCAATGAAAGCCATTACTTTGCGTTCAGAACCGGCAAGTGATTATTTTCATATTATTATGCCAATGAATCTGGACTAATGCCTTTTTTAAATATTTCGTTTTATAATTTCAGAAATCTTCAAAATGAAAAGATAGACCTTCTTTCTAAGGAGGTCTATTTTGTCGGTGAAAACGGTCAGGGAAAAAGCAATATCCTTGAGTCGCTTTATTACTGTGCTTACGGAAATTCTTTCAGGACACATTATGACGGAGAAATTGTAAGGCACGGACAAAAAGATTTCAGTATAAAAGCGTTGTATCAGGATTCTCACGAAAGCATAAAAACGATAAACGTTTATTATGAGAACAACAAAAAGAGAATAGAAAAAAACGGCAAGACAATTCATGACAGAAAAGATTTGATAAACACGATGCCGTGCATTTTGTTCTGTCACGATGATATGGATTTTGTTACAGGCGACCCGGGCAGAAAAAGATTTTTCATTGACCAGTCACTTTCGCTTTACGATGTTCTCTATATTGATGTAATCAGAAAATACAGGCAGATTTTAAAATCACGCAATTTGCTTTTGAAAGAACAGAAATACGAAATGCTTGATGTCTACGATGTTCAGCTTGCCGCGACAGGAATTGAAATTCAGAAAAAACGGAAAACGGCAATTTTTAAGTTCAACGAAATTTTTACGAAGCTTTACTTTGACATCACGGGAATTGAAAACGTAAGAATTTTTTACGAGCCGTCCTGGAAAGAAATTGACGACGGAATTTCAAAACGCACTCCTGACGAAAATGAAGTTTTAAACATTCTTTCGCAAAAAAGGGAAATAGACAAAATAATGAATACGACGATGTCCGGGCCACACAGGGATAAAATTAAATTTGTAAAGGACGGAATGCTGTTTGTTCCGGTTGCTTCTACAGGACAGCGGCGTTTGATAGCGCTTCTTTTGAGGATTTCTCAGGCGGTATTTTTTAATCAGATTACAAAGGAAAATCCGATACTTTTAATGGACGACGTAATGCTTGAACTTGATCCTGACAAAAGGCAGAAACTTACTTCGATGCTGCCCGAATATGACCAGCTGTTCTGTACTTTTTTGCCGGGTGAACCTTATGAAAGGTACAGGCGTTCTTCAACAAAAATAATAAACGTAAAAGACGGAGCATGGTATGAGTGAACAGAATGTAGTCAGCGCAAGCGAAATGATAAACAGAGTTTTTTCAAATATTGACGTAAGCCAGATTGAAAAAGGAAATTCCCTTGCAAATGCCTGGAAAGAAACTGTCGGAAAAATTTACAAATACGGTGAAAAGCTTGTGTGCCATTCGCAGATAGTGGATTTAAAAAACGGAATTCTTTTGGTTGAAACTGATCATCCGGGCTGGAATCAGATTTTGCAGAACAATAAAAATTTCATATTGAAAGGGCTAAGATTAAATGCAAAAGATGTCGAGATAAAAAGCCTTGCATTCCGCGTAAAAGGAAACGATGCGCACCTTGCAGAAGATTATGAAGCTTATAAAAAACGCATAAACGATGAATACTTTGCAAAAATCGAAGAAGATGAAAAAAAACTTGAACAGATGGGATTTAAAAATGAAATCGGAAAAACCGAAATTCCGCAGGAAGTAAAGGAATTGTTCAAAGGCTTTTTTGAGGAAAAAGACTGATGCAGGATTAATGAAGGACAACCTTTTTTACATAGTTGACCAAAGAATATAAATAATGTTATATTTTGTTACTAATTTTTAGTATAAAATTTTTGGGTTTTGACCCTCGATATAAGGAGTATATGCCATGAAAAGGACATATCAACCAAGCAAAGTAAAACGCAACAGAAAATTTGGATTTCGTGCAAGAATGGCCACAAAAGGCGGACGTAAAGTTCTTGCAAGAAGACGTGCTAAAGGACGCAGAAAGCTTTCTGTAGCCGACGAACATAACAAGTATTAATTCTAATAAGATACTATGGAAACAGACTTGGCAACAGTAGGAAAATTTCCGCGAAAGGAAAGGATAAAAAATCCTATTGATTTTCATAATCTGTTCAAAAATGGAAAAAGGGTCAGTATATCCGGCGCAAAATTATTTTTTGCGGAAAATAATTCTGACATAAATCGGATTGCTTTCCCTATTCCACGCGGATATGGCAATTCTGTAGAAAGGAATTCTTCAAAACGCTACAGCCGCGAAGCTTATCGATTAACAAAAACATTCCTGAACACCGGATATGATATTCTTTTTTTTGTATATCCCGGAAATGACTCGTTCAGCACAAGGTGTGTTCAATTTCGTACATTATGTGAAAAGGCAGGACTAATAAAATAATGAGAAATTTTTTTATAAAATTTTTCTCTCTGATTATTCGTGCTTATCAAGTCTGTATTTCTCCTCTTCATAAACCATGCTGCAGGTTTTATCCTACGTGTTCCAATTATGCCTTGGAAGCTATAAAAAAGCATGGAGTTGTAAAGGGAGGCTGGTACTCTTTTAGAAGAATTGTTCGTTGCAATCCACTTTGTAAAGGTGGCTACGATCCAGTTCCGGAAAAATAATTTTTTATTTTAAATTGAATTGGATTTAAAAAAGAGGTTTATTAATGAATAAAAATTCAATTTTAGCTGTTGTGCTTTCTGGATTAGTTCTTTTTGCATACGTTTTTGTTCAGACTAAATTTTTTTCGCCTGTACCGCAGACTTCAGAAGAAAATAACGTTGAACAGATTGCAGAGGAAAATGACAATTCAGCAGAAGATGTTACGTTAAATGACGAAGCAGAATTTAAAGTAGCAGATGAAAACGAAACAAAAGAAATTATTGCAGAAAAAAATTTTGTAATAGAAACAAACAAAGTAAGGGTAACTTTTACTAACCGTGGCGGTGATGTAACGAGCATCGAATTAATTAACCACGAAGATTCAAAGACAAAAAAGCCTGTTGAAATGGCAGAAAACGTTTCGGCAAAAAACAGGGCGTTTGCCTTGGGTATGGGTTCGTCGAATAAAATAATCGACGACTTTTTTATTGTAAAGGAATTTCCTGTGGACGAAAAAGGTCAGCAGAAAATTGCATTTGCAAAAAAGTATAAAGATTACACGCTCATAAAGCAGTACACTTTTATGCCTGACGATTATATGTTCAAAATGAACATCATAGTTGACGGCGAGGACGGATTTGACGGAATAAGCTTGAACGGAACTGACGGCGAAAAAATTTCTTATGTTTTGAGAACTTCTCCGCAGATTGGTCCTTTTTATGATCCAAAATCTGACCGATATGAAAACCGTTCATTTATCGGGCACAACGGCTCAAAAGTAAAGCGCATTCAGCTTACTGAAAATCAGAATAAAAAATACGGAAAAGATTTTATCTGGGCAGGAATCGGAGGAAAATATTTCTGCGAACTTGTAATCCCGGAAAATCCTTTTGCAATGCAGGACGTTTATTATTCTACAGTAAAAAGCAATTTTTCGATGGCAGATGCGCAGAACTTTTTTGAAAGAAAAGAAATTACTGACAAGCGCGTAAATGATTCTTATTACATTTATGTCGGTCCGCGAAGTGAAAAAGAATTGAAAAAATACAGTTCGGCAGCTTCTAACGGCTGGGGATTTGAAGGAAAGAAAATTACCGATGCCCTCGTTACAAGCAGTTTCTTAGGCTGGCTTGAAAGTATTTTTAAATGGATAATGCAGCTGATTTATAAAATCATTCCAAACTGGGGCGTTTCAATCATAATTATGACGATTATTTTGAAACTCATTCTCTTCCCGCTGACTTTAAAGTCTTCTCTCGGAACTTTGAAAATGCAGGAAATGCAGCCGCGTCTGCTTGCAATTCAAAATAAGTATAAGGATAATCCGCAGAAATTACAGACGGAAACGGCAAAACTTTATCAGGAAACGGGATTCAATCCGATGTCAGGCTGTCTGCCGATGATTTTTCAAATGATGGCTTTGTTTGCAATGTTCAATCTGTTCAATAATTATTTTGAGTTCCGCGGAGCAGGTTTTGTAAAAGGCTGGATTGACGACTTGTCTGTCGGCGACAGTGTGTGGTCATGGGATAAGAACATTTTTATCATCAGCAGCTTGACAGGAAATAACATAAGGATTCTTCCGATAATCTATCTGTTCTCCCAGCTGTTCTATGGAAAGATTACGCAGATGGGCGGAACTGCCGCTGCAACAGGTCAGAATGCCGGAACAATGAAATTTATGACTTACGGTTTGCCGATTATTTTTTCTTTTATGTTCTATAATGCACCTTCAGGATTGCTTTTGTTCTGGACTGTGAGCAATATCATTCAGATGGGACAGCAGCTTGTCATTAACAAAGTAATGGCAAATAAAAAAGCTGGAAAAGAAAAAAAATCGAATGTAATCAAATTTCCTGATAAGAAAAAATAAAAGAGGTTGAAATATGGTTTACGAATACGAAGGTAAGACAGAAAAAGAAGCTATTGAAAAAGCAGCTGCAGAACTTGGTCTTGAAAGGGATCAGTTTGACGTAGAAATTTTAGAAACTCAGAAAAATTCTTTATTTAAAAAAGGATTTGTAAAAATTCGGGTTCATGTAGAGGACGGTCCGAAAAGTGTCGCAGGCAATACGGCAAAAATTACAAGTCCTGTTCCTCAGGGAGAATTTGAAGAAAAGCTTACGACTTTTATAAAAGACATAATTGAAAAAATGGGCTATGAAGTAAAAGTTGACGTAATGTTCCGCGAAGAAAACAAAATCGGAATCAAACTTGAGTCTGCAAGTTCTTCAATTTTAATCGGTCGCAAAGGTAAAAATCTTGATGCACTTCAGCTTTTGCTGAATGTTTACGCAGGAAAACTCGGTCACGAAAGTACGCGCATAATTCTTGATACGGAAAACTACCGCATTCGCCGCGAAGAATCTCTTGTCCGCCTTGCATATACGACAGCAGATAAAGTCCGTTCAAGTAAAAATTCAATTTTGCTTGAACCGATGAATCCGTTTGAAAGACGGCTTATTCATACAACTTTAAATGATATTCCTGATATTGAAACTAAAAGCGAAGGAGATGGTTTATATAAACAGGTACGCGTATTCTATAAAGGATTATGTTAATGAAACTGTTTATAAAACTTAAAAATTCAGTCTTTTTTTTGTTCCTTTTTACGGCAGGAATTCAAGGTGTTTATGCGCTTGATTCTTCTGTCATAAAAGAAGTAAAGGAAACCGGAAGAATTTATCACAGGCTGGACAGCGAAAACAGCGGCCGGTATCTTCTCCCGGAAACTGAATTTTCTGAAGTGACAGATAAATACGCTTTTGGTGAATATTCGGATAAAGTCGGGTATGCGGCAGAAGCGCTTTATTATGTAAAAAAATCAGTTCTTGTAGAAAATAGTTCCCGGACAGACAAAGAAAATGTTGACACAAGCATCAAGACTGTGTCAAAAATCGTCCGTTCCATTTCCAAGATGAAAGGTATGGAATATTATTCCAATACGAGAAAAAAATGGGAAATTCTGTATAAAGAATCTTACCGCATAGAAAACCCGGAGTCAAAAGAACCTGTCCCGGATTTGATTGAAGGAAGTTCTGAAGGAAAAACATTGTATGCCTATCAGGTGGAACATTCTTTTGGAGGCGGAGTTTACAAAATTCAATACAACGAAAATTCAAAAATGGTTGTAATGAAAATGGAAAATATGTCTGCACTGTCTTACGGAATTATAAAAGCAGTAGAGCCCGGCAAATTAAAGATTGCGATAAACGTAATAGATGACGGCGACGGTTATTTTGTTTATATCGGACTTTGTGCAGATACGATAAAGCTGTCTGCTTTTGAAAAGAAAATGAACAAATCATTTCAGTCAAGGCTCGATGCAATTTTTAAATGGATTACTTTGCAGTTTTAATAGAAACTGTGGGAGGAAAATATGAAAAGAACTTTATGTTCAATTTTTATGGCTTTTGCCGTTCTGGCAACAGGCTGTGCACAATCAAAGGGGAAAAATAATATGGAAGCAATTAACGGAAAAGACGGTTTGTTTGCGCAAATTTCAACTTCAAAAGGTGATATTATAGTCGAACTGTTTTATAAAAAAACACCGCTTACTGTTACTAATTTTGTAGGCCTTGCAGAAGGAACTTTAGATGCTGCAAAGGGCAAGAAATTTTATGACGGCTTGAAATTTCACCGCGTAATAAAAGATTTTATGATTCAGGGTGGTGACCCGGAAGGAACAGGTCGCGGCGGTCCGGGCTATAGATTTGCTGACGAACCTGTAAAGGAACTTGTTTTTGACAAACCGGGAAAACTCGCTATGGCAAATGCAGGCCCGGGAACTAACGGAAGTCAGTTTTTTATTACTCACGTTCCGACTGACTGGTTGAACTATAAACATACGATTTTTGGTGAAGTTGTTTCAGGACAGGAAGTTGTAAATGCCGTTCAGCAGGACGACAAAATCATTTCGGTAAAAATTATCAGACAGGGTGCTGAGGCTCAGAAGTTTACTGCGACACAGGCTGATTTTAACAGGCTTATTCCGGTTGCAGAACAGGCAAAGGCTAAGTTTGACGAAGCAAAAATTGCCGCTGTAATTGAAGGCTGTAAAAAAACGGAAAACGGGATTTATTACAAAGTTTTAAAAGAAGGTTCTGGCAATCCGATTGGAAGAGGTAAAGACGTAACTGTTGAGTACAAGGGATATAACGTTGACGGAAATATTTTTGATGCTTCCAGAAAGTTCCATCCGCAGGGTCACGAACCGCTGCAGTTTAAAACCGGCGCAGGACAGATGATTGCAGGTTTTGACCAGATGGTTTCTGAAATGAAAGTCGGCGAAACAAGAAAAATGGTAATTCCACCGGAGCTGGCTTACGGCGCAAGAGGAATTCCAGAAGTTGGAATTTCCGGCGGTGAATATATTTGTTTTGACGTTACTCTCGTAAAATAAAAAATGAAAAAAACAGATAACGGCAGGGAAAATTTTTTTAAGGATTTTGGCGCGCGCTTTAATGAAACTGTTTTAAACATCGAAATGGCAAACATTATGGCGTCCGGCGAAGTCTTTAAAATTTTAAATCTTGTTCCGCAGAATAATGAAAATGTTTTGTGGGGGCTTCTGGTTTTTTGCGAAAGTAAAAAAGTTTACTTTTATGTTCCTGCTTCTGAAAGCGTGATGAGCGCGATGGTCAGGGTAACAGGACAGGGTGAAGAACCAAAAGAACAGGTTGTCTGTTTGTCAGATATAGAAGGCTTTAAAATCCCGGAAAAGAAAAAACGCTGGTTTGATTTTTTTATTCCGGGAACAAAGTTTCGGCTTGATGCTGAATTTGCAATCGGCGGAAAAAAATTTGTGTTTGAAATAAACACTCAGAATAAGGCTTGCAAAATTCAGCATCAGTTTTTATAGTTTTATAAATTTTTTTTTAATACTAAAATACAAATCGATTTTTAATTCGTTCTACTTTGAACCGTTTGAACCGAGCGGTTTCGTGCCGGAAGTTTTGTTTCCTATCCATTCCCAGACGGCGCAGTCTTCCTGACCCATTCGCCAGAATGCAATGCTGTTGTAGCCTTTGCTCTGATACATACGGCTTCTGACAACGTTGGAATAAGCATCTTCGTACCAGCCTGTTACTGTAACTTCTGTTTTGTACGTATAATGCGGAACTCCGTTTTCGCGTTCAATTTTTACTACGTCGTTTTCGTGTGCGAGTCTGTTCATTCCGTTAAAAGCCCAGGCTCTTGTTACCGATTCGCTTCCCCAAGTGCGGCCGTAAAACGGAAGTCCGAGAATATACTTGTCAGCAGGCCATATTGTTTTTGCGTAGTTTGCAATTCTTTCGCACCAGTTATATGAAGCGATTGAACCGGCAGGACCTTTTGTCCAGTGTTCGTCGTAAGCCATTATCATAATGCGGTCAACGATTTTTCCGATTTTCTTGTAATCGTAAACGTCTTTGTCTAAAGTCTTTACTCTTGCAGGAACGCAGACTGTCAGAGGCTTGTCACCAAGTCCTTCTTTAAGTTCTTTTAAAAACGAAAGGAAATTGTCTGCATCTCTTGTAGGGATTAATTCCCAGTCGACTTGAAGGCCGTCAAAATCTTTTGCAGCTGTAAGCAAAGTTTTGATTATTTTGTCGCGGTGTCCGTAAGACGGATCAATGCAGAAATGTGAGAGTGAAGTACTTTCGCAGATTGTAACAAGATGAACTCTGCCTTTGAATTTAGTGCCGATTGCACTTCTTGGCGGAATGTTGACAAGTTCGCCGTAACAGTTTACTTCTGCGGCAAAAAGGGCGATGTCTGTCAAAGGAGTGTTTTCGTCATAGTCTTTTAGGCGCGACATCATTACATAGCCCCATACTTCGTCAAATAAAACAGGGTCGCCTTTTATTTCATCGTTCCATTTATAAGGATGGCTGTATCCCGGAAACATAACGCCGTCTTCTGTAACTGTTTTTTGCGTAACCTTTGGGTATTGTTTTGTTTCGGTAAAGCCGGAAAGCATACATATAGAAAAAAGAAGTGTTAAAGCGAAAGCTTTTTTGAGCGGTGAAATTTTTTTCATAGAGTTCTCCAAAAAATGTTTTATAACAATTTATCGGCAGATTATTTTGTACATTGGAGATTTTTTTGGATAAAATTCAAGTATATGTTTTTCGCATGAAAGGACTTCGCTCGGGTCATGCGTTACGTGAAGCAAAGTTGTCGTTCCGCTTTGGGCGATGATTTCTATCAGGTCGAGGATTTTCTGCCTGTAGTTTTCGTCAAGTCCGTGGCATGGCTCGTCAAGAATTAAAATCGGCGGACATTTTACGGCAGCGCGCAAAATCAGGATTGCCCTTTGTTCGCCATAGCTGATTGAACTGAAAGATTGTTTTTCGCGGTTTTCAAATCCGCCGAGCGAAAGCCATTTTTTTGCGGCGGCCTTTTCGACGTCGGTGGCGGCTTCGTATAAACCGATTGAATCCCTGAAACCAGAAATGATTACGTTTTCAAGAGTTGTAGAACCGACCATTCTGTATTCAACGTGAAGGCGGTAGGACACGATGCCGAGCTTGCGTTTTATGTCCCAGATTGTTTCGCCCGAGCCGCGCCGTTTTCCGAAAAGCTTGATGTCGTTTGAAAAAACCTGCATATTGTCGCCGGTAATCAGTTCAAGAAAAGTTGTCTTGCCTGAGCCGTTTGGTCCGCGGATAAGCCAGTGTTCGCCCTGATTTAATTTCCAGCTTAAGTCGATTAAAACGCGGTTGTCGCCCCACCCTACGTTTACATTGTTCATTTCGATGAGTGTTTCTTTCGGGTTTTCTTGAGCCGTATGAAGGACGAAAGTTTCCTGCTTTATTTTTTCTACGGAGTTTTCAAATTCCTGTCTGTCTTTCTGACGGGTTTTTTCGTTTTGCTGATTGCGCTCCTGTAAAATTTTTTCGTAGTCGCTTTTAGTTCCGCAGAACGAAATTTTATTTTCTGAAAATTCCAGAACATTGTTTATTGCATCAGGAATTTCGTGATAGCGTTCCATTCCTAAAATGATTCTCGGAAAGTCTGAATAGTCATCGTCTTTAAGCTGCTTGTTTGCGACAGTGTTAAAAAACTCGAGGAGAATTTTGCGGCTTTCGGCATCGAGCCCTGCGAACGGGTCGCTTAAAATTAAAAGTTTTTTTCCGCTCAAAAGGGAACGCGCAAGCAAAGTCCTTCGGATTTCGCCGGTCGACATATATTTTAATCCGCGGTCAAGGATTTTTTCTATTCCGCATAATTTTATCTGAGGGAAAGTTTCGAGCCTTAATGCTTCGGCAGGCAACGGTTCTCCCCGCTTGAGTTTTCGGTTGCAGATTGCTTCTGCAAGAAAGACGCGCCCCGTTCTGCCGATGTCTACGCCGCCTTCGATAAATTCACTTTCGTCATTCTGGCGTTCTTCTTCTATTAATGAAGCGGCTTTTTCAAGTGAAACTGTTTCTACGTTCTGTTCAAAAGAATTTGAATAGAGCGAATCTGCAAATTTTGAATCGGGAATTATTTTTAATTCGCCGGCGATGGCTTTGAGAAAATTTGCCTTCCCGCTTCCGTTTGCACCGATTACAAGCCAGGCTTCGCCGGTATTGAAAGTCCAGTTTATGTTTTCAAGTTTTACTGATTTTAAATCTTCGACACGACAGTTTTTTAACGTCATAAAATTTCTGCTCATATTTTTCACCTGAAATACTATAGCACTTTAAGCGCTCAAAAGTCGATATTTTAAAATAAATTCGGTATATGGCAAGCAAACACTTAAAGCAAAGTCCGGTTTTTTCCGATATATTTGTTATAGTTTAAATAAATGAACTCAACAGTTCGGAGGTTTTATGAAAAAATTTTTTTCTTGTGTAATAACTTTTTGTCTCGGGCTCTGTGCCTTTGCGTTTGATGCGACGGCATTTCTTGCGCCGGCAGTCGGTGTTAAAAGTTATATAAAAACAGATTATACGATTGCTTCAAAATTCGGCGAATATTTCAGGACACCGAATGCAAAGTACCAGCACATCTTTAACAATTTTGGTCAGGAAGTTGAAAACTCTGAACTTTCTGTTGACGGAAAAATTATTGATAAAGTCATTTACAGTTATGATTCAAAAGGCAGGTTAGTTGAACAGACAGGTTACGACGATTCTGAAAATATCATCTGGAAAGTCGTTAATACTTACGATGCAAACGGACTGAAAGTTGAAGAATCTGAATACGACGGAAAAAACAATTTGTGCAGTAAATCGATTTTTAAATACGAAGGAACAAACTGCGTAGACGAAACTTTTTACAACGGCAACGGTGCGTTAATCTGGAAAAACATTTTTGTCTACGATGAAAATAATCTTAATACAGAATCTTATTCGTATTATGCAAACGGTTCACTTGAATCAAAAAAAGTTTTTAAATACAACGAGATAAATAAAATTAAGGAAATAACTTATTATGACAGCGACGGAACTACAGTTTTAAAAAGAGAGCTTTTCAGATATGATGCAAAAAATACTTTGACTGAAATTGCAACATATTCAGCATCTAAAATTCTGACTATGCGACAGTTTTATAAATATGATTCGCGCGGAAACGTGGCTAAGATAACGACATACAGCATTGCAAAAAAATTCGGAACGACTGAAAACGAACTTGTCGGAATATCAGACTTTACTTATCAGTATTAAATTTGAAAATCAAATTTAAAATCAGTTTTTAAATTCTTGAAATTACAAACGAAAAAAAATTTTATGAGCGGATTCCGTAAGGAGTCCGCTCATAATTTAAAGAAAAGACGATAAAGAATTCATTGACACTGCAATGTATTCTATTTATAATTTTATTATTCATATCCTTTAACCTATAACGGAGTTAAATCAATGGCAAACAAATTAGTTTACTTTTTCGGAAACGGAAAAGCTGAAGGTAACGCTGACATGCGTGCCGAACTTGGTGGAAAAGGCGCTAACCTTGCTGAAATGACAAACATTGGCGTTCCAGTTCCTCCTGGATTCACAATTTCAACAGATGTTTGTAAGATGTTTTATGACAACAACAGAAAATACCCGGAAGGTCTTAAAGACGCTGTTGCAAAGAATCTTGCAAAATTGGAAAAAGCTTTTGGTAAAAAGCTTGGCGATCCTAACGATCCTCTTTTGGTATCTGTTCGTTCAGGTGCTGCAGTATCAATGCCTGGTATGATGGATACAATCCTCAACCTTGGTCTTAATGACAAATCAGTAGAAGGTCTTGCAAAAAAGACTGACAACCCTCGTTTTGCCTGGGACGCATACCGCCGCTTTATTCAGATGTTCGGTGATGTTGCAATGGGCGTTGATCATGACAAGTTTGAAGAAATCATCGACGAAGTAAAATCACACAAAGGAAAAAAACTTGATACAGAACTCGATACTGCTGAATTGCAGGAAATCGTAGCTAAGTACAAAGTTCTTTACAAAAAATCAACAGGTACTGACTTCCCTCAGGATCCTGTAAAACAGATGTGGCATGCTATCGATGCAGTATTCGGTTCATGGATGAATCCACGTGCCATTAAATACCGCGAATTGAACGCAATCAAAGGACTTAAAGGAACAGCCGTAACTGTTATGGCAATGGTATTCGGTAACATGGGTAACGACTCTGGTACTGGTGTATGTTTCAGCCGTAACGCTTCTACAGGTGAAAACAAGTTCTATGGTGAATATCTTATCAATGCACAGGGTGAAGACGTTGTTGCAGGTATCCGTACACCAAAAGATATGGTTGAACTTGAAAAAGAAAGTCCGAAAATTTACGCTGAACTCGTAAAAATCCGCAACAATCTTGAAAAACATTATAAAGACATGCAGGATATGGAATTTACTATCCAGCAGGGTAAACTTTATATGCTCCAGTGCCGTAACGGAAAACGTACAGGTGCTGCTGCCGTTAAGATGGCTGTAGATATGGTAGCTGAAAAACTCATTACAAAAGAAATGGCTATCAACCGCGTTGAACCACAGCACATCGACCAGCTTTTGCACCCTACTTTCAACAAAGCAGCTCTTGCAAATGCAGTAAAAGTTGCATCTGGTCTTAACGCATCTCCTGGTGCTGCATGCGGTCAGATTGTATTTACAGCTGCAGAAGCAGAAGAATGGAACAAAGCAGGAAAGAAAGTTCTTTTGGTTCGCAAAGAAACTTCTCCAGATGACATTGCCGGAATGGTTGCTTCTCAGGGTATCTTGACTGCAACTGGCGGACGTACTTCTCACGCTGCCGTAGTAGCTCGCGGTATGGGAACTCCTTGTGTCTGCGGTGTTGAAGCTATCAAATTCCTTGATTCAAAGACAATCAGCATTGACGGCAAAAAATACAAAGAAGGTGATTACCTTTCTATCGACGGTTCAACAGGATTTGTATATGCAGGACAGGTAACGACAGAACCTGCAACTCTTTCTAAAGAACTTGATACATTCCTTGGCTGGTGTGATGAAATCCGCAACAACTCAGTTCGTACACCTTCAGTTGGCGCAAAAATCAAAGGATTTGGCGTTCGTGCTAATGGTGACCAGCCTGTTGATGCAGAAAACGCATTCAGATTCGGTGCAGAAGGTATCGGTCTTTGCCGTACAGAACACATGTTCTTTGACCCTGCAAAACTTCCTTACTTCCAGGCAATGATTGCTTCTGATACAAAAGAAATGCGCGAAAAAGCACTTGCTGACATTCTTCCGCTTCAGAAGAAAGACTTTGTCGGAATCTTCAAGGCTATGAAAGGTCAGCCTGTAATTATCCGCTTCCTCGACCCGCCTCTTCACGAGTTTACTCCAAAAGACAAGGGAAGCCTTAACGAAGTAGTAAAAATCCTTAAAGATCAGGGCGTAAAAGTTGACTCTTCTACACTTGAAGCAAGATTCAATGCACTCCACGAATCTAACCCTATGATGGGTCACCGCGGATGCCGTCTTGCAATTACATATCCTGAAATTTTTGAAATGCAGACAGAAGCTGTTGTTCTTGCAGCTATTGAATGTCAGAAATCTGGAATTAAATGCCAGCCGAACATCATGATTCCTATCGTTGGTGAACCAAACGAACTGGCTACAATCCGTTCAGAATGTGAAGCAGTTATTGCCCGCGTTCAGAAAGAAAAAGGTGTTAAAGTTAACGTTAACATCGGTACAATGATTGAAATTCCACGTGCAGCTCTCCTCTCTGATAAAGTTGTTCAGAGTGCAGACTTCTACAGCTTTGGAACAAACGACCTTACACAGATGACATTCGGTTACAGCCGTGATGACGCTGCTAAATTCCTTGATGCTTACTATTCACGTAATATTCTTGAAGACGATCCGTTCAAGACACTCGACAAGAATGGTGTTGGTGAACTTATCAAGATGGCAGTTGAAAAAGCACGCAGTGTAAAACCTGACTTCCACTGTGGTATTTGTGGTGAACATGGTGGTGATCCGGAATCTATTAAATTCTGTTACAATGCAGGACTTAACTATGTTTCTTGTTCTCCGTTCCGTGTACCTATCGCACGTCTTGCAGCAGCACAGGCAGTACTTGCTGACAAAGCAGCTAAAAAACCTGCTGCTAAACCGGCTGCAAAAAAAGCACCTGCAAAGAAACCTGCAGCTGCAGCTGCAGCTGCAAAAAAACCTGCTGCTAAAACAGCAGAAAAAAAAGCTCCGGCAGCAAAAAAACCGGCAGCTAAGAAAACAACAAAAAAATAATAGTTAAATAACTATAAAAAAAGGTCTGCCGTATTTTCGACAGGCCTTTTTTATTTCTAACAAAAATTCAGGGAAAAAAATGAAAACTGTTTCAATAAAATCAGAACTTGAAAGCAATGAATATCCGGGACGCGGAATTATTTTAGGACGTTCAGAGGACGGAACAAAAGCAATAGCCGCTTATTTTATTATGGGCCGGAGTGAAAACAGCCGCAACCGCGTTTTTGTTGAGGACGGCGAAGGAATAAGGACACAGGCTTTTGACCCTGCAAAGTTAAAAGACCCGAGCCTTATCATTTATGCGCCGGTTCGCGTGCTGGATAACAAGACGATTGTAACAAACGGCGACCAGACAGACACAGTTTACGACGGAATGAAAAAAGGGCTGACTTTTGAGCAGTCATTGCGGTGCAGGGAATTTGAACCTGATGCGCCTAATTTTACGCCGAGAATTTCGGGGTTGATGGAAATTGAAAACGGAAAATACGGAATTTCACTTTCAATTTTGAAAAGTGATGACGGCGATGATTCGGGCTGTAACCGCTACGTTTTTTCTTACGAAAATCCAAAAGCCGGAATCGGACGTTTTATTCACACTTATGTAAAAGACGGAAATCCCCTTCCGAGCTATGAAGGCGAACCGACCCCTGTAGAATTAAAAGGAAATATTGACGAACTTACAGATTCAATCTGGAACAGCCTGAACAGCGAAAATAAAGTTTCTCTTTTTGTAAGGTACATTGACATTTCAACAGGCAAAACGGAAACAAGGATTGTAAATAAAAACAAATAATGAAAACGAAATTATTAACGGCTGTCATTATTTGTCAGGTTTGTTTTTTGATGTTCGGGAAAGACAAATCAGAAAGCGGGCCTGACAAAATTCAGCATGAAGTAAAAAACAACGAAAATCAAAAAAACGAGCCGTCCTGGGCAGTGACAAATCTTTCTGTAAATGAAGAAATCAAAATCTGGCGGAAGGCATATCCTGACGTTGAGTTTGTGCTCAATTACAGCAAGGAAGAAAAGGACTGGCTCATTCAGGTGACAAATTACGGCAAGTCGCAGTTTTTTTACTGGGCGGACGGACTTTACCTGCCTAAATCGGAACTTGCAAACAAAGACAAATACTGGCGCGTCATTACCCCTTATAAAAACGAAATGCTTGACCCGGCAACTTTTTCTGAAGAACAGATAGAACGCATTAAAAACTTCGGGTCAAGTGAAAACCGAAAAAACGGCAAAGTGTCGTCAAAATACATTTTTAACGCGATTTACGATACTTCGACCAGAAAATCAACCGAACAGCATATTAAGACGATTCAGTTTTTAAACAGGAGCGTAAATGTCCACGAATATTTAAAAGCTCCGCTCAAGCGTGTTGAAGAAAAAATAAATTCTTTAAGTCAGAAAAACAAAGACGTTAAGAATTTTCTTGACGAACTTTACAGCTGCGAAGCGTACAACTGGCGCGAAATCCGGGATTCAAACACGAGGTCTTTTCACAGTCATGGAATTGCGATAGACATTCTTCCTAAGCGATGGGGCAAAAAAATAATTTACTGGGGATTTGAAAAAAACAGCGGTAACCAGAACTGGATGCTGATTCCGCTTTCCGAACGCTGGATGCCGCCAAAAGAAGTCATCGAGATTTTTCTGGAAGAAGGCTTTATCTGGGGCGGTAACTGGGCGGTCTGGGATAATATGCACTTTGAATATCACCCGGAATTGACTCAATTTGTAAAATAAGGTGAATTGTTTATAGAATCTGTCATATAATAAATGATATAATCAAAACGAATTTATTGTTATTCAATATTTAAATTCTTAAAGTTATTAAATCGAGGGAAAAAAATGAAAAAATTTTTGTCTGTATGTTTATGTTCTCTGCTGGGTATCTGCGCATTTGCAAGGAATTATTGCGAAGAATATTTGAAAGCTTTTGAAGAAAACGATTATGCGGGTATGGAAGTGATTCTGAAAGAATGGAGAGAAGCAGAACCTGATAATGTAGAGATGCTTATCTATTCTGCCATTTCTTATCTGGATTATCTGGACGATGAAACTGACGAAAATATGGATAAACTTCTTAAAAATAGCGGGACTGCATTGTCTTATCTTGAAAGAGCACAGGCACTGAGTCCTGACAGACTCTCTGTTTATATTATAAAGTGCTATATATATCTGGAAACGATGCAGTTAGAAAATTCCGCTGCAGAAGTGGTTGCCATGCTGGATCGTTCCGCAGTAAACAAGAATAACTGGATTATGGAAGATGATGAACCGATAGGTGAACAGCAGTTATTAATGTTTATAAATGAATATTGTTTTCAATTTTTTGATATATTTGATGCCACAAAGGAATATTTAAAACCGATAGTCGAAAAGATTATGGCATTATATCCAAAAAATACAGTTGGA
The DNA here is from genome assembly GCA_051883255.1 of Treponema sp. Lineage (GTDB taxonomy): Bacteria > Spirochaetota > Spirochaetia > Treponematales > Treponemataceae > Treponema_D. Next base: position 82,052 of record JBJETJ010000018.1, read on the forward strand.
ATTAACATTGCGGCAAATTTTTACGTAAAAGACGGAAATAATAAAAAGGCAATCGAACTTTTAAAGAAAGGTTGTAAAATCGACAAAAATGATTACGTTCTGCTTTCTAACCTCGGTTACGTTTATGAACTTGAAGGCAAAGACAAAGATGCAAAAAAATGCTATGAAACTATGCTGAAAATGAGTGACCCGGAAGCACAGAAATTTGCAGCACTATGTCTGGAAAGAATGCAAAAATAGGAATTTTGAGTTATAATAAATTAATATAAATGAAAAGAAAAATATTATTTTTTATAAATTCATTATTTATATCTTTTTTATTATTTTCTCAAACTGAACAATCTGAAATTTTTGTAAAAAATTCTTTATATCCCGAAAATCATTATGTTTCGTTAAACTGCAAATGGGATTTCTTTGAAAGCAAATTTTTAAGTCCTGTCGTTTTTTATGAAAACGGCAGGCCGGTTGATGTAAATCTTGCTTGGTTTGACGGCAAGCAGGTTTCGCTCCCTTATGAAATCGAAGCAAAAAAAGGATTTGCGACATATCATTGCCGTGTACGGAATTTAAAGCCCGAAACGATGTATGCTCTTACGCTTTACAAGAGCGTTTATACGTGCGCAGATTTATATATAAACGGCAAACAGGTTTATAACTGCAATACGCTTTCGGCAGAAAACAGGGGAAAAAAGGCAAACCGCAATTACACCCTCGTAAGCTTTATGTCCGATAAAAACGGAATTCTTGATTTTGTCTTTCACGTTTCAAATCACGAGCTTTCGCGCGGTGGAATTCTTTTAGTGCCGAAATTTGCAGAAGAACATTTTATGAAGCAGTTTATGCTAAAACAGATTGCTTTTGAAATTTTGATTGCCGGCGTTCTTCTTCTGCTTGCGTTCTATAATTTTTTGATTTTTATTTTGAACAGCAATCAGAAAATGCTTTTATTCCTCATTCTGCTTTGCCTTGATTTGATTGTCGTTGTCTGTTCGCTTGATTTTTCGTTAATCGGATATTTTCTTGTAGAAATAAAAATTGCGCTTGCCTTTAAAATTACGCTGACATCGCTTGCGCTTATCATTCCGTTGTATAATCTTTATGCGGTAAATTTATACGGCATAAAATTCAAAGGGAACATAATCGCAGTAATCATTGACTTTTTGATTCCGTTGTTGATAGCCGTTCTGCCGATGCCGGTTGTAAGCAACATCATCGGCTACTGTATGCTTGCGCTTTATATAATGTCGATTTACCTTTGCTGTATTATCTGGAAGAATAAAAAAGAGCCGGATTATATTTATTCACTTAACATTTTTATAATTATTGCAATGCTTTTGAGCGCGGCGTACGGACTTGTTTTTGCCCAGTCGCGCCCGGAAGGAAACAAAGGCGTTACTCTGTTCAAGCTGTCGATAATGCTTTTTGCCTTTACGCAGACTATGCTTGCAGGAATAAAGCGCGATTTTGAATCTGATGAAATACGAAAATCGCTCAATTTTTACGAGAGCCTTAATCTTTCTTATACGCGGTTTATCCCGAAGCCGATCATAAACTGTCTGCAGGTTGAAAAATCAAAAGAAATTGAGCCGGGCGACAACTCGACTTGCGAGGCGATGATTTTGATTGCCGACATCAATAATTTTGAAAGCCTTGAAAATATTTTCAGTAAAGAAGAAAAGTTTTATATGCTTTCAAAGTATTATGAAAATATTGCAAGTGTCGTCAGGGAAAACGGCGGTTTTATTTCTGCATATTTGAATTTTGGTGTTGTCATAATTTTTCCTGAACATACTGATGCCGTATGCCGGTGTGCGCTGGAAATTCAGAAGCAGACAAAAAGCGTTCTGTCGAATTTTAAAAATAAAATATCAGTTTTGCCGGAAATTCAGATTGGAATTCACTGCGGAAAAGTCGCAGTCGGCTTTATGGGGAACAGCAGGAATATGAGTTCCGTTGCATGCTCTGATGCGCTTGTACAGGCGCTTTTGATATGTTCAAAAAACAAAAGCCTTGAGTCGGGTATGCTTATTTCGGAAGATGCGCTTGTTTATTGCCGGAGTTTTACGGGCTGTCTTTTTGAGGGAGTTCTTGCGGACATTAACGGCAGGAATTCGCTGCTTTATAAAATGATTCCGTTTGATAATTTAAAACTTTCAGCAGAGGAAAGAGTGTGAAGAAGATTGTCAGTTTTTTTGCAGTTTTAGTTTTTTCTGTTATTCCGCTTTTTTCGTATGACATCTGGAATGGAGTTGTCCGTCTGGACGATTCGGAAATTCTTGAAAGAGAAAAAATCAAGCTTAACGGAATGTGGGAATTCTATCCGGGTCAGGAATTTCAGAGTTTTAACCGCGAGCAGTATGATATGGCGTTTATAAAAGTTCCGGGTTCCTGGCGGATAGAGGCAAAAAAGAATTTTCAGTCTGACATTGCATGCTACAGGATAAAAATTGTCGGGTTAAAGCCGTCTACAAAATATGCGATTTTTTCGCGCAAATCTCCTGCGACTGCTGCAAACTTTTTTTGCAACGGAGAAAAAGTTGCTTCGTTTGGTACTTATTCATCGGACGAAAAAGTTTTTAAACCGTGCGAAAGACCTGTTTACGCTTTTCTTGAGTCGGATTCAATAGGTTCGATAGAACTTGTAGTTCAGGTGGCGAGTTTTTCTAACCATGAGTCGGGGATTACTTCTTCGATTTTGTTTGCAGAGGAAGAAGTCATAACGCGGCATTTCCGCTCGATAATCATTTTGATTTCGTTTTTGCTCGGCGCGTCACTGTTTTTGAGCATAATTCATTTTTCGATATATTTTGGTGACAGAACTTCAAAGGCAAACTTTATTTTTGGTTTTGTGTTCATTGCGATAATCTGCAATCTTCTGTCTTTTAACGGAAGTATTCTGTCGTGGGAATTTCAAGGAATTCCATATTCGGTTATAACGATGCTTGAATGTATTTGTCCCTGGATGCTGCCGCAACTTTTTGCCGTTCTGGCGATGGACGACAAATTTTCTACAAAAAAACTTCTGGTTCTTGATAAAGTCATTTTCGGCGTTTTTTCTTCGTTCGGAATAATTTTCTGTGTGTTTCCAATCAGGTATACGAATTACATTATTGCAATTCTCATTTTTGTGAATTTCCTTTTTTACATTTACCGGATTTACAGAATGTCGCTGGCGTTTGCGTCAAAGCAGATTCAGTTTGCAGTGTACTGCCTGTTTTTTGTAATTATAGACACGGGTTATTTTTTTGATGCGTTCTTTTCGTCCTTTACGGCGGAGTATGTGATTTTGTTCAGTCAAATAGGAATAATCGTGCTCATTCTGTTTGACGTCGTTTATCTTGCGTATGTTCAGCAGGCGATTTTTCATAATGCGCGCAAGGCAAAAATTGAACTTGAAAACAGTACCGAATCGAGCCTCAAGTTTTTTTATTCCGATTTTATAAGGCTGATAAATAACGAGATTAAAGACGTTCATCTTGGTGACTGTACAAGACGAAAGATGACGGTGATGTATATTCAGCTTGTAGTGATTTCGCCTAACGGAGAAAAAGTCCTGCCGAGAGATGAATTTGAAACTTGCAGTAAATTTATAAAAATCATCTGCGATTGCGTTGATAAAAACAAAGGGATTATTTCCAACTGTTTCGGGCGCGGTTGTATTGCGATTTTTGAAAACTCTGCGGAAGACGCGGTAAAATGCGCCAAGGAAGTCATGCACGGAATCAGGCAGCTGAATAACGTTCTCTGTAAATTTGGCGATCCGTGCGTAATGTTTGGCGCAGGAATTCATAGCGGCGAGGTCATTATTGGAACTGTCGGCGAACAGACAAGCCTTAATGCGATAATGATTGGCGAGGGCGTTGATACGGTTTATAAAATCGTTGCCGTTGCGCTGAAATTTGGCGTGCCGTTTTTGGTTTCGCAGTCTGTAATTGACGGCATTGATAATGATGAATATAAAATGCCGGTCTGTCAGAATTCGATAGAAACGCCGGAAAATAAGGAACTTTTTTTGTATGAACTGAAAGAAAACAATAATTCAGAAAAGGAGGAGATTTTCCAGAGTAAAATTCCGGCTTTGTTACGTTCAGCAGAAATTGACAATATCCTTAATCTACTGTAAGGCACGTTTTACAGAAAGTTCCTTCTGCTATTGATATAATCAGTAAAAAGTGCGAATTTTTAATAAATGAGCAAATTGTTCCGATTATAAAAGAAAAGCGTGATTAAAAAATCTGGAGGGAATTCTTTGTTTTCTCGATTGAATAAAAATAATAACAGGTTCTCAAAGCTGCTGCCGGCAATTTTCCTGCTTGTTTTTGGTATTTTTGAATGCGGCTGGGGAGCTGATTATACTTGGACAGGTGGAACTGACAATAAATGGGAAACTCTTGGAAACTGGGAAGATGATAGTAATAATAATCCTACAGATATAAGTGATTTAGAAAATGCAGGTTTGATAACTGTTGATTACGGAACTATAACTGCAAGTGAAGAAGTTAATTTTACCGGAACACTAAAGATGTCAGGCACTGCATCTGTAACGTTTGAAAATAAAGTTACCGCCGGAACGATAGAAACCGGTTCTGGAACGACATTAAAATTTAATCAGGGAACGGACGGTCAGACGGCGACTGTTAATACTTTGACAGTCAACGGCGGAGATATTTATTTTGGTAATTCAGCAGACGATTCTTTTTCTGCTGGCTTAAACGGAATTTATACATTAGATATAACGAAAGCTGATAATGTATATGTTGCAGGAACAATTTATGCCAGTGAACTTACAGTAAAAGGCAGTATCAGTGGTGTTGCAAATTCTGTTTTTCCAAAAACAACTTTGTCAGGCAATACTGAAATTTCTGCATCGGGGTATAATATAACATTAGCAGGCGATGTTAATGGAAATAATAACAATCTTGAAATTACAGGCGCTTTTGTTCAAAAAAACAGTGGTTCAATAGACAGTGTAAGTAATTTAACGATTAATGGTAATTATGAAGGGGAATCAAGTCAAACATCTACTATTAATATAAACGGTAATTTGAAAATAAATGGCAATGCAACTTTTAGAGGCAGCATAAAAGCAAATTCCATTGATGTTACAGGCGAAGTTACGTTTGGCGGAACTACATACAGTGTAGAAACGACAGGAAGTCAAACTTATGGCGGAGCGGTTCTTGTAAATGTTGATGGTATTAAGATAATTTCTGACGGAACTGTAACTTTTAAGGGTGATATAAGTTCTTGGAATGCTTCTGCTAAATCAATAATTATTGGAAATGATGCAAACACTGCAAATGTGGTTTTTAACCGTACGGCAGGTGGCAGTAATACTCTTGGTACAATTACAATTAACGGTAATTTGACTTCTAAAGGTGCGATTACTGCGGATAAGATTATTGTCAGCGGAACGTCATCTCTTGGTGCAAACGTAACGACAACAGGCGCACAAACTTATACAGGTAAGGCAACTTTGACTGCTGATGTAACAATGCTTGCAGGAACAAGTCAAGTTACTTTTTCTAATGGGATAGATTCAAATCCAAATTCTTCTCTGCAAATAGGAGATGGAACAAATAACACAAATTTAGGAGTTACAGGAAATATTAACCTTAATGACATTACTGTTTATGGAAAATTTGAAGCGCAGACAACGACTACAATTGATTGTGCAAAGTTTGAGTGCCAAGGAAATTCGATATTCAGGGGAAATGTTAATGCAACAAGTATAACTGTTTCTGGAGAAACAACTATCGGGCAAGTAACTTCTTTAATTACGACGACAGGCGCTCAAACTTATACAGGTGCTTTTAAGACAAACAGTGATATAACGCTTTTAGCAGGAAGTAATACTATAACATTCGGTAGTACTGTTGGCAGTTACGATGCAACATCACATAGTATTACGATTGGAAATGATACTGACAGCACAAAGGCAGTTTTTAATGGAAACATAAATACAGACAAAAAACTCAACCAGCTGACTGTTTATGGAAAAACAACATTTAATAGTGGTGTCACTAATGTAACGACAGAAGGAACTCAAACTTATAAAGGCGATGTAGATTGTAGTGATGACATTACATTTTCTGCCGGCGATAATTCAACGACAGAAATTAACGTTTCTGCAAGTTTTACAAATTCTTCTAATTCTGTAACAATCGAGAAGGGAAAATTTGTTGCTTCGTCAGGTGAGTTTTCTTGCGGGGATTTAACGGTAAAGAGCGGTGCAGAATTTAATCTTGGGGCAAACAGTTTTTCTTGCGGAACTCTTACAGTTGCAGATGGAGGTTCGTTTGTTCAGACAGGGGATAATGGCGGAAATGTTCAAAAAGCAGGCAAACTTGTCAATAACGGCAGTATGGTCTGGGATTCTGGCGCAGACGGCGGTTCTCTTGAAATAGATTCTGGCGGAACGGCGCAGACTGATATAAATCATCTTATAGTATTTAATAATAAGAATATTGATGATTTAAAAACTTCTACAATCTCGGGCGTATTTTACGATTTGACGATTCCAAGTGGTGTAACGATTACAAACGGGCTTGCAATCGTTGTCCGAAGAAATTTTAAGATAGAAAGTGGCGGTTCATATATTCCCAATTCAAATACACTTTATTTAGGTGCATATTCTACAGGCGGAAAAACTTATGATTCCGCAGACGGAACAATTTCAAGTGCCGATACAGAAATTAATTTAGGAAAAGTAGTAATTTCACAGCAGGGGACTTTAAAGACTTTTGTGCCGGATATTAAAATTTCTAATCTGTCTTTTAATGTTGTCGGAGCTGATAATACCGGTGATATTAAATTTCAAAAAAATCTTACGATTAGTGAAAATAGTGAAGATTCTGTTATTAACACAAAAGGCAATATTTCGTTTGGTTCTGGCGGAACAACTGACAATCTGACAAAATTTACTGCAAATGTTTTATTTGAAAATGCTAAATCAATTAATGTTGAAGGAAAGTTAGAAAATTCTAATTCTGCAAAGCTTTCGATTTCAGCAGGTATAGGCGTAACGTCGGCAAAAGGTTTTACACTTCAGGGTGACGGCGATGTTATTTTAGGGACAGATTCAAGCAGCAGTAAAATAACGATTCAGTCTGGAGAGGATATTAGTTTTGAGGGAACAGGTACGATTACATTAAAATCGCCTGTAGAAATTTTAAAAAGTGCTGACAAAATAAACATAACAATAAATAAAGCGATACAGGGAACAGGCGTAAATAATAACGAAGACCTTTCTTTTAATTCTGGAACAGGTACGATTACATTAAATTCTTCGATTGGTGGCGTAACAAAACTTGGAGACGTTTCTATTACCGGCGGTGCAATTATTTTGGAGGCAGGTAAAAAAATCGGCGCAAAAACTGTTTCAATTAATAATACAGGACTGCTTCGCCTGAAAGAAGGTTCTGAGATTTCTGCAACAGGCGGTTTTTCAAAAACAGGTACAGGACTTTCGCAGATTGCCTCGACTATAAAAACGACTAACGGCAGCGTTTCGTTCAATACGACGACATATATTGACGGCACAACGACAATTAATTCGGGAAGCAAAAGAATTACTGTCGGAACAGGTACGGGCGATGATTTATATATTTCTGCCTTGTCGGGTTCGTCGGCAAAAACAGTTTCGTTTGTTGCGGACACTTTGGACGTAAAAGGAAATGTCGTTTTGTTTAACGGCAAAGTTTCGCTAAACGCAAATCTGACTTCTGGAAAAGACATCGTGCTTTTAAACGGAAATTCATCGACAATGTATAATGATGCAGAGTCAGGTATTAATGGTTTATTTGCCTATCAAAATTCTCTTAGAACTGCTGCAAATAATCTTTGTCCGCCGTCGCTTGCTGTATTTCCAGAAGAAATGCCGGATTTGACAACTATAAGTAATTCAAAATATATTTCGGAATTGAGGGATTTTGCCGGAAAAACAATTACGGCAGGGCAAAATTTTTATGATAACGGCGTAGATTTAATTTCGGGTTCATCTTGGACTTTGAGTATAAAAGATAACGACAGTGCAAAAAATTCTTTTGCGGAATTTTATAATGCAAAAATCAGTTTTTGTACTGTAACTGCTCATGACGGGGAATATGCCTGGCTTTCTGCAAGGGAGAATGTCACACCTGAAAACGAGAACAGCAGCAATAATGATAAAGATGCAGAAATTAATTATAGCGATGACGGAAGTTATACACGTCAAAAAACAGGCGTTGCTTTTTTGCATCCGATAATTCTGGCAGATGTGGATTCAACTAAATCTGCATCTGAAGGCCGCGTTACAAGTCCTGAAGTTCCAAATCTTTCTGGTACATATTCTGTTCGCGATAATGTCATACGAATTGAATTTGTCAGGAGCAATTATATAGATGTAGCAGAACAGAAATTTGCAACAGCGTTGATTGAAAACTCAAATAATGAAATTTCAAAAGCTGTTTCTAATATAAAATATAATAAAGGATTAAATACTTTTGAAGGTGCTTTCATAGATGCAGAATGTACTACTTCTACTGACGGAAAGGGCGATATTGCCGTATTCTATTTAAAAGCGCCTGATGATAAACGATGGAATATTGATGCGACTGGTATTAATGCTGGAAGTAAAGGCGATATGGAAGGCAATCTAAACTCGCGGACCATTGATATTGAAATTAAAAAAGCTTTAGCTGATGTTTTTGCAACACTTACAGATGAACATAAAAACAGGATAGGTTCATATTCTGGAACGCCATCAACTACTCCAAGTTCAAGCGAAGGTTTTAGATTTACCGCAACTACAAGCCGGTGTGTCTTGGATAAAATGCACATAACTTTTGCGCTTGCTGATTTTAAATCTAATAAAATATATCTTTATTTTGACAAGCCGCTTTCAGATAATATTACCTGGGGAACGTATTCCACCACTGCATATCCGACAGAAAAAGCAATAAAATTATATAATCAGTCAGGTACTCAAGATACAGACTTTGAAGTTGAAAGTGTCGATAGAAGTAAACTTAATAAAAACGGACTGATTTTGAATTTAACTAAAGACCTTTCTTATGAGCAGATTCAGTACGGAATAAAAATTGAATATGGCGAGTCTTATTTGTTTAATAATAAAATTCACAGTGATGACAGGTGTATTATCGAAACGGGAGAATCTCATTGTATAAGCGATTTTCTTGTTAATGCCGTTGAAGTTCAGTATGCGTATGACGACAGGACAATCGATTATTCTGCTGCTTCCGGCGAAATGCTTGTAGACAATTCGATAGCGGTCAGAGATTTCAGCGGTGAAACAAAGAACAATAAACTGTTTACAAATAAAAACATTACTCTCGTAACAAAAGACATTTCGGGCAATGTTGATGAAAACGGCAAGCCAAAATTCACTTATAAACTGATTGCAGATATTTCTCCGAGCGAACACTGTCAGGGCGAAACGTTTACAAATCATTCTGGATTAACGACACGGGCATTTTTCCCGGCAGCAGGAGCAACCAAAGCAGTTACAGGGTTCAGCCCGGAATTGAATACTTCTGCAAATATCGAATATTCGGGAGATTCAGAAGGAACAAAGATTACAGCAAGTACGGACACGGAAACAGGAATTACAAAGTACGTATTCCACAATATTTATGAAGAAAGTCCGTGCCTGAACTGGCAGAGCGGAACAGACGTACGTTTCCTGTTTGAAGTCAGGGATTCCAACGGCAATGAAATAACGATAAATCATAAATTTAACAGCGATACTCCTGATGATGTTGAGGAAACGCCGTTGTACGCGCTGAGGTTAAAAAATGCAGATGAGTTTACTTCGATAGACCTCTGGTCATTTATTGTATCAGAACCACAGCGTCAGCGCGGTGGAGTTTCAATTTATTCCAATGTCATAAATGCTTCGCACCGCGATATCTGTACTCTGGAAGTGAATATGGAAAGCGCCGGTTCTCTGCGTGTCATTGTAATGACGGCAGACGGAAACGTCGTAAAGTATCTTGAAAACTCACGGCAATCTCAAGGACTGCATTATTACTACTGGAACGGAACGAATAATTCAGGAAATGCGGTTGCCCGGGGAATTTATTTTATACGCGTAGTCGGGCCGGGAATTGACGAAACACGAAAAGTTATGGTCGTAAAATAATTGAATTGCAAGACCGGCAAATGATTTAAATTCTAAAATAAGATATAATTGCCGTAAATTAAACTTTCCCGGAGGAAAATATGGAAAATCCATTTCAAATCAGAAACGACAAACTCGGTAAAAAAGTTGCAGACTCATTGAACAAAAGATTTTTTGAAGCATATTACGTTTCAAAAAAAGAAGAAGTTCTGGCAAAAGTTCTGGAGCTTATTCCGATTGAACATTCTGTTTCCTGGGGCGGAACGATGACAGTTGATGAACTTGGAATAAAAGAAGCGCTCAAAGAAAAAGGCTATACGTTAATCGACAGGGATACTGCACAAAATCCTGAAGAACGTCAGAAACTTATGCACGATGCCTTAAGCTGCGGAACTTTTTTAATGAGTTCAAATGCAATCACGGAAAAAGGTGAACTTTTTAATATCGACGGTTCTGCAAACAGAGTTGCCGCTCTCTGTTACGGCCCGAAAAATGTTTTGATAATCGCAGGAATAAATAAAGTCGTAAAAGATATGGACGAAGCATACAGCCGTGTCAGGCATTTTGCCGCTCCGGTTAACGCCCAGCGTTTTTGCAAGACAACCCCTTGCAGTATTACAGGCGAATGCGGTGACTGCGTAAATCAGGAATCGATTTGTGCCCAGATGGTTACGACAAGGCTTTGCCGTCCTGCAGGAAGAATTAAAGTAATTCTTGTCGGCGAAAATCTTGGAATATGATTTTTTTCTTTACGCGTATAATTATAATTGATATATTTAATATATGAACACTAAAGAAGAAAATCAGGTATTTTTAAAAAAGCTCATTCCGTTCAGCCTTACAGTTTTAGTAATTTTAGCAGACCAGATTACTAAAATTCTGGTCGTAAAAAATATTCCGCCGTATACAGTTTTGTGGTCGTTCTGGGACGGGCTTTTAAGAATAATTCACGTAAGGAATTTAGGCGTAGCGTTCAGTATGGGATATGCCTGGCCGGTTTTTTTGCGGAAACTTGTTTTTTCGCTCATTCCGCTTGTCGTAATTGCCTATGTTATCCGCGTGTATTTTAAAAGCAATGAATTTTCTGATTTACAGCGGTGGTGCATTTGCGGAATCATCGGCGGCGGAATTGGAAATTTGATTGACAGGATTTTCAGACCGGACGGCGTTGTTGATTTTATCGATGTCAAATTTTTCGGACTTTTTGGAATGGAACGCTGGCCGACTTTTAACATTGCAGATGCCGTAATCGTTGTCTGCGGAATTCTTCTGATAATTTCATTTATTGCGATGATTTTAAAAGATACAAAAAAGAAAAAATAGAATAACAAAACAGAGGATTTTATGGACGAACAGAAATTAAAAGACATTCAGCCTCCTAAAAAAAACGGTGAACTGACAGAAAAACAAAAACGCCGTAATACTTATATTTTTACAGTCATTATGAGCCTTTTTAATCTGGTTTTTACGATTGTCATTGTATTCGGATTGATTTTGCTTTCAAGTATGATAGTAAGAAGCGTAAGTCCTAATATGGATCAGGAAACTTTTGCTAAATTCGTAAAGCCGATTATGTGGATTTCCGTAATCATCGGAATTTCATGCAGCTTTATTTTTCAAAATCTTCTTGTAAAAATTATTATCAAAGGTTTTAAACTGGAAAACAAACTGGAACAGATTTTTGTAGACAGATATTGCAAGAAAAAAGAGAAGAAGTAAATTTAAAATTCAAAAATTAAAATTATGGAAGAAATTTCTCAAATAAAAAGATTTGCAAAAACTCATTCTGTTCCGATTATGAAAGACGAAGGAATTGATTTTATCTGCAATTATATTGTTGAACATAACGTAAAATCAATTCTGGAAATCGGAACGGGAATAGGTTATTCTTCGATTCGGTTTGCAAAGACAAAAGACGATGTTTTTGTTTCTACGATTGAGTTTGATATTGAACGCTATCACGAGGCTGTAAAAAATATTGCCGACAATAATCTGATGGACAGGATTTTGGTTTATCTTGGAGATGCGGCGACTTATACGTTCGACAGAAAATTTGACTTGATTTTTATAGACGGCCCGAAGGCGCAGTACCGCAAATTTTTTGAGCACTTTCAGGACAATTTGTCGGAGAACGGCGTGTTCATCAGCGACAATCTTTCTTTTCACGGAATGGTTGAAGATTTAAGCCTTACGCACAATTACAGCACGATAAAACTTGTAAAAAAAATCCGCAAATATATTGAATTTCTAAAAACTAATCCCGACTTTGAAACGGAGTTTCTGACTTACGGCGACGGAATTGCAGTAAGCAAAAAAATCCCGCCACATAAAACTACGTGACGGGATTTGAAGTTCTAAAATTATTTTACGGCTTCAAAAATAATGTCGGCAATAAAAATCAATGCAAGAACCCAGGTAACAACCGGAATGTCTTTTGTTTTTTTACCGGCAATCTTTGCGATTACGTAAGAAATGATACCGAAAGAAATTCCCTTTGAAATTGAATAAGAGAACGGCATAGCCATAATCGTAATGAATGCAGGGATTCCTTCTGTAACGTCCTCAAAATTAATTCCGACTACAGATTTCATCATCAGGTAGCCTACGAAAATCAAAGCCGGTGCAGTTGCAGCAGCAGGAATTAAGAAGAACAGCGGGCTCAAGAACAAAGAAACGAGGAAGAGGAGTGCAGTAACTACAGATGTAAGTCCTGTACGTCCGCCGGCTGCAACACCAGAAGAACTTTCTACAAAAGAAGTAACTGTAGAAGTTCCAAGACAAGCGCCTGCTACAGTTCCGACTGCATCAGATAAAAGAGCGCCTTTTGCATTCAGAATGTTGCCGTCTTTGTCTTTAAGGTTTCCCTGTTCTGCAACGCCGAGCAGAGTTCCGATTGTGTCGAATAAATCAGTGAATAAGAAAGTGAAGAAAATTACAAAGAATTTTCCGAGAACAGCGGCAGAAAAACCGTTTGAACCGAAAGCGATTCCCTTGAAGTCAAAAGCAAAAAGATAAGGTTTTGAAGGCATAGAGAATGGCTTGAAGTTTTCAGGAATAACTGTAACGCCGAAAGGAATTCCAATTATTGTCGTGAGTGCAATTCCGATTAAGATTGCACCCGGAACTTTTAAAATGTAAAGTACGATTGTAATGATAAGACCGATGATTGCAACAAGTGCTGTCGTGTGTTTTAAGTCAAAGTTTACGAAACCTATTAAAGTTCCAGTCTGAGTAGAAACAATACCTGCATTTGCAAGTCCGATGATTGTAATGAACAATCCGATTCCGACAGCAACGGCTTTTTTTAAACTGTCTGGAATTGACTTGATGATTGCTTCACGAATTCCGCAGATAGAAAGAATAATGAATAAAATTCCTTCAAAGAGGACTGCCGTCAAAGCAAGCTGCCAGGAACAGCCCATTCCGAGAACAACAGAATAAGTAAAGAAAGCATTAAGTCCGAGACCCGGAGCTAATGCAACAGGCAGGTTTGCAACAAAAGCCATTACTAAAGTTGCGATTGCAGCAGAAACCGCAGTTGCCGTAAATACAGAACCCCATTCCATGCCAGAAGCTGAAAGAATGTTCGGGTTTACTGCCAGAATGTAAGCCATTGCGAGAAATGTCGTAATACCTGCAACGATTTCGCGGCTTACTGTAGTTCCTCTCTCTTTGAGTTTAAAAAAGTTTTCCATTAATCTACTCCTTAAAATAGAATTAAAATGATATTCTAGTTTATCATTATTTAATATGGAATGAAAGGTCTTGAATAAACTCTTTTTAAAAATTATTATAGATATATGGGGAATGATTTTAGTAAAATAATTAGTCAGTATGTTGATGATGAAGTAGTTTCTGCAATGTCAAATTTGACTGCTGCAGCAAGCGACAGGCAGGTTGTAAAATCTGCTGATATAATTGCTAAAGTTTTTGGTTCATCAAAAGCATTATTTGAAAAAGAATCTTCAGAGTTTGAAGAAAAGCTTATCTCAAGTTTTCAAAAAAACCTTACGCTTTTAATTCAAAAAACCTGGGTTGAAAAAGCCGATGCAGAATTAAAAGAACAAGTCCTTTATAAACTCAGTGAATATTGCACTTTAGTTTCTGACGGAAAATGGTCATCTGCTTACGCTGAATTTTTAAAAATCATAAGTGATGTTGTATATTTGATGTTCGGGGCACAGACAAAGAGCGACGACTTTGCAGAATATGCCCTCAGAATAGATCCGGAGTTCGGAGTGTTCTGGCTTTACATAAAAAATCTGCCTGAGTCGTGTGACTGGACGGATAAAAAGTTCCGTATAGTAATGCTGCTGGGAATGTATTTTCTGGCAAATTATTAATTGTCATTGCAGGAACTTCAAAAAATGGATTTTGAAAAATGCTGTTCATCGCTGAGAATTGCAGGCCGTAAGCTTTCAGTTCAAAATGCGGAAAACAAAAATAAAGCCCTTCTTATTGTTGCAGAAGAACTTGATAAAAACCGCAGTGAAATAATTTCTGCAAATAATCTTGATATAGAAAAAGCCCGTAAAAACGGAATAAAAGAATCTTTGATTGACAGGCTGATGCTCGATGACAGGCGTATCGACGCAATCATCGAAAGCGTAAAAATCGTAGTTGCCCAGACAGATCCGATTGGCGAAGAACTGCTTGGCTGGAAAACTCCCAACGGCTTGAACATCAGGCAGGTCAGAGTTCCGCTTGGGGTTGTCGCAATTATTTACGAAAGCCGTCCTAACGTTACGGTCGATGCGTTCTGTCTTGCCTATAAAAGCGGAAATGCCATTTTGCTCAGAGGTTCTTCATCTGCGTATAATTCAAATAAAAAAATTGTAGAAATCATAAAAAACGCACTTTCAAAAGCAAAGGATTTTTGCGGAATTCCTGAGGCGATTGAACTTATCGAAGTTTCCGAGAAAAATCATGATGACGTAAATCAGATTTTAAACGCAGTCGGAAAAATTGACGTCGTTCTTCCACGCGGCGGAAAAAATTTAATTCAGAATGTCGTGAGCAATGCAAGAATTCCGGTTATAGAAACAGGAAGCGGTGTCTGCCATTTGTACGTTGACGAGTTTGCAGATTTGCAGATGGCTGTGCGGATTGCAGAAAACGCAAAAATCCAGCGTCCGAGTGTCTGCAACGCGATTGAGTGCATTCTCGTAAATGAAAAAGTTTTATCAAGTTTTTTACCGATGCTGGCAAAAAAATTTGACGGCAGGGTTTTAATTCACGCTGATGAAAAATCGTTTGCGGTTTTGAGTGAACTGAAAGAATGTGAAGGTCATCTTGAAAAGGCAAGTGAAGAAGATTACGGCAGGGAATATCTTGATTACGAATGTTGCGTAAAGGTCGTGCCGTCAATAGAAGATGCAGTTGAATACATCAATGCGCACAATACAAAACATTCCGAAAGCATCATTACGGACGACAGAAAAAATGCGCGGTATTTTCAGGCTATGGTTGATGCAAGCTGTGTCTATGTAAATGCCTCGACGCGTTTTACTGACGGCGGTGAATTTGGCTTTGGCGCGGAACTTGGTATAAGCACGCAGAAACTTCATGCCAGAGGTCCGATGGGAATAAAAACGCTGACGACGACAAAATTTTTAATAGACGGCGACGGTCAGATACGCTGAAAATCAGCATTACATTTTGTTCAGTTTGATGAGCTTGAATATAACTCCGTTTGTCAGCGTCGTGTCGATTTTGATTTTGCGGACGTTTTTATTAAGAAAGAATGCGTTTGTAAAAACAGTCTGTCCGCCGTTTATAAAAGTTTCGCAGGAATAAGTGTCGGCTATAAATCTGAATGAGAGCGTTCCGTTTTTTGTTTTTTGAACTTTTACGGCGCGCTTATTGATTGCACCGCCATTACCGATTGAGTTTGCGCGGTCAAAATTCAACTCCATAGAAGATGAATCAAACGTAAACAGAACAAACTGGTTTTTATCGTCAAATATTTTTACAGAAAATTTTTCGTCCTGAGGATTTTTTTGCTGGCTGTCAGACAGAGTAAAAGTCAGGTCAAGTTCAAACTGCGGGTAATTGTATTTGTCAAACGAAGCAAATAAATTTTTGCTTATTCTGCCTGACAGAAACGGCATTGTCTTGATTTTTTCTTCGTATTCTCTGACAGGGCGCTGGTAAAGGCAGTCGTCTTTAAAGAAAAGTTCGCGCGGTAACGTCATCATTCCAGACCAGAAAAAATTTTTTGGAGTTAGATATGATTCCCAAGCCTGAAGCCAGGCAATCATAATTCTTCTGCCGTCGGGTGCTTGCATTGTCTGCGGTGCATAAAAGTCGATTCCGTAATCAAGTTCTGCGGCGTAAAAATTATTTTCGGTGCGGACGTCTTTTGTAAAAGTAAATTTTTCTTTATCAAAAATTCCTGTCATATAAACGGAATTATTGCCGTCGTGAAATCCTTTTTCTTTGTCAGCTTTAACTTGCTGAGGGCTTATGATGATTACGTCGCGGTTTTCAAGACTGAAAATGTCGGGACATTCCCACATTCCGCCAAGCTCGCCGTTTGTTTCTGCAAGAATGGTTTTAAATTGCCAGTGCAATAAATCTGCGGAAGCAAAAAGTGCGAGCGCTCCGTTTAAATCTTTTTTCTGGATAACGGCAGCGCAAAAATAACTGTCGTCGTCTTTCCAGATTTTTGGATCGCGAAAATCAGTTTTGTTAAATTCAACTTTTACGTCGTCAGATTTTATTACGGGATTTTGCGGAAATTTTGAATAAGTTTTTCCGTCGCCTGTTGCGATGCACTGCTGCTGGATATTCTGATTTTCGCACTTTGTAACGCCTGTGTAAATTAAAATGTGTTTTCCGTTTTCGGCAATGGCAGTTCCGCTGAAACAGCCTTCGCAGTCACAAGGCGAATTCGGAGCGAGCGCGGGTTTTTGGTTTTTCCACTCGAGGAGATTTTTTGAAACTGCGTGACCCCAGTGCATAGGTCCCCATTTTGTGTCAGCCGGATTGTGCTGATAAAAAAGATGGAATTCGTTATTGAAAAATGAAAAGCCGTTCGGGTCGTTCAACCAGCCTTTTGGACAAGAAAAATGAAACTTTGGTCTGTATTTATTTTTGAACATTTTATTCCTGCGATTTTTGTTGAATTTAGTCTGTAAAATATTATGACCATTATATCGAAAAAGTTTATAACTTGCTACAAAACTTTATAACGTGTATTATTTATTTATGCACGACGACATTTCAAGGGCAATTCAGCAGGCCCGGAAAATTGTAATAAAAATCGGTTCGAATACTCTGGCAAAAGCGGACGGAACTCAAAATACAGAATTTATGGCAGACTTTGCGCGCCAGTGCGCTGATTTGATAAAATGCGGAAAGCAGGTTGTCCTCGTTTCATCAGGTGCGCAGGTTGCAGGAGTTTCTACGACAAAAGAATGGGCGCGAAAAAAAGACGTTCACTACAGGCAGGCGCTCTGTTCTATCGGTCAGGTCGAATTAATGCACCAGTGGCGCAAGGCGTTTCAGGCGCAGAACCTTCATATCGGTCAGCTGCTTTTGACAAAAGATGATTTTGAAAATGAACACCGCTCCCTTAATATACGCAACACTTTGTTTACGCTGGTTGATGAAGGCGTAATTCCGGTCATCAACGAAAATGACTCCGTATCGTTTGACGAAATTAAAATCGGCGACAATGACAACTTGAGTGCGCTGACTGCAATTTTGTGGAGCGCCGATTTGCTGATTTTGTTCAGTGACATAGACGGGATTTATTCTGACAATCCGAAGTCTAATCCAGCTGCTGAACTTATTGAAACTGTAAGTTCGATTACGGAACTGCGAAGTTCAATTAAAATCGGCGAGGCAAATTCTTTTGGCACGGGCGGAATTGAAACTAAAATTCAGGCAGCAGAAAAAACTACTGTCTACGGAATTCCGCTTTTGCTTGCGAACGGTTCAAAAGAAAATGCGCTTGAAAATTTGAAAAACGGTCTGTCAAACGGAACTTTGTTTCTGGTCGAATAATTTTTGGAGAAAGTATCGTGGAAAAAGTCGTTACATTTGGCGAATTAATGCTGCGCCTTATGCCTGAGGGACATTCAAGATTTGTTCAGGTGAATAATTTTAATGCGGAATTTGGCGGTGCAGAAGCAAACGTCGCAGTGAGCCTTGCAAACTTCGGGCTGGATTCGTATTTTGTAACGAAGCTGCCTCAAAATCAAATCGGACAGTCGGCGCTGAACAGCCTGCGCCGTTTTGGAGTTAATACGCAGTTTGTCGTTCGTGGCGGTGACAGGCTTGGAATTTATTTTCTTGAAAAAGGAGCTTCTCAGCGCGGAAGCCTTTGCATTTATGACAGAAAAGGCTCTGCGTTTGCGGAAAGTTCAGCGTGTGACTATGACTGGAACAGGATTTTTGAAAATGCAAAATGGTTTCATATAACGGGCGTAACGCCGGCGCTTTCTGAAAAGACGGCAGAAATTACGCTTGAAGCATGCAGGGCGGCTTCAAAACTCGGGCTGACTGTTTCCTGTGATTTGAATTACCGCAGTAAATTGTGGTCAAAGCAGGCGGCAAACGAATTTATGACGAAACTTGCGCCGTTTGTTGATGTCTGCATTGCAAACGAAGAAGATGCCTTGAATGTTTTTGGCATTCAGACACAAAAGACAAATGTTGACGACGGGATTATTGACAGGGCGGCTTTTGTAAAGACGGCGGAAGAATTAAAAAACAGGTTCGGGTTTAAGAAGATTGCGATTACTTTGCGGCAGTCAATAAATGCGGATAACAACAACTGGTCGGCGCTTTTTTATGACGGCAGGGAAAGCGTGTTCAGTAAGATTTATTCGATTCACATTGTGGAACGCGTAGGTTCCGGCGATGCTTTTGCAGCGGCGCTTATTTATGCCCTTCTTATGCAGAGTGAACATAACGCAGACTTTGATTCAAATCAAAAAGCCGTAGAATTTGCAAGCGCCGCAAGCTGTCTTAAGCATACGATTGAAGGCGACTTTAATCAGGTATCTGTCGAAGAAGTTTTGCGCCTTGTCAATTCAGAAGGAACCGGTCGGGTAAGCAGATAAAATGCCGGGTTTAGTTTCTGGCATTTACGGCAGTTGAAATAAGTTCACTTGCCCTGCTGGCTGTAAACCATTCCTTTTCCGTGCGGTTCATATAACCGAATGCCTCGCTTGGATTTGAGTTTGTTTCCTGACCGTTGTCCCACAAAAGCGCTGCAACATTGTACTGTTTGCAAAGTTCAAGATAATATTTAAACCATGCTTTTCGGTCGTCAAAATTATTTTTATTTGTAGCACCCATTTCGCCGATTACGACAGGAATTCCTTTGGAAATGAAAGTTGCGTTTAAATCAGTGAAGTGCTGGGATAATTCTGTTTTGTCGCTTTCTGTAAAATTTGAATGAGCGCCTTCAGATTCTGTACAGTTCATTGCAAAATTGTACGGCGTGTACATGTGGACAGAAAGGACAAGCTTGCCTGTTGCGGAGTCAGAAGGAATTTTGAAAAGTCCTGCGTTTTTTGCATTAATTGCTGCATACGGAGATGCAACATACGACGGGAACATTATTACGCGGTTTGCATTGTTGCCGCCGGAAGAACGGATTGTATCTACGGCTTTCTGGTTTAATTCGTTGATTATGCTGATTGCGGTTTTGCATGTATCGCAACTTGAATTCCAGCCCCACTCGTGAGAATCTCCAATCAGGCGCGGTTCATTTAACGTTTCAAAAATAAGGCGTTCGTCATAGTATTTAAATTCTGCGGCAACTTGTTTCCAGTTTGATTCGACAAATTTGAGTGACTGCGTTTTGTCAGAGTCTTTGAGCGTAAAGCCTGCACTTGTTTCAAGAGAAGAACCGTCATAATTGTCATGGTGAATATTTATGATTACGTATAATCCTTTTGAATATGCCATATCAACGACTTCTTTGACGTGGTTCATCCATTCAGAATAAATGTTAAAACTGGAATCAACATGGTTATGCCAGGAAACAGGAATCCTGACAGATTTAATGCCTGAATCTTTGAGTTTCTGGAATAATTCGGAAGTTGCAGTGCCTTTAAGTCCCCAGTCAATTTCCTCGGAAGTTTTTGAAATCCAATAGTCGCCGCTGTTACAGGCATCAAGGGTGTTACCTAAGTTCCAGCCGAATTTCATTGAATTTACGACTGCGGTTGCAGATACAGTTGAGTCATTTGACGACGGCGAAGTACAGGAAAAAAATGTAATGACAGTTAAAACGGCTAATAAAGAAACGATGGAATTAAAAATTTTTTTCATATTTCCTCCAGACGGATTTTATTTCTGCCTATTCCTGACAGACAACTTTGCAGAACTGTTCGATTTCTGAAACGTACATATCGATGCCGGTTTTCCAGAATTCTTTTTTTGTTATGTCAAAACCTGCTTTTTTACACAAATCTTCGCAGGTCATTGAGCCTGTATCAGAAAGCAATTCGCAGTATACGTCGACGAAGTTTTTGCCTTCTTTTTTGTAGCGCGAATATAATGCGGCAGAAAAAAGCTGTCCGAATGCGTACGGAAAGTTGTAAAAATCAAGGTCAACGCTATAGTAGTGAGATTTTACTGCCCACATATATTCGTGGCGTTCGTCATTCAAACCGCTGCCGTAAGATTTTTCCTGTGCATCTTTCATCAGGCGGCAAAAATCGTCTGCCGTAAGTTCGCCTTTTTTGCGTTCTTCAAAAACGGAGCGCTCAAAATAAAACCGGCAGAGAATGTCGACAAGAACCTGACACGTGTCCTGCAAGTCAAGTTCCAGAATTTTAAGTTTGTCAGAGTCAGAAGCACTTTTGAGAATGTCCTGTTTTACGATAGTTTCTGCAAAAGTGCTGGCAGTTTCTGCGAGTGTCATCGGGTAAAGCGCATTTCTGAAATCTTTTTCTTTTATGCAGTAAAAATGGAAAGCGTGTCCGAGTTCGTGTGCGAGCGTAATTATGTCGCTGAATGAACCTGAAAAATTTGACAGGACGCGCGATTCTTTTTGAACGTAAAAATCCTGACAGTAAGCGCCGCCGACTTTGCCGGGGTGAATTTCAGCATCAATCCAGTTTTTTTCAAAAGCGGTTTTTGCAAAGTTCCCCATTTTGTCAGAGAACGACGAAAACTCTTTTATGATGTATTCCTTTGCTTCGTCAAAAGTCCAGCATTTTTCAAAAAGCGAGCCGGCATTTTTTTCGCTGTCAGGCAGCGGAGAGAACAAATCGTAGAACGCAATTCCCTGTGAAATTCCGCATGAAGTGCTCGCGGTTGCATTGTTCTTTTTCAGGAATTCAGCTTTTGCGCAGAGGTATTTGCGCCAGTCTGAAAGGCTTTCTTCGATTGCAGAGATTAAGGCATCGAGCGTTTCTTTTTTCATCCGTGAACTGAACAAAGCCCGGTCAATGGAACTGTTCCAGCTGCGCTCTTTTAATAAGGTCGTCGTTTCGCCTTTGAGGTTGTTGAGGCAGGCGGCGAATGAAATCCGGTTTTGCGTAAGAAGGCTGACTTCTTTTTGCCAGGCGGTTTTTCGTACATCGGAATTTGCAGAATAGGCGTCGTTGCGAAGTTCGTTAAAAAGCTTGCCCGTCTGTTCGTCTTTTAAAGTTGAAATCAACTGTTCGTGAAGTCTGTCCCAAGCTTTTCCGCCGGTCTGCTGTAAAGCGGAAATCATTTTTTCAACAGGAGAAGCCAGAACGTGCCTGTCATTTTCCAGACATTCGCTGATGAAAAATTCGTATTTTTTATATTCAGGATAGCGCGAAAAAAATTCTGGAATGTATTTTGAGTTTTGGGCGAGCGTATGCGAAAAATCGGTAAATTCGATGTCGTAATTGTTTACGGCTTTTTCGACGGCGTTAAGGTTGTCGAGGAATTCTTTGTTTGTCGTGTCTGTCGAATATATCGAATATGAATATGCCGAGAGCGTGTGCGCAAGAGGAGCGATTTTGTCGTCTGTCTGGAAGAATTCAAAAAAGCCTTTTGCGACGTCAAAACCGTCCGGCATATTTTGAAAACCGGCGTTCAATTCGTTCAATTTTTTAATGCCCTGCTCAAGTTCTGCAAGTGCATCTTTGTATTTTTGAGAATTAATGTCAGGATAAATGGAATCTAAATTCCAGCGTGGAATGTTGTTCATAATATAAATATACCATATATTCGGATAATTTAAACAAAAAAAAGCCCGGAAAAAAACACCGGGCATTTGTAGAAAACGGATAATTTTTATTACACTGTCTGTCTGGAAAAAACCGCATTAGGAGGAAGGAAAACGATTTTTTCTGCAACAAAATGTTTACTGTTTGACAGTAGAATATATTATAATTAAATTGTAATCAAGTGTTTTTTGAAGATTTTTTTAACTTTTTTTCATTTTTATTGCGGTTTAGTTGAAAATTTCGCAAACAGGAACATTGTTTATTCTTTTGGAAAAACCGAACGTAAAATCTGAAGTTTTGATTGAACTGACGTTTGCACTTGAAAATAGTCATTCCAGAATATAATATACTAAAAAGAAAGTCTAAAAAAATTTGTCCGGCAGTCTGAACTCGGATAATATTGAATTTTTTGCGGATTTTAGCGGAGTTATTATGAAAATTGGAATTTTAGGCGCAATGGAGCGCGAAGTAAAATCACTGTGCGAAAAACTTGAAAATTCTTCTATAGAAAAAGTCGGTTTTTTGACTTTTCACTGCGGAAAGCTTTATGGAAAAGATGTCGTAGTCGTTCAGTGTGGAATCGGAAAAGTCAATGCGGCACTTAGTACGCAGATTTTAATATCAAATTTCGGGATAACGCATCTGATTAATACGGGAATTGCCGGCGCAATGGCAAAAGGGCTCGGGATTTTTGATTTTGTCGTTTCAAGTCATGCGGTTTACCACGATGTTGACGTTACGGCTTTTGGCTACAAGCTCGGTCAGCTTCCGGGGCTGGATCTGGAGTTTTGCGCAGATGATGAAATGATTAAAAAAGCGGAAACGGCTTTTCAAAGTTCAGCAGTTTTAAAGAAGCACAAAATGATGACGGGCAGAATTGCATCGGGCGACCAGTTTATTTCTGGCGGTGAGCGAAAGGAATTTATCAGAAACAATTTTGCTCCTGCCTGCGTTGAAATGGAAGGCGCGGCTATTGCACAGGTTTCGGCGCTGAATAAAATTCCGTTTATAATCGTGCGCTGTATGTCTGATATGGCAGATGACAATGTAAGCGAGGTTTACGAGTTCAACGAGGACGAAGCAGCTTTGATAAGTGCGGATTTTGTAGAACACATAGTTGAAAATTTTTAGTTTGAGCGATTATAATAAATTTAAGTGAATTAAATTCAAAGAGGCTTTTTTATGGAAAAAAAATATAACGTTGATTCTTTTAATCTGGATCATACAAAAGTAACTGCGCCTTTTGTAAGGCTTGCGGCAAAAAAAACGGGCGAAAAAGGCGATGTCGTTACGAAGTTTGACATTCGTTTTTGCCAGCCGAATAAAGAATTTATGACGACAGGCGCAATTCATACGCTTGAACATCTTATGGCAGAATATATCCGTGACGAAATGGAAGGCGTTATAGATTTAAGTCCGATGGGCTGCCGTACGGGTTTTTATTTTACTGTATGGGGTGACCGCTCGGAAGAAGAAATTGCAAACCATCTTCTTAACGTTCTTGTAAAAGTTGCAGTGTGGGATAAACCTGTTCCTGCAACGACAGAGGCTGAATGCGGAAATTACCGCGACCACGACCTTGACGGCGCAAAAAAATACGCACAGAAGTGGGTTGACGGAATAAAGGCGAAAGGCTGGAATTGTTATAAATAAAATAACAACAGTTTAATCATATTTTATGGGAGTAAAAAATGGCAAAAAAAACAAATTTAGGTATTTTATACCTTGTGGGAATGGCATTGGTAGTTTTAGGATTCTGTCTTCCAATGTTCAGTGGAATGGGAATCAATGCAAACGGTTTTAAATTTATCAATTTTAAAAACGGTGGTTTTGTTTCTATTGGTGCTTTATTTATTATTATTGGTGGAATTGCAGGTTTTGTTTCTTGCTTTGTAAAAATGAAAAATGCTAGTTTTATCAAAATGATTGCGCTGCTTGTTTCAATTATCGGCGGAATTATTCTTGTAATTGGCTTTTCTCAGAATAAAATATATGCTTTTATTGGGAAAGGTTTTATTAAACATGCAGCTGTAGGTTTTTATCTGGTTCTTGCCGGCTGGATTGCTGGAATTATCGGTTATCTTTCTAATAAATAGGCTATAAAAAAGGGTGTCCAGTTAAATTATAGAATTTTTGGACACTCTTTTGAAGAAACTTCTTTTTTTCCGTTCTTTCTGTAACATTTCTGTCAGCATTTATTTATATGTAATTCCTCCTACTAGTAAATTGTATTTTTTTCATATAAGATAAAGTCATGGCTAAGACTTTTGATGATAAAAAAATTATTTACACGATGAACGACGTAAGTCGTGCGTATGGAACTAAAGTTGTTTTAAAGAACATCGGCATTTCTTATTATTATGGTGCAAAAATCGGTGTTATCGGTCCGAACGGTTCGGGAAAATCGAGCCTGTTCAAAATTCTTGCAGGAATTGATACCGAATTTACCGGCGAAACTTCTTTAGCACCCGGATATACTGTAGGTTATCTGGAGCAAGAGCCTCAGCTTGAATCAGGAAAAACCGTAATCGAAATTGTAAAGGAAGGCGTAAAGCCGATTACGGATTTGCTTGCAGAATTTGACAAAGTAAACGAAGCTTTTGGCGACCCTGATGCCGATTTTGATAAATTATGCGCCCGTCAGGCAGAAATTCAGGAAAAGCTTGATCTGGCAGATGCCTGGAATCTGGACAGCAACCTTGAACTTGCAATGGACGCTTTGCGCTGTCCGCCGGCTGATCAGGTTGTCGACGTTCTTTCTGGCGGTGAGCGCCGTCGTGTTGCTCTGTGCCGGCTTCTTCTTCAAAAACCGGATATTTTACTGCTTGACGAACCGACAAACCACCTTGATGCAGAAACTGTAGCCTGGCTTGAAAAGCATTTGCACGACTATCCCGGCACTGTAATCGCAATTACGCATGACAGATATTTTCTTGACGATGTTGCAGGCTGGATTCTTGAACTTGACCGCGGTGAAGGATATCCATTTAAAGGTAATTATTCTTCCTGGCTTGAACAGAAAAACCAGCGCCTTGCCCTTGAAAATAAAAATGAAACTGCCCGTCAGAAAGAAATTCAAAAAGAGCTTGAGTGGATTCACATGGGCGTAAAAGGCAGGCAGGCAAAGCACAAGGAACATATTACGCGCTACAATGAACTTCTTGCACAGGGTTCAAAAGTTCAGCTTAAAGATACGCAGATTTCAATTCCAGCAGGTCCCCGTCTTGGAAATCAGGTCATTGATATTGAAGGGCTTTCAAAGTCGTTTGGTGATAAACTGCTTTTTGAAAATCTTAACGTTCATATTCCTGCCGGTGCAATCGTCGGAATTGTCGGCCCGAACGGCGCAGGTAAGACGACTTTATTCAAGATGATAGTAGATGCTGCCGGAATGGAAGGCGGTGAAAAACCTGATAAAGGCGAAATTAAAATCGGTCAGACTGTAAAACTCGTTTACGTAGACCAGATGCGCTCAGGGCTTGATCCGAACAAAACTGTTTACGAAACTCTGGGCGGTGGCGGGGACTTAGTCAAGCTTGGTGCCGTTGACGAAAAAGGCCGTGCACTTGAAGGCGGCGTGCGCGAGGTAAATGCGCATGCGTATTGCGGCTGGTTCAATTTTGCAGGCCCTGACCAGAATAAAAAAGTCGGCGTTTTGTCAGGCGGAGAGAAAAACCGCCTTAATTTGGGAATGATGCTAAAGGAAAGCGGAAACGTTCTTTTGTTTGACGAACCGACAAACGACCTTGACGTTCAGACTGTACGCGCACTTGAAGAAGCGCTTGAAGATTTTGCCGGCTGTGCAATGGTTGTAAGCCATGACCGCTGGTTCCTTGACAGAATCTGTACGCACATTCTTGCATTTGAAAATAATTCTGAAGTCCGTTTCTTTGAAGGCAACTGGTCTGAATATGCTGAATGGAAAAAAGAACAGTTTGGTGAAGAAGCCGGAGTTCCAAAACGTACTGTTTACAGGAAAATGACCAGATAGAATTTTTATTTATTATTGTAAAAATCATTGCGAAATACTAAAATATGCTATTATGGAAAATTCAAAGCGAACAGTTACTTGCGGCGAGCTTACAAAAGCGGACGTCGGCAAGAAAGTTGTATTAAATGGCTGGGTAAGCCGCACTCGTGATTTGGGCGGACTTGTTTTTATTCGTCTGCGCGACCGTTACGGAATTACTCAGGTTATGGTGGGCGACAACGCTTCTGACGAAGTTAAAAAAATTGCCGCCGGCTTGAAAAGTGAATATTGCATTGCGGTTGAAGGAACTGTTACCGCACGTGCGGAAAAAGATATTAACAAAGAAATGACGACTGGCGAAATTGAAGTAGAAGCGTCTGACATCGAGATTTTTACGACAAGTCAGGAACTTCCGTTCAGTATTGAAGAAGTACGCCAGAAAGACGGAACGCTTGTAATCCCTAACGAAGATTTGCGTTTAAAATACCGCTATCTTGACCTTCGCCGTGAACCGATGCAGAAAAACATCATTCTGCGAAGTCAGGTAACTTTTGCTACACGCGAATATTTGACATCAAAAGGTTTTCTTGAAATTGAAACTCCTACTTTTATAAAGTCAACGCCGGAAGGAGCGCGCGATTACCTTGTTCCGAGCCGTGTTCATCCGGGAAAATTTTATTCACTTCCACAGTCGCCCCAGCTTTACAAACAGCTTTTGATGGTCAGCGGTTTTGACAAGTATTTCCAGATTGCACGCTGTTACCGTGACGAAGATGCACGCGGTGACCGCCAGCCGGAATTTACTCAGATTGATATGGAACTGAGTTTTACAAACCGCGAAGAAGTCCTTGAAACTACAGAAGGCTTAATGCAGTACATTTTCAAAAAGACATTGAATTACGACTTGCCTGCAAAATTTGACCGCATTGCCTGGGAAGATGCCTTTGACTTTTACGGAAGCGACAAGCCTGATTTGCGTTTTGACTTGAAAATGCAGGATGCGGCTTTTATGGCAGATCTGGCAGATTTTAATGCGTTTAAGGCAGGAGCAGCAAATTCCGGCCGTGAAATTCAGCGTCACAAACGAAGCGGACTTAAAGCACTTGTCGTAAAAAATGTTGCAGACAAATACAGCCGTAAAAATATCGAAGCCCTTGAAGCCGTTGCAAAAACGTATAAGGCAAAAGGACTTGCCTGGATGAAAGTGGTTTCGACAGGCACAACCACCGGCGATGTAGCATTTGAAGGCGGCATTTCAAAATTCTATGCAGGAAATGAAAGCGTAATCTGCGAAAAACTCGGCGCACAAAAAAACGACCTGCTTTTGTTTGTTTCGGACGAGGACTGGCAGACGGCGTGTACGGCACTTGGTGCAGTCCGAAAGCAGCTTGGAAAAGACTTGAATCTTTACAATCCGAACGACGAATTCCATTTTGCCTGGATTATTGACTTTCCGTATTTTGCCTGGAACGAAGAAGAAAATCACTGGGAAACTGAGCACCACATGTTCACCCTTCCTCAGAAAAAATACTGGAATACTCTTGAAAGCGACCCGGGCGAAGTAAAAGGCGATTTGTACGACCTTGTTTTGAACGGCTACGAACTTGCTTCCGGCAGTATGCGTATTAACGACCCGGCATTGCAGGAGCGCATTTTTGAAATCGTAGGCTACAGCCGCGAGCGTGCAGAAAAGGCATTCGGCTTTCTGGTTCAGGCATTCAAATTTGGTGCGCCGCCGCACGGTGGAATTGCCCCGGGTCTTGACCGCCTTGTAATGCTTATGCGCCACGAAGAATCAATCCACGAGGTTATTGCGTTCCCGAAAAACAATCTTGCAATGAGCCCGATGGATAACTGTCCTAGTTTTGTAGATCAAAGCCAGCTCGATGAACTTCATTTGAATTTTACCGAAGTTGAACAGGACAAATAAAAGGCAATAGTTTTAATTGCGTAATTTTTTAAGGCTGTCTGAAAAAGGAAATGCGGTTTTCTTTTGAGGACAGCTTTTTTTGTGCTTACGGGCAAAAACTGTTGACATCAGGGGTAAAAGGGATTATCTTTAAATTGTAAAAGCGTACGCTTTTTGGTACTTAATTCAGTACGGTTTTTATTACGGAAAATGGTACTGAAATTGATATTTCTTCATTGACTTTTTTTGGAGGTGTAATATGACAGTGGCAAAACAGATTGACATTCGCGCAAACATAAAAAAATACTTTGATATGGCATTCAACGGCGAGCCGGTAATCGTTCCGCGCAAGGAAAACAAGAACGTCGTAATTGTTTCGGAAAAAGATTACAAAGAACTTGAAAAAGCACGGAACAATGCGGCATATCTTGCCCGCCTTGATTTGGCGAACGAACAGATTAGTCAGGGTAAAGTTGTAGTAAAGACAATGGAAGAACTTGAGGCGATGGCGGCTGAATGAGCGAAATTACTTTTTCAGAAGAAGGCTGGGACGACTATCTTTACTGGCAGGTTCAGGATAAAAAGACTCTACAGAAAATCAACAGGCTTTTAAAAAGTATTTCACGTGACGGCGCGCTTGAAGGCGAGGGCAAGCCTGAAAAACTGAAGCACAAGGACGGAGAATACAGCCGTCGTATCGACAAAGAAAACCGACTTGTTTACAGTATGGCAGAAAACAAGATACTTATAAAAACGTGTCGTGGTCATTACGAAGATTAAGGGTAACTTTGGAAAAGTGAAACATCGTCAAATTCACGGCATTTTTGTGGCATAGTATCGTCAAATTCGTGGCATTTTTTTATTGTAACATCGTCAAATTCGTGCTATTTTTAAATTATGCTGAAAAGAAAGTTTTATAATACACTGATTCAATGGCGCAAAGAGAAAAAGAACGAATGTCTTTTGGTAAGCGGTGCACGGCAAATAGGCAAGACATTTATTATTGAACAGTTTGGAAAAGAGAATTATAAAAGCTATATTTATTTGAATTTTGTACAAAACCCGGAGCAGAAAAATATTTTTGAAGGTTCTCTGGAACCGGAAGAAATTTATAAAAAACTTTCTCTTTATGTTGAAAATGTAAATCTGATTCCGGGAGACACTCTTATTTTTATTGATGAAATTCAAGTATGCCCAAAGGCACGTACAAGTTTTAAATTTCTTGCAATCGACAATCAGTTTGACGTAATTGCATCAGGTTCGCTTTTGGGAATCGAGTATAATCAAAAAATTCAGGACGAGGAAATACAAAAAGAAATTTCAATTCCGGTTGGTTATGAACGTGAAATAAAAATGTACAGTCTTGATTTTGAAGAATTTTTGTGGGCAAATGGAATTACGCAGGAAGCAATCAATTCTTTAAGGGAATATTTTGAAAAGCGGCAGAAAGTTCCCGGGACGGATTCGGACGGCATAAACGGAAAATATCTGAAACTTTTGCGTGAATATATGGTTGTGGGTGGCTTGCCCGAAGTGGTCAATACATTTTTGGAAACGTCAAATTTTCAGGCTGTATACAATGCCCAGCAAAAAATCTTTAAAGCGTATGAAGATGATATTGAACATTATGCAAAGAATACAGAAAAACCAAAAATAAAGGCTTGTTATAATTCAATTCCGCGACAGCTTGCAAAGGAATATACAAAGTTTCAGTATAAGACAATAGAAAAAAACGCAACTGCGAAAAAATACGACAATGCAATAGCATGGCTTGAAGATGCAGGACTTGTCTGTTGTGTAAAAAATGTTTCTTTGCCTGTTATGCCGTTAAAAGCCTATGAACAGATTGAAAACTTTAAACTTTACACTTGCGACATCGGGCTTACAACAAGTATGTATGGTTTTGAAACTCAAAAAGCGCTTTTAACAAAAACGCTGAAAGGTTCAGCGAAAGGCGGAATTTATGAAAACCTTATTTTTGATATTCTTTACAAACGCGGTTTTTCATTGAATTACTACAAGCGAACTGACAGTTCGCAGGAAATTGAATTTCTTTTTGAACAGAATGGCAATGTAATTCCTGTTGAAGTAAAATCAAAAAACGGCGAAACAGAATCATTGAACGGATTTATGAAAGAATTCAATCCGCCGTATGCCTATAAGTTAATAGACGGAAATCTGGGTGAAAGCGAACAGAAGATTTCACTGCCACAATATATGGCAATTTTTATTTGACAGGAAGTTTGATTTTCGTTTGTTCAAACCGCTTTTTTTTATTCCCCCTCCCAACTTCAACTTCAATCTAAAACCCTATTGTACATTGTAGTGGCAGAGTATATAGTTGCTGTATGTCTGAAGGCAGGAAAGTGAATGTGATGGCATCTTCTGTTTCGGGGGTGTCGGGGCTGATTATTACGGTTGTTCTGGTGGGGCTTGGAGAGCGCATCGGGGAGCGGTTTTTGCCGGTGTATCTTGTTGCAACGGGGGCTTCTCTTTTTGCGCCGTCTGTTCTTAATGCGCTCGATAATTTTTTGTCAGCGGTGTATTCTTTTCCGGGCGGCTGGATTTCGAGTAAGGTGGGCTACAAAAAGGCGCTGCTTTATTTTAATGTTTTTGCGATTATCGGTTATCTTATCGTGATTATTTTTCCGGGCTGGATTGCAGTTATTGTCGGCTCGGTGTTTTTTTTGTCCTGGTCAAGCCTTTCGATGCCGGCCTATATGGATTTAATCAGAAATGAAATTCCAAAGAACAAACAGGTGTTCGGCATTTCGGTTCATTCACTTATAAAAAGAGTTCCCATGGCATTAGGTCCGCTTTTGGGCGGCGTTCTTGTTGATAAATTGGGAATTCAAAACGGAATCCGCATTGCGTTTGTAATTGCGACGGCGTGCAGTATTGCAGGAATTTTTGTTCAGCAGTCGGAGATGAAAAATTCTGTGATTGAAAAAAAATCAGAGCCGGGCTTTCCGCGAATTCTTCCCTGGCAGTTTCCGCGCGATATGCAGGTAATACTTGTTTCTGACATTCTTGCAAAGTTCTGTTCGCAGATTCCGTATGCGTATATTGCAATCTGGGCGATGGAATATTCAAAGGGAGCTAAAATCAGTGCGACGCTTTTTGGAACGCTTACGACGATAGAAATGGTCTGCGCGATTTCGTCTTATGTGATAATCGCTTTTTTGGGAGACCGGTTTAAGAAAAAAAGTTTTGTCTTGACGACGTTCATTTTGTATGCGCTTTTTCCGATTGTGCTTTTGGGTGCGCGGTCGTTTCCTGTTTTGATTGCGGCTTTTGTCATTCGCGGTTTTAAGGAATTTGGTGAACCGGCACGAAAAGCGCAGATTATGGATTTTGCGCCGGAAGGTCAAAAGGCGCTCTATTTTGGTGCGTTTTATTTATACCGCGATATTTTTGTAACGCTCGGTGTTTTTTTGGGCGGCGCGCTCTGGCTTGTCTGCCCTGAACTTAATCTGATTGTTGCCGCCGCTTTCGGCATTGTTTCGTGCCTTGTATATGCGCTGAAAGGCAAATAAAAATTCCACAGAAATTCCACAAAACTCTCCAATTCATTCCACAAAATGATTTTATATTTCTCTTAAACAAAGCGCAGTGCTCTGTCAGGGCAGGCTTTGTAAAACTTTTTTGTGAGGTGAATTTTATGAAAAAGAAAATTATTTTATTTGCCGGTGTATGTCTTTTAGGTTCTGCCGTTTTTGCAGAAAGTCCTGTTTTTAACTGGCAGAAAGGTTTGACCGAAAATTCTGAACGGCACAAGGTTTTTGAAAAAGTGTCGTCTTTTGCAACTGATTCAGAGCGCGAGTCTTATATGCAGGCAAACGGAATCGGAGGCGACGGCCCGTACCACAATGCCGAGCACCCTGACACTCCGGGCTACGACTCAAAAGAAATGAAGGCTTTGCAGGAATCTTTTAAAAAGGCAGACCTTTCAAAAATGTCTGACGAACAGCGCGCAGACTTCTACAAAAAATTAAAGAAATAATTTTTTACGGGGCGGTTTTTTGTCTTTAGCAAATTGAAGGCAAAAGCCGCCTTGTCTTTTTTGATTTTAATTTTGATTCTAATTCTAAAAGGAGAATTTTTTATGAAGATTTTTAAAACAAGTCTGGCAGGTAAACTTCCTGCAATTTTTATATCAGCCGTTTTGATGGCGGGCTGTTCTTCCGAAAAAAAGACGGCGTATGAATATGCGACAGTAACACGCGGTTCTATTGAAAATTCTTTAAGTGCCGTGGGAACTGCGGAAGCGGAAAGTTCGATTATCATACAGTCACCGGTGAGCGGAATTGTTGACGAGATTTTTGTTGATGCAGGCGATACTGTAAAAAAAGGTCAGCTGCTTTTGAACGTCAACTCAACGGGAAATCCGAACGACAAAAGAATTACGCCTGTGTATTCGGCAGTAGACGGAGTGATTTTTGCACGGAGCGTAAATGTTGGCTCAAGTCTTTTGGGGCGCGGTTCTCCGGCGGCAACTTCACTTTTTACGATTGTGAGCGGAACTGACGTTTTAAATATAACGGCGCAGATTGCTGAACTTGACATTTCAAAAATTAAAAAAGACCTTCCTGTTGCGGTGAATTTTCAGGCAATGGGAGGAAAGACTTTTTTTACAAAGGTGAGCGAAATTTTGCCGATGGCAACTCTCGGTGATGTAGTAAGCTACACTGTTCATGCAAAAATCAACAACGGCGAAAAACTCCTGCGCCCGGGAATGACTTGTTCACTCAAATTCATAATCGAAAAAGAAGAAAATGTTCTATGCGTTCCAAATGCGGCACTTCGCTTTGTTCCAGAAAATGCCGAACTTCTGCCAGACGGTACAGTACAAATAAAATCCGCAGAAAAACAAAAATCTTCTTCAAGTTCATCATCTTCAAGCGTAACGCAGGCACTCACAGGCAAAGGTTCAAATCCGAGCGGTAAAAAAGGAAATCCTTACGGACACCCTACAGGCGAAGTTTCGTTTGCCGACCAGTCAGAAAAAGCCGAAGCAGACAAAACCGCCGGCGAAGAAAACAAAAACGTAAAGACACTTTGGTACACAGACGAGGACGGAAAGCTTTGTGCAGTTCAGGTTGCGGCAGGAATTTCTGACGGAATAAAAACCGCCGTTACGCCGCTTTCGTCTGACGTACATCTTGACGGACTGAAAGTTATTTTGCGTGAAGCAGAATAATTTTTTTACGTGCACTTTACGGAGTTTTTTATGGAAAAAATTTTGGAAAAAGAAAACCCTGTCATTTTGCTGAAAAACATTTGCAGGATTTATCAGCCGGGAAACGTTGCCGCACTGTCTGGCATAAATCTTGAAATTCAAAAAGGCGAGTTTGTTGCGGTGATGGGACATTCAGGCTCGGGAAAATCTACGCTTTTAAATATTCTCGGTTGTCTTGACAAGGCAGACAGCGGAAGTTATGAACTTGACGGAATTGAAACTTCCGCATTGTCAGACAAAGAATCTGCGAAAATCAGAAGTCAGAAAATCGGATTTGTGTTTCAGTCGTTCAACCTTATTTCTCGCAATTCTGCTTTGGAAAATGTGGAACGTCCGCTTTTTTATGTAAAGGGAATTTCGCAGAAAGAACGAAGGCAGAGGGCAGAAAACCTGCTTGCAGAAATGGGACTTGAAAAACGAAAAGACCACCTTCCAAATCAGCTTTCAGGCGGGCAGCAGCAGAGAGTTGCGATTGCCCGGGCGATGATAAACAATCCGTCATTCATTCTTGCCGACGAGCCGACAGGAAACCTTGATACAAAAATGTCAGAAGAAATAATGAAACTTTTTCAAAACCTGAACAGGCAGGGAAAGACGATTGTAATGGTCACTCACGAGCGCGAGTATGCGGAATTCTGTAACCGCATCGTAACGCTAAAAGACGGAACTGTCATCAGCGATGAAAAAATTCAGCATTGACGGCAGGCAGAGTGCAAAAACTTTTTAAGGGGAAAATAAATGACTTTAAAAGACACTTTTAAAATCTGCGTTCAGTCTTTGACACGCAACAAAATGAGAAGTTTTCTTACTTCGCTTGGAATTATCATCGGAATGGCAAGCGTAATCATAATGATGGCAGTCGGCGAAGGCTCTCAAAAAGAAATCGAAAAACAGATTGAAACAATGGGAACGAATTTCCTTCAGATTATGCCGCAGCATACAAAAGGCCCTGATGCAACGCTTAATCCTGCCCTGCTTACAAAAACCGATTTGCAGAAAATCAAAGACGAAGCAGTTTACGTTACGGAAGTTTCGGGCGTCGTGCAGGGAAGTTTTACTGTGCGCGCAGATTCAAACAGCGGAGCAGCTTCTGTGTACGGCGTAGAAGAAAATTACGGCTTTATAAAAAACCGCGAAATCGGATACGGAAGTTTTTTTGACAAAGAAGATTGCGATGCGTTTCGCTGTGTGGCAGTCGTCGGAACAGACACCGCAAATTTCCTTTTTGGCAGTGCAGAAAACGCACCCGGAAAAACTTTTCAGCTCGGAAACAACATCTTTACGGTAAAGGGAGTTTTAAAACCACTGGGGACAAGCGGCGGCCGAAGTCAGGACGAATTAATCTGGATTCCGCTTTCAACATTTCAGGCAAGAATTTCAAACGCAGAACTCAGCAATATTTCCGTGAGCGTCCGTTCAAAAGAACTTCTTGCAAAAGCCGAAAAAGACATAACCGCAATTTTACGTGAAGCCCACGGACTTACCGAAAAGCAGAAGGACAATTTCAGCATTATGAACAGCGCGGACATTCTGGCAATGGCAAGTTCCACGGCAAAAACACTCACAACGCTTCTTGCGGCGATTGCGGCAGTTTCGCTTGTCGTGGGCGGAATTGGAATAATGAACATAATGCTCGTTTCAGTTACGGAGCGTATTCGCGAAATCGGAATTCTTATGAGCATAGGCGCGGCAAAAGGCGACGTTTTGAGCCAGTTTTTGTCAGAGGCAGCAGTGCTGAGTTTTGCAGGCGGAATTGCAGGAATTATTTTTTCACTGCTTGCCTGTTTCGTGCTCGGAAAAAACGGAGTTGCCGTAAGCATAAATCCTTTTGTAATTTTTATTGCCGCCCTTATTTCAGTTCTCGAAGGAATTTTCTTTGGCTTTTATCCTGCCTGGAAAGCATCTTCGTTGCGCCCGATTGAAGCTTTGCGATTTGAGTAAATTCGGGTTATAATAAAAGCACGGTGATAAAGCACGGTGAATGGTGAATTTGAATTATGGCAAAAATTCTAATTGCAGATGACGAAGAAGATATTTTTGAACTCATAAAAGGCTTTGCAGAACGAGAAGGAAATATTTGCGTTCATGCAAAAAACGGTCAGCAAGCCGTCGAACTTTGTAAAGCGCAAAATTTTGATTTAATCATTATGTACGTGATGATGGACGAAATGGACGGCTTTACCGCCTGCAAGGAAATTTTCAAGTTCAAAAAAATCCCTGTCATAATGCTAACGGCACTGGGCGCTGAATACGACAAGCTTTATGGTTTTGACATCGGAATTCAAGACTACGTTACAAAGCCATTTTCACCGCGCGAACTTCTGGCAAGGTGCAACGTCATTTTAAGGCGGTTCGGCAAAAATCCCGACAGCGAAAATTCCGCCCCAAATCAGGAAGAAATTTTCGGCAACCTAAAAATCAATAAAACGGCGCGGACAGTTTTTGCAGGCGACAGGCAGATTGAACTTAGCGTAAAAGAATTTGACATCCTCGTTTTTTTAACAGAGCACAAAAATCAGGCACTTTCCAGACGGCAAATCATAGACAGCGTTTGGGGCAACGATTATTATTGCGACGACAGGACAGTAGACTGGCAGATAAAACTTTTGCGCCGTTCGCTCGGAAAAGATGCCGATTACATTCAGACCTTGCGCGGAGTCGGCTATAAATTTTCAGATAAAAATAAATGACCTCTGACTTTAAATTTTTATATTTTGGGTGGCTTTTGGGCAGTTTGCCTCTTTCGACAGGCTTCAGAAGCAAACTACCCAAAAACAGGCTTTGCGCACTTCGCCGACTAGCCGCGGCTCATCCCTACGCTTCGCTCCGGGACTGCTTCGCAGGTGCTACAATCCTTGCCACATCGCCCAACGAGGAGAAATTTTATGAAAAAAAATTTCAGACAATACGCAAAACTTTTTTTGAGTTTTGCCGGCTTTACAATAATAATTTTTGCACTTCTGTGGATTTTTCAGACAGTATTCCTGCAAAAATTTTACAATTCAATAGACGGCACATCTGCAAAAAATCAGACAGTCCAAATTCAGCACGGCACGGAAAATTACAGTTACCAGAGCGGTCAGCACCGCACCGAAGAAGCCCAGAACAAAACGATAAAAAATCCCTACCTTGAAGAGAAGTTTCTTTCGCAGACAAAAACGGTTCTTCAAGTTCAGCTTGTAATTGCAGTTTTTGTTTCGCTTGTATTGTCGTTCATTTTTTCAATAATTTTAAGCGGACGGCTATTCGACGAAAAATTGCAGAAAGCCCGGCTCGAACTTCTGGCAAATGTTTCGCACGATTTACGAACTCCACTCACACTCATAAAAGGCTATGCCGAAAACATCGCCGAGTTTTCCTACAAAGAAGAAGAACTTTGCAAACGCGACGTAAAAATAATTATCCGCGAAACAGACAGGCTTTCAAATCTAGTGAACGACATTCTGGAATACTCGTTCGTTCAGGACAAGGCGGCAGCGTTAAAAAACGAAAATTTTGACCTGTCACAACTCGCAAAAGAATGTGCCGTTCAGTTCGGCGAAAAAGTTGAATGTGTTTGTGTTATGGAAGAAACCGACCGAAACGAAAATGCCTTCACCGTAAAAGGCGACAAAAAACAGCTTTCCCGCGTAATCTATAATTTTCTTGACAACGCAATCCGCCACAGCCCGAACGAAGAAAAAGTCCGCCTGACAATTTGCAAAACAGGAATGAAAAAAATCAACGTGCGCCTTAGCGTTCAAAACTTTGGCGACCCGATAAAAAAACAGGACATTCCTCTCGTCTGGGACAGATACTTCACCGCCTCAAAACGCCGTGCCACAGGCGAAAAGTCAGGACTAGGACTTGCCATCGCAAAAGGAATCCTCGAAAATCAAACCACAGATTACGGCGTTTCAAGCGATGAAAAAAACGGCACCGTGTTTTGGTTTGAAATGAAAAATGCCCTTTTGTAAGTTCATCTTCGACATATTTAAAATTGCGTGTACAGAATTGTCAGTAAATTGAACTTATCCAATTCTTTCAAAAGATTTTACAAATTTTGTTTTCATTTTCTCATCTTGCGAATTAAAGAACGGCAGACCGATTAGAACATAGCCGCTTGATTTTTCCATTACGATTTTTTCAAATCCGTAACGATTTGTAATTTCTTGCAAAAACTTTTCCTTCCAGCCATCGTTGTCATCGCCTGCAAGATGGGCGCCTTTCGGTTCAATAAAAACCTGGTAATACGCATTTTGTCCGCCGTTTTTTCCGTGCAAAAGTAAAAGAAAATCCGGCTGAAATCCGCGTCCAGTGTCAAAATCAAAAATCTTATAAACTTCTTCATTTCTCAAAAGTTGAAAAGAATCATATTTTTCTTTTAAATTTGTTTCATGCTCCTTAATAAACTTTATCAAATTGCGTTCTTCGCTTGTTCCCCAGAATGAATCGAGCATATACCATTCTGTATTTTTTAATTCCGCCTCAAGACTTTTGTTTTCCTGAGTTTCCGAATTAGAATCTCCCATTAAAATCATTTTTTCTTTTGTAAAGCTGATTTTTCCTTTTTCTTCATCCAGTGTAAAAAGGTCAGAAAACTTAACAAGATGAAAATCTGTGCCAATAAAAGGCTTGTCATAAGCTTCAAGTTCTCGCTGTATATATAAAAGAAAATCTTCGCATAAAGACAAAAGTTTCTTGTTGGGAATTTCTTCAAATTTTGCATCGCTCGTAATCGAGATTTTCACATCTTTAATAAAATCAAAAAAATCATCAACACTTTCTACAGAAAAACGCTTTCTTAAATTCTCAAAGCAAAAATAACTTTCCGGATTTGTGTTAAGCCTGTGAAATGCTTTTTGCCGAATATGCAGAGGAATTTCAGAAAAAGATTTTATTATTGTAGATAAAGTTCCGGATTCTGCAACATAAAATTCATCTTCTTTTTTGGAAAAATCTACAGACTGCACTTCTGAATAAAGTGTCGTTAAAATTCTTGCTTCAAATGCCGGAAGATTTTTAAAATCTTCGGGAAGCGTTTTTAACCGCCTGTCAGGATTTTCCTTCTGTTCGTTTACAAAAAGATACATTCCCTTTAGATTGTCTTTTTTATCATCTTTTATGCGGAAAATTTTTTGCGTTCGTTTGTCTTGAATAAGACCGCGGTTTTTAAGTTCTGCTGAAAGCTCAGAAATGTAGCGGTGATCTTCATCAGAATGAAAATAAAATTCTTCTAATACTCTAAGTTCATTCTGCAAGTCATCATCAAACTTGCGGCGATTTTTCTGCTTGTCTTTAAAAGCAAAAGGATAATAACGCACACCACGACCAATCAACTGCACTTCGCTTGTAGTGCTTGAGCCGGCTTTTTTGCTGTGAAAATCCATATCACGACCTTCATATAGGCGGACAATATCATAAAGATTAAGGACATCCCAGCCTTCTGTAAGTCGCTGTACGGTAAAAATTGCCCGGATATGGTTATTTGAATCTTCAAGACTGTTTAAAAGCTTGTCCTGTTCAGATGTTGTTCTTTCTTTTGTTTTTGTTCCGTCCTTGCTGTTCGTGATAATGATATTGCGTTCCTTAAAGTTTTCACGGATATACTGTGCAACAGTTTCAAAAGAGATATTATTTTCTTTCAGATAAACTGCTATATGCTCAAAAATGCGGCCGTCAATATTGTAAGGGTCGTTTTCATCACTTTTAATTTTTGAAAGATTTTTTGCAAAAGTAAAATCTTCTGCACTTACAGTTTTGCACAGGTTCAAAAACATTTGATAATCTGCCTTTGATTTTTCAATTGTTTTACTGCGGAATAATATTACCGGCTTAAAATTTGAAATACCATGTTTTGCAGCGATTGCATACCGGTACCAGTTTAAAAGAAGTGCCTGTAAAATTCGCTCCCGTAATTCCAGATTGCTGCGGACAAGACGGATATGTTTTGTACAGCCTGCTTCAACAAAATCTTTCAGCTCAAATTTAGAGATGATTTTATTTTCGTATTTTGCTTTTACTTCATCAGTATTTGGAATTGTAGCGGTAAATTCAAGAAGAACATTTTTATTTATGAGCACTGATTTTCCGCCTTTTTCGAGAATACAATGACACACTGTATGTTCCCAGGAATGCTCTATATCCTCTTCTTTTGCGCTGTCCTTTAGTTCTCCAATAAATGAAATGTCATCTGAAAGTTGGTTTGCAACAGTTTTCTTTTTTGAAGTTGACGCATTCAAGTGATGAGCTTCATCTGCGAATAAAACTACATTGCGTTTCTGTAAGTCCGAAAGAAGCAGGGCATTTTCACCTTCTTTGTAAATATCATTATGAAGTTTTTGGATTGTAGTAAATTTTATCTGAATGTCGTCTTGAGAATTAGAAAACATTTCTACTTCGCGGATATTTACGCGTATTCCGTCAATCACGATGTTTTCCGAAAAAAGATATTTATTGTGCGAACTGTCGATAAAATTTGCCTGTGTTTTTCCAAGAATTGCATTCTGATTAACAAAAAAAATGAAATTGCGGTAGCCTGCCTTGTAGTAATATAAAATCAAAGCCGCCATTACAAGAGTTTTTCCGCTCCCTGTTGCCATATTAAACATAAGATGATTTGGCGGAATTGTTTCACCTTTTGAGATTTTCTTTTGCCGCAATTTTTCGTGTATCAGAAAATTTTCCAAAGCCGCTTTTTGCCAGTCATACAGCGGATAGCGTAAGTTATTTGTAATGTAATCAGGAATCGCATAAGAGTCTTCGTCCAGCACTTCCTTTTGATTTTCAATTTTTTCGTAAAGCATCTGTTCCTCTTTTGTTGTTTGTTTCTATCTATAAAAAAGCTGATAAAAATCTTCTGTGATGGCAATGTCATCTTTTGTAAGGCCTGTATTTTTGTCGTGCCTGTCGTCTGCGTTTACATACAACTGATTTAAATCAAGCATACGAGAAAACATTTCTTTTTGCTGTTTGAGATTCAGCTGTTTAAAACGTTCAGTTTCTATTTCTTTACGGAATTCTTTTATGCGGACATTGTAATGCAGAAAATATTTTGTACAGAGTTCATCAAATAACTGTACAAGTTCTTCCAGTGATTTACAGTCGGAAATTTGCTCCAATGCTTTTTCGTTTTTCTTTGCAAGTTCAAGATAGACGAAAGAACCGCCGCCTTGCCAATCAACGTTTTTTGAAATACCTGTCTGATCACCATTAATTACATTTTGCAATCGAATAACACTATCATTTTCACCATAATCAAGTTGCTCTATACCGATATATTGGCGGTTCATTTTGTGGGCAACAGCGGCAGTTGTACCTGAACCGAGGTGGTAGTCTAGGATGATGTCGGATTCAGAAGAAAACATTGTAAAAAGTCTAGCCATGAGTTTTTCTGGCTTCTTACCTGCTGGGAAAGAAATGTCACCTTCTGATTGTGTATTATTGAAATCAATATCTTCCCAAAAATCGCAAAGTAGTTTACCAAAATCAAGTTTTTCATATCTATCAAAACCTACATTCACAATACTTTTTGATAAAGGAGACAGTCTTCGTCCATTAAATGCATATTCATCATCACTATATCTTATAACTTTATTTTTGTGCCTTAAACTTTCTCTTTTTACATCATCAGGAATTTCTTTCGTGGATTGAAAAATCTCATCTTTATGTTCAAAAACAAAATTCTGAAAATCTTTGTTTTGCAATGCATATTCATCAATTTTAAAAGTTTTATCACAAACAATTTTCTTATCAAAAATGTAATCCGATAATGAGTATTTTACCAAGTTCTTTTTGTCGAGAAATGAATTGAAATGCGTGTCCCATTCTATACGTTGTTGATAAATAGGCCTTATTTTCGTATTTGAATTTTTTTTGAAAATAATAATACTAGATTTTGTCTTAATTATCGTTTTTTCCTTTGCAGATAATTTTAGACCACTCGGATGTGAATCTCTAACAGCAATTGTATTTACATAATTTCGCCTAGAAAACACCTCATCCATCAGTATTTTAAGGTAGGCATCTTCTATAAAATCACAATGTATGGCTATAATTCCATCTTCCCTCAAAAATTCTTTTGCAATTTCCAACCTGTTTTTCATAAAAGTGAGCCAACTTGAATGGTTAAAATTATCGTTGTACGCAAATCCATCGTTTCCTGTATTATACGGCGGATCAATATAAATCAACTTTACCTTACCGGCAAATTCCTTTTTCAATGAATGAAGTGCGAGCAGGTTGTTTCCTTTTATAATCAGGTTGTCGGTGATTGTATCTTCTGAAAGTCCGCGTTTTTTGTTCAGTTCGGCATTGCGGTTTAATTTTGTGGTTTCGACAGGCTCAACCACACCGCTTTTTCCTTTTTCATATCTTTTTGCATTACAAAACGCTTTTGGAGAAAACAGGCTGTCAATTTCTTCGCGGGCTAAAACTTCGTTGTAAAAAACTTCACGGCGTTTACTTTGTTTTTCTGCGTATTCACCTTTTTTTTCGTCATATTCAAAATAAGAATCAAGTCCGTCCTCTTTTTTCTGACCGCCTTCAAGAACGCAATCCTTAAATGGAAAATTCAGGACAACTTCGTTTCTGTCGAGCAAGGAAGAATCTCCCATATAAAGCCCGATTTTCTGTCCCAGATATTTTGAATAGGAATTGCAGGCACAGGAATATTCCAGAAACTCTTTGAACTGCACGGAATTAAAAACAAAACTGTCCAGCACAGGTTTAAAAAATGCTCGTTTTGTCCTGCGGTTTTTCAAAAGCGGCTCTAAAAGTTTTACATCACCGCGTTCAGCATAATCTTTTATGATATTGATTTTTAAGGCTTTATTTTCATCAACAAAATCAGGAACCTCTGCAAGAATTTTTTCAACTTCGGATTTTAAGGCATTTGTTTCCGGGGTATTCAATTTATTCATTAATGACATTTTTTGACTCCATTTTTTACCAAAAGCAAAGATTTATAGCATTATGATTATAGAATTCACTATTAACTTAACTATCGGTTATTTAACATTACCTTTTGAGAGATATTTACGCTATATGTTTATTCTTTTTCGCAATAAGCAAAATTAAAATGAAAATATGAATGCAAAAGAACTTGGAAAACTGTATGCAGATAATATAAAAAGAATAAGGTTGTCAAAAAATTTAAGTCAGGAAAATTTGGCAGAACTTGCAAACGTAAGCAGTGCATACATAAGTGAAATAGAAAATCAAAAAAAAATCGGAAAATTTGAAACAATTGCAGCTATTGCAAATGCTCTTGGTGTCGAACCCTACGAGCTTTTTCTTCCGCAAGGCAGCGTAATAAGCCACAATGAACGGCGCACCCAAGACCTGATGAAACGTCTTCGTGCAAATTTCAGCGAACTCGTCGATACAATGGAAGAGTTTTTGAAAAATTAAGGGGGATACTCAGATTTTTTGGCGGATGTAAAAATCTGAGTTGTCATTCTTTCTTTATTCGGGTTACCTGTTTCTTCTCCACTCTTCTCCAAACCATTCAGTTTCACCTGTTAATTTGTTGTAAAAAAGAAAATCTCCATCACTTAAAGACTGTAGTTCATTTGAAAGATTTTTAATGTTTACTTTCATTGTTTTGTCCTGAAGTTTTTTTTAACCGAAATACTTTTTAGAATTCAGATTCAAACTTTATAAGCAGTTTTTCGTGTTTTCTGTTCTTGATGACTGATGCAAGAGGCATAGAATATTTTATTGTTTCGCAATGTTTTTGGTCAAAATATTGTCCAAGTTTTGCGAATGCCCTATCAAACAAATCTTCGTTAGACGAGAACAACAGAACTGTACCGTTTTTCTTGTCATGGTAAACGGCACAGCTTCCAAGATAATCACACTTGTTACAAATCCAGCGTTCAAATTTGGATGGATTTTTTTCTGAAACCTCGTGTTCCCAATTTTTTAAAATGTCAGACGTACTGCTCGAAGCTGCAAATACTTCTTTAAAATCAGGAACAGCATCATTTAAAAATCTAGTTTCTGCATAACATTGAACTACAGGAACCCCTTTATGTGCTACAGGGGGAATATTTGCAACCTGCTGGGCGTACCAGAATGGAACCGGATTAAATTGGACAACGCCATTAAGGCCTTTCAAATTGTAAGTCTGCGAAGCAACAGATTTTGCAAGAACTTCTATATCCCGCACTTCAAGTCCTTTCCATACAAGTTGAGGGCCATAAGTTAAATACCAGCCGCCCATATCAACAAGTACTGTAAGGCAGCAAAAAAAATCATCCTTAAAGTGCCCGTCAAAACCAGGAGATGCAACTACAATCGGAGAGCCATCAGACAAAAGGCAGGTGTATAATCCGTCACGAAGTTTTTCTGCAATTTTAAATGCATAATACTTCCATTTTTGATTTCCAAATTTATTTGAACAGTTTGCATTTTCATGATAAACACTTGCAAGCCACTGGTCAAATAACTGATTCATGACATTCTCTGGAAATTTTGAAAATATGTTGATATTTGATTTTATATCTTTCATTATTCGGCTCATAACTCTATCGCCGTTTTTATGCCAGGCTGGTTCGTTTCCGTTGTTTTTCCAATATTTGTCAAATTCATCGTTAAGTTTTTTTATTTCGTCATCAGTCGGAACAACACAATTTTCTGGAAGTTCTATGTGTGGAAGGTTTTCTTTTTGTTTTTTCAGATTTTCCAGAAAATCATCAGCATAAGCTGCATCTTTTTTTTCACCATTTAAAGCAAAAAGTGAACTCGGCGGGTGTCCCCAGTTTGACCAGAGATGGGATGTGTTATTCAATTCTTGATAAATAGAAAGAAATTTTTTCATGGATTTTTCTGTTGAAATTATTCCATAGTTTTCTTGAATGTATTCAATAACCTCTTGCACAGAAAAATGTACTTTTATCAAGGGAATAATATCCAAAGCAATGTATTCGCAATAGCCATCATTATCGCCTTTTTCTTTTTCAAAAAAACGGATTATGTTTTGGAAAGCCTCATTTTCTTCATCATAGTCAGTAAAATCATAGTGTTCAAAAATTTCTTCTTCTGTCGGAATATAAGGCTTGAATCTTTCGCGGTCTTTAATTATATACTCTTCAAAATTCGTTTCAACAAAAGGGGTTTTCAGCATATCATCTTCAAAACAAAAATTCCCGGAAACCAGTGCAGCACGTTCAAAAAAGAGATTTAAATTTTTCTTTGGAATTTTGCAGTCAGGATAATCGCGTTCATAAATCTGCATAAAAAGTTCTAGCGGACACAATCCGTACAAACTGGAAAGAACTTCACAATATTTCATAAAATCATGCAGAAATCCAGGTTTGTATTTTTTAGCCTTTGCAAGGGCAGCCAAATCTAAA
The DNA here is from genome assembly GCA_051883255.1 of Treponema sp. GTDB lineage: Bacteria > Spirochaetota > Spirochaetia > Treponematales > Treponemataceae > Treponema_D. The sequence continues at coordinate 126,793 of JBJETJ010000018.1, forward strand.
ACTTTTTCACGTATCTCATCCGGTACGACAAAAACAGGATTGTCTTCATCTTTAGCAAACAAAAACATAAGGCCGTTTTCAATTGCCGACATGCAGGAATTCATAACCTCTTCTTCAGTACCTTCGCCAAATGCTTCCATAAAGTTCGTCAAAACACGTTTTTTGTCATCATCATCTTCTGTTGCAAAAATTGCAGTAATCAAAAAAGCATTAGAATCAAGATAATCAAAAAGATAATCAAGCCGTTTTAAAATATTGCCTTTAAGAAAAATCACCCTGTCTTTTTTTGTCGCAGATTTTTTTATACAATCGCCAAGATTCATTTTGTCTGTAAGAATTTCAAGCTGGACTTTTGAATATGAATTAAGACATTCCAAAAGAGTTTTACATGGGGCTGTTTCGATTGCAAATATGTTTTTGAATTTCATAATAATCATTATAGTACATTTTTTATAACGGAATAAACAGGTTTTGATATTTTGCTCAATCTTTATCTTCGTGTTCTTCCAGTAACTATTTTATTATATTTTTATGTACTTATCTTTGACAGGAATTGGCGGAGATTTAAAGTATCATTTGAAATTTCCGCCAAAGTGTCTTAATGTAAGATAATTACCTATCCCCACACACACAAACAAACTTCCAGTTTTACTTTTTGCAGAAAATCTCATATACTGTAAAAAAATTACACTGCAAGGAGTCGCCAGTGAACATTCAGGAACAGTTTAATGCAGTTGCAAAGGAATATGACGAGAACCGCAAAAAGTTTATTCCGTGTTTTGAGGACTATTATGTTTCGACTACGGACTTTGCGGCAAAATCGCTTGCAAAAAAGCCGGCGCTCGTCTTTGACCTTGGGAGCGGAACGGGGCTTCTTCCGTCATTCTGGTATCCGCATTTTCCTGACGCGGAATATGTGCTTTCGGACATTGCGGAAGAAATGCTCGCCGTTGCAAAAAAGCGCTTTGAGAATGTTCCGAACATAAAATACGAAATTTCCGACTACTCAAAAAAACTGCCGGAAGGAACGCCGGATTTAGTTCTTTCTGCGCTTTCAATTCATCATCTTGAGCACGAGCAGAAAAAATCACTTTTCAAAATGATATACGCCTCGCTTTCGGAAGGCGGAACTTTTATAAACTACGATCAGTTCTGCCGCGAAACTGAAGACGCAAACCGAAAAACTGAAGAATACTGGATTAAGGGAATAAAAGATTCCGGGCTTTCTGAAAAAGAATACGACCGCTGGCTTGAACGCAAAAAACTCGACCGGGAATGTACCGTAGCACAGGAAATCGCCTGGCTTAAGGAAGCAGGATTTACGAGCGTAGAGTGCATTTACCTTATGGGAAAATTTGCAGTGATTTCGGCGGAAAAATGAAAACTTCAAGAAAAACGCTTTTTATTTCAGGCAGACACACTGAACAAAACCGGCTAAAATAAAACAATGAGCAAATACGAAAAACTCTGGCTTTATCTAAAAACGAAAACCTCGCAAAAAATCACGCTGACCTACGACGACATCGAAAAAATTGCCGGCGTCCCCCTCGACCATTCGTTTCTAACTTACAAAAAAGAACTCTTAGATTTCGGCTGGCGCGTTCAGAAAATCTCTATGAAAAACAAAAACGTTGCATTTGAAAAAATCGTAGAGTGACGAGTGGTGAGCGTAAGGGAAGTTCGCTGATTTCCTCAAGCAAATGAAAAACAACAAACTCACACCCGGCTTTCTTCCCATTGCTCTCTGCAAAGAACATTCTTATGACCAATTCGAGTTTCGTTCATCAGCGGAACCGGGACTGAACTGCAAGTGCTGTGATAGACAAATCCAAGTTTTTGCTGAACGCGTTTTGATTTTAGATTTCCGTCGTAATAGGCGCACCAGATTTTATTCATCTTTAAATTTTCAAAACCATAGCGGATGATTTCAGCTCCGGCTTCGCTCATAAGACCTTGACCCCAGAATTTTTTCCCGAGCCAAAAGCCCAGCTCACATTCGTCATCGCGGTCAGTTATATCAGTAGTTCCGTTTAGTTTCAGTTCAATACAGCCGATTGCAAGATTGTCAGACTTAAGGCAGATTGCAAAACACGCAGAACCGCACAAAACGTTTTTTATAACTTCAAGACTTTCCGAAACACTTTTGTGCGGCGGCCACCCTGCAATCGGGCCGACATCAGGGTCTTTTGCGTATTCAAATAAATTTTCAGCATCGCTTTCGTTCCACCGCCGTAAAATCAAACGTTGTGTGTAAAGTTCCATTTTTTCTCCTAAAATTCAGTGCGCCCTGAAAAGTGAATTTTCCAAAGTCAGTAAAAAAAATATAACACTCAAAAAAAAACTGTGAACAATATAACTTAGATTTCAAAATGGCGGAGTTGACATTGTCGCCAGCAATATCCAAACCTTTCATATACCAAATCAACAAACCAAAATAAACTTCCCCACCATTCCATTCCTTTCCCTTCTACTCCCTCAAACAGCCAACAGGAACGACATACACTCCGTCATCCCGGCGATATGCATATTTTCCTGTTCCTGTCAGCACCATCAGGAACGAAGGTTCTTTCATTTTTTTGGTATCAATTTTTGCGCTGAAAGTTTTTAGGGTTGAAGCGCCTTCTTCAATCAGATGGTCGCCACCGAGTTTTATTTCAACAAGACCAAACGAGCCGTTTCTCAAATGTATGACTGAATCACATTCAAGCCCGGACTTATCCCTGTAATGATATACTTCTCCGTTAATGCTTTCTGCATAAATCCGCAAATCACGAACACACATTGTTTCAAAAAACAATCCCATTGTGTTCAAATCTTTTACAAGATCATTCGGGCCAAGACCCAAACTCGCCGTTGCAATGGACGGATCAGTAAAGTAGCGCGTATCCGAAGTCCTGATTGCAGTTTTTGAGCGCAGATTCGGATTCCAGGCCGGCATATCTTCAATAACAAAAATCTTGCGCAAAGCATTTGTATATGAATAAACCGTATCTTCGGTAATATTTTCTGCATCATTTGAAAGAATGTCATCACGAAGAACAGTGTAGGCAGTTTGTGAACCTTGATGCCGGGCATAAGATTTCATCAGCCTTTTTGCCCTGTCAGAATCACGCTTCACATTATCAACTCTGGAAATATCATTGTTCACGATTGCATCAAAATAATCAAAAGCCTGCTCCAAAGCGGTTTCACTTTCCATATCAACCGCTTCAGGCCAGCCGCCGCGGCAAATCAAAAAAGCAAGTTCTTCTATATCGTCAATTTTATTTTCTGCCAGAATCTGCTTCGGCTGTTCAAACAAAGAGGCAAGACTGATTTCGCCCGTTGACTCGCCAGACTCAAACAGCGACATAGTCCGCATTTTTATCCAGGCAAACCGCCCTGTACCCGTATGGAGAATTTCACTGTCATCAGGCGGAACTGCAGAACCTGTCAAAATGAACTGCCCCATTTTTTTTCTGTGATCAACCTCAAAACGCACCGCATCCCAAAGTTTTGGAGCAATCTGCCATTCATCAATCAAACGAGGACTTTCCCCCTCAAGCAGCTTAGACGGATTTATATCGGCAGCAATAAGATTTGCCTTTACATCTTCCGGCTTAGACATATACAAAATGCTTTTAGCTATATGTTCCGCCGTCGTCGTCTTTCCGCACCATTTTGGACCCTGAATAAGAACCGCGCCTTTTCCTTTTAATTTGCGTTCAAGAGTTTTATCTGAAAGCCGTGCTTTGTAAATTCCCATATTTATAGTATATATTTCATTTGGCGTTTTGGCAAGTTTTCATTTGGCGTTTTGGCACTTTTCCGCTTGGCGATTTGGCGTTTTTCTATTCGGCGTTTTGGCATAATTTTTACCCCCTCCCACACCCCCACTCAATACCCAAACCCCGCGCATTATAGTATACTACCCGATATGGACACCCTGAATCCCCAGCAGCGCCATAAAAATATGTCCTGCATCCGCTCAAAAGACACATCTCCCGAAAAAGCAATCAGAAAGGCACTCCACAAGGAAGGGTTCAGGTACAGAATCTGCGACAAAAGCTACCCCGGAAAGCCGGACATAATCCTGCCCCATTACTATGCCGTCATTTTTATAAACGGCTGTTTCTGGCACGCACACGAAGGATGCCGCTATTTCGTTTTCCCAAAATCAAACCAGAGTTTCTGGCAGAAAAAATTTCAGCGGAACAAAGCGCGCGACGCCGAAAACCTCAAATACTATCAGGAACAGTGCTGGCGCGTCTGCATCGTCTGGGAATGTGCAATCCGCGGCAAAAACAAAAACCAGAAAATCGAACGCACAAAAGACCGGATAATCCAGTGGCTCGACGAAGAATGGGAACCCTATCTTGAAATCAAAGGCGATTAATTACAGGAGGGGGAAGTCTCCCCCTGCGCGCCCACTTCGTTGGTCGCTACCCTCTCGCCTAGGGGGACACCCCCTAAAACCCCCGGTCGCTTGCAGGCAAAGTAATCTGCGTGACCAGAATAATTTTTTCAGGAGGCAAACAATGTCAGAAAATCAGCCGTTTTCAAATCGTTCACAAAAGCACATTTTCGTATCAGCTGCCGTCATTTTCCGCACGGACACGGACGGCACAAAACAGGTTTTTGCAACACAGCGCGGCTACGGCGAATGGAAAGGCTGGTGGGAATTCCCCGGCGGAAAAATCGAAAAAGGCGAAACGCCAGAAGCTGCCCTTGTGCGCGAAATCCGCGAAGAACTTACCGCAGAAATTTTACCCGTCAAAAAAATCTGTTCGGTGGAATACGACTATCCTTTGTTCCATCTTTCAATGCAGTGCTTTGCGTGCAGGATTGTTTCAGGCACCATCACGCTCCTTGAACACGAAAACGCGCGCTGGCTTTCCGCACCGGAACTGCGCTCCGTAAAATGGCTTCCTGCCGACGAAGAAGTCATTTCCAAAATCGAAGAACTTTTGTAAAAATCACAACCACCCGTCAATGAAGTGCACCCCATAAGTTAGACATTAAGTTTAATTTTGGAGGTGCATTTTTTTATGTCCAAATACACAGAAGAGTTTAAGGTATTTGTTATAAAAAAATATCTTGAAGAAGGAATGCCCATACGAAAAATCTCCAGAGATACAAATATAAATGTCAGTCTGGTAAAATTATGGGTAAAGAAATATACTGCAAACGGATTTATAAATAAAAAAACAAAAAAAACAGTCTTCAGTTCAGAATTTAAGCTGAAAGTGTTGAACCATCAACAGGAATATTCTCTGTCAGATAGAGAAACGGCAATAAAATTTGGGATTGCTGAACATGGAACTGTAGGTGCCTGGCGAAGAAAATACATGACGGGAGGCATTGCAGCCCTAAAAGATGCAAGAGGAAGGCCTAAAAAAATGGCAAAAAGTTTAATACCGGATAAACCAAGAGAAGAATGGACGAAGGATGAAGAACTGGCAGCTTTAAGGGCAGAGAATCTATACCTAAAAAAATTATGGACCTTAATTCAGCAGGAAGAAGAACAGAAAAAGGCGAAAGAGAAAAAAAACTCACAGCCTTCAGTGAATTAAGGTCAGGACTTTCTGTTCATGATCTGCTTATTCTGACAGGCTTGCCACGCAGTTCATTATATTATTCACAGAAACATCCTCACAAGGAAAAATACCGGCAGGAACGTGAACTGGTTCAGCAGATATATCATGAAAGCAAAGGACGGTATGGCTACAGGCGTATTACCCTGGAGTTTAGGAACCGCGGTTTGAAGACAAATCACAAAGTCATTCAGAAACTTATGCATGAAGAACATATTGTTTGTCAGGTCAGGCTTCACCGATACAATTCGTACAAGGGGCAGGTTGGAAAAATCGCAAAAAACCTGCTGCTTGCCGGACCTGAACACAAAAAGAAAAGGAACTTTTCAACCACAAAATCCAATCAGGTTTGGGTTACGGATGTCACCCAGTTTAATATCATGGGCAGGAAATTATACCTGTCTCCAATTCTTGATTTGCATGACAAATCATTGGTCAGCTGGAATCTTTCTGAAAGCGCCAATTATGCCCAGATTGCAGATATGCTGGATAAGGCGTTTGAAAAAATTCCTGACAATACAAATCTGATCCTGCATTCCGATCAGGGCTGGCAATATCAGATGCATGATTACCGGCAAAGATTGAAGGCAAAGGGAATCAGACAGAGCATGTCCAGGAAAGCAAATTGTCTCGACAATTCAGTTATGGAAAATTTCTTCGGTTTGCTTAAATCTGAACTTTTGTATTTAAAACATTTTGATTCAGTAGAACAGTTTAAGAAAAAATTGATTGAATATCTTGAATGGTACAACGAAAAGAGGATTAAGGTTAAATTAAAAGGACTGACACCTTTACAATTTAGGAATCAGTCCTTAAAATCAGCCTAGTTAAAGTGTCCAATTTCTTGGGTGCACTTCACAAACGGGTGGTTTGCTCTTAGCCTATAAGGCTAAGGGTCTCAAGCCGAGACTTAAGTCCCATGCTTTCACTTACGTTCAAGCCTATTGCAGCTTGTCACCCGCAGGCCCTAAAAAGGCCTTTGGTACTACTTACTACCCTTAAAAGGGTCTTCGTATTCTTTTTCAATAAGTTTATCCATCGCTATATCGTGAGTTTCCTGTTCCCGGATATATTTTGCAATCGTTGCTTCATTCAAGCCGACTGTACTTACGTAATACCCCTCTGCCCAGAAATGGCGGTTTCCAAACTTATATTTCAAGTTCGCATGTTTATCAAATATCATCAGACTGCTCTTGCCTTTCAAATATCCCATAAATTGCGACACTCCATACTTTGGTGGTATACTTACAAGCATGTGTACATGGTCGGGCATTAAGTGTCCTTCTATGATTTCCACACCTTTGTAATTACACAACTGCTTCAATATCTGTCCAATACTGTCTCTGTACTGGCCATATATTGCTTTTCTTCTGTACTTCGGTGTAAATACAATGTGATATTTACACAGCCATTTTGTATGGCTCAGCGAATCTCTTATATTTGCCATTTGCTTTCCTCCTTGGTGCAACGCAATAGACTTGAACAACCTATTGTACACCTTCGAGGAAAGTTTTTTTTTGCTATAAGCATTTGACTCACACCCGCATAGCGGGTGGTTTTTTGTGCGCCTGCAAGCATGCGCACCGGCTCACGAGCCGTAACAAAAATCCTGCACGGAAAAAACGTCGTTCTCGTGCAGGATTTTTTTTACAATGATGTCTGCGGTTCTGAAAGTTCGGTGTATTCGGCGTTATCACTACAGCAATCTGCACGCCACATAGATGTCTGTGGTTTTGAAAGTTCGATGTATTCGGCGGTTTGGGAATTGTAGAGGTAACCGTCCGGGACACCGGGGAGTTCAACGTATCCGTTTTCGATGAATTTGTCGATGTCCGTTTCGGGTTTTAGAATTCCTGCTTGCTGGAGCTGGCGCGCGGCTTTGGCGAATGTCTGTTTTCCGAGTGAACGGCTCGGGATAAAATTCAACTCGTCAAGAAGATGCGAATTAAATTCAAGGTCGCCTGAAACAAGATTATTTTCAATCTGAATGCGTGCGGCTTCAAGCGGTTCTGCTTCGACAAAGGCTGATGCTTTTTGTAGTGCGCGCGTAACGGCGGCTGCGCCTTCGGGATTTTCCTTAATCAGCTTGTGCGTTACAAACTGCTGGCAGCAATATTCGTGAATGAATTTTTCGTCTGTTCCTGTATCAAGGATTTTTCTAAAGCCGTACGCAAGTTCTGCGCGAGTAGCTACAGGGTCGTGCGCGCCGATTGCATCAACTGCGCCGTTGTTCAGTGCGATGGCAAGGTCAGAAGATGAATACGCCAAAAACTCAACTTCGTTATTGTCTGCCGTAACTCCAATTCCTACATCAAGGAGCTTTCGTTTGAGGTTCATCACGGAACTGTCTGCAAGTCCCGGAACGCCGATTTTCTTTCCGCGCAAATCTTTTACGGAATGAATGTCACTGTCCGCGCGGACGTAATATTTTGTACAGCCTGTGTGAATTCCTGAAGTGTACGAAATCGGAAGTCCGTTTTCGATTGCCTGAAGCTGTGTTGCATAAAGTCCGTAGCCTGCATCGACTTTTCCCGAGCCAATCAGTTCTGCAAGGGTCGGGCCGCCTTCAATAACGTTTACGTATTCTGCCGTCTGTCCGATTTTTGCAAGTTCTTCTTCAAAAAGACCTTTTTTCATTGCGACGTGAACAGGCGCGGCACACAATGTTCCTGTCTGATAATTTATGCGGACAACTTTTTGCGAACTGTTTTTAGCCGAAGTTTCTTTTTTTGAACAGCCGCAAATCATCAGAACGGAAACTGCACTTAACACAAGCCCGACTGAAAATGCGCGGACTGCCAGAAAATTTTTTTTAGTCATAATGACCTCCTGTTGATTATAGAGTTTGCAACACAAACTTTGAGTAGATAAAAGCGCGATATTTTAAATTGAATATTCAACCTCGTTGATTTTTCCTGCGTAGTTGAGGATTTTCAGGATTTCTGTCCTGTACTGAAGGAACACGTCCTGACCTCTGGCGCGCGGATGGCTCATTTCGATTTTTATGATTTTTTCTATTTTTGCAGGGCGCGGTGTCATAACCATTACGTAGTCGCTCAGATAAACTGCTTCGTCCACATCGTGAGTTACCATCACCATTGTCATACTGTTCTCGCTCCGGATTTTTAGTATTTCGTCCTGCATTGCCATTCTGGTGAACGCATCTAGTGCGCCCAGCGGTTCGTCAAGCAGAAGGATTTTCGGACGTCCGACAAGTGCGCGCGCAAGGCTTGCCCTCTGGTTCATTCCGCCTGAAAGCTGGTGCGGATACGATTTTTCAAAACCGGAAAGTCCCGTAAGTTCTATGAATTTCTGAACGTCGTCTTTTCGTTCTTTGTAAATTCCGCGCGCCCGAAGTCCGAAAGAAATATTGTCGCGGATTGTAAGCCAGGGAAAAAGATTTGCCTGCTGAAATGCAAAGCCCCTGTCGCTTCCGGGTTTTGTAACTTTTTCGCCGTCAACAAATACTGCGCCGTCTGTAGCCGTTTCAAGACCTGCGATACATCGAAGAAGAGTTGTCTTTCCGCAGCCGGAAGGTCCGATTAACGAAACAAAACTTCCTTCCGGGATTTCTGCCGTTATTCCGCCAAGAGCTGTGACCCGGTCACTTTTGTTTTCGCCGAATACTTTGTAAAGATTTTCGATTTGGATTTTTCCGTTCATAATGTTCTCCGTTATGTATTTTGGTTTTAAACTGTGGCAAGGATTGGAGCACCTGCCGCAGGCAGTCCCGAAGCGCAAGCGAAGGGATGAGCCGCGGTTAGTCGGCGAAGTGCGCAAAGCCTGATTTTGCAAAGCAAAAGCCACCCAAAATAAAATTTGCTACCATTTTACAAGTCCTTTTTGCCAGCCGAGAAGCCGCTGCCTGATTTTAAAAAGCGCCGTGATTATCACCGTACAGAAAACGGCAATCATTATAAGGCCGGCGTAAACTCCGCTGTAAACCATCATCGCTTTCTGCCAGCTGATGTACCAGCCGATTCCGTATTTTGCGCCGAACATTTCTGCGGTCATAAGCGCGATGAAGGCGGCACAAATTCCGTTGAACACGCCCTGAAAAATATTCGGAAGCGCGGCAGGAATTGCAATTCTGAAAATCTGAAAGAACGTTCCAGCGCCGAGTGTCCGTCCGACTTCAAACCAGACTTTTGACGTATTTTGAATTCCAGAACTTGTCATAAGCTGAACAGGAAACCATACGGCAAGTGCGATTATAAAAACGCTCGCTCCAAATGTCGTGGGAAATGTCGTAAGGACAAGCGGAATCCAGGCTGTCGCAGGAACTGGGCCTATGAGTTTGATGTACGGATTTATCCAGTAGTAAACTTTGTTTGAAAAGCCCAGAAGTACGCCTGTTACAAAACCTGCAAGAACGCCCCAGAACACTCCGCAGATGAGCAGGCGGAACGAATAAAAAATGCACTTCAAGATAAGTTCGTGCGATTCAACAAAAATTGCGATGATGTTGTCGAACGACGGAAAAAATATCACTGGAAGAAGCGCGCATTTTGCCGTTATTATGTTCACGAGAGAAACGATAATTCCTGCGCCAAACCAGAACGCTCCTTTATGCGTTAGGTACGTGCCGATTTTTTTGGAGAAGAACGACAGTACAAAAGCGCCCAGCGGAACTGCGGCAAGGCAGACAAGAAAAATCGTATAGTAAGGGTGTTTTGCAGCAGGGTGTGCCGGACTGTCTGGTATAAAAACCTGAACCGAAAGCGCAGCAATCACTCCGAATAAAGAAAGAAGTTTTTTTATGGTTTGTTTTATAGTGTTTTTCATACGGGTAATCTCCTTTGTTTTTTTTAGGTGAACTTTGCAAATCTTTATAACCTATCTGTATACTAGGTATAATGTTTTTTTTGATTGATTGCAAATATTTAAATTCTATAAGGGGTATAGGTTTTTTCTATAGGGGATGTCGTGGAGGAGTTTTCCTAAATTCTCTGGTAAATTCTTTTTTATTCGATTTTTTTAATTTAACGGCAAATCAATATCATAATACGAAATTTCTTCATGAACTTCTAATATTTCTTTAAGAGGTTTGTCAGAATATTTTAATATTTTTTCACGATACTCAAACCTTGTTTTTATGTCATTGATTTCTTCTCGACGATTTTTTGATATTTTCAAGAAATCTTCTTCCTTGTCTAATCCCAAAAATCTTCTGTTTAATAAACTTGCCGCAATTCCTGTTGTGCTGGATCCTGTAAACGGGTCTAAAATCCAATCGTTTTCTTTTGTACTCGCCAAAATTATGCGGGCAAGAAGCGGAAGAGGTTTTTGTGTCGGGTGCTTGCCACAGTTTTTTTCCCATTTTGCAATGGCAGGCAAACTCCATAAATCACGCATTTGTGTTCCGCCGTTGATTTGTTTCATGAGTTCATAATTGTAGTAGTGCGTAACTTTCTTGTTTTTTCTTGCCCATAAAATAAATTCCGTAGAATGAGTAAAGAATTTACATGAAAGATTTGGTGGCGGATTAGTTTTAGCCCAAGTAACACAGTTGAGAATTCTAAAATCTAATTCATTAAGCATTTGTGCAACGCTGAAAATATTGTGATAAGTTCCTGAGATCCAAATTGTACCGTTTTCCTTTAGTTTTTCTCGACAAAGAGAAAGCCACTTATAATTAAACTCGTTGTCTTTTTCAAACCCCTGAGATTTATCCCAGTCACCTTTGTTTACAGAAACCTGTTTTCCACTTTGAACTGAAATTCCGCCGTTTGACAGGAAATAAGGCGGATCTGCAAAAATCATGTCAAATTTATGATTTATGTTTGGAAGCAAATCTAAACAATTTCCTTTTGCAAGAGTAAAATCTTTATTTTCTGAACGATAGTAAGCAGAGATTGAAATAAACAAACTCCTTAATGATGCGTTGCTGTAGAAACAATTTTGTATATGTCTTTATGAGCTCTTAATTGTTCAAGTAAAGTTTTAAACATATAAGCATCAGGATAATTTGTTTTTTCTTGAAGCATAAGAAGTTTTGCAAGTAAAATAAGAAACTTAATAGTATATTCACCTTTTTCAGCAAGTTCAGGATAATTAAGGGCTTCTTTATTTACTTGATCTAATAAAGTTTTTGTATCAAGTGCATTTTTTCTTTCTGCTTCAGATAACAATGGAGTAACAGAATTCCAATGTTTTAACAAAAAATCCAAAAATCTATTTGTTGCTTCAGGATTTTCATGCTGTTTAATTAAAATATCAACAGCCCAATGGATGTGTTTTGGAGTTCTTGCTCGAGTCCATTTGCCATCTAATAGTTGTTTATAGCGAACTATCATATCAAAATCAGACAAAGTACCTTGATAAACACCAATTTGAAAATGGTCATTAACTGGAAACTGAATTAGTAAAGGTAATCTTTTACCTTTTAGGGTAATTGAATCTGGCATTTCTTTTTTATTCATCTTTAATCCTATTTAAAAATTTTTTTCATTACATCATTTTCCATATCTGTAATACAGTAGATATGCTCCATGCCATCAAAAGTTTCTTCAAGATTATGTCTTGCACTTCTCCATCCATTACCATCTGTAAACCAGACAAAAGTAAGACCATCAATTGTTTCAACTTCCTGTGCAAGCGTTTTGTAACTTCGTGAAGTTTCATTTAATTTTGAACCGCCACTTCCATAAAAGTTAGTTTCAATTACATAAATCTGACTTTCAGTTTTCACGACATAATCAAAACGTTTTTCCATTTTTCCCTGATTAGAGATCGCAGACAAATCCACATTCCATTTTTCTGTTATTTCATGAATGTACATTTCTTTGAAGTAGTTTTTGTCTTTCTCAAAACCAGCTTTTTTTATGAAAGATTCTACTAAATCTTCCATGAGATGACCGCCACGATTTTTACGACCGTTCGAATCGAGCCCGGTTTCAACTCCAGTTACATAATCAATAAGATTTCCAATAAGATGATTTTGAAGCAAATCAAACAATCCAGATTTTTCCATGAAATCAGCATAGTCAGAGATTTTTTGTGTTTTTGAGGCAAAATCAAAATTGAATGTACCTTTTTCATCGGAAACTGCAATTTCTGAATTTCTGACTGCAAGTAAAATCGGAATGCATTTCAAAGTCTCCGGGTATTTTTCAAGTATTTTTTCAAAATCTGATTTTATGTTTTTAGAGCCAATCAGAGAATTTAAAATATTCAACTCGATTTTTATATTTTCGACATTATCATAAATTTTTTCAAAATCAACATAATATGAATAAGTCGCAATACTATCTCTAAATGATGAAAGCCATTTTGTAAAATCTCGTTTCATTGTTCCCCTTAAAATACACTTGCGATATTGCTGATTAAAAGTTCATTGATCGCACCACGTTTTTTTGCGTTTGAATTTATCATTCTAGATGCAGAAACTCTTTCTATTTCAAACTGAGAATATAAGTCATCAAAAAAATTATCGTTTTTATCTGTATTTTTAGGATCTGAATTACTGGCAACCACCATAGCACCTTTGTTGGATATTTCTGTAATGAAATTTCCAAGTTCAATTTGTTCTTTATCTGAAAATCCATTTTCTGAATAAGATATAAACGCTGCGGTTTGTGTAAGCGGACGATACGGCGGGTCAATATAGACAAAAGTTTTATCATCAATAAAACTTTTACATTCCTTATAATCGCAAGCTTTCATTTCTACATTTTGAAGCAGTTCGGAGCAAGCGCGCAAATTTTCTTCATCGCAAAGAAGCGGATTTTTTGCATTGTTAAACGGGACATTGAACAAACCTTTGGAATTAACGCGATATAGTCCGTTAAAACATGTTTTATTTAAGAAAATAAATAAAACCGCTTTTTCCAAATTTTCAGTTTCACTGCAATTTACTTTTAATTCATTGTAACGAGTACGTTTGGTATAGAAGAATTCTTTGTTTTCTTCCTGCGAATGTTTTTTATAAACATTCTGTAACTCTGATAATTGAAAAATCATCATTTCACAATTATTTTTTATTTGAGAGTAAGTGTTTATAAGTTCTTTATTTATGTCATTGATTAATACTTGATTAGGCTGAAATTTACTTAAAACATCAAAAAGCACCGCACCGCCACCTACAAAAGGTTCGCAGTATTTTTCTATTTTTGAGGGATATTTTTCTCTAATTTCTTCAAGTAATTGACTTTTCCCACCAACCCATTTTATAAACGGCTTTGCCAAACTCATATTTGCATTATATTCTATTTTTCTGTAATTTTCTACTATTTAGTCTTCCATGCTAGTGCGTTAATATACAATAATAGGAAAACTTCGTTTTACAATTCCTTAGCACGTAAATCCGGCAATGTGCAGGATGCGGCGGATTGCGTCGATGTATGTCAGGCTGATGTTGTCCATTCGGGGTGTTTTTTTTGTGATGTAGCCAAGTTCAAAGATGTGGCTGATTTTTTGGTCGTGATTTTGAAGGGGAATCAGGATAAAATCTTCGGAAGTTTCGTTGGCTTCTTCGCAAAAAATGCCGGACAAAAATGTGTAGCCGTTCAGTGTCTGCAAGAGATTGAGTTCGGTTGAGCGGTCGGCGACTGTAATTGCCTTGTCCAGATTGAACTGCTTGATTACGTCCTCGGAAAAAAATGAATTGACGTCGTCCGTATCAAAGGTTACGAAATGATAGGCGGAAAGTTCTTCAAGGGAAAGGCTTTCTTTTTTTGCCAGAGGATGATTTTTGTGAAGGTAAACGAAGGCACTACATTCCGTGAGGTGATGAAATTCCAGATTGTTTGAATGAAGGTTTTTCAAAATGAAATCGCGGTTGGAATCACTCAGATACAAAATGCCGAGTTCGCTTTTTCCAAGTGCGACGTCTGCGATGACGTCTGATGCCTTTTTTTCGCGGAAGGCAAAGTCGTAAGAATTTTGAAAATCATCTCTGGAAAATTTTTTTACGATTTCTACAAAGGCTGTTCTTGCAAAAGCATAGTAAAGAGTTGAAACTGAAAAAGTCTTTTTTTCGTTTTCAGAATATCTGCTGATGAGATTTTCGTAATGACTGTAAAATTCCCTGGCATCGCGTATAAAATCTTTTCCGCGTTCTGTTGCATTTACGCCGCGCGATGTTCTTTGAAAAATCTCAAAGCCGAGTTCTCGTTCTGCATCGTGCACTGAACTTGTAAGCGAAGGCTGTGAGATAAAAAGTTTTTCGGAGGCTTTGTTAAAAGAGCCTGCTTGTGCAACGCCAAGGATATACTTTATCTGCTGTAAAGTCATATTTTTGCTATCACCCGGATTGCCCGGGCAATATGTTGTTTTTATTCTTTAAACAAATCCGTACTCAAATAGCGCAGGCCTGTGTCGGGGAATACGACGACGATGTTTTTGCCTTCGTATTCAGGACGTGAGGCGATTTTTAGTGCTCCCCACAATGCCGCACCGCTTGAAATGCCGGCAAGAATTCCGTCTGTTCGGGCGACTTCGCGGGCTGCATTAAACGAGCCGTCTTTTTCTGCAACAAATACTTCGTCGTAGAATTTTTCCCTGATGTTCGGGGGAACGCGGTCAGAAGGAACGTCAGTAAAATTATGAATTCCTGTGAGGTATTTGTCGTCGGCGGACGGCTCTACCGCGTAGATTTTTACGGCGGGATTTTTTTCTTTTACGTAGTCGCTTATTCCGCGGATTGTGCCGGCTGTTCCGACACTTGCAACGACGGCGCTTAAGTTTCCGGCGGTGTCGTCCCAGATTTCGCGGCCGGTCGTATCGTGGTGCGCTTTTGCGTTAAGAGGATTGAGCATCTGGTCTACAAAGAAGATGTTTTCGCCTGCGGCAACACGGTCGCGAAGGTGCTGTTTTAAAAGATTTGTTGCGGCTACGAAGTCGTTGTTCGTTGCTTTTAGTGAGTCTTGAATTTCGGGAACGTCGCTTATTCTTGTAACGTCAGTGCCAAACGCCTTCATCATCTGGAAGCGCTCTATGCTTGTTCCGTCCTGTAAATAGATTTTTACTTTGTAGCCTTTCATTGCGCCGATTGCAGAAACTGCGATGCCGGTGTTTCCGCTTGTGTATTCGACGAGGGTTGTTTTTTCGGGGCTGATTTTTCCTTCGCGTTCGGCATCTTCGATTATGCGCAGGACTATTCTGTCCTTAATACTTCCGATAGGGTTGAAATACTCAACTTTTGCAAGAATGTGCGCTTTTAGTCCGTGGAGTTTTTCAAAGCCGTGAAGGCGGACAAGCGGCGTGTTACCTACAAGCTGTGTTAATGAATCATATATTTTTTCTGACATTTGATACCTCGCTAAATAATACAGGGGGGCGTTGTAACCGAGTTTACTTCGTAAACATCGCAGGGGGGGGCTCCCCCGCTAGAGGGGTAGGACGCAACGAAGTGCGGCCGTAGGGCAGGCGCCCTCCTGTATTATTTTATTTTACGTTTTCTTCTTTGATAAATTTGTCGTAGTTCTGTTCGTACCACCATTTTGTGTACGGCAGCTCGATGCGCGCGGCAAGATTTTTTTCAAAGCTTCGGTTTGTGACGGTGTCGCGGATTAGTTTGGCAAAACTCAAAGTTCCTTCGTAGCCAAAAACTGTGTACTCGTCTGCAACAAAGACGGCGGCGTATCCCTGCTTGATTGCCCAGACTGTTGTTCCGGGATGGCGGCTGAAGTAGACGTCGGGTTTGTAGCGGTTGAGGATATTGAGGACTTCGTAATTCTGCTGGTCGGCGACGGCGACTTTCATATCTTTTGGCGATGTTTTTACGAGGTGCTCAAGGGCCGGCGGAACTTCTCCGTTGTCGTATTTGTAATCGTAGTGCCAGGCAAGTGCGTAGTCGACTTTCATTCCGAACTCCTGAAGGACGCGTGCGATTTCGTAAGTGAAGCCCGGGCCCATTCCGATTACGGCGCGCAGACCGTGGAGCGATTTTGTGACTTCTTCTATCTGCGGAATAAAAATGGCGCGCTGTTTTTCGATGTAGGCTTCGGCTTCGGCGCGTTTTCCGATTGTGTCACCGATTGCACGGAGCCAGGTTTCAAATCCTGTAACGCCTGAGTGGTTGAGCGTGCGGACGTAGGGAACGCCGTACGTTTCTTCGAGTGCGTTTCCAAGGTATGTGCCGAGCGTTCCGCAGATGCAGACTGTTGCAAGGTTTTCGCTGAGCTGGGAAAGTTCTTCTACTGTTGAATTGCAATAGAGGAACTGCGGTTCTGCGTCAAAGACTTCGTTGAAGATTTTTGTAATCTGCGGGCGGGCGCTTTCGTAGAAGTTCTTGATGTTTATGCGGCGGCGTTTCTGTTTTGGCGGTTTTACTATTCCCTGTAAAACGGCGTGGTCTGAAATGTCAAAGCCTGATGCCCATATTCTTGATTTAAATCCTTCGCAATGAACCGGGATTACGGGAACCGGGTATTCGTCTTTGAGTTCGTCTGCAAGTCCGTCAACGTCCTCTCCGATTACGCCCGAAACGCAGCTTGTTGAAATAAAGATTGCATCGGGGTGATATTCTTCCCAAGTGTGCTGAACGATTTTTCTGAGCGATTCGATTGCGCCAAAGACTGTGTCGTTTTCGTTTAAGTCGGTGCAGACAAAAACTGAATTTGTGGTCTTGTTTATTCGGGCGGCTATCTGTCCGAATTTTACGGCATCGTTTGAAGCCATCGCCGTACAGCCGGCAGGTGCGTGGTAGACGACGGCGACGTTTCTGATTGCGGCGAGTGCGTTTAATGCACAGCCTGAAAGGCAGGAACTTGACTGGCTGAAACATCGTTCGCGGTTTTTGAGTGAGCCGCATTCCGAGCGGTAGACTAAAGTCTGCAAGTCGCCTGTAAATCCTGTTATTGAACCGAGCCGCGATTCGCGTACGGCAAGATTTGCGTTCTTAAAATTATATGGCATATTTCCTCCTGTAAATTTTTTTTTGTGTGTTGTGGTTTGCGCAATTCGCAATGTGTTGTGTGCCTGCTCGCAATGTGCTTGCGGTGTGCTAGAGTTTTAGTTTTGACATTGCGGCGGTGAATATCTGCTCAAGAAGGTGAAGTCCTCCTGAGTAGCCTGCGATATGACTGTTCATCACGAGCTTTTCGAGCATAGGATAGCTTACGTTGATAAAGTGCGCGCCGAGTTCCTGCGAAAGTTTCTTTTCCCAGTTTGAACCGATGATAAGCGGCGTTCCTCCAAAGTCAATTTTTCTTATCTGATTTTGAATGTCGTTTCCGTCGGTTGAAAATTCCGTTTCTGCCTGAATGCCGTAATTGAGCGTGCTGATTTCGTTTTTAATCTGCTGGCGGTATGAGTCAGGCGCGTCGTCGGTGATGAAAAGTTTTTCCGGGAAAAGTCCCATATCGTTTACGAGGAATTTTGTAACTGCCATCGTGTACTGACTGTCGCTTACTACAGTAAAACGTTTTCCGAGAATTCGCGTTTCAAGAAGCGTGTCGGCAAAGCGTTCGATATAATAGTAGAATTCGGCTTCTTTTTCCTTGATGACTTTTTCCGTAATGTCTTTGTCAGCGCCTGTAAATTCCTGCACTTTCCTGAGGAACTTTGTAGTTTCCGTTGCTCCGATTGGAAGGACGGGATATTTTAAAAGCGGAATGTTGAACTGCTTTTCAAGAAATTCTGCGCTTTCTGTTCCTGCCCAAGGCGAAACAAGAATCGTAAACTGTGCATCAGGAACTGACTCAAGATTTTTAATTCCGCGCCCGAAGCCAAAAATCGTATTCGGCGTAAGACCGATTGCAGAAAGGAGAGATTCGATTTCGCGAAGGTTTCCGAGCCAATACGGATCTTGCTGCGGCGGACTTACAAAAAGGTTTACAAGCCCTTTCTGTGTCTTTGGCTGACGTCCGCGAAGGTACTGCTGGAAAATCGATTTTAAAATCCAGTCGTGTCCGACGTAGTTGTTCCCTTTAAAGCCCGGCGTTTTTGCCCAGACTACAGGCTTTTCTGCATCTTCAAATTCTTCTGCAACTTCCTGAATGTCATCTCCGATAATTTCGCTTGTACAGCCGGAAAGGACGACAAAAAGTTCTGCATCAATTACGCGCAGGGCATTGTGAATTGTCGTCCGCAGTTTTTCCGTTCCGCCGAATACGACTTCTTTTTCGCTGATGCTGGTACAAGGAAAAATGTTCGGACTGAACTTTCCGCTTGTTCCGTTGTTGTCGTTCAGTTTTGCCGCGCACCCCGGTCCTGAGTGAAGAACCGGAATTGCGCCCGGAATTGACTGAACTGTCTGCATTGCCGCCAATGCACATTTGTAGCGCGGCTGGTCAAGAATTTTAGCCATTCTGTTTTACCTCTGTCTTTTTATTTCGTCTCGCCTTGATTTTCCGGCGGAATTCGTTGATTTTAGAAATTGCCTCGTCAATCGGAAGAACGATGTCGTAGGCGGTAACGTCATACCGGGCAAGTGCGCGTATTGCGTGCGGTCCGATTTTTGCAACGAGAACGTAGTCGACGTCCTCAAGCGCCCTTGCCGTCAAATCCATAAAATCTCCGTCCTGCACCCGTCCTCCGCAAGACGCTGAACTTGCGCACGCCGCAGACACGTCGCGTTCTTCGACATCTTCAAAAGCGCCTGTTTCTTCATCCACTTCAAAAATCAGAAAATGCTGTGCGTGCCCAAAGTGTGTGTCCACTGTTTTTAAGTCGCTTGTGGCAACGGCAACTTTGTATTTTTCCATCTGTTCCTCCGTCCTTTTGTTTTTCTGCCCTCTCCAAAGCAGTTTTGTCTGTGGTAAAAACCTTTACGGCAAAAACCGTTTATCCGTGCGAAAAAGTTTCTTCTGCGACAAGCCTTTCGCCGAAAATCTCCGTTCCTATGTCGTATTCACCGGGAACGCCTGTTGCATCGGCGCGGCAATGTGCACAGTGATTAAAAAGATTTATGTACGGATACGCCGCCTTCCGCGCCTGGTCAATCTGAGTAAAAGTCGGAGCAGGAACGTCTTTGAGTTCAAACTGCGGAATAAGCGGAATAATATTGTAGATACTTGCACCGGCATCTTTTACGGCACACGCGATTTCTTCTATATGATTGCCGTTTACAGTCGGAACAAGGACAGTGTTCACTTTTACAAGCACGCCGGCAGATGAAACTTTTTCAATTCCTGAAAGCTGGTTTTCTATGAGGATTTCTGCTGCTTCAATTCCTGTGTAGATTTTTCCGTGGTAGATAATCCTTTTGTTAAGCTGAGCCTCTATCGCAGGGTCGACGGCATTCACAGTTACAGTCAGCGTATCAATTCCTGCTTCAATTACTTCCCCGGCTTTTTCTGCAAGCAGAAGTCCGTTCGTACTCATACAGCGGATCAGCTTGGGAAATTCTTTTTTTATAAGGCGGAACGTTTCAAGCGCAAAATCTGTTGCAAGCGTGTCGCCCGGGCCTGCAATTCCTGCGACTGTAATTTCGGGACAGCGTTCAAGTGCACGGCGTACGTATTCAACTGCCTCTGACGGTTTTATGACGGCGCTCGTAACTCCGGGGCGGAATTCCGTAGCGTTGATTTTTCTGTCGCAGAAACGGCACTCGATATTACAGCCCGGCGAAACAGGCAGATGAATTCTTCCTTTATTGTGCTTGTGAACTCCAAAGCACGGATGCTCGCGGTAAATATGTTCTTCACTGACGGCCATAAAATCTCCGTAACATAAAACAATTATAACCTATTGACAAAGTAGGTAATTAAGAGAATAATACAAATAACCTACTTAATCAATAGGTAAAAACAAATTTTTAAGTTGCAAACTTTTTTATCAACTGCACATTCTCATTGCATTGCGAATGTGCATAAAAAATCAAATCGGAAATTGATATTTCCTCATTGATTTTTTGCAGGAGGTTATAATGGCAAAAAAAATCAGGCAGATTGCGATTTACGGAAAAGGCGGAATCGGAAAGTCAACTACAACGCAGAACCTTACGGCAGGTCTGCTTGAACTTGGAAAAAAAGTTCTTGTCGTAGGCTGTGACCCTAAGGCAGATTCAACGCGCCTTCTTCTTGGCGGTCTGCATCAGAAAACAGTTCTGGACACAATCCGCGACAACAAGACGGAAATCAAACTGGAAGATTTGGAAAAGACAGGATTTAAGGGAGTCCGCTGTGTAGAGTCAGGCGGACCGGAACCGGGAGTCGGCTGTGCAGGTCGCGGAATAATTACTTCTATAAGTATGCTTGAAAATCTTGGCGCATATACAGAAGATCTTGATTATGTTTTCTACGACGTACTCGGCGACGTTGTTTGCGGCGGTTTTGCAATGCCTATCCGCGAAGGAAAAGCGCAGGAAATTTACATTGTTGCTTCCGGCGAAATGATGGCACTGTATGCGGCAAACAATATCTGTAAGGGAATTGCGCGCTACGCAGAACGTGGTGACGTGCGCCTTGGCGGAATTATCTGCAACAGCCGTAACGTTGACCGCGAACTTGACCTTCTGCGCGCATTTACAAAAGAACTGAACACACAGCTGATTTATTTTGTTCCGCGCAATAACATCGTTCAGCAGGCAGAAATCCGCAAGAAAACAGTAATTGAATATGCGCCGGACTCAACGCAGGCAACAGTCTACCGCGAACTTGCTCAGGCAATCGACGAAAATACAAAGTTCACCATTCCAACGCCAATCACACAGGAACGGCTTGAAGAAATCCTTATCGAAAACGGAATGATGGATTTACCTGACAACTATTCAATTTAAAACGCGGACAAAATTTTGCCCGAACCAGTGGAGGCATTATGACATCAACAGACCTTTGTACAGACACACTTTGCGTAATGGGAAATCCAGCCTGCAAGCCGTTCGACACGACAGGCGCAGTTTCCGTACCGATTTTTCAGTCTGCAACTTTTTCTCATCAGGAACTTGGAAAATCAACAGGCTTTGACTATTCACGATTGAAAAATCCCACGCGCGATTATCTTGAACAGCTTGTAGCCTCGCTTGACCGTGCAGAATACGGTTTTGCATTCAACTGCGGAATGGCGGCAATCACCGCGCTCTTTGATACGTTCGAGCCGGGAACGCACGTCATCTGCTCTGATGATTTGTACGGCGGAACTGAACGGCTTTTCAACACAATCGGAAAAAAACTCGGACTTGAAACAACCTACGCCGACACTTCTGAAATTCAGAACATAGAAAACGCTTCAAAGCCGAACACAAAAATCATCTACGTCGAAACGCCCGGAAATCCGCTTATGAAAATTACCGACATCAGAAAAACTGCGGAATACGCGCACAGGCACGGAATGATTTTAATCGTAGACAACACGTTCCTCACACCGTACCTTCAGCAGCCGCTCTCACTCGGTGCAGACGTCGTCGTCCAGAGCGGAACAAAATACCTTTGCGGACACAACGACACGCTCGCAGGATTTGTTACGACAAACAATGTTCAGATTGCAGAAAACCTTGAGTTCATCACAAAAACGACAGGCTCTGCCCTTCCGCCGTTCGACAGTTTTCTTGCAATCCGCGGAATAAAAACGCTCGCCGTCCGTGTTCAACGCCAGTGCGAAAATGCAGAAAAAATCGTCGAAGCGCTCGCCAAAAACAGCCGCGTAACAAAAATCCTCTATCCGGGACTAAAAGAAAGCAAAGGCTACGAAGTGAACAAATCGCAGGCAAAAGGAAGCGGAAGTATGATTTCGTTTTACGTTGACACCGTGCAGACAGTCGAACGCGTTTTAAAATCAGTCAAAATCATTCACTTTGCAGAAAGCCTCGGCGGAGTTGACTCGCTCATCACCTATCCAAAAACGCAGACACACGCAGACATTCCCGAAGCCGAGCGCAACGAACGCGGAATAACAGACAGACTTCTTCGCCTTTCTGTCGGAATTGAAAATTCAGATGACTTAATCAAAGACCTTACGCAGGCGCTGGAGGGGTAATAAAAAGAGGGACAGACCTTGATTATTATTGATTATTAAAGGAGGGGAAAGCCTTCCCCTGGCTCCAGCCTTTCAGTCTTCCGCCACCCCTTCTGCGGGGGACAACACCTGCGATGTTTACGAAGTAAACTCGGTTACAACGCCCCCGATCAAAACAGGAGAACAATTTTATGGAACAATTTGACTTTAACAAAGTAACAGACAGACGAAACACAAACTCAATCAAAACAGACCTTGCAGTTCCGCGCGGAAAACCGCAGGACGTTCTTCCGCTCTGGGTTGCCGATATGGATTTTCCGACAGCGCCGTGCATTCTGGAAGCGCTCCACAAAAAAGTCGAACACGGAATTTTCGGCTACTCGTGCGCAGACCAGAATTATTTTGATGCCGTCAAAAACTGGATGAAAACAGAACACAACTTTGAAACGGAGCGCAGCTGGATTGTAACGACACCCGGCGTAGTGTTCGCCATTTCGTGCGCAATAAAAGCATTCACCAGAGAAAACGAAAGCGTAATCATTCAGACACCGGTCTATTATCCGTTCAAAAATATGATAGAACTGAACGGACGGAAATGCGTAACTTCTTCACTCATCGAAAAAAACGGAAAATACCAGATTGACTTTGATGACTTTGAAAAAAAGATTGAACTTAACGCAGTGCGCCTTTTCATTCTGTGCAGCCCTCACAATCCTGTCGGACGAGTATGGACACAAAGTGAACTTCTGCGCCTTGCCGGAATCTGCGAAAAACACAACGTAATTATTTTTGCCGATGAAATTCACAATGACTTCGTTCTTCCCGGACACACGCACACAGTTTTTTCTACAGTGTCAGAATACGCCGCAAAGAACAGCGTAGTTTCAATGTCCGCAAGCAAAACGTTCAACCTTGCAGGACTTCAGTTTTCCACAAACTTCATTCAAAATCCCGTCCTCAAAAAAAAGTTCCACGACGAGCGCGACAAGACAGGCTACGACGAACCGAGCATTATGGGACTTGTCGCAGCAGAAGCCGCCTACAAAAACGGACAAAGCTGGCTTTGCGCCCTCAAAAAACACCTTCAGGAAAACCTCGACTTTTTGCGCACCAGGCTGAAAACAAACCTCCCGAAAGTCCGCCTCATAGAACCCGAAGGAACATTCCTTCTCTGGCTTGATTTTTCCGCCTATGGCCTTGACGACAAAACCCTCGACGACATCATCGTCCACCGCGCAAAAGTCTGGCTCGACCGCGGCACAATGTTCGGCCTCGAAGGCACCAGTTTCCAGCGCATCAACATCGCCACCCCTCGCCCGATTTTAACCGAGGCGCTGGAACGAATACGAAGCGCGCTGGAGTGAGGGAAAGCTGGGAAAGTTGCCGGGCGAAGTGCAACAAAGAAAGAACTTGGTTTTGATGGAAAAAATTTCTCTTCTGCAATAAAATGTTTCCTATGAAACTTTTAATTGTAATTGATATGCAGAACGATTTTATTGACGGTGCGCTTGGAACAAAAGAAGCTGTTGCGATTGTTCCTTTGGTTGCAGAAAAAATTGCTGAATACCGCGCTGCCGGAAATCCCGTCGTGTTTACGCGCGACACTCATCAGAAAAATTATCTTACAACGCAGGAAGGAAAAAATCTTCCTGTCGAACACTGCCTTGAAAATACGCACGGCTGGCAGATTTCAGACAAACTCGACACGGCTGACAGCAAGATTTTCAACAAGCAGACATTCGGTTCGCTTGAACTTGCAGAATACGCCGCATCAATTCCTTCCCTTACAGAAATCGAAATCGCAGGACTTTGTACTGACATCTGCGTAATCAGCAACGCCTTCATTTTAAAAGCAAAACTCCCGGAAGTAAAAATCACCTGCGACAGTTCCCTCTGCGCCGGCGTCACCCCAGAAAGCCACCAGAACGCCCTCAACGCAATGAAGATGTGCCAGATTGAGGTGAGGGGATAAAAGAAGAATTTGGAGAAGAGGAATATTATGAAATTTGCAATTTATGGATTTTTCTTTTCAAAAAATTTCTTAACCAAAAGGGCATCATTTTCAGTTTTAACTGAAAATGATGTTGGGTTTTGGAATAGAGTTAAAAAATCACGGGACAGGAAACTATATAATTTAACTGGATATCTTGAAACAAATGAAACAGATTTAGAGGAATTTGTATTTACAATGGAAGCTGTCCTTTCTTTTGTTCAACAACAGGATGTCAGACTTGTGGAAGTGACTTCAGAAGAAATAAAACCATATTACGAAAGTTCATTTGACCGTCATAGTTCAGGTGCACCTTTTGCAAAATATCAAGATATACAGGAAGAAATTGTAGATAAACTTTATGAAAAACTTTTGGACTACAATGACTTATGCAATCTTAAAACAGAAAAATCTCCATTTGATAATGAACATAATTTTGAATTCAAAAGTCTTGTTTATAAGACACTTGAACCTATGAAAATGAGAAGCTATTTGGTTGAAGTTCCTTTTTATCTGTATTTTTCAGGATTAGAGGCATTTTGTAAGCAATATTTAAAATCTTATTATAAAGAAATAAAGATTGAGCAGAGTGCTAGTATAAATATTGCACGAATGTTAGAAAAACTTGAAATCAATTATATTCAAGTTGATACCGATGATACGAAGTTCAATTTGCGGAAGAAAATAAATAAACAAGAAGATTTTTTAAAATTATCTTTATCTACTTATTCAAATTTGAGAAACAGTTTATTTCATCAAAATTTATTTGTTGCAGATTGTCCAAGTTCTTATGTTAAGAACAACAAGGATAATCATCCTAAACAACAAGTAAAAATAACTGATGTTGATTATTATTTGCATAGATTATGTAATGCGGTAATCCTTAAATATATTGGTATAGAAAATAAAAAATTAGATTGCTCAAAATGGTATACGAGAGTTCCAATGATAAAATAGAAACAGGAGTCTTTATAATGTCCGAATCCCAATTAATCGAATACAAAGAAACTTGGCGTGATGAATATCTCAAATGGATTTGCGGTTTTGCAAATGCGCAGGGCGGAACGCTTTATATTGGCAAGCGCGATGACGGTTCTGTGTGCGGAGTTGCTGATTCTAAAAAACTTATGGAAGATATTCCAAACAAAGTACGCGATACACTCGGCTTGATTGTTGATGTAGATTTGATTAATGAGAACAGTTTGGATGTCATCAAAATCAGCGTTGAAGAAAATCCTTATCCTGTAAACTACAAGGGCGAGTATCACTATAGAACTGGAAGTACAAAACAGCTTCTGCAAGGTTCTGCGTTGACTAATTTCCTTTTGCAAAAGACCGGGAAAAACTGGGATTCAGTTCCGCTTGAAAATGTAAACGTAGACGACCTTGATAAAGAAAGCTTTGATATTTTTTATCGTGAGGCAATTCGTAGCGGTCGTATGAGTAAAGATGATTTGAAGCTTTCAAATCTTGAACTGCTTGAAAAACTAAATCTTCTTGACGGAACTATGCTAAAGCGGGCCGCCATTTTGCTGTTCCATCGAAATCCTGAAAAATGGATAACAGGTTCGTTTGTAAAAATCGGTTTTTTTGAAAGCGATGCGGATTTACGCTATCAGGACGAAGTTCATGGCTCTCTTATAATTCAGGCAGACCGGGTTATAGATCTGCTTTATACAAAATATCTGACGGCGGAAATCTCTTACGACAACATCACGCGGATAGAATATTATCCGTTCCCAAAAGATGCTGTCCGCGAGGCAATTTTTAACGCGCTTATTCATCAGGATTTTTCTGTCGGCGTGCCCGTTCAAATCAGTGTGTACAAAGACAAGCTTTATATCAGCAATGATTGTGTGTTCCCTGCCGGCTGGACTAGCGAAACACTTATGCAGAAGCACCGTTCTAAACCGCATAATCCTGATATTGCAAATACTTTCTTTAGAGCCGGATTTATAGAAAGCTGGGGACGCGGCGTAGAAAAAATTTGCAGTCTTTGTAAAGAGTCTGGAATTGCAGAACCGGAATACACAGTTCATCCGAACGATATTATGATAATGTTCAAAGCGAAAGAGATTGTAAACGGCACTAAAAATGACCCGATAAATGACCCAATAAATGACCCGATAAAATTTTTTGACCTGATAAAAGCAGAGCCGAATTTAAGCTATGAAGAATATGCCAAAAGGATGGGCGTTTCAGCTGCTACGATAAAACGAAAACTTGCAGAATTAAAAATTGCCGGAAAAATCATTCGTATTGGTTCTAAAAAAACTGGTCATTGGGAGATCGTAGAATAAATTAAAATAAAAGTTGTAAATAGGCTTAAAACTACCTCTGAATGTTTGTAAAATTCTTTTTAAAAGAAGTTTTAAGAGTGCAAAAATTGAAAAAAATTATGTTTTTGAATATATAATAATAGTATAAGAAAATAAATGCATTGGAAGGATTGAGGTTATGAATAAAGAAATGGAACAATTCAAGCATTTGCTGGAATATTTTGTAGCCCATTTGGAATGGTGTGTAAATGAGAACACAAACGGAAGAGGATATAAAGAATATTTAAAAATTTGGACTGACAACCCCTCTTTTAAGAAAGCAGGACAGGGATATAAGGGTGGTAAAATACAAAATCAAATTAAAGAATGGGAGAACTATAATAATGGAAAGATTTGCATTGCTGTAGATGCAAGAAATTACCAAGCCACAACTTCTTATCTTCACTGGTATAGTACATGGTTTAATATTAGGTCTGAATGGAATGGAAACCATATTAATGGTTTGTATTTGACTTCGCAGAAGAGCGCGTATGCTTCGGCTGATATGGAAAAATCATTAAGCGAATTGGAATTATTCAACAACGATTATTCAAATTTTTCAAAGGATTTCAAAGAATTTTTTAATAAATTTATGAGCTATAAAAATCTGCCACAAGGGGCTTCCTCTATGACAAACGAAAAACTTACCGAATACAAAGAACTTCTTTTAGAGAACCACAACCTTATCCTGCACGGTGCGCCGGGAACGGGAAAAACTCATCTTGCAAAGGAGATTGCAGAAGCGATGAACGCGGAAGTCGGCTTCTGTCAGTTCCATCCGTCGTATGATTATACGGATTTTGTGGAAGGTCTGCGCCCGATTTCTTCTGACGAGAGCGGTCAGATTTGTTTTAAAAGAATGGACGGTGTGTTCAAGGAATTTTGTGCAAATGCAGTGAAGAATGTTATTGAGAGTAAAAAATCAATAGAAGAAATAAAATTGGAAAAATCCGTTGAAGAAAAAATAAAATCTTTTCTTTTAGATTCAGTAGAAAATGAAAAAGAATATGAATTAGTTGGAAAAAAAACAAGATTCATTATAAAGAATATTGATGAAAAGAAAATTTACATTGAGGCAGCAAATAAAGTATCAAAAGACGTTGATGTAAAAATATCAGACTTAATAGCAGTAATGTCTGCAAATAAAGATTTTTCACAAGCAAATGAGATTGCAAAGTTCCTTAATCATCCAAATTATGGGTTTCAGTCAGATAGTTATGTATTTGCATTGTATAAAGAGCTGAAAGCTAATAACAATTCTCAGGAACTTGAGTTTGACAATGTAAAAATCGAAAAGAAAAATTTTGTCTTTATCATCGATGAAATCAATCGCGGGGAACTTTCCAAGATTTTTGGGGAATTGTTTTTTTCAATCGACCCGGGATATAGAGGTTTGGACGAGAATGGAACGCCAAAAGGACTGGTGGCAACGCAGTATCAAAATCTTGTTGAAGATACTGATCCTTTTAAAAAAGGCTTTTTTGTTCCCGATAACGTTTACATCATCGGCACAATGAATGACATTGACCGTTCTGTTGAAAGTATGGATTTTGCTATGCGCCGGCGGTTCATTTTTAAGGAAGTGACGGCTGACGAAAGCGCAGAAAATATGAATCTTTCGGACGAAGCAAAGGAAACAATGAAAAGAATAAATGACCAGATTTCACAAACTGAAGGTTTGGGCAGTGCCTATCACATTGGCGGTGCGTATTTCCGTGATGTGACTGATTTTGAAAAACTGTGGGAGTTAAAACTTTCTTCGCTTGTAAAAGAATATCTGCGTGGTCTGGACGATGAAAATAAATCGAAATTCAAGAGTATTGAAAATGCCTATTTTAATCAAAATCAGGACGATTTTGTGCAGGGAAATTAATGATAAAAAGACCATATTCCTGCTTGTATTTTTCTTTATGTACGCTATAATGTACATAAATGGAGGTGAATTATGGATGCAATAAATGCAACAAAAGCTCGTGCAAATCTTTTTAAAATCATGGCTTTTGTAAATGAAAATTCCCAGCCTGTAACCCTTACAAATTCAAAGGGGAAAAATGCCGTTTTAATTGGAGAAGATGATTGGAATGCCATTCAAGAAACAATTTACCTCAATTCAGTTCCGGGAATGCCTGAATCTTTGATAAAGGGAAAGAACACTCCGATTGAAAAATGTATTTCAGAAGAAGATTTTAAGTGGTAGCCGATGTATCTGATAAAATATTATAAACAGGCTCAGAAAGATGTAAAAAATCTGAAGGCTGCAAAATTAGATGCAAAGGCTAAAGAAATTATTGAAACACTGAAAGAAAATCCGCGGAAAAATCCTCCTCCGTACGAAGAACTTGTGGGTAATTTAGCAGGATTATATTCCAGAAGAATTAATATCAAGCATAGAATCGTCTACGAAATTATAGATGCAAAAATTACAGAAAACGAAATTGAATATGAAGGAATTGTAAAAATAATCAGAATGTGGACGCATTATGATAAAGTGAATTGAAGTGATTTTGCTTTGCGGCAAGGATAGGAGCCCCTGCGGAGCAGTCCACTGGACTGAGCGAAGCGAGGGAAGAGGATGAGCGGTAGCGAAGGGCGGATAGCCTGATTTTTGCGGAATGGAACGGAGGGGAATGGAGAAAAAAGCCGCCCGAATTAAAAAAAAGAAATTAGAGTTTTGAGTTATGAGCCTTATTTTATTAAATGACAATTCAAATGAGGAAAAATCTCTTTCGGCGCTGGAGTGTAAAAATCTTGGGGAGATTGCCGGGAAAACTATCGGCGAACTGAAAATCCTTGTGTTTCCTCCGATGGCAGAAAAAACGGACGACAAGATTGCGGATTCGGT
The DNA here is from genome assembly GCA_051883255.1 of Treponema sp. Lineage (GTDB taxonomy): Bacteria > Spirochaetota > Spirochaetia > Treponematales > Treponemataceae > Treponema_D. Next base: position 156,355 of record JBJETJ010000018.1, read on the forward strand.
CATTTTTTATATGAGTGAAAGCGGCGGAAAGGTTGTTCTTGAAACGGGAAACATTATGGGGTTTGTCGGCTGCGGCGGCACTGAAGTGAATATCTGTTCGCGGTTTACGGAAAATGGTAAGGGAGATTTTTTTCTGCACTATATGCTTGAAAAAGTCTGCCACATAAATATTGCGAAGTTAGAGAGTTCGAGGGTGAGGGACAGGATTTTTGATTTTCTTCCGTTTTTGTTCCCGGAGTATTTGATTGACGCGCTCGGTCAGGGGCTTTACAAGGAATATCAGACGCACGAATACAACGATTCCAACGTTCGCGGTGTCATCGACATTAACAGGCACATCAGGCTGAATGTTCCGGCGAACGGAAAAATTCCTTACCGTGCCAGAGAATACAGTTATGACAATCCTGTTATGCAGCTTGTACGGCACACGATTGAGTATATGAGGGCGAACGGTCTTTTTAAATACATTCTTTCTTCGAGCGAAAAAATGAAGGAAGCTGTCGCCGTAATCGACAGTGCAACGCCGTCTTACAATCGTATGGAACGGAATAAAATTCTTTCCAAGACTGCAAAGGCTATCAAGTCGCCGTATTTTTTCAAATATCGTAGTTTGCAGAAAATCTGCAGGATGATTTTACTTCGGGAAAAAATCAAGTACGATTCTTCCGCAGATAAAATTTATGGAATTCTTTTTGACGGCGCCTGGCTTTGGGAAGAATATCTGGCGACAGTTTTGAAGGGTGTGGGGTATGTTCACCCTGAGAACAAATTGCAGAAGGGCGGATTTAGTCCTTTTGAAAATGCTGGTGTGGGTCGTTTTTTTCCAGATTTTTACAAGCCAAAAGACGGCGCGGGTGCAGTGAAACATCTGGCTGACGAAATTCTTGATGCAAAGTATAAAAGATTTGATGCCTACAAGCCACCTGCTGACGATTTGGCACAGATGATTGCCTACATTCACGTTATGGATGCACGGAGCGGATTTTTTGTTTATCCGTCGCAGAATGAAGGCGGAACGGACGGACAAAAGAAAAATGACCCTGTCTGGACACTCAAGCCGTTTGCAAATCAGAAGGCAAAAATCGGAACAAAGGCGGTTTTTATTCCGCAGAACGCAGAAAATTATCAGGATTTTAAGGCTCAGATGAAGAGCGAGGAAGAGCGGTTGGTGGAGAGGCTGATGGGGATTTTGTGAGCGGAAAATGTGTTTTTGCGACAGAAAAAGAAAAACGGCATTATCAGCAAAGAACGGTGATTTTTCTGTAGAAGTATGGTATATTTATAAAAGGAGGTCGAGCTATGCTGAGTCAAGAAATGACATCAAAAATTTCAAGCGTTCTTTCTGATATGGGCTGTACCGAAAGTTATATTTTCGGCTCTCAGGTTAACGGAAATGCTGACGAATATTCCGACATCGACATCGGCATAAAAGGACTTCCTCCCCAGAAATTTTTTGCAACACATTCAATGCTTGAAGATGCCACCGGCAAAACAGTCGACTTGGTTGATTTTGACGAAAAGCCCCAGTTCTTTGCCCTTTTGCGTGATTTAGGAGAACTTCAGAAAATTGGATAAAACTGCAAAAGCAAAAATTGATTACGAAATTTCCCAAATAGATGAGTTAGTTGACAAGTCGCAGGTTCTTCTTTCGATGGTAAAAAACAAAGAACCCGATTTTATAGAAATTACGGCAATCGGCGGAATTCTTCATTCTTTTTATAACGGAATTGAAAACATTTTCGTGCTTATAGCAGAAACTCTGAATTTTGATTTCAGAACTTCTCCGCAGTGGCACAGAAATCTTATTGACTGTATGTTTTCACAGCCTGATTTTCTGCCCTATGATTTAAGGCTTTTGCTTACTGAATATATGGGCTTCCGCCATTTCTACCGCCACACTTACGGTTATACAATCAAATGGGAAAAATGCTCACACCTGTTTTTAGGCTTAACTGATTTCTGGCAGACCATAAAAAGTGCGGTCAGTAAATACATTGAAAAATAAGTTTGAGAACAGTTCACACAAATACCGCAAAAACAAACTCAATTTCCCCCCCCCCCTAAACCCTTTCCACCACCAATAAAAATCACTACAATTTTTTTATATGATACTCAGCGTGTCGCGGCGAACTGACATTCCGGCTTTTTTCTCTGACTGGTTTTATAAAAGAATCGAAGAAGGTTTTTTTATGGTCAGAAATCCGATGAACGTTCATCAGGTGTCGAAAATTTCCGTTTCTCCGCAAAATGTCGAGTGCCTTGTTTTCTGGACAAAAAATCCGTCTGACGATTTTATTTTGAACTTAAAAAAACTGGACAGTATGGGCTATAACTATTATTTCCAGTTCACAATTTCATCTTATGCACAGGACATAGAAAAAAACGTTCCGCATAAAAAAGCGGTAATAGAAAAATTCATAAAACTTTCAGAACAAATCGGCAGGGAAAAAATTATCTGGCGCTACGACCCCATAATCCTGACAGAAAAATACAATATGGATTACCACATAAAATATTTTGCCTGGATTGCCGAAAAACTGTACAAATACACCGAAAAAGTCATAATCAGTTTCGTAGATTGCTATCCCAAAATCAAAAACAGGCTTGCGCCCAGACAGATTACTGAATTGACCCAAACTCAGATGCGAAGCCTTGCAGAAAACCTCAAGGCGATTGCCCGAAAATATGACCTTATGATAGAATCCTGCTCGGAAAAAATAAATCTTGACGACATCGGAATACCGCACGGACACTGCATAGACGGCGACCTGATAAACCGCATCTGCAAAAAAAACTTCGCCCACGCCAAAGACAAAACCCAGCGAAAAGAATGTGGCTGTGCCAGAAGCATAGATGTCGGCGCGTATAACACCTGTCTGCATAACTGTGCATATTGCTACGCCATAGAAAATTATAATTCCCCCTCGCAACCAAAACCAAACCCGTCCAGCCCCCTCTTGTGTTCCGAACTCACCGCCGCCGACAAAGTTACAAACAGGCCAGTCCTGAAGTTGAAAGAGCAGGAAGCCGAGTTGTTTTAAGAAAGCAAACCAGATCATCATAAAAATATTTTCAGGAATTTGGGGGTTCCGGCTAAAGCCGTCGGCGCTTCCGGGTTCCGCTACGCTCAGTCCTTCGGACCGGCAAAGCCGCCCTCCAGTGCCTAACCCGGTTGTTAGAGGGGGAAGTTCCATTTTCAAAAATATTATGTTCAGACTTTACTGTTGACTTGTAAATGTTTTTGCTGACTAAAATCACTTTTGCTGTTATACTGTAATAAAAGTGGAAAGCAAAAATGAAAAATAATAGGTCAAATTTCGAGTTTTAGATAAATTTACAAAAAAAGGCATTCCCTGT
>JBJETJ010000019.1:0-14109 GCA_051883255.1 Treponema sp.
GGCAATGGTTTTTGCCAAATTATCCGATTCTTGCAAAACTCGAATTTTGACCTATGAATATCAAGGAAGATGTTATAGAAACCTCTATACATAAAACTGCGGGGGGGGAGCAACTCAAAGCTCCATAAAGCAAAAGCCGCTAAAAATGATGAATTCTATACTCAGCTTTCAGATATTGAAAAAGAGATAATCCACTATAAAGAACATTTCAAGGGAAAAACGGTTTACTGCAACTGCGATGACCCTTATGAAAGTAATTTCTTCAAATACTTTGCACTCCACTTCAATGATTTTCAGTTAAAAAAACTTATTGCCACCTGTTATGCAGGTTCGCCTGTAGCAAATACTCAGCTTTCATTGTTTCCCGATGAACCGCCGGAAGATAAAACAACAAGAAGCCCTCATAAAATTGTCATTACGGAAATAAAAGACGGAGCATTTGACCTTAACGATATAAAAACACTTCTTGCAAATAAAAAAAATGCACTTACAAGATTAAAAGGTGATGGAGATTTCAGAAGCCCGGAATGTATAGAACTTCTCAAAGAAGCCGACATCGTGGCAACCAATCCGCCGTTCTCTTTATTTCGTGAATATATTACGCAACTTATTGAATATGACAAAAAGTTTATTGTCATTGGAAATTTAAATGCAATATCTTATAAAGAAATATTCCCACTTCTAAAAGAAAATAAATTATGGCTGGGGGTAAGTATTCACAGTGGAGATAGAAAGTTTTTAGTTTCAAAAAATATTTTTGATAAAACAAAAATACAAGGTAAATATGAAACGAACGAAAACGGAGATTATTATGTTCCTGTAATGGGCGTGCGATGGTTCACAAATCTTGACCACAAAAAACGACACGAGGAAATAATACTTTACGAGCATTATACACCGGAAAAATATCCGATGTATGATAATTATGACGCCATCAATATAGACAAAGTAACGGAAATCCCTTGTGATTATGACAGACTTATGGGTGTGCCGATTTCCTTTATGGATAAATATTGTCCTGAACAATTTGAAATTATCAATTTGAGCCGTTATATCGAAGATGGAAACGGAATGTCAAAAAAATTTGTAGAAGATTACTATGCACAAGGAAACAAAGGACAGATAAAAGAGGGACATCCTGATTTGTGCTATTATGACAAAAACGGAAAAGCTGTTGTTCCCTATATGAGAATTTTAATTCGCAGAAAACAGACCGAAAACGGAGAAAAAAAATGAACATAGAACTTCACGAAATTTTGGTTAAAGACCTTGTAGAAAATTATAAGGATTCTGATGAAGAAGGCGTTACAGGTTATAACGGCAGGCTTAATATCCGTCCGCCTTATCAGCGTGAATTTGTGTATAAAGATGAGCAGCAGATAAAAGTTATAGATACCGTAAAGAAAAACTTTCCCTTGAATGTTATGTACTGGGTAAAAAGCGGCGACAATTCATTCGAGCTTATGGACGGTCAGCAAAGAACGCTGTCAATTTGCCGTTATGTTGCCGGAGTATTTTCTTTTGACAACCGCTATTTTTTCAACCTTACAGATACAGAAAAAGAAGAATTCTTGAATTATAAACTTATGGTTTATATCTGCGAGGGAAACGACAAGGAAAAAATCGAATGGTTCAAGACAATCAACATTGCAGGAGAAAAACTGTTTGACCAGGAACTGCTGAACGCAATGTATACAGGCGAATGGCTGACAAGTGCGAAACGATTTTTCAGCAAGACAAACTGCCCTGCATACAATATCGGAAAAGATTATCTGAACGGCTCTGCAATCCGGCAGGATTATTTAGAAACTATTTTGAAATGGAAAACAGATAATCAGATTCAGCAGTATATGGCACTTCATCAGCACGATCCGAACGCAAACGAACTGACGCTTTATTTTCAGAACATAATCAGCTGGGCAAAAACTGCATTCCCGAATTACCGCAAGGAAATGAAAGGCATTGAATGGGGATTTCTCTATAACAAATTCAAAGATTCTGCCATTGATTCAAAAGCCGTTGAAGAAAAAATCACCGCTTTAATGCAGGACGATGATGTAACAAATAAAAAAGGCATTTATGAATATGTCCTTGACGGAGAAGAAAAACACCTTAATATCCGTGCATTTACACCGAACCAAAAAAGGGAAGCATACGAGCGGCAGAATGGAATTTGTGCGGTATGCAACAGGCATTTTGAAATTGACGAAATGGAAGGCGACCACATAACACCGTGGCATTCCGGCGGAAAAACAACCGCCGAAAACTGCCAGATGTTGTGCAAGGACTGCAACAGGCACAAATCGGGAAAATAACTATTCCGTTTTTCTAGGAACGCCTTTTTTCCATCCTTTGCCCTGCCTCTGCTCAAAGCGGCGGCAGTCGTCCTCCGTCCATTCAAACGGCATAATTCCATTGACCGGCTTTCCACGCTGAACACCGTTATTTTTTGCCCAGCGTGCAACGGCGGCAATGCAGACACCGTATTTTTCAGATACTTCTTTTGTAGTCATTCTATCACCTATTTTTTTCTTAAAAGTTTTATCACTCTTAGGATAATAGAAACAGAAAGAAGAATTATAAGCAGGATTCTTAAAACTGTTATCATACTTGACCTCCGTTTAGAAAAAGGCTATCCTAAAAGGCAGCAGGATTTCTCCTGCTACCGGCTTGCTATTTAAGCAAGTTTAGGATTTCAATTACTAGAAGTATCAACTCTGCCAAAAGTTTAACTACTTCTAGTATTGCCGAAGCAGTCTTTTTAAGACTGCTTTTTTTTGCTCGTCCCTTATGTTTTTTACTCATAAGCAACCTCCATCTGATATATATAATATATCGTTATACTTTATTAGTCAAGAGGTTTTTTCAAAATTTTGTCAAAAAATGCGATTATTTTTTTATTTGCGTATGAGGGGATAATTCCGAATTTTTATTATATCTTAGGTTCAAGATTTATGAGGAAATAAAATTGCGATGAACTGAATTTGTCGTATGCCTGAAAGTTCTTGCTGGATATGACAGACAGACGATGTCTCCGTAAGTTTGGGGCAGAGAAAATCAGTGCGGAAAAATATAATTTGCATTATGTTTTTTAGTCGCAACAGTTACAACTCAGTTTCTTTTAATTTTATATGGGATTGCAGAAAAGTGATTAATCCTGTTGCCGGTTTTTTGTACAAATAGGATTCATTTTGAGGCATTTTAATCCTGAGGGTCATTAAAAAGTGAATTGGAACGTAAAGCTATTTACGAAAGCTTTTTAATTAGATGTAAGATGATTATAACGGGGGAATAAATACTATTTAAAGTCACGACTACGTGAGCGATTGACCTGAATTAAAAAATAATGTGACACTTGCTTCCAATGGCATGGTTATTTTTTCTTTCGATAGTGATTTATCTTTTCCACGCTTTTTTTCTCTGCTGCATTTGTGATTTGTGCGGCATTGCCCTTTAACGTTATAATCCATTTAATTTTTATTTTTCTTTTTATAAGCAAAAATAAAAAACCGCACAATCATATTAATATACCCAAAAAATTTAGGAGAAACTCTTATGAAAAAATTAGCAATTTTATTTGCTGTTTTAGTTGTATCGTCATTATTTTTATCATGTTCTAATCCGTCATCTTCAGCTGCTTCAAATAGCAATGGACAGATGACAGAAAGCATTGCCGGCTGGTATAAATTCGTAAGCCGACCGGATAATTATAATCCGGAAACGAAGCCTGTGCAGGATATTTCGTTTTTACAGTTTGATGAAACAGGAAATCTGATAAACTGCTATATCGCAAGGCAGACAGCTGACAATAGCGGAATTTTGTATATATATAATCAATATACAAATCCTGATACAGATGCCTTTGTTGATTATTTGCAATCTTGTAAAGAAAATTTAAGTGAAAACAAGAACCCCGGAGAAAGTGATTTTGACTGTTTTAAAAGAGGGTTTTTAAAGAAAGGTGTAATATTTTTCTCTGAATCTGAAACAACAAGTTATATAATACGAACTGATAATCCAGAATCAAAGTATATGATATATTATCCTTTGTCTGCTAAACAGGTTCAGTCTGCAAGAGAGTCTATTACTAAAGTCAGTCTCTCGTATACAAACACACATCCGGGAAGCACAACAGTAAATGATCCTGCAAAATTAGTAATTGCTCTTAACGATGACTTTGCCATATTGGAATATAAAAAAGAACAGTTAGTTGCTCAAATTCTTGAAATATCACAGATAGCAATAAATAATGAATCTAATGCCCCGGAATTGAAGTTTGATTTTACTGCAATGGAAGTAGACCCTAATAAGGAAATCAGTGGAAATCAATATGCCCCTGCAATTGTAATTCCATTTATGTCGAGTGTTGCTGACACCTTTAAAATTGTTGTTAATGCAACTGGAGATGATGTTGAGGTAAAAAATTATACTGGTGATAATGATAAGATCGGACATATCACTATAGAGATTGTGGAATAACAGTTCATCTTAAATAAAAGGACTGTCCGTTGAGAACTTATCAAAACTTTCAGGCAGTCCTTTTTTTGAGTTGTTTTTAATTTAACAGTTTCAGGACAAGTGAAAAATTTTTTGCAGATAACTGGCAAATCAAGCTGATGTTCTCAGATAATCATTCAGAAATTACGTTCTAAAGATTTTCATAAAGTGAATTTTAGTACTATCGGAAAAAAATAATAACCGCTTTTCAAAACACGCAGTCGCCGTCAGTTTTCGCAAAACCGCTCCCGAACCTTGCGCTCGATTTCCTTTATTACCGCGATGAATTCTTCGTCGCTCTTGCCTGTGGGATCGGCAAGTCCCCAGTCCTCTCGGGTTTTGCACGGCAGAAAAGGACAGCGGACGTTACAGCCCATCGTAATCACAATGTCTACCGGCGGAAGTGCGGAAAGAAGCTTGCTTTTCTGACCGTTCTTTTCCATATCGATTCCGTACAGTTCTTTTACAAGGCGGACTGCGTCCTGATTTATGCTCGGTTTTGTTTCAGTTCCGGCAGAATAAAATTCGCATCGGTCTGAGGCAAAGAGCTTTGCAAGCGCCTCTGCAATCTGGCTTCTGCACGAATTGTGAACGCAGATAAAAGCGACGGTTTGTTTTGGCGGAGTTGTGGTGTCTTTTGAGTTCATTGTTCTTATTTTCCGTCCTCTAAAAGCCAGTCTACTGCGTTCATTCGCTTTATGCCGTTGTAGTCGGCTTCGGGGTCGTCGTCCAAAGTGAGAATGATTTTTTTGTAGGAATCGCGGATTGCCATAAGCGGCTTCAGTTCCCTTTGGAGCGTTGCTTCATCCCTCACGCTTGCCGCAACCTGAATGTATAAATTTCCGTCTTCATTCTGGGCGACAAAATCAACTTCAAGGCTGTCAATTTTTCCGACATAAACAGCATAGCCGCGCCGGACAAGTTCAAGGTATACGATGTTTTCAAGAATATGGCCTGTGTCCATCGCTTTTTTTCCAAGAAGCGCATTCCTCAAGCCCAGGTCGCAGATGTAGTATTTTTCAAGCGACTTCAAGTATTCCTTTCCTTTGATATTGTAGCGTTCTGCCTTGTAGACGATAAAAGTGTCGGTAAGGGCGGAGATGTAGTTTTCCACCGTCCGCGAATCTATCTTGCGCCCGTTTGAAGTGAGCGTATCTGCAATCTGCTTTGAAGAAAGTTCCAGCCCGATATTGTCAAAAACAAACTGCGTAATGCTTGTGAGAATTTTTATGTCGTTGATTTTTTTTCTGTTCAGAATGTCTTTTACGATAATCGAATTGTAAACTCCTTCAAGATAAATTTTTACGGCATCGGGATTTTCAAGAAGCTGAACAGTGTACGGAAACGAACTTGTTTCGATGTATTTGCGGTATGCTTCCTGTCTTGAGGTAATTTTTGCCGCTTCCATAAATTCCCGAATGCTGAACGGCTGCATTTTTATTTCAACATAGCGCCCTGTAAGAAGCGTTGTCAGTTCCCCTGAAAGCAGGTTTGAATTTGAGCCTGTAAGATAAATATCTATGTTTTTTTTGATGTAAAAACTGTCCACGACTTTTTGGAAATCCCTGACCTGCTGAATTTCGTCGAACAGAAGGTACATTCTTTTATTTTCGATAATACTTGCTTTTATGTATGCGTAAAAATTATCAGTTTCCAGAAGCAGGCGGTTTTCGTAGTCCTCAAAATTGATATAGACAATCTGGCTTTCTTTTGTGCCGTTTTCCAGAAGATGATTTTTAAACTGTTCAAGCAGAGTGGACTTTCCGCACCTTCTTACTCCGGTAATTACCTTTATAACTTCCTTGTCCTTGAAAAGAAGAAGATTTTTGAGACCATTCTGCCGTGTTATGCTTATCGAATTTTTCATTTATTTGCATTGTAATGCAAAAAGTCTGTAAAATCAACAAGTTTTCGCATTGCAATGCGAAAAGTCTATAAAAATCGAAAGTTTTTGCATTGCAATGTAATTTTACTCTTCAATCACGCCGTCAATCAGCCGTTCCAGTTCCTCTTTTGAAAGCTTCTTTCCGTACGAAACGACCTTGCCGTTAATCACGACTCCGGGAAGGCTCATCACGCCGAGCGACATAATTTTTTCCAAGTCCGTTGTGTGACGGATGTCTGCCGGAATGTTCTTTTCTGCCATAATGTCGATGACAGTCTGATACATCGTACTGCAAGTCCGACAGCCTTCCCGCCCTAAGATTTCGATAGTGTTTATTTGCATTTTTTTGTTCTCCTGAATATTTGAAAATAAGACAAAAACGATTTTTAATGGTTTTAAAACCTCGTTATGTGCTTTTTCTTATTTTATTTATATAACTTTCTGGTTCTGATAAAATTTCATCGTATTCAGATTTGTGAATCCTTTTTGAATCAAAATCTATTTTTACATCTTGGATAAATTTCTTAAAATCTGAGTTTATTTCACAAAGTTTATTCATTGTTTCCCAATCTAATTATTTTTTCTTTTTAGAATGAAATAGAACTGTGGAAGAATCTATATCATCTAAATCCAATTTTATAATACCTATGCCAAAAGCAGATGACAGCCTTTCTAATTCATTCATTAACTCATCATCATCTGTTATTTTAGCAGCAACTAAATATCCTTCATTTGCCCATGAAGAATTTGATACTGCCTGAAAAAAATATTCTCTATAATTCGAACGATTTATTTCTTTTTTCATTTCAAAAGAAAGCAATTCTATTGAGTTTGAATTGATGATTTTATTTAATTCAATTATTTCAGAATTCCAATCTTCTATAGGAATATATACACCCACAATATCTGGATGAATCCATTCATTTAAACCGTCTTTTTTTGATTTTTCATGAAAAATAGTTTTAGTAAGAATCGCTTTTCCATTATTAAATGAAGTATTTGTATATGCAAAATAATTTAACAATGGGTGTAATTGTCTTTCTGTATATGAGGTATTCTCTTTTTTTATTAGAATGTTTTCCTCTTTATCGATATTTTCAATCACTTCAGAAGATAGAAGATGCATTTTAGATTTTAAAAAGAATTTGGCAGGTCTTTTTCCAACTTTAGTAAATTTTGAATTTGAATTATCTCTCACTTCGCAAAAAAGCCTTGCACCTAAAGTTTGCCAAGGAGTTTTTCCTGTTGTAGACAATACTTTGTCCAAACCCATTTCTATACCTTTTTTCCATATATCTTGATATATTAAAGGTGTTTCAGAAGTTTCAAGTACTTTTTCTGCAAATTCTAAAAATTGAATCATGTTTTATCTCCTAGACTGCCAAATGTACAGTCAAAATAACTATGTGTCGGTTTAACCTATTTATTTTCAATTAATTTTACAACATAACCGCAGGACGAATTTTTGAAGGCAGGCTTCCGGCCGGAATGCCAAAATCTATTGTCCAGATTTCACCATGTGTCATTTTTCAGTTCCTCCCACATCGTGTTCATTGAACTTCTGGCAATATTTTTTTCCATTTCAGGATAATTTTCTTCCCTTCGTTTTGTCTTTAATGATTCAAGCATTTTTTCCATTAAAGTAAGTGTCTGTTCGTAAGAAAGATTGAGAACTTGTTTTGTAAAATCTTCAAAGGCTGCATCTGACATATTGTACCTCCGTCATATATATAATATATCATATTCTAGCGAAAAACCATAAAAACAGGATTTCCCGAATTTTTAATTTCCCACATTACCCTTCTACATCACCCCTTGCACCGCATTGAACACATACCCCGCCGCAACAATTCCCACAATACAGATTGCCGTAAAAACCGCAAGCAGCCGCGGCTTTACTGCCTTTGAAAGCATCACAAGGCTTGGAAGGCTCAGTGTCGTAACCGCCATCATAAAACTTAAGACCACGCCAAGCGCCGCGCCCTTAAAAAGAAGTGCCTCCGCAATGGGAATGCAGCCGAAAATGTCCGCGTACATCGGAATTCCGCACGCAACCGCCAGAAGCACGCCGAACGGATTTTTGTTTCCGAGCGCCGCAGAAATCCACCTCTCAGGAATCCAGTTGTGAATGAACGCACCGAGCGCAACTCCTGCCAGAATATACGGAAAAAGTTTCCAGAGCGTTTCGTGCATTTTGTCAAAGGCGGACTTTGCTCGGTCTTTCATCGTGACAGTCTGCTCTGGAAGTTCAGCCTGCGGACAATTCCCTGCGTTCCTGATAAAATCTGCAATCTCGTCCTCAAGATGAAGCCTTTCAATCAGCGAACCGCCGGCTACCGCAATCACAAGTCCGAAGACCACATACAAAACGGCAGTTTTCCACCCGAACACGCTCATCAGAACCACAAGCGAACCCAAATCCACCATAGGCGACGAAATCAAAAAGCTGAACGTAACTCCCAACGGAAGCCCTGCTGCCGTAAACCCCATAAAAATCGGAATTGACGAACACGAGCAGAACGGCGTAACAGTTCCCAGCAAAGCCCCGATAACCCTCGAACCAAAACCGCCGAACCGCCCCATAATCTTCCGGCTCTTCTCCGGCGGAAAAAACGACTGAATCAGCGAAATTAAAAAAATCAGCACGCACAAAAGCACCGAAATCTTGATGATGTCAAACAAAAAAAACGCCACAGCCCCGCCAATTTTCGATTCCACACTCAGCCCGGCTGCCGCCACCCCATGGCGAATAAGCACATACAGCCACTTCATCCCCAAAATCTCGTTCTGAATAAAATCCCACATATCAATCTCCGCACCGGCAGTCAGAGTTTCCGCAACATTCCACCGCCTCAAAATACCGCTTGAATTCCCTGAACGTTTCGCAGTTTATCGAATAATGAGTCCATTTCCCGTCGCGCCTGCTTTTTACAAGTCCGCATTCGGAAAGAATTTTTATATGGTGCGAAAGCGTCGGCTGCGTTATGTTGAATTTTTCAAGAAGCCTGCACGCGCACTGTTCACCCTGTGTCAGAAGGTCGATGATTTTTAGCCTGTTTTCATCGCCGAGCGCCCGGCAAAGTTCCGCCGCGTTTTGTGTCGTCATAGTTTTACCTCAAAAACCGCAGTGTCGTCCTGCGGTGGTTTATATATAGGTGTTTGTCTATATGTTGAAGTAAGAATAGCAGGGTATATAGATGAATGTCAATATGTTTTTTTTAATTTTTTTTTCACCTTGCGACATTTTTTGTCATATCCCTCTGGTTATAATGAACCTGTCTAAAAAACAAAGGGAAGTGTAATAAAAACTTTGCCTGAAAAAGCGCCGGAGTTTTTATTTACAAGTTTGCGTTGCAAGCTTTCTTTTCTGCTTCATCTACTGCACGTTCCCATTGCATTGCGAATGTGCGTAAAAAGTCAAAACGGAAATTGAGAAATTGATATTTCCTCATTGACTTTTTATTGGAGGTTATTATGTTGAAAAAAATTTTTATTTCTGGCGGAATTGCTCTTGCGGTTTATGTTTTGAACAGCATGCGCAAGGAATTTGATAAAAACGTTTCTGATTATAATGATCTGGTTGATAAATATAACGATTTATTGCTGTCAAGAAAGCGGGATTCTTCCTGTTCGCAGGAGAGATTTAAAAAAGAAATTCGGGTTATGCCGGACGGTTCAAAAAAGACTGTTACTTATGATTCCGTTACTGGTTTGACTATTTTATCCGCTGAAGCTGAATAAAAAAAGTTGCTGACATTATTTGTCATGCCATGCGGTTTATAATCTTTTTATATAGAAATATATAGAAGAAAAGTTGTTCTGTTAAAGCAGAGTTTTGAACTTTTTTGGAGGATTTTATGATGAAGAAATTTATTGGTTCTGTTGTCGGTGCAGTCGTTTTGACTGTTGCAGGTAAGATGCTTTCAGATTATGCAGAAACTAAACCTTCTTTGAAAAACGTCAAAGAGAAACTGAAAAAAACTGAAAAAGATTTTACGGCGGATTGCAAGGAAGTTTTTGAGGCTGCAAAGCGTGTTTTTACTTGCGAACTGCCAGATGAAAACGTAGTGGTCGAGGAAGTTTAAAAAATTTCAGAAGAGGGCTTCTGTCATTTCAAATCTGTTCTGGCTTTGTTAATTTTGCGTAATTTCTTTCAAGACGGAATTTACATAGTCTTTCAGATTATCTGCTATTGCATTTTTGATTATGGCGGAATCTTTTGAATCATTTTCAAAAGAGGTGCTGACAGGCAAAAAAAGACTGTGAATGTCAACTTCAAGTGCCTTTGTAAGTTTTGCAAGATTTTTGTCACTTGTCCAGCACCTTGAAAGTTCTATGTTTTTGACTGTTTCTTCGGAAAGTTCTGCTTTTTCTGCAAGCTGAAATTGAGTAAGTTTTTGTTCTTTTCGTATGCGTTTTACATTTTCACCAAGCCTTTTTTTTATGTCATCACAAGTCATTTTTCTATTTTTAAACTATAATTTGACTTTTTGAATATTTAATTACGACATTACAATAATAGAGGTGTTGTAATACGACATTTTAAAGTGTATAATAAAACATATTTTATGTTTTTAAGTTTTGATTAACACTAAAAAAGTTCATTTTAAAAAAGGAAAAAACAAAAATCATGGAGAGGCAGGTAAAGGTTAACAACTGGCGCATTATCAAGATTGATGAGTTACTGCAATCTGGTAAGTGGTATACGGCAAAAGAAATTGCACTGGCTGTTGACGGAAGTTATAGTACGCGCACAATTCAGCGTGATTTGGAATATATGCGCGATACTATGAATGCTCCGATAGAAAGTGGCAGTCAAGGCTATCGGTATTACGAAAAGAACTTTTTTATTAAAAGCATTCCTCTTACAGAAGGGGAAGCTTTTTCTGTTGCAGTTTTAAATCCCCTTCTGGAACAATATCGCGATACTCCGCTTGAAAACCAGCTCAGGTCTGTCTTTCAAAAAATTACTGACTGTCTGCCTGACAAAATTACTGTAGATACAAGTTTTTTAACTCCAAAAATTACATTTATTCCAGATATAAAAGAAAAAATAAATCAAGCTCTCTTTAATACTGTTTTTGATGCAATGAAAAACTGCCGGACACTCACTTTTGATTACCGTCCGCTTCAAAAATCAACTTTTATGGAACGAACTGTAGATCCTTATCATGCAGTCTGCCAGAAAGGAAACTGGTATGTAATCGGAAAATGTCATGATAAAGGCGACGTCAGGATTTTTTCCTTTGGCAGGATGAAAAATGCAGTCATAACAGACAAAAAATTTATCATTCCAAAAGATTTTAAAACATCAGATTTTTTTGATTCAGAAATGGGCGTATGGCTTAGCGACAGAACGCCTCTTGAAGTTGAACTTTTGTTTGACAAAGAAATCGGTACTTATGCTTCAACCCGTATATGGCACAGCGAACAGATAATTGAAGAACGCAAAGACGGAAGTGTCTACCTGAAATTCAAGACTACACAGAAAAAAGAACTGCTGCGCTTTATTTTAGGACAGGGACACACAGTACAAGTTCTTTCTCCGCAAGAACTGATTGAAGAAGTAAAAGAGGAACTGAAAAATGCGCTGAAAAAATACAATTAATTTTAAAGCTCTGACATTAGATGTCATGGGGATAGATGTAAAATAAGATTTTAGATGGAAGGAGGTAGTTTTTTTTAATGGGATTGTTTTGGAGGAAATCAAATGGTTGATATAATCGATATTGTTTGTCATAACCATGCTTCAATTATTTCAAAAGTTGATTATATTGCAGGTTATTTCAATAAAGAAAAATTCAAAGAAGTCAGTTTCCAAATAGAAGAAAATCTTGAAGAGAAAATGAAAGAAAATAATATTTTTTTTAAAGATTTTTCTCCTTATGTACAAGAATTATGTGGAAATGATTATTCAAAATTATCAATAATTATTTTATTAGCATATTGCGTGGAGATATAAAATGAAAAAAACATATAAAACAAGATTCTATTCAAATTATGAAAATGTTATAACATTAAAAAATAATAAGCTTCCAATTCTTTTTTTTAGGGGAGAAAATGAGTGTTTACACGGGAAATTTAATATATATTCCAAAGAAATAAAAGAATTAATACAAGAACTTGAAAAGATAAAAGATTATTACCAATATTTTATCAGTGAGGAACTTGAATTATCAGATATAGCTTTAGCAGTTTTATTTGGTGCTTGTGGGAGTTTTATTACGAATAGTGAAAAACTAAAAGAATTTTTTAGGCTTTTTCATGATGAAAGTTCAGAAGCAAATGTATTTCAAAGAAATTTGCAAAAATTTCTATCACATAAAGATAATCCAATCGATTATGATAAAAATAAAAAATTTATAAATCGAAATGGAGGAACTCCAAAATTTGGATTCCATAGATTATTTTATGGGCACGATATTTTATCGTTCAAAGGCGATAATCCATTTCAATTATATGCAGAAAAATTTGGATTTTTAAACGGTACGGCAGAAGCTGTTAAACACTTATTTGCAGATAGCTGTTCTAAACAAGGATTGCCTCCGATTGGTTCAAGCCTTTTTGATATGAAAAGTGGCGATGATTTTACTAATTTACTGTATGAACTTGCAAAAAAAGTTGGAAAAAATTCGTCTGAAAAAACACAATTGGCATTTCAAAATTTATTTGCTTACCATTTTCAAGATTCTTTAGGTTCTTGCTCATCAGAAGTCCTTTCTAATATATATTTAAAAGCAAGAGATTTTGAGACAGATAAAGCAAAGAATATTTTTATGATTATAGTAAATATTTCTGAATTTATTGTTAATGCAATTACTGGGCTTATCAAAACCGCAGGAATGACACTAAAGATTAACTGGTGTAATGTAATTAGATTATTTTATCAAATTGGTAAGTTTGTTGGTATTAAAATTAAAGAACATAAAATAAAAAAAATAGAAGATAATTATAATAAACAAGTTATCATATTAGAAGAGTGTAAAAAGAGGATATACATAATATACAAAATAAATTATGTAATTGATTTTGTTATTCTATTGTTGCTTTTATTTTTTATTATTTATTTTGTTAATATAAAAATAAATAAAAATCAAATAAAAAACATTGTAACAAATAATATTGACGATATCTCTTTGGAATCTGAAGTATCCACATCGTATATTATTACAGAAAAAAAATCGCTTAAATTTCGTGCAGATCGTAGAGATTTTGAGGATTATGACGATGCAATTATTTGGTGTAATGAGATGGCAAAAGAAATTCAGAATAGACTTTCAATATCTCCAGATGAGAAATTTTTGATAACTGGTTATGTTGCAGAGTTTAATAATGAAATAGATGGTGAAAAATTATCCCTTGAGAGGGCTATGAATGTAAGAAAAGAATTAATAAAACTCGGTATACCTGAAGATTCTTTACAAGTAAAATCTGGCGGTGCTACTAATCGTTGGGGAACTGAAAGAAGAAACAATAGAGTTGTTACTATTGAATCTATTGTTGAATAATAAAGTTTCTAAGCAGACAGGCGGTCAAGCCGTCTGCGGTTTAACCAATTGTTATTTCTCTATTCCTTCCGACATTCCCTGTCATATCATTCATATCATACTTGATTCCCTGTTTTGTGAGGCAAGTATGATAAATGAAATTCATTTTTCGTTAAATCACGCAGACGGCATAAAGCGGAATGTTTGTCATCCAGTCCTGCTCTCGGTACGGAAGGAGCG